>NZ_JBPXKD010000001.1:0-762046 GCF_054558475.1 Aquirufa sp. Wall-65K1 | reverse complement strand
CAACGTGGTGACCGGCTTTGATGCGAGTGGGAATAACATTACGGTAAGTACGACAGGCTTAACAGGAACGATCAGTGGAATAAGTGGTGGCAATAAATTAACAAGTGCAGGTGATTTTGTGAATGGGATGGCCAACTTAACAAGCTTAGGCTTGAAGTACACAGGAACAGTTGGTAGTGGCACATTTACGTTCACTCCAGCAACAGGGACAGCTGTAACAAGTGGTAGCATAACGATCAATCCAGGATCAGCCAATAAGTTTGTGATTACAGGATCCGGCACGCAAACGGCTGGAACGAGTCAAACGATTACAATCACGGCGAAGGATTTAAGTGGAAATACCATTACTTCTTTTGCTGGGGATAAATCATTAACCTTCTCGGGTGCTCTTAGCTCATTAAGCCCTGTAACTACCCCTAAGGCTACTGATAAAAATGCTAACCAAATTAGTTTTGGTACTGCTACTACGATCACCTTTACCAATGGAGTGGCTACCACTAATTTATCTCTATATTTAGCTGAATCAGTTAATATCGCTGTAAGTGATGGTACTTTAAGTGCTACTGGATCTGACCGCTTGGCTATTACAGTAGGAGTAGGATCTTTCGCTAAATTAGGATTGACCATGGCTGCATCTCAGACCAATGGTGTAGCCTTTACAGGTACCAATACCTTGACAGCTTTAGATGCTTACGGAAATACAGTTACTAACTTTAGCGCATCAAGCAATAACATCACGGTTAGCACGAGCTTACCAGGTACCATTAGCGGATTGTCTGGTACAAATAAATTATCAGCTGCTGGTGACTTTGTGAATGGAGTAGCGAACTTAAGTAGCCTTGGCTTAATCTACACGGGTACTGTTGGAACAGGAACATTTACCTTTACCCCTGCAACAGGATTAGCAATTACCAGCTCTAACGTAAGTATTAGCTCTGGTACAGCTACTCGATTAGTGCTTACAAGTGCTACGGCCACTCAAACGGCTGGTATAGCACAAGCTATTACAATTACTGCGAAAGACGCCAATGGTAATATTGTAACAAGTTTCTCAGGCGACAAAACTTTAGTATTCTCAGGAGCAAGTTTATCACCAAATGGAAATTTCACAGCCAGTTCAACGGATAAAACTTCTGCGGCCAGCAATTTTGCTTCGAATACCATAATCAACTTTGTCAATGGTGTGGCTAGTACCAACTTGACGCTTTATGCTGTTGAAACAGCTAATATTGCTGCAAGTACGTCTGGCATTACTGCTTCAAGTGGATCTGACAGATTAACTCTAACGGTTAACCCTGGTGGATTTAGTCAATTAGCGGTAAGTTTAGCTGCTTCTCAATCTAACGGTGTAGCTTGGACAGGTACGAATACCCTGACTGCTAAAGATGCTTATGGAAATACTGTAACTAGCTTTAACGCAAGTTCCAATGTCATTACTGTTAGCTCAAGCCTTACAGGAACGATTACAGGTTTATCTGGTACGAATAGATTGAATGCCGCAGGTGACTTTGTCAATGGTGTGGCTAATTTGACAAACCTAGGTATCGTATATGCTGGATTGGCAGGAAACGTAAACTTCACCTTTACGCCAACTACGGGCTTAGCAAGTACTGGAGGTCCAGTTGCAATTAACCCAGGAGCCTTAAATAAATTAATTATTACAGGTTCTTCGAATCAAGTGGCAGGTACAGCTCAAACGATTACCTTAACAGCCAAAGATTCAGGTGGCAATACGATTACTAGCTATACGGGTACGAAAAGCTTAACCTTCTCTGGAGCTACTGCATCCACATTACCTGTGACAAGTCCAACGGTTGCGAATACATCCTTTGGCATAGCTACTAATGTGGTATTTAGTAATGGTGTGGCTACTGTGAGTATGAACTTGTTCAAAGTAGAAAATGCCATTATATCAGTTAGTGACGGAACCATCACATCTTCAGGGGCTGATCGTTTAGCAGTAGCTGTAAGTCCTGCAAGCTTCAGCAAATTGCAAGCTAGTCTTGCCAATACACAAGTTATTGGGGTAGCCTTTACAGGTACAAACACCTTAACGGCCTTGGATGCATATGGAAATATAGTAAGCACATTTGATGCATCGCTTAATAATATTACCGTAAGTGCTAGTCTAACAGGTACCATCACAGGTCTATCAGGAACGAATAAATTGAATGCTGTTGGAGACTTTATCAATGGTATAGCCAATTTAACTAACCTTGGATTGAAATTTACTGGTACAGCAGGAACAGGAACTTTAACCTTCACTCCAGCTACAGGAACTGCTGTGACTAGTACTAATATAAACTTCACTAGCGGAAGTGCTACTAAACTGATTATAACTGGAGCATCTAATCAAGCAGCTGGTGTGGCTCAAACCATCACCATTACAGCGAAAGATGAAAGTGGCAATACAGTTACGACTTACACTGGTGCAAAACAATTGACATTCTCCGGTGCTAATCCATCTACGAGCCCTGTTACGAATGCCACTGTGGCTGAAATAGATTTTAATTCAGCTACGAACATCACCTTTAGTAATGGTGTGGCAACAGCTAGTATGATACTATATCAAGTGGAAACAGCCGTGGTAGAAGTAACTGATGGTAGTATCGTATCAGATGGAACAGACCGATTAACAGTAAATGTTACTGCAGGAACCTTTAATAAATTATTGATTGCATTGGCAAGTCCTCAAAATAATGCTGAGACTTTCAAAGGTATCAATACCCTGACAGCCAAAGATGCTTATGGCAACACGGTGACAAACTTTAATGCTTCGACCAATAATATTACAGTAAGTTCTAGTTTAACAGGAAGCATTACAGGTTTATCAGGTACGAATAAGTTGACTGCCGCTGGTGACTTTGTTAATGGTGTGGCTAATTTAACTAGCCTAGGAATGATTTATACTGGTAACCCTGGTACTGGAACATTTACATTTACTCCAGCGACGGGTACTGCTTCAACAAGTGCTAATGTCCTAATTAATGGTGGAGAAGCAACTAAATTTGTCATAACAGCTGCTGCTTCAAGTGTCATGGCTGGAGTTCCTCAAAGTATTACCATAACAGCCAAGGATAGTAATGGAAATACATCCACGATTTACACCGGAACTAAGTCCATGGTATTCTCAGGAGCCAACGTGTCCTTAAATCCTGCGATTTCTCCATTGGCAGGAAGCATCGCCTTTGGTTCTACAACTTCGGTCAATTTTGTGAATGGTGTTGCTACCTTGAATGTGACTTTATATAAGGCTGAAACGGCATTGATTTCTGTAAGCTCTGGAACAATTTCAAGCACTGGTACAGATCGCTTAAGTTTGACAGTAACACCAAGTACCTTCTCTAAATTATCGGTAAGCTTAGCTTCACCACAAAATAGTGCTTCAGCCTTTACAGGTACTAACACCTTAACGGCCTTAGATGCTTATGGAAATACGGTAACTGGATTTAACGCCGCTACCAATAATATCACTGTGACTAGTAGCTTAGCAGGTACAATTTCTGGCTTATCAGGAGTAAATAAACTTTCTAATATTACTGATTTTGTAGCAGGCGTTTCCAACTTATCAGGATTGACTTATTCAGGAGTTACAGGTACGGGAACCTTTACCTTTACGCCAGCAAGTGGAACAGCTATTACAAGTAACTCTGTTGTAATAAATGCAAATGTACCTAGTGGAGCAACATCCACTTTAACTCCAATAAGTTCAAGCTTGTTAGCTTCTGGAATTCCACAGACCTTGACAGTAACAGCGAAAGACGCCTTAGGAAATTCAATAACCACTGGAGGAGCCACCGTTCTAATTACAAAATTATCCGGAGTAGGTACGGTTTCTGCGGTGACAGATAATGCTAATGGAACTTACACAGCTACAGTTAGTTCGTTGCAAGCTGGTACAGGAGTATTTGTTGCTACAATTAATTCAAATCCAGTTTTAAGTGGAACAGCTACTCAAACTCAGGCAAGCGTTACCTTTACAGTGGGCGCGGCTAATGCTACAACTTCTACCTTAAGTCCTACAACAGCTAGCTTATTGGCAGATGGAAGTACACAAACATTGACGGTAACAGCTAAAGATGTTAATGGAAATAGCATTACTACTGGTGGAGCTACTGTTCTAATTACTAAGTCTTCAGGTGTAGGAACAGTATCTGCTGTGACTGATAATGGAAACGGAACTTATACCGCCACCGTGAGTTCAACTACCCCAGGTACGGGTGTATTTGTGGCAAGTTTAAATGGTAATCCAGTATTAAGTGGAACAAGCAGTCAAACGACAGCAAGCATCACTTTCAATGCTGGTGCGCCAACTAAATTAGTTATTACGGGTTCTGGCACACAAACTGCAGGTGGACAGCAAATCATTACCATTACCGCAAAAGATGCAAGTGGTAATACAGCTTCGGCATATTCAGGTTCAAAACAACTTACTTTTGCTGGGGCAACTAGTTCGGCTAATCCAGTTCAAAGTCCTAGCATTGATGGAACCAACCTAGGTACAGTGACTAATTTAACCTTTACCTCAGGGGTAGCTACCGCAGTGATGCGCTTGTACAAAGCGGAGACAGCAACTATCACAGCAAGTGAAGGTTCGCTTACTACAAGTGGATCCGATCGCTTAACTGTAGCTGTAAGTGCTGGTGCTATGTCTAAGTTTGAATTAAGCTTAACTAGCCCTCAAGTGGCTGGACAAGCCCTAGTTGGTCTCAATACCTTGACGGCGCAAGATGCCTTCGGTAATATCATCACTAACTTCAATGCAAGCAGCAATAATGTAACTGTAACCTCAAGTTTAGTCGGTACCATTACAGGCTTATCGGGTGTCAATAAACTGAATGCATCGAATGACTTTGTAAATGGTGTTGCTAACTTAACAAGTCTAGGTTTAGTATACAGCGGAGGTATTGGAGTCGGTACATTGACATTTACATCCGCTACTGGTGTTAGCGTTACTAGTCCGTCTATCACATTTAGTTCAGGTGAAGCGGCTAAAATTAAGTTAAGTACCATTGCTAACCACGTAGCTGGATTACCACAAACAGTAACGGCTACCTTGGTGGACGTAACCAATAATCCGGTAAATGCTACTGCTAGTGGGCTAATTACTTTGACCGTTAAAACAGGAACCGGTACTATTTCAGGAACTGCTTCTGCAACCTTAATAGCTGGCTCACCTTCAGTTGAAATTACTGGATGGTCATATACTAAGAGTGAAACGGGAGTTGTATTATTAGCCACTGGAAGTGGATTAAGTTCTAGCAATATCACAGGTAAAACTGGGGAGTCTAATGCATTCAATGTAACTGCAGGCGCTCCTACTAATTTTATCATTTCCACCAATGATCAAACGGTACCTGCTGGTTCAACGATTACTATGACCGTGAAGGCAACCGATCAATTTGGTAATGTCGTTACGAATTTCACGGGAGACCAGCTATTGCAATTGGCAGGTGCATCTATTGCTCCTAATGGCACGGCTAATCCTCAAGCTGGCGCCAACTTAGTTACTACTGCCTCAATTCCAAGTGATACCAAAAATCCACAAGCAAGAGTTGAAACGGGTAAGAAAACGACCAATAATACTACAGTTAATATTTTAACAAGTGCCTCGGGAGGACCAAGTTTGGCCAATGGCAAAACAGGAACTGCTACTCCAAGTTCGAACTTAGTCTTGAACGGAATGACACCATTTGGCTCAAGCTTCACAGTGAAGTTTGTCAATGGAGTTGCCACCATCCAGGTTGTATTATTTGCTGCGGAAGTAGCCAAATTAGAAGTTAAAACGCCTACGGGTTCTATCGTTACTAAAACGGAAAATAAATTACCAGTAACAGTAGTTCCTGCTAATTTCTCTACGCTGCAAGTTGATTTAGATGCACAGCAAGAAGCTGGAAAACCAATAACGGGTACCATGGTAGCCATTGATGATTACGGTAATACCGTTACAACCTTCAATGCTGCACTTAACCCTGTGAAAATTGTTGTATCCAATGTTTCTGGTACTACTACGACAGCACAGACTACTTATACATTATCGAAACCAACTGACTTTGTAAATGGTGTGGCCGACTTCTCTGTACTTGGAATTACGTACAAACAAGGTACTTCAGGTTCAACTAAATTCACCATCACGCCTACCGAAGGGGCAGCTGTTCAAACACCTGAAATCGTCATTGTATCGGCTGATTCTGATGGTGATAGTGTTACAGATGAGCAAGAATTGATAGATAAAACAGACATGAATGATGGTTGTTCATATTTGATGAGCTCGTTTGTTATGTCTAAAACATCAGCTGCTTGGAAAGCCATCGATTGTGATGGTGATGGATCACCTAATGGAACGGACGTAGAACCTTCCAATGCATGTTCTGGTGGAATTGCTGGTTATATTCCTCCTAAAGGAAGTATAGGTTATGCTAAATACTTTGCAGGTGATTGCGATAGTGATGGTATTTCCAATGAAATGGAGTGTAATGGAGGTTACCTAGGTACTGGTACTTGTCAAGACTTTGATTCAGATGGCATTCCAAATTTCCTAGATCCAGATTCTGATAATGATGGTATTTTAGATATGATCGAAAAGAATATGGATAGTGATGGAGATGGTGATGCTAACTACTTGGATTTAGATTCAGACAATGACGGTATTTTAGATACCCAAGAAAGATCATTCGATACCGATGGTGATGGCGTGATGAACTTCTTAGACATTGACTCTGACAATGACAGTATTTTAGATGCTTGGGAAGGAACAGATAATAAGCGTGGAACGATCGATGATAATTACGATGGTCGAGTAGATAAAAATGGTGCATCTCCAGATGTAAATGGAAATGGATTAGCTGATTTCTTAGAAGGAAATCCTGCTCCAGTACCTGATACAGATAAGGACGGAACTCCAGACTACATCGATTTAGATTCAGACGGTGATGGTATTGCCGATAAGGTAGAATTAACCAATGACCCAGATAAAGATGGTAGACCAAACTACCGCGATAAAGATGCTGATGGTGACTGGTTAGGTGATAGTGACGAGCGTGATACAGATAATGATGGAGATCGTATTCCAAATTACTTAGATGATGATTCCGATGGTGATGGAATTCCAGATGCTTGGGAAGGAAAAGATAAGTGTAGAGAATGCGATAACTTAAATGATGGCAACGAAAATGGTTGGGATGATCGTGGTGAATACAAAGCGGTTATTGATTCGGACAAAGATGGTTCGCCAGATTTCTTAGACCTAGACTCAGATAATGACTGTATTCGCGATGGTGTTGAAGGTGGAGCAGATTGGGATCAAGATAAATTAGCCAACTTCCGCGATACGGATTCAGATGGAGATGGTATTTTGGATAATGTGGAAGTGGGTAATTGTGATAAGCCTTGGGATACAGATGGTGATGGTTTGAAAAACTTTGAGGATACAGATTCTGATGGTGATGGTATTCCAGATAGCGTAGAAGCAGGTAAAGACTTAACAAAACCTGTGGATACAGATGGAGACGGAATTCCGGATATGTTAGAATTGGATGCAGATAATGATACGATTCCAGATAAAGTGGAGGTGGGAAGTGATGTTTGGAAACCGCTAGATTCTGATAAAGATGGCAAGTATGATTTCCAAGATACCGATTCTGATAACGATACCGTTTCTGATAAAATGGAAGCTGGCCCTAATCCAAATATGCCAAGAGATACAGATAAAGATGGATTGGCTGATTTCCGTGATGTGGATTCAGATAATGATACGATGCCAGATGGAGTAGAGGTAGGTATCATCAATGGTGCACCAGTAGATACAGACAAGGATGGTCTAGCAGATATGTTAGATACCGACTCGGATAATGATACCATTCCAGATAGTATTGAAGCAGGAAAAGTACCATTAGTTCCACTAGATTCTGATGGAGATTTATTGCCAGATTATCGTGACATAGATTCAGATAATGACGGAATGTTGGATATCATTGAGGTTGGTGCAGATGTCAATAATCCATTGAACACAGATGCTGATACCCATACAGATGGAAGTCCTAAATACGATTACCGTGATACTGACTCGGATAATGACGGTATTCCTGATTTCATTGAGGCGGGTGCTAATCCATTGAAACCTCAAGATACTGACGGAGATACTGTTCCTGATTACCGTGAATTAGATGCAGATAATGATGGTATTCCAGATAGTGTAGAAGCAGGTAAAGATCCAATGATTCCAGTAGACTCGGATAAAGATGGAAAAGCCAACTACACAGATACGGATTCTGATAATGACACCATTTCAGATAAAATTGAAGCTGGAGATAGTCCAAAAGTACCAGTAGATACGGATAAGGATGGTCTACCAGATTACTTAGATCTTGATACGGATGCGGATACCATACCTGATTTAGTTGAGGTGGGACCAGATCCTAGCAGACCTTTGGATACAGATAAGGATGGTATCTATGACTTCCGTGATACTGATTCCGATGCAGACGGTATTCCAGATAAGATGGAAGTAGGTAGTGATCCAAACAAACCTTCAGATGCAGATTTAGATGGTTTACCTGATTACCGTGATGTTGACTCAGATAACAATGGAATCTCCGATAAGGAAGAAGTTGGACCAGATCCATTGAATCCAATTGATACGGATAGAAATGGTATTCCGGATTACAAAGATCCAGATGATGACGGTGATGGTATACCGGATAAATTAGAAGATGACATCAACTATGGAGCATTACCAGATTGTGATAAAGATGGTATTCCAAATAGTAAGGATAAAGACATTTGCGAACCGTTTGTTACGCAAGGATTCTCTCCAAATGGAGATGGTATTAATGATAAGTTTGTGATTCCTGGAATCATGAGCATGCCAAGTCACCATTTAACCATCTTTAACCGTTGGGGTAGTATAGTGTACGAAACCGACAATTATAAAAATGATTGGGGTGGAGAGATACCTAAAGGCATAGGTGTCGTTCAAGGAGAAGGTACTATTACAGATGGTGTGTATTTCTACATCATTGACTTCAAAGGAGCGAAACCAAATATTCAATCATTCGTTTACGTGAATCGATTGGATAAATAAAGAAATTGAAGTGATGCCCTATACGTCATTTCAATAAGAGGGAAACCTCTAAAACATTAGAACACGGATTGCAGAAAGTCGGAACTTTTTAAGCTTCGACTTTTTTTTTGTTTAAACTTTTACCAGGAATATTATTTTTTTGAGTTGGATATCATACGATGACGTATCCTAGATGAATATCTATTTCTTGGACAATTAATTCGAAAACTCATTCGTTAAACGGCTGATTAAACCTGTTTCAGCAACGCTGGCAGGGTTTGGAACCCTGACAGCGTTAGGAGTTTCGATACTTTTCCGTGCTACACGGTTTAATCTTGGCGTTTAAAAGCTAAGTTCCTCCATCTTCACTTCAGGGTTCATCATATAGGTGATTAAAGTTCCATCTTGTAATAATTCACCCACACGATAGCCTTTATAAGCTGTACCCCAACTTCCCCCAATATGGGAATCAAATAAAAACGGGGTATTATTCATCATTTTAACTCCATCTTGATCATGCTCATGACCATGGAAAGCTGCCTTGACATTGGGGTAATTTTTTAATAAATCAAAAAATTCCGGATGATCAATGCCGTGTTTGGTCCATTTGGCTTGGGGAATATGTAAAAACAATAATACTTGTTTGTATTTTTTGTGCAACTCCAATTGCTCTTTTAGCCAAATTAAATCGGGGCATAAATATTTGCCTTGTTCATTGGATGTGTCACCTAATAAAATACCCACTTTTTTATGCACGACCTGGTGGTTCAATGGAGTACCCCATATTTCTTTCCAAAAATCGGCACTTACTAAATCATGATTTCCCCGTGTCACGTAATACGGCATTTTAAGTCCGTCAATTTTCTGTTTGGCTTTAGGCATCCAGGATTTATCATCATGGACAATGTCCCCATTCATGACACAAAAATCCAATGGATTATCGGCATGAAATTGGTTGATTTGTTGAATGGCCTTGTCCAACATCTCCTCAAAAGGAGTATTAGCTTGCCCATAATGGATGTCAGATGCTACAATAAAACGCAATTTGACCTTTTTTCGGAATGCCTCTACTTCATTTGGACTTATGGCCTTGATTTGTCCAGAAAGTAGGAATATGGATGCAAATGAAACTTGCTGAATGAAACTTCTTCTGCTTGGCAGTTCTTTTTCTTTTTTTGACATATAGGTTTAGATTGAAGTTCTAATTTATCTTATTTTACATAAAAATAGTACTGATTATTCATCTTAATGTATTGTTAATAATTAAAATACCCTAAAGCTAGGTTAATCATTCATGGATTTCCCTGATTCGTAGCGCGATGTAGGGCTTTTCTGGCAACCTGATTTTCTTCCAATCTTTGTCATAAAACCGATAATCACTGTCTTTTCCCGTTTCAAATATCTCCGGTAGGGTATGAACGGTCATAGCATAAGTATCAATAATATCGACTTGAAAGCGAGTGCCTGCACTTAATTTACCAAAAGATCCATTGTTGACAGGTAAATTAAACATCCAATATTCCTGAATTTGTTTGCCAAAATAAACTAAATAATTTCCCTTTCCACCGGATGATGTAACATTGTCGCGTGAAACATCCGACAAAGTCATAGGCCCAGGACCTTCTTCTAATAGTTGTCTCAAAAAACGAATTCGCTTCCAACTTTCGCCAACAAATCGGCCACCTTTAGC
This sequence comes from Aquirufa sp. Wall-65K1, assembly GCF_054558475.1. Classification (NCBI taxonomy): domain Bacteria; kingdom Pseudomonadati; phylum Bacteroidota; class Cytophagia; order Cytophagales; family Flectobacillaceae; genus Aquirufa; species Aquirufa sp. Wall-65K1. The sequence continues at coordinate 751,295 of NZ_JBPXKD010000001.1, read as the reverse complement.
CCAGAATATCGTATCTCGGTGATCTTTAAACATAAATGATTCTCCATGAGTCACGTAAGTGCCACCCATCACTCCATTCCAAATCAAATGAGTCATGGTTTCAGGACTGTATCTTCCCCAGCGCGATTTAAGATTGCCTTCATATCCTACTTCATCCAAAACCACGGGTTTATGATATACATTTCGGAGCATGGCTGCGGAATTGGGACTTTGAACCGGTGATTCATCTTGCACGCTTACATGGGTAAATTCCGGTTTCCAATAATCAAAATAGGTTGCAGTAGCTCCATGAATAGAACATAAATGGCGATATGGGTCTGATTTGACAACTGTTTTAGTTAATTCATCCCAATCCGCAACAGTTTTTGATTTCACATAATCCCATTCGTTGGCCATCGACCACCAAACATTTCTAAAAGAGGAAATACGTGACAATAAATATTGAATATACCGAATATTGACCTCTCGGGGCATGGCATCAAATCCCCATCTTCCTTTATCATATGGATGGAATAGAATTAAATCAGCCTCTATTCCTAAGTTTTGCAATGCATCTAGTTGCTTTTCTAGGTGTTGAAAAAAAGTGGGATTAAATTGAGAGTAATCCCAAATATTGGTCGTATTACCCTGTTCATCTCGTTTAATTTCTTTGACAAGAAAGGGGTATAGCTTGGGTTCTTCTTTTACTAAATCATAGTTTTTGGGAAATACACACATCCTAATTTTATTAAAGCCAGACTTTGATAAGGAAGCCAAAGTCAAGTTTTGCAATTCAGTTCCCATGTGGTTCCAAGCATAAGCGGTTGTTCCCAAAGGGTAATATATTTTCCCATCAGCATAACTAAAATGCACCATTTGATGGGTTTTGACCATACCATGGTTTTGTATTGAAGGAGTGATGCATTCCAAAGTCCCTGATTTTTTGGTTAATCCTGCCACATTACTTTGTGTGGTAAAGCGCCAAGTACCTAATTTGGTGGGCATAAATCGAATTTTAAACCGATTGTCGCCATCATAAAAACCCGAAATGGTCATCGTAGTATCTTGATGAACGAAAGTAGCTTTGAATTCTACATCTTGGAATCCATTACCTTTAAAGGGGGCATTCCAAACCAGTTCTATTCGATTCCATCGCTCTACTTTTTCTTGAGCAAATAACTCAAAAGAGAGACTGAAAAGTAGGCTAATACCTAAAAGAAATGATTTTTTCATCCACAGGGTTTTCATAGAATTAGGTTTTTGACTAATAATTGTTTGGTTCAAAGCTACAAGATAAAGAACTACCCAATCAAATATTATCAAATTTTTTGTTCTAAAATGATTAATTTGCAAGTCTATTTTGGCGCCATAGTTCAACGGATAGAATAGACGTTTCCTAAACGTTAGATGTGGGTTCGATTCCCGCTGGGGCCACTACGAGTATCTCTCTCAAACAAAGGTGAACCTAAACGTTAGATGTGCCAGTTTGCGCTCGACTCGATTCCCGCTTCGTTCATTCCCTTTAGCATAAGCTTAAGGAATAACCTTCAGATCTAAAATTTTACATTCATCATTCTACATTCTACATTCAGAGGTTAATCCCAACGAAAGATTAGAACGGAGCATGAGCGAAGCGGTAGGCGCATTTTTGACACTGTGCGAAGGGCATAGCCAAGAGTCAAAAATTAAAGCCGTATGCGAAGTGAGCATCGGTTCCGCGAAAGCGGAATTCGTCTTAGGATTAACCGATTTGTTTCAAGTTTTTTTGTTTCTTTTTTTCTCCAAAAAAAGAAATACCTTGTGATTAGCGATAATTTAGTTTTTGTTTGAGGCCTTCAAAATAGAATGGAATTACAAATTCCAATAATCTTATCATTCGACATGACCCTGCGGAACATGTCGAATAGCACATTTCGATTTTACAGTTGGCTGAGGTTCTCGAAGCCAATATCAAAAGTTATTCTTTGAAGTGTCAAGTCGAATAGCCATTTGAAAATCTATTTTCAAATGGGAACCACTAATCACTTAACCCTGATCACTAAATTTTGAAATTGAAAGCTTAATCCCAACAAAAGATAGAAACGGAGCTTTTTTTAAATTTATCATTCAAGAGCAAAATACTTGCTTATATTTGAATGCTTCCCCTTAAATATTTGTTTTACAGGATAAAGTCGACAATTCTACATTCTACATTCTACATTCCTCATTCTACATTGAAATGAAACATACCTACCCCATAACTGGCATGAGTTGCCAAGGCTGCCGAAGTCACGTTGAAAAAGCCTTAAACTCCGTAGAAGGGGCCAAAGCTACCGTTGATTTGGAAAAAGCCGAAGCCATCATTGAGTTGGAACATCATATTTCCACCGACGTTTTTGAAAAGGCTTTGCAAGCTAGCGGGGGAAATTACCACATTGGTCAAAATCCCCAAACTTTGTTGGCCAAACCAAAACCCGTAGCCATTCAAGGGGCTTTATATTATTGTCCCATGCATTGTGAGGGAGATAAAACCTATGCTAAACCTGGATCTTGCCCTATTTGTGGCATGGATTTGGTCGCTCAAGCAACTGGTATCGAAGATGAAAATAGTACCTATCAGAACTTATTATTTAAATTAAAAATTGCCATTGCATTTACCTTACCCATTTTTGTTATTTCCATGACGGATATGATTCCTGGAAACCCTTTATTTCAATGGGCCTCCATGAATACCTGGAATTGGGTGGAGCTTGCCTTATCTATCCCTGTCGTATTTTATGCTACTTGGATGTTTTTTGAACGGGCTTGGCAATCATTGATTAGTCGGCATTTCAATATGTTTACCTTAATAGGCATTGGCGCTGGCGCTGCTTGGTTGTTTTCGCTCATTGCTCTCTTTTTTCCATCCATTTTCCCCCATCAATTTCATTCGCATCATGGTACTGTTTATGTGTATTTTGAAGCAGCTACTGTGATTTTAACCTTGGTTTTATTAGGTCAGGTACTTGAAGCTAGAGCTCATGGTAAGACTAATGCAGCTATCCGGGAATTATTGAAACTAGTACCCAATGAGGCGACATTGATTAAGGATGGCAAAGAAGTTATCGTTTCGATTGACCAAATCCAAGTTCAAGATTTAATCCGCGTGAAGCCTGGGGAAAAAATTCCTGTAGATGGACATATTCAGGATGGTCATGCCTCCATTGACGAATCCATGATTAGCGGGGAGCCTATTCCTGTGGATAAACAAGCTGGAGATATCGTGAGGGCAGGTTCCATTAATGGAAATACGAGTTTTGTACTTCAAACAGATAAAATTGGGGCAGATACTTTATTATCTCAAATTATTGAATTGGTACACCGAGCAAGTAGTTCTAAAGCGCCCATTCAAAAAATGGCCGATACCATTTCTTCCTATTTTGTACCCGCTGTTGTGCTTTCCTCGCTTTTAACCTTCATGGCTTGGGCCTTGTTGGCCGATGAAAATGCATATACTTTTGCCTTTGTGAATGCTATTGCGGTGCTCATCATCGCTTGTCCATGTGCCCTTGGCTTAGCCACACCGATGTCGGTGATGGTAGGAGTAGGGAAGGGTGCCCAACATGGTATATTGATTAAAAATGCCGAAGCTTTGGAAAAATTAGCTGAAGTCAATGTGGTGATAATCGATAAAACTGGAACCGTGACTGAGGGCAAGCCTTCCCTGGAAAAAATGTTGGTCAGTTCAGAGGAAATAATCGAGAGGGATGTCTGGCAAAAAATAGTATCACTGAATTCGCTGAGTGAGCATCCTTTGGCTAAAGCTAGTGTCAATTTTGCTAAGAATTTGGGAATTACGGCCATCAAAGTCGATCATTTTGAAGCCTTATTGGGTAAAGGGGTATTGGGGCAAATTGCAGGGAAAACCTACGTCATAGGAAATCATAAATTGCTAGAGGAGCGCCGTATCAATATTCCAGTGGATTTGTTCAAGCAGGTGATTGCGGAGCAAAAACTTGGTAAAACGATTTCTTACTTTGCGGATGAAAAAGAAGCTCAAGCGGCTTTGGTTATTAGCGATAAAATCAAAGAATCCAGCCAGCAAGCTATTCAAGAACTACAATCCGAAGGTTTACAAGTGATTATGCTGACAGGGGATAATCAAGAAACGGCTGATTTGGTGGGTAAAAAACTGGGATTAGACGCTTGGAAAGCACAGATGTTGCCTCAGTCGAAACTGGATGAAATTGTTCGTTTGCAAGCCGAAGGTAAAAAAGTAGCTATGGCAGGAGATGGCATTAATGATGCACCTGCCCTATCTCAGGCGGATATTGGAATAGCTATGGGAACAGGAACTGACGTGGCCATAGAAAGTGCGGAGATAACCCTCATTAAAGGAGATTTACGGGATATTGCTAAGGCTAGAAAATTAAGCCAAATGGTCATCCGTAACATTAAGGAGAATTTGTTTTTTGCCTTGGGATACAACGTATTAGGCATTCCCATTGCGGCAGGAGTTCTGTACCCATTTTTCGGCACACTTTTATCCCCGATGCTCGCCGCCCTCGCCATGAGCTTTAGCTCCGTGTCGGTGATTTCGAATTCCTTAAGGTTGAGGGGGAAAGCGTTATGATGTAGAATGTAGAATTAGGAATGTAGAATATAAAATGTAGAATGTAAAATGTAGAATGTAAAATGTAGAATGTAGAAAGGTGCTCTGAAATCAATTTACAGTTTTAATTCAACTCTATCGAAATGTGTTGAATGTCGAGAATAGTATCCTAAAAAATTCTTCATTCTACATTCCTAATTCTACATTACCATTTACTCCGGCACATACTCATCACTATGCCCCATCAAGTGATTACCACCTAACCAATTCGGGAAAATTTGGTAGTGTTTATCTTTGATTAGACTCATAACAGTATCCCGCAATTCATTCAAATTGCTTTTTTGTTCTGCCGAAATAAATACCGTTTTAGGTTGGTTGGTCTGCCAGTGAGTTTGCTTCAAGAACTGAGTTACTCGGTCCATTTTACTTAATTCCGGTTCGCCATCTTCATTCAAGGCCGCTCCTTCAAAGAATACATCTTCCACCGGGAATAAATCAATCTTATTGAAAACTAAGATTGTTGGCTTGTCACCTGCGCCCATTTCATTCAAAATCCCTTGAACAATCTCAATTTGCTCCTCAAAGTTTGGATGCGAAATATCCACCACATGCAATAAAATATCCGCTTCTCTTACCTCATCCAAGGTCGATTTAAAAGATTCAATCAATAGGGTAGGGAGCTTACGAATAAATCCTACCGTATCCGTTAATAAGAACGGAATACCTTCCCAACTCACTTTACGCACGGTAGAGTCTACCGTAGCAAATAATTTATTCTCCGCAAAGACATCCGCTTTGGCCAACTTTTGCATCAAGGTCGATTTACCTACGTTGGTATAACCCACCAAAGACACACGCACCATACGGTCACGGTTCTTACGCTGAGTAAAGGTTTGTCGGTCTATCGCCTCCAACTTTTCTTTCAAAAAGGCTATGCGGTCATTGGCGATACGTCGGTCAGTCTCCAATTCCTTCTCACCCGGTCCACGCATACCCACACCACCACGCTGCTTGGATAAGTGAGACCACATACGGGTCAAACGTGGAAGCATGTATTGGTACTGGGCCAATTCCACTTGTGTTTTCGCTTGTACCGTTTTGGCCCTTTGTGCGAAAATATTCAAAATCAACAAACTGCGGTCCAAGACTTTCATCTCCTTGCCGCATAGCGAAATCTCATATTCAATATTTCTAACCTGAGATGGGCTTAAATCATCATCAAAGATGATCATATCCACATCTTTGTCTATCACATAACGAATCACATCCTCTAATTTACCTTTACCCACATAGGTACGGTTATCTGGCTTAGCTAAATTTTGTGTAAAGCTATGCAAGGTCAACACCCCTGAGGTAGAGGCTAAAAATGCTAACTCGGCTAAGTATTCTGCCGTTTGTTGTGCATTCTGTTTTTGCGAAGTCACGGCCACTAAAACGGCGGTTTCTTGCTCTTTATCGGTACTATATCCCTTTTCTTCTCCCATATATAAGCTAAAAAAAGCCTTCCTGTTAAGAAAGGCTTTTTCAAATTAAGCAATTCTATTTTATAAGCTCTTAATTAATTTCTCATTAAGCGCTACGTAATCGTCATTTTTTTGAGCTTTCGCCAATTCAATGGATTTCAAAGCCGTTGCTTTGGCACCCGTTTTGTCACCCATTTTCGCTTGAATCTTCGCTTTTAAATGGAAAATCCAGAACGCAGTAGGGTTAGCCGTTGTCGCTTTACTAGCCCACTCCAAAGCCTTGTTCAAATCACGACCCGTCTCAAAATAATAAGAAGCCGATTCAAAATAAGGTTTGTTGTCCGCATTCATCACTTGATCAATGGAAGCCGCAATCTTGGCATCAATCTCCGTTTCTATTGGAATAGAAACTGTTGTTTTTTCCCATGATATCTGAATAAACATCTTATTGGCAGCAACTAGTTCAAATTGGTATGCCAAAGATTCCACCGGGTACTGTAAAGTAGCTGTTGGAACCGTAGTGCTTAACACATTTTCCTCTGGATGATAATTAAAAACTCCATTAGTTCCTCTGTTGAAGATAATCTCCCATGATTTTTCAGACGGATTGATCATCAATTGGTAAGAACCTGCTTTCAAGGTTTTTCCCTGAATTTTGACATCTTCTCCAAAAGTTACTTTGGTAGGAGCATTGGCACCCGCTCTCCACAATTTTCCAAAAGGCACGATATCACCAAATATCTTACGTCCACGAAGAGCAGGACGGGAATAAGTGATCTCTACCGAAGATAAAGAAAACTCTTGTTTGATGGTTTGAGATGGACTAGGAGTAGGAACTTTGAATGATTGTGCCTGAGCACTCATTCCTAAAGTAGCCAAAACCAACACTAAAAGTATCTTTTTCATAGGATTAAGCAGATAAAGCCTCAGCACCACCCACAATCTCAAGGATCTCGTTGGTGATAGCGGCTTGACGTGAACGGTTATATTCTAATTTCAATGCTTTCAATAATTCACCCGCATTATCCGTAGCTTTATCCATAGCCGTCATACGAGCACCATGCTCTGAGGCATTGGACTCTAATAGGGCTCTGAAAATAGATAGCTTAATGGATTTAGGAATCAATTCATTGATGATTTCCGCTTCAGATGGCTCAAAAATATAATCCACAGCGGAAGGTTTCACATCACCAGTATTGCTTTCTTGCAAAGGCAATAATTGTTCAGTACGAATGATTTGTGTTGCTACGTTTTTGAATTCGTTGAACACAATTTCAACTACATCATATTGTTTTTCTGCAAAACCAGCTAATACTTCTTCTCCAATCAAACGAGCATTGCCAAAGTTTAATTTAGTATAAATATCTTGGTGAGCAGTATTGATTTTATACCCTCTACGACCCAAATATTCACCCCCTTTTTTACCTAATGGCAATATTTCAACACGGCCAGCCTGATGCAAAGCCGCATATTTTTGTTGAATCAAAGCAATGGTTGCTTTACCAATATTCGCGTTAAAAGCGCCACACAAACCACGGTCAGAGGTCACCACTAAAATCAATACGTTTTTAATTTCACGTACTTCAGTAAATGGATTTTCTTTTCCTGCATCCGTACGTCCTGAAACAGTCGCTATCATTTCTGATAACTTTTTAGAATAAGGACGCATTTGGACAATGGCATCTGTAGCACGACGCAACTTCGCTGCCGAAACCATTTTCATGGCTTTGGTGATTTGCTGCGTCGAATTAACTGAAACGATTCTATTTCTTACTTCTTTTAAGGAAGCCATACCATTCTAATTTTTTATACTGCGTATTTAGCTGCTACTTCATTTCCTACACGCTTAAGTGTAGCCGTCAAGGTATCATCAAATTTACCTGCTCCTAAAGCATCCAATGTAGCTTTTTCGGTAGCACGTAATACTTGAATAAAATCTTTTTCAAATTCACGTACTTTCTCCACTGGTACTTTATCTAAGTTACCAGTAGTAGCTAAGTAAATCATCGCTACCTGATCTTCTACACGTTGAGGAGAGAATTGTGGTTGCTTCAACATCTCTAAGTTACGACGACCACGGTCAATCGTTAATTTAGTAGAGGCATCCAAATCAGAACCAAACTTAGCAAAAGCTTCCAATTCACGGAATTGAGCTTGATCTAATTTTAAGGTACCCGCAACCTTCTTCATCGACTTAATCTGCGCATTACCTCCTACACGTGATACTGAGATACCTACGTTGATCGCTGGACGAATACCTGCGTTGAATAAGTTAGACTCTAAGAAGATCTGACCGTCCGTAATTGAGATTACGTTGGTAGGGATATAAGCAGATACGTCACCCGCTTGAGTTTCAATGATTGGAAGGGCTGTTAAGCTACCACCACCTTTTACCAAGTGCTTAATAGAATCTGGTAGGTCGTTCATCGACTGAGCAATAGCATCAGAAGCATTGACCTTAGCAGCACGCTCTAATAAACGAGAGTGAAGGTAGAATACGTCTCCTGGATAAGCTTCACGTCCTGGTGGGCGACGAAGTAACAAGGAAACTTCACGGTAAGCTACGGCTTGCTTAGAAAGGTCATCATAAACAACCAAAGCAGCACGACCTGTATCACGGAAGAATTCACCAATAGCAGCACCTGTAAACGGTGCGTAGAATTGCATTGGAGCTGGATCAGCCGCACTCGCCGAAACGATTACCGTGTAATCCATAGCACCTGCCTTACGCAAGGTTTGCTCAACTTGTTTGATGGTAGATGCTTTTTGACCAATGGCTACATAGATACAGAAAACAGGCTCTCCCTTATCGTAAAATTCTTTTTGATTGATAATGGTATCGATACAAACAGCTGTCTTTCCTGTTTGACGGTCACCAATAACTAACTCACGCTGACCACGTCCTACAGGAATCATGGCATCAATCGCTTTAATACCTGTTTGAAGAGGTTCTGTTACTGGCTGACGGAAAATTACACCTGGCGCTTTACGCTCCAAAGGCATTTCGTATAAATCTCCTGTGATTGGACCATTTCCATCGATAGGCTCACCTAAAGTGTTCACTACACGACCTAAAATGCCATCACCTACTTTAACTGAAGCAATTAATTTGGTTCTCTTTACGGTATCACCCTCTTTTACCAAAGTGGATTCGCCCAATAATACGGCTCCCACGTTGTCTTCTTCTAGGTTCAATGCCAAGGCTTTCAATCCGTTTTCAAATACGATCAACTCACCTGCTTGTACATTGGATAGCCCGTAAATACGAGCTACACCATCACCCACTTGGAGTACGGTACCTACTTCTTCTAATTCTGCTTGGGTCTTAGCCTGAGATAATTGCTCCCTAAGGATGGCTGAAACTTCGTCTGGTCTTACTGATGCCATGTTAAAATGGAGTTTTCTGGGATGTTAAATACTTATTTTGAACTAAATTTTCGGGTGCAAAATTAGTTATGAAATTTCAATATTCCCATAACTTCTGCAAAAAATGTATGAATTCATAAGACTTTTTTTAGATACTTACCGTTAGGTCAATATAGACTCCGTTAAATGGCGTTAAAATAATTGAGAAAGAGCCATTTTTCTGTATCTTAGAGGCTTTGTTTGACTATATTAATAAATTCTATGAAATTTCCTTTGGTTCGATTAACTACTATTCTTACTCTTACTGTTCTTACTTTTTCCACTTTTGCTCAGACAAAACCTGCTGCCAAAGCTAAAGTAGCTACTAAACCTGCTGCCTCAGCTCCTAAGGCCAAAGCCGCTCCACATGCAAGCGCTCATTTTGCAAGCACGCTTGATTCTGTTTCTTATGCTGTTGGTGTGTTGGTTGCTCAAAATTTTAAATCACAAAATGTGGTTTTAAATCCTGAGACCGTTGCCAAAGGTTTTGCCGCAGCTACACAAGGTAGTACTTTAAGTCTCAGCGAACAAGAATGCCAAAAAGTAGTTAATAACTTTATGATGCGTAACCAGGAGAAACAAATGGCAGAAGGAGCCAAACAATTTTTGCCTAATAAAGAAGCCGGAGAAAAGTTTTTAGCAGAAAATAAAAAGAAACCAGGCGTCAAGGTTACTCCTAGCGGTTTACAATATGAAATCATAAAAGCGGGAGATGGTCCTAAGCCAACATCCTCTGATAAAGTTAAAACACATTATCATGGAACTCTGATTGATGGTACCGTGTTTGATTCCTCAGTAGATCGTGGAGAGCCTATCTCTTTTCCAGTAACAGGTGTTATTCCTGGTTGGGTAGAGGCTTTGCAAATGATGCCGGTAGGTTCTAAATGGAAATTGTACATTCCTCAAGAATTGGCCTATGGTATCCGCGGTGGTGGAGCAGCCATCAAACCTTACTCTGCTTTAATTTTTGAAGTAGAACTTATTGCTATTGAAAAATAATAAAACACAGCACGGTATATGAAAAAGATACTGCCTATTCTAATCCCTCTATCACTTTTGGTGGTATTGTTTTTACACGGCAAAAATCAAACATCCTTTCCATCGAACAATACGGTGGTTTATCAAGATGGAGATTTGCAACCCACAGACACCCAACGTAAAGTAGAGCGATTGGTCTTTGGTATCTTAAGTAATTACCATTACCGTAAAATTCCGGTAAACGATTCCTTATCATCCAAAATTTACGATGCCTACCTGAAAGAACTTGATCCCAACAAAGTGTTCTTTCTTGCTTCTGATATCGATGAATTGGAGAAATACCGTTTAACGATCGACGATCAATTGAATGAGGGTGATTTGACATCTGCCTTTGCTATTTATAACCGCTACCAGCAACGAATGAAGGAGCGTTATGCCTACATTGATCAGATTCTACAAAAATCACCTGACTTTACCATCGATGAGAATTACCAGCCAGGTAGAGAGAAAGCCAAATTCGCTGCTTCCAAGGAAGAGTTAAATGATTACTGGCGTAAAGACATAAAAAGACAATTGTTGGATTGGAAAATCTCTGGAAAAGCGGATACTACGGCCCTGCGCGAGTTGAAAGAGCGTTACAAGCGTTCTGAAAAATACATGGCTCGTACGCGCTCTGAAGATGTATTTCAAGTTTTCATGAATGCTTACACCGAAAGTATTGATCCGCATACCTCTTACATGATTCCGCGTACAGCTCAGGCATTCAATACGGATATGGCTCAGAGTTTTGAAGGTATCGGTGCTACACTTCGTTTAGAAGGGGATTACGTAACGATTCAAGACTTGATTCCAGGTGGACCTGCATTTCGTAGTAAACAAATCAATCCCAAGGACCGCATCGTAGGAGTTGCACAAGGGGATGATGGGAGTTTCGTTGATGTGATTGGATGGTTCACCGATGATGCCGTGAAATTAATTCGTGGGCCTAAAAATACCGTAGTTCGATTGAAATTATTGCCTGCTGGTAGTGGAACAGGTGCCCCAACTTCTGAAGTTCGTTTGGTTAGGGAGAAGATTAAATTGGAAGAACAAACGGCTAAAAAAGAGATTTTGACCTTTAACCAAGGAGACAAAAAAATGAAGTTGGGACTGATTACGATCCCTATGTTCTACCGTGATTTTGAAGGCGCTCGTAAAAGAGAATCCGATTTCAAATCCACTTCAGCTGATGTAAAGAAATTCTTGACTGAGTTCAAAGCAGAAGGAGTAGATGGCCTAATCATCGACCTTCGTAATAATGGGGGAGGATCTTTAATTGAAGCTGTTGATTTAACCGGTTTATTCATACCAAAAGGTCCAGTGGTTCAAAGAAAACAGTCGGATGGCCGTATTAGCCAAGAAGTAGATAAAGACCCAGAACAGTTTTATGATGGACCTATGGCGGTATTGATTAATCGTTTCTCTGCTTCTGCATCAGAAATTTTTGCTGCGGCTATTCAAGATTATAAGCGAGGAATTATCGTAGGTGAGCAATCCTATGGTAAAGGAACTGTGCAGTCGGTGGTTGATTTAGATAATTACATGAACAACGAGAAAGAACCTGTAGGGCAATTGAAAATTACCCTAGAGAAATTCTATCGCATCAATGGTAGCTCCACTCAGCATAAAGGGGTGAGTCCGGATTTTGCATTGCCTTCTGCATTTTCCGCAGAGGAGTTTGGAGAAAGTTCACAGCCAAGTGCATTGCCTTGGGATATGATTTCACCAACCAATTATCAAATTACTTCCAACATCAACCCAGGCTTAATCAATAAGATGCAGGCTAGTTTCCAAGCTCGTTTGAAATCCAAACCAGATTTAATTAAGCTGAAAGATGATTTTGAGCGTTGGAAAAAAATCAAAGAGCAGAATTCTATTTCCTTACAAATAGATAAGCGTAAAAAGGAGCTAGATGAGCAAAAGAAAAAGCCAGATGAGTCACAAGCTGTCATGGAAAATATTGCGGGCTCAGCGGCAGATTCTCCAGAAACAGAAAAAGATAAGAAAGCATCCACTGCTGATAAACATGCTAAAGATGTTTATTTGAAAGAAACTCAACAATTATTGGCGGATTGGGTTTTAGGGCCTTTACCTACCAAAGTAGCGGCAAAAACACCAGCTAAAAAATAATGGCTGATTTAGAGAAAATATTAGAACAGTCCCTACCTCTGGTTCGGGAAACAGGCCAATGGATCCAATCCATGGTGAACCAGATTGCGATTGAGCAAATTCAATATAAAGGCAAAAATGACCTCGTTTCATTTGTGGATCAAACTGCCGAAGCGCGTTTGAAAGAAGGTCTTGCTGCCATTTTTCCCGAGGCTGGATTTATTGCTGAGGAGTCAGCTTCTGATTTTTCGGATGTTGGAGATGGCTATTATTGGGTGATTGATCCTTTGGATGGCACTACTAATTTTTTGCATCAATTGCCCATTTACGCTGTTTCTGTTGGTTTAATCTATCAAAAACAGCCCATTTTAGGCATGATTTATGAGCCTAATCGGGATGAATTATTTTATGCTATTAAGGGGCATGGGGCACATTTAAATGGTTTGCCGATACATGTTTCCTTTCAAGCTAGTTTAGAGAAAAGCTTATTAGCTACCGGATTCCCTTATCATGATTTCTCTTATCAAGACAAGTATTTGGCCTTATTAAAGGAACTCATGCAGAAAAGTCATGGTTTACGTAGAATGGGTGCAGCGGCAATCGATCTGGCCTATACCGCTTGTGGTCGCTTTGAAGGCTTTTTTGAAGCTAATTTGAAACCATGGGATGTTGCTGCCGGTAAAATTATCATAGAAGAAGCAGGAGGGAAGGTAACTAATTTTTCTGGTGCTGAGGATGTTATTTTTACGGGTCAAATCATAGGTGCAGGGGCTATTTTTGAAGAATTTTTAGGAACTTTGCAAATGCATTGGGAAAACTAATAGACAAATGGAAAAGATCATCATCAGTCTCGTATTTGTTGGAGCGCTATTTTATTTAGGGAGATTAGTCTATCGGATGTTTTTTTCCAAAGAAGTGGGTTGTGCCAAAGGTTGTGGAACTTGTTCTGCCATACCCACGGAAACCAACAATCCTGTATAAGCTTTGAAAGAAACATCCAGCGGTAAGATCGTCGACCTGCAAATCATTCGCAGAATTTATGGATTTATTGTTCCATACAAATTCCGATTTTGGTTATTGGTATTTCTAATTCTATGCATGGCTGGTGTATCACCCGCTATTCCTTTGCTTATACGTTATACCTTAGATCATTATGTGGATATTGCCCACATTCAAGATCTTTTACGCATGTTTTTTATCATGTTGGCCGTTTTGTTCCTGCAAACCGGTTTGCAGTTTTCTACCAGTTATTTAGCCGGTTATTTAGGTCAAACCGTAATACGCGACATTCGTGTGACTCTGTATCAAAAAATCATTAATCTACGTTTAGCTTTTTTTGATTCTACACCCATTGGAAGATTGGTAACGAGAACTGTTTCTGATATTGAAACATTGAACGACGTGTTTTCAGAAGGTTTGGCTTCTATTGCTGGTGATTTATTGCAATTGTTTTTGATTGTAGCCGTCATGTTTTATACGGATTGGCGCTTGACCTTAATTATTTTGGCTACTGTTCCTTTCATGGTTTTGTCCACCTATATTTTTAAAGAACATATCAAAAAATCCTTCAACGAGGTACGTTTGGCGGTAGCTAATCTCAATTCCTTTGTTCAGGAGCATATTTCAGGAATGATGATAGTTCAGTTATTTCATGCTGAAAAAAGGGAAATGTTGAAGTTTCAGGAAATCAATAAAGAGCATAGAGATGCCAATATTAAAAGTATTTGGGCCTATTCCGTGTATTTTCCCGTAGCGGATGTGATTGCAGCTGTGGGGACAGGATTGGTGGTGTGGATGGCATCTACATATATATTGAAGGAACAACAAAGTGTAGGTACTTTGACTGCCTTTATTATGTTTATCAACCTGTTTTTTAGACCTATTCGGATGTTGGCCGACCGATTCAATACCTTGCAAATGGGGATTGTTTCTACCGAAAGGATTTTAACCTTATTGGATTCCAAGGATTATATTCAAAATAATGGTACCCATTTGGCGGATAAATTGGAGGGTAAAGTTGAGTTTAAAGACGTGACTTTTGCCTACAATGAACCCGAGTGGGTAGTTAGAAATGTTAGTTTTGAAGTGGAGGCAGGAAAGACGCTCGCCATCGTGGGTGCTACGGGAGCAGGTAAATCTTCCATCATTGGTTTGCTGAGTAGAATGTATGATTGTCAATCAGGTACAATAATGATTGACGGTACGGCATTGACCGACTATGAAATAGGAAGTTTACGGAAAAATATTGCTGTGGTTTTGCAGGATGTTTTCTTGTTTAGTTCGACCATTACCTATAATATTAATTTGGGCGATGAATCCATTTCACAAGAAAAGATGGAGGAGGCAGCTAAAGCGGTAGGTGTACATGAATTCATTATGTCTTTGCCGGGAGGCTATCAATATCAAGTGATGGAACGAGGGGCCACGCTTAGTGTGGGTCAAAGGCAATTGATTTCTTTTGTTCGGGCTTTGGTACATGATCCTAAAATCATCATTTTGGATGAGGCTACATCGTCGGTGGACTCAGAAACTGAATTGATGATTCAAGAGGCTATTGCAACTTTAATGAAAGGTCGCACGGCCGTGGTGATTGCCCACCGTTTATCGACAATCCGACATGCTCATCAGATTTTGGTGATGGAAAAAGGGGAGATTAAAGAAAGAGGAAATCATGAAAATTTGATTAAAAAGGACGGTTTATACGCTCAATTATACCATTTGCAATTTAGTAAAGCAGTTTAATTCGGAGGTACGCACAATTATGATTATCTTTGCGCTCTTATGAAGTTGAAAAATTTAGGATTGATTCTTTTCGTAGCCCTAATAGGCTTAAGTTCTTGTGGAAAATTTGAAAAATTCCGTAAGAGTGCTAGTGTGCCTATTAAATACAAAGCTGCGGTTGATTATTACAAAAAGAAGGATTTTGCCAAGGCTGGTATTCTTTTTGATGAGATTTTACCTTTATTAAAAGGTGATTCTACGCAAGAATTAGCCACTTTTTATCAAGCTTATTGTGATTTTAATACGGGAAATTATACGCTTGCCAATTCGCATTTTAAGAAATTTGCAGAAGTCTTTTCTCGTAGTGAATATGCAGAGGAGGCTATATACATGTCTGCTTTTTCTTTATACAAAGATTCCCCAAATTATAATTTGGACCAAACGGGAACTTTGTCGGCCATCAATGAAATTCAGAGTTATTTAAATAATTATCCTGACACCAAGTTTAAGGAAGAGTGTAGCAATATCATTAAGGAATTAAGGAAGAAATTAGAGCGTAAGGCCTATGAAAAGGCGCGTTTGTATTATAAAACCTCACCTTTTAACATTGCGACATTAAAATCATCTGTGATTGAGATAACCAATTTCCAACGTGATTTTCCTGATTCGGATTATAATGAGGAAATGGCTTATTTAAAGGTATTATCTCAATTTGAGTTGGCCAATAGTACCATTGAAATAAAACAAAAAGAACGTTATGCTGATGCTTCTAAGTTTTATTTGGAGCTGGTGGATAAATACCCCAACAGTAATTATCTGAAATTGGCTGAGAAGATGTATACCAAAAGTATCGAAGAGGTGGCTCGTATTACCAAATTGGAAGACGAGTACAAAGCTGCTGTCGAAAAGGAGAAGGCAAAAACATCCAAATTGGCCACCAGTCCTCAGTAGTTTTTACCAAAAAATTAGTCTAAATTTGCAATCTTAAATTTATAGAGATGTCTAAGATCCAAACAAATCCATCCATCATTACGCGTGATGTAGATAAAATTGCCGAAAAGACGGGAAACGTGTACGAATCGATTTCCATTATTTCGCAGAGAGCTCGTCAAATCTCTAGTAAGATGAAAGAGGAATTATCAGGTAAGTTATCTGAGTTTGCTTCTTCAGTTGATAATTTAGAGGAAATTTTCGAGAACCGTGAGCAAATCGAAATTTCAAAATATTATGAGCGTATGCCAAAGCCGTCTGCTTTAGCTATCGACGATTTTATGGCCGATAAGGTAGACTATCGTGTACGTGAAGAAGGTACAGACGAAAAATAGTTTTATTTCGTTTGATTTCTAACCATGAAATCTACTCCCTTTATTCTGAGCTTTATCATGTTGCTAACTTCCTGGGGACTATGTGCCCAGGAGTTACAGGCAACGGTGACCATCAATACCGAGCAATTGCAGCTCGACCAACAGCGCGGAAGCAATCAAATTTATCCAGAGTTACAAAGAACCATGCAAGACTTTCTTAATGGAAGACGCTGGTCCAATGATAATTTTGCTCCGGAAGAAAAAATCAAAGTCAATATCAATTTATTATTAACAAAAGCAACTTCACAGGGCGACTTTGAGGCAAATGCTCGTGTGCAAGTATTACGACCGGTCTTTGGGACGTCTTATGAAACCATTGTATTGAATATCATCGATAAGAGTTTCAATTTCAAGTATTTATTAGGCATGCCCTTAACTTATAATGACAATTCGTACATCGATAATTTAAGTGCTATGCTGGCCTATTATGCCTATTTAGCATGTGCCTTTCAGTATGATTCATTTGGAAAAATGGGAGGTGATATATTTGCTCAGAAATTATTCAATTTGACTAATTTAGCCCAAACTTCGGGTACTGGATGGGGTGTAGTGAGTGATGTTCGAAGCCGGGTAGCCATTTCCGAAAGTCTGATGAACCAACAGTTACAAGGTGTTCGCGAAGTAAATTATACCTATCACAGACTATTATTGGATACTTATAAAGACCAACCTGATGAGACCAGAAAAGGAATATTGGAACTATTAAATCAGATTCGTCAAATCAATCAAATCCGACCAGGTGCGGCAAGTATCCGTATTTTCTTTGATGCAAAAGCTGATGAGATTTTTTCCATCATGGATGAGGCAGAACCTAGCGAGCGCCAACAAGCCTTTGCCTATTTGAGTTTATTGGATCCCATCCGAACTGAGACTTATAGAAAATTGATTCGGTAGGAAATAGTTTTTTGTTGATTCTTTTTTTTCTTTTCAAATGGATTGGATTCAATTCAATCTAATTCAATCCTATTCTTCTCTTTTATTCTTTTTTATTATTTCTTTTTAATTCTTTTTAATTCTCTTCTCAGAGATTTGACAAATCTTCAAGATTTGTCAAATCTAATTGACCTAGCGGTCAATTTCAATCAATTTTATTCAATTGCTGATAATTATCTATTTATTGAACTTTTCATTTCCAAAATGGATAGTATTCCCTGAAATTTACAGAATGATAAATATTCGGTAATTTGACATCCATGAATATAGAATACAAGGCTATTCAGATCTAAATTCTCACTAATTAATATTCCTAAACCTTGTTCTCCAAAGTTAAAATACATAGACCCTCTGTTTTCTCCGTTACTTTATTTCGGTTATCAATCCTGTGACCTATTACCCAAACCACTGAACCTTTACTCAATACCAATTGCACATTTTTCTTCAGGTTTAATGGTACTTTTTTATCTGTTAAAAAATCCGAAATCAATTTCTTTTGATTCATCCCCAACGGACAAAACCAGTCGCCCTCTTGGTATTTTCTGATTTCTAAAGGGAATGTCAGTGTTTCAGCATCCAAGCAAGCTACATGTGCTCCCGTTGGAGGAATAAATCCTTTCTCATTTTCTCCAAAATCAATGTGTAGATAATGTTTTCCTAAATCCACAGTTTCATCCTCCTCTTGAACCAAAATTGGCTTGAATTCCGATTGATCCTTAGGACTTATCACCCATTGTTGACGGTCAATATTTAAGATATGACTTGGGGATTCAAATAGTTTACCAATTTGTTTTTCATCTGCTGCTAAAATATGATGAATGGAATCTGAAGGAAAGTGATAGGATAATAGAAACTGCTCGCGCATAACCGTTTCTTTTTCCATGAAACCGTTTTCAGATAATTGTACAAATACATTTCCCGTTTGATCCGTTCTACAACGCTCTTGTTTCCAAAGGGATAATTCCGCTTGCATCCATCGTTCTATACTGGCAATATTAGCACTGCTTTGTGCTACACTTTGTTCAAAATGTGCATTTAATTCGATCAACTTGGGAATAATTTCATGTCGAATGAAATTCCTTTGGTATTTGTTCGAGGCATTCGAAGAATCTTCCCTCCAGGCTAATTTCTGACTAACTACGAAATCAAAAATCTGCTCCTGGCTAGCAAAAGCCATAGGCCGTATGATGTAGCCATTTTTAATTGGAATTCCATGAAAACCGGCTAAACCTGCACCCCGACTCAAATTCATCAATACCGTTTCTGCACTGTCCATCTGATGATGAGCTGTAGCAATATAGTCATATGCTTCTTTTTGACGGATTTCTTCAAACCAATCATAACGCAAGATCCGAGCAGCTACCTGAGTGGATAATTTTTCTTTTTCAGCAAAGGCCAAGGTATCAAAGCAAATCGTATGATAAGGAACCTTCAAGGTCTTGGCCATTTTTTTAACAAATACTTCATCTGCTAAAGATTCTTCACCCCTCAAACTAAAATTAACATGCGCTATTCCAAAATTAAATTTGGCCAATGAAAACAGTTTAGCCATGATTACGGAGTCTATTCCGCCGCTCACAGCC
Source organism: Aquirufa sp. Wall-65K1 (assembly GCF_054558475.1). NCBI lineage: Bacteria > Pseudomonadati > Bacteroidota > Cytophagia > Cytophagales > Flectobacillaceae > Aquirufa > Aquirufa sp. Wall-65K1. The sequence continues at coordinate 732,151 of NZ_JBPXKD010000001.1, read as the reverse complement.
AATAAAATTTTTTGATCGGCCTGGAATAAATTCTCTTTTCGAACAAATTGGATGAAATCTTCCAGCATAAAAATGGTAAATTGCGTGATAAAGCCACGAAATTAACGATTCGCTTTCAACATGCGTTATAAATCGCTCATTTTCCTACTGTTTCTCTTGTTATTACCTGCCTTGGCCTGGTGTCAAAGTCAGGTACAAGTAATTTCTGCGGATAGTTTAAATGGTATTCAGGTGGAATCTAACATGATCAAGAAATTGATTGGGAAAGTCGTGCTTCGTCAAGGAACAACTACCTTATCTTGTGATCAAGCGATTTTGAATAGTAGTACCAATAACGTGGAAGCCTATGGTCGTGTGAAAATTATACAAGCTGATACTGTTACCATTACTGGAGATTCTGCACTTTATAACGGCGATCTCCGACAAGCCTATATGTTGGGCCGTGTTAAATTGGATGATCATACCATTGTGTTGAATACCAATAAGTTGGATTACGACATGAATACCAAAATGGCGGTTTACCATACAGGGGCTAAGATTTTGGATAAGAAAACTACACTTACAAGCAAGGAAGGTTTTTATAATACTGTTACCAAGAACTTTTTATTTAAAGAAAAAGTACGAGTGGTGGACAAGGAAGGAGGGGCCCTGAAAGCCGATTCCTTACGATATAATACTGCGACTAAAGAAGCTTTTTTCATCTGTCCGACAGAAATAATCAATAAAAAGGATACGGTTTATACCAAATCCGGGTTTTATAATACCCAGACGAAAGTCTCCAATTTTACTGGGCGTTCTACCGCCAAGATGGAAGATTATACCTTAACTGCAGATACCTTGTTTTATGATAGTCCCACTAAAATTGGAGTAGCCATAGGTAATGTGGAATTTTTAAGCCAAAAAGATAAAGTCGTATTGACGGGAAAAAATGGTCGCTACAATGGTAAAACAGGAATTACTCGTGTATATGGCCATGCCCTCATGCGAAATATTATGGAAAAGGATACCTTATATTTAACTGCTGACACCCTCGTTTCCTTTGATAATAAACAAGATTCTGTTCGCAAGTTATATGCTTATAAGCACGTTCAAATCTATAAATCTGATTTATCAGCCCGATGTGACTCCTTGGGATATGACATGCGAGATTCAGTCATTCATTTTTATCAAAAGCCCATCATTTGGACCAATGATTCACAGTCAACAGCTGATTCAATTTCTTTATTTATGGTGAATCAGAAATTGAGAGAAATGCGTCTCAGGGGGCATTCTTTTGTGATTTCGGCAGATTCGGCATCTCATTTTAATCAAATAAAAGGTCGAAAGGTTTGGGTGTTTTTTAAGGAAGATTCCAAACTGAGGAGGGTGAATGTGGAAGGAAATGGTGAGAGTATTTATTATGTGATGGACGACAAAAAAGTAACGACTGGTCTAAATCGTGTCGAATGCAGTAGAATGAATCTATTTTTCGATGATAATAAAGTCAAACGCATAACTTTTATTACGAAGCCCGAGGCAAAATTTGTTCCACCAAAAGAATGGAATGAAGATTTGGAAGTTTTGGATGGATATCGTTGGCGAATCAACGAAAAAGTAAGCTTGAAAAAACTGATGGATGCCGTGAATGCAACGGAATTATCCATACCAATTGTTAAAAATCCTTAAAATAGAGCCTTTGGTCATTCATAATGTACCATTTGGCCTATTTCAATTTTTCTAAGACAATATCTGTCTTATTTTTGTTTTCTATTAATCTTGAAATGAATCGATACTTATCCTTTATGTTGTCTTGCATCATGATGCTACTCTTAATCGAGAGTTCATGGAATGTGAACGCACAGGGAGAAGGTAAATCTAGATCTCGTTTGGAGATGAAATCAAAACCTAGTCCTGTTCGTTTGCCGATTTTGTTAGCTAAAAGAAGCTTTAATATTAATCCCCAATTGCAAACGAGTTTAAACATTCACGAGAATACTTATATCAGCCAGTTTTTAAAGAGTAGTTATGCTCAGCCTAGCTCTCAGAAAACAGCGGAACCAATGAATTTGGAACGTAAGCTGACAGAAGAGGCTGGAACTAACGATAATTTTTTGTTTCAATCGGACCGGCTAGTGGTTTCCAATTTATATCCCAATCCAGCAAGTGAGTATGCCGATATTGATTTTCAAATGAATACATCCAACCAAGAGGTAAAGATTGTGATCTATAATATTTTAGGTCAAGAAATCAAGGAGTTGGTATTAGATAAAGATCAACGCAATGCGCGTATTTCTTTGCGGGAATTCAACAGTGGGATGTATATGTATCAACTAATGATCGATGGTCGCTCTATTGTTACCAAGAAGTTGATAGTTAGAAAGCAATAAGCAATAATTTTAACGAAAAATTCGTTCGTTTGAAACAACGTCGTCAAGGTTTGGAACCTTGACGACGTTGTTTTTTAACCCATTAAAATCCACTAACCGTCCTCTTAATAAATGCGGTTAGATCCGCTCCAGTTAATAGATTTTGAGATAATAAAGCCAAATCAGCAATTTGCTTCGCTAAATTTTTCTTTTCATCCTCTGATGGTAATTCAATCAATTTATTGATCAATGGGTGGTTGGCATTGATGGTAATTTGATAGGTCATTGGCATATTACCAAACATACCCATACCGCCACCACCTGTTTTAGACATATCGCTCATTCGACGCATGAATTCATTTTGTGTTACAATGGCAGGTAATTCATCCGGCGACATAGCCTCAACACTCACCTGTTTTTGTTTGTCGTTCAGCGTTTCTTCAAAAATTGCCTTTACCGTATTTTTTTGATCATCTGTCAACACCGCCTCCAATTGGATACCTGTGTCGATTAATTTATCAATGGAATCTGCATCCACGCGTTTCCACTGCGTTTTTTCAATTTTTGATTCCATTTGATTAATGAAATGGGCATCAATCATGGAGTCCATTTTTAATACGGAATACCCTTTTTGAATGGCGGATTGAATAAAGGCATCTTGTTGCTGTACGTCTGTGGTGTATAAATACACTTTCTGACCATCTTTATCTGTTTGTAAAGCTTGAACTTCCTCGGCATATTCATCCAAGGTGAAAAGCTTATTAGCCGTGTTTTCGACCAAGCAGAAATCTTTTGCTTTTTCAAAAAACTTTTCATCCGAAATCATTCCATATTTGATGAATAAGCCAATATTAGCAAATTTTTCTTCAAAGCCAGGTCTGTCAGATTTGAATAGCTCTTGTAATTTATCAGCTACCTTTTTTGTGATATAGCTATTGATTTTCTTTACATTAGAATCCGCCTGCAAGAAACTTCTCGAAACATTTAAAGGGATATCTGGGGAGTCGATTACCCCATGCAAGAGCATTAAAAACTCTGGTACAATGTCTTTTACCTCATCTGTTATGAATACTTGGCGACTGTACAACTGAATTTTTTCACGCTGCAATTGGAACTCATTTTTCACTTTTGGGAAATATAGAATTCCAGTCAAATTGAATGGATAATCTACATTGAGATGAATCCAAAATAATGGTTTCTCTTGAAATGGATATAATTCTTCGTAAAATTTCAAGTAATCTTCATCGCTTAATTCAGACGGAGATTTAGTCCAAAGTGGAGAAGGATTATTGATGATTTTATCTTGGAATTCTATCGGTATAGGTAAAAATTTACCATATTTTTCTAGGATGGATTTCAAACGGAACTCATCTAAAAATTCCTCAGAATCTTCGGCAATGTGCAAGATGATGTCGGTTCCCCTTTCGGCTTTTTCAGCGGAATTGATGCTATATTCAGTAGATCCATCACAAATCCACTGAGCAGCTTCAGCGCCCTCTTGATGTGATTTTGAAATAATTTCCACTTCGGATGCTACCATGAAGGCAGAGTAAAATCCTAGACCAAAATGGCCAATGATTCCTTTGTCGTCACCTTTATCCTTGTATTTTTCTACAAACTCGGTGGCGCCAGAAAAGGCAATTTGGTTGATGTATTTTTTTATTTCTTCGGCTGTCATACCAATTCCATTGTCGGAAATGGTGATAGTTTTCGCCTCTTTGTCAAAACTTACTTTGACTTTCAATTCACCTAATTCGCCATTGAATTCTCCAATGGAGCTTAATCTCTTGATTTTTTGACTGGCATCTACCGCATTAGAGACTAATTCACGAAGAAAAATTTCGTGATCCGAATAGAGGAATTTTTTAATGATCGGAAAAATGTTCTCGGTGTGAATGGAGATATTACCTGTTTCTTTCATATTGTTCATGAGGAGTGATTAAAAATCTTTAATTTGTTGGAGGATTAACAAAAACGAATCCAAATTTGATGGAGGTGTCATATTGTCAGTAATTATGTCGAAAAGCATCATACGAAGTGAAAGCAATTGTCTCAATTGTGGGAAAGAAGTAACAGCTCGTTACTGTTCTCATTGTGGACAAGAAAATAGGGAACCCTATGAATCATTTTTGTCTTTAATGATTCATTTTGTGGAAGATATCACCCATTTTGATGGGGCCTTATTTAAGACTTGTAAAACCTTATTTTTACAACCTGGAAGTTTAACCCAGGCTTATTTATTAGGTAAACGAAGTAGTTATTTGCATCCCATCCGCTTTTACCTGTTTACTTCAGCCTTTTTCTTTTTGACTTTATTTTATGTCTTTGAGCCCTTACAATTTACTTGGAGTAAAGATACCAAGGCCATAGAGGTGGCCTCCTTTCAAGTAAAGGTAGATAAACGTGATACTTATTTGAATTCAAATGAGCTTCAGCGTTATAAAAAAAGCCAATTAGATAAGCCAGAATCAGCGCGAGATTCTCCACTTTTTCAAAATATACTTGTTCATTATTTTGAGTTACAAAAAAAGTATCCAGACAGTAAGCAGTTTTACCGTGCTTTGTATGATGGCGTTACGCACAAAATGTCCCAAGTTTTATTTGTAACCATACCCATCCTAGCCTTGATTTTGCAGTGCATCTTTATTCGAAGGAAACATTTTTACTTCATGCACCATGGTATATTTGTGTTACATATGGCTACGAGTTGGTTCATTGTTCTGTTTTTAAGAAATGTATTTGACCTAATTCAATTAGCCTTATCATGGGACTTCCTTAATGTGGTAAAAAGTTTCTTGGTGATCGCTTGGATATATTTTTATTATCGAAGTTTTACAAACTTTTATCAATTGAAAGGCGTTAAGTCGATTGGATTGTTTGCAGCAACTTTTAGTTTACAATTCGTATTTGTTTTCATTTTGTTTATTTCTCTGGTTCTATTTTCATTTTTTAGTTTATAAATCAAGCATATGCGCCTCATTCTGCTGGGAGTTTTTTGTTTAAGTTGGGTCTGTTTGAAGGCTCAGCAAGAATCATTACGCATGGTATACCCATTTATTCCCTTGTCCATTAATCCTGCTGATGCAGGTGGAAAAGGTGTGGCTTCTGTGACGGGTATATTTCGTAGAAAACCTTTATTCCAACAAACCGGAGGAGCAACTTCATCGCAGCAATATTTCAGTTTTGATATGCCCATCCGTCAAGAAAAATGGGGGATAGGTTTTTTGGCCTACAATACGGATCAATCCTACGGACCTTTGGGAGGCGGAGTAGCAGCCAATTTAGGTCTTGCTGGATTGGTAGCCAAGCGATTTGTCATTGGAAAAGGTCAGGGATTACAACTAGGTCTTAATTTAGGTTTGAATCAATATCCTATTTTGGGAAGAAATGGGACATCTGAGTTTGGAGGAAGCATCGGTTTTGGTATTTCTTATCAGTATGACCGATTGGAGTTAGGACTTAGTCGTCCAACTCAAAGTTTACGAGATTTAGGATGGTCAAATCCCAATCCAATTTATGCCAAAATTGCTTATCAAATGGATGCAGGAAAAGGGAATTTGCTGAAACTGGGTGCACTTGCTCGTCAACAATACGAGGAGACTAGGGTAGATTTACATGCCGTTTTTTGGTGGCAAGAAAAAGTGGGTTTGGGTATTTGGTGGCAAAATACGGGATCTGAGTTTTCCAATGAGGCATTGTTGGGCAGTGTGGAAGTTCCATTGGGAAGAAATTTCCGAGTGGGTTATGCCTATGATTTTTTAGGAAGGAATTCGGTGTATTATGCGCCAGGTACGAACAATACAGGAACTAGTACGACGCAAACGGCAGTCTCTGCTTATCATCAAATTTTTATGAGGTATGAGATAGATTTAGGGAATGGGAAGATAGCCAATTTTAGACCCTAGGTATTCGGGTAAATAATTTGATTATCCATAGATATAATAATAAAATTTAAAGATTTTTTTTGGCCTTGCAAGTTGCGGCATAAATCCTTGGAAATTTGTGCTCTAAACGGGAAAAAACCCCAATTTTTTTGGGGATAATTATAATCCCCTTCGTAAATTGCGAAGATTTTTTTAGACAAGATTAAATAAATTTATCCAATCAATAACGTTTGAAACTTTTCTGGATATAGGCCAGATTTTACATTATGGATTCATTTTCCTACGTTGCCAATGCTGATACACAGGTTATTTCTGACTTGTTTGATGCGTATAGAGTTGACCCCAATTCAGTAGACAGTTCTTGGAGAGATTTTTTCAAGGGTTTTGAGTTTGCTCAAACTTGGCAAGGAGAAGGCGCTTCGTCTTCAGGTGCTGCCTTGGATAGTTCGCATGTTCAAAAAGAAATGTCAGTTATCAGCTTGATAAAGGCTTTTCGTTCTAGAGGACATTTGCTTTCTAAAACCAATCCGGTTCGTGCCCGCAAAGATCGTCAGCCTCGCTTAGAAATTAAGGATTATTCACTTTCCGAAGCAGATTTAGATACCGTATTTCAGGCAGGTAGTTTCTTGGGTATAGGTCCAGCTACTTTACGCAAGATTTGCGAAGTTTTAGATAAAATATACGCAGGTTCCATAGGTTTTGAGTATTCCTACATTCGTGAAGTTCGTGTTAAAGAGTGGTTAAGAAATAAAATAGAAAAAGAGGCATTGTCATTTATGCCTTCGATAGAAGAGAAAAAGCAAATTTTACAAAAGCTGAATGAGGCGGTTGTATTTGAAAATTTCTTAGGAACTAAATATTTAGGTCAGAAGCGTTTCGGTTTAGAGGGAGGAGAGAGCACGATTGCCGGTTTAGACGCTATCATCAACAAAGCGGCTGATTCTGGGGTGAAGCAAGCCATGATAGGTATGGCTCACCGTGGTCGCTTAAATGTGTTGGCCAACATCATGCATAAATCTTATGAGGCTATTTTTGATGGATTTGAAGGAAATGTTCCTGACCAAATTCATGGAGATGGTGATGTAAAATACCACTTAGGATATTCTAGTCAGCATACAAGCCCTAATGGAAATGAGATTTCTTTGAAATTGGCACCCAATCCTTCTCACCTAGAAGCGGTTAATCCCTTGGTTGAAGGTTTTTGTCGGGCTAGTGCCGATGCCCATTATGAGGGAGATTATTCCCAAGTATTACCCATTTTAATACATGGAGATGCGGCTTTAGCAGGTCAGGGTATTGTTTATGAGGTAACTCAAATGGCTAAATTGAAGGGTTATTCTACCGGAGGAACCATTCACTTTGTCATCAATAATCAAGTAGGATTCACAACGGATTTTGAGGATGCTCGTTCGGCCATATATTGTACCGATGTTGCTAAAATCATCGATGCTCCTGTATTTCACGTAAATGGCGATGACCCTGAGGCAGTTGTTTTTGTGTCACGCATGGCAGCAGAATTCCGTCAGGAGTTTGGTCGTGATGTATTTGTTGATATGGTATGTTACCGTAGAAACGGTCACAACGAGTCGGATGAGCCACGTTTTACTCAACCTACTTTGTATGCCAACATCACCAATCACCCAAATCCAAGAGAGATTTATACACAAACATTAATCAAGCGTGGTGATATTGATGCCAAATTAGCCAGTCAGATGGATTCCGAATTTAAGGCGGAATTGCAGGCTCGCTTGGATATGGTCAAACAAAAAGTAAAGCCTCCCTATGTTCCCTTAAAGTTGGATAATAAATGGTCTACTTTGCGTTTCTCCAAAGAAGGAGATTTTGCTAGCTCACCCAATACAGCGATAAATAAATCAACGATTGATTTGGTGGCCAAGGCTATAACCACTTTACCAGCTGGTTTTGTTGCATTGAAGCAAATTGAAAAGGTTATTGCTGACCGTAAATCGTATTTTGAAAAGGGAGAATTAAATTGGGCAACAGCTGAATTATTAGCTTATGGCTCAATTTTGGCCGAAGGAAAAACGGTACGTTTATCAGGTCAAGATGTTCAACGTGGTACATTCTCTCATCGCCATGCGGTATTGCATGATGCCAATACGAATAGTAATTATTGTAATTTAGATCATATAAAAGAAGGACAAGAGAAGATGCAAATTTTCAATTCCTTGCTTTCTGAATATGGTGTTTTAGGATTTGAATTTGGGTATGCATTGGCTAATCCAGATGCTTTAGTGATTTGGGAAGCCCAATTTGGTGATTTTGCCAATGGTGCACAGACCATGATTGACCAATTTGTAAGTTCACATGAATCAAAATGGGGAACACAAAATGGTTTGGTAATGCTATTGCCTCATGGTTATGAAGGGCAAGGTCCCGAGCACTCCAATGCTCGCCCAGAACGTTTCTTGCAATTAGCTTCAGAGAACAATATGGTGGTAGCTAATTTGACAACACCTGCCAATATTTTCCATGCCTTACGTCGACAATTGACTTGGGAATTCCGTAAACCATTGGTGGTTATGTCTCCTAAATCGATTTTCCGTCATCCTAAGGTGGTTTCTCCAATTGAAGCCTTCACTAAAGGTAAATTCCAAGAGGTCATTGGGGATAGTTTTGCTGAAAAAGCAAAGGTTAAAAAAGTGTTATTGTGCAGTGGAAAAGTGTATTTTGACCTACTAGAAAAACAAGAAAAAGATGCTCGTAAAGATGTGGCGATTATTCGAATTGAACAATTGCACCCACTACCAACGGCTCAAATAGAAAAGGAAATAGCTCAATACAAAAATGCCGATGTGTATTTTGTTCAGGAAGAACCAGAAAACATGGGCTATTGGTCTTATATTATTCGTGAATTTGGTTGGACTAAATTCAAAGGTTTGGTAGCACGTAAAAAGAGTGCATCTCCTGCCACAGGATTCTTAAAGGTACATGCAGAAGAGCAAGCTGCCTTGATAAATAAAGCGTTTGAATAATTAAAATAAAAGCCGAACAACAATGGCCATAGAAATGAAAGTGCCCGCTGTGGGCGAATCGATTACGGAAGTTACCGTTGCTACATGGAATAAGAAAGAGGGTGATATAGTGAAGTTGGATGAAGTTCTTTGTGAATTGGAGTCAGATAAGGCAACTTTTGAATTGCCAGCAGAAGCGGAAGGTGTACTGCATATAGTAGCGAAAGAAGGTGATGTTTTACCAATTGGCGCTGTTATTTGCACCATTGAAGTAGTTGGCGCTCAAGCCTCTGCTCCAGCTCCAGTGCCTGCCGCGGTAGAAACTCCAAGTCCAGCACCAGTAGCATCTGCTGCTCCTGCTGCTGCTACCGAAGGTAAAGTATTGGAAGTTAAGGTACCTCCAGTGGGTGAGTCCATTTCTGAAGTGACCGTATCTGTTTGGAATAAAAAAACAGGTGATACTGTTGCGTTAGATGAGGTTTTATGTGAATTAGAATCAGATAAGGCTACTTTTGAATTACCTGCTGAGTCAGCTGGTGTTTTAAATATCGTGGCAGAATCTGGGGCTGTAGTGCCTATCGGTGGTATTTTAGCTACCATCACAGTTGGAGCATCTGGCACAGCCGTAGCACCTGGCACAGTCGTAGCACCTGCTACGACTCCTACTTCACCCGCTACAGTCGTAGCAGGTGCTACGACTCTTTCTACAGCAGCTTCTTATGCTGCAGGACATCCTTCTCCGGCCGCTGCGAAAATATTGGACGAAAAAGGAATTGCTGCTTCACAAGTAGCAGGAACAGGAGTTGGTGGTAGAATTACGAAAGACGATGCTCAAAATGCCCAGGTAGCCCCACCTGCACCAGCAGCAGCTTCTGCACCAGCACCTGCTGTAGTTGCTAGTTCATCTAGCGATGCTCGGGCTTCTCGTCGTGAAAAAATGTCTTCATTACGTAAGACAGTGGCTCGTCGATTGGTAGCTGTAAAAAATGAAACGGCTATGCTGACTACCTTTAATGAGGTGGATATGAAGCCAGTAATGGATTTGCGTTCGAAGTACAAAGATAAGTTTAAAGAAAAGCATGGTGTTGGATTAGGCTTTATGTCCTTTTTCACTAAAGCCGTTTGTGTGGCGCTTAAGGAGTTTCCTTCTGTCAATGCGAAGATTGATGGAGATGAAATGGTATTCCATGATTTTTGTGATATTTCCATCGCAGTGTCTGCACCTAAAGGTTTAGTAGTCCCTGTTATTCGCAATGCTGAAAACCTAAGTTTAGCTGGAATCGAAGCCGAAGTAGTTCGTTTAGCTGTGAAAGCAAGAGATAATAAGTTGAGTTTAGAAGAAATGACGGGAGGAACCTTTACTATCACCAATGGTGGTGTATTTGGATCTATGATGTCCACTCCGATTATCAATGCCCCACAAGTAGCTATTTTAGGTATGCACAATATTGTGGAGCGTCCTGTTGTGGTGGATGGTCAAATTGTGATTAGACCTATGATGTACTTAGCTTTATCCTATGATCACCGCATCATTGATGGTCGTGAATCGGTTAGCTTTTTAGTACGTGTCAAGCAGTTGTTGGAAGATCCTGCTCGTTTATTATTAGATATTTAACAACGTGAATAGGCCTTTAGAGGCCTATTCCTTTTTTCCATTGCCTTATGTTAGAATTTGATGTTGTCGTTATTGGTTCAGGTCCTGGTGGTTATGTTGCAGCCATTCGTGCGGCCCAATTAGGGTTTAAAACTGCCATTATTGAAAAATATGCTGTCATGGGTGGTACCTGCTTAAACGTAGGTTGCATTCCTTCCAAAGCTTTATTGGATTCTTCAGAACATTATTACAATGCCATTCATCATTTTGAAGAACATGGAATAGTAGGAGGGAAACCCAAAGTTGATTTGGAAAAAATGATTGCCAGAAAAGCCGGTGTGGTGGAAAAAATGAATGGTGGTATTTCATTTTTAATGAAGAAAAATAAGGTAACGGTTTTTCATGGTTTAGGTTCATTTGAAAGTGCCAAAGTGGTGAAGGTTAGCCAAGCTGATGGAAAAGAGGAATTGCTAAGTGCCAAGAATATCATTGTGGCAACTGGTTCCAAACCTACCATTTTGCCTTTTATTCCTGTGGATAAAACGCGAATCATTACCTCAACTGAGGCATTGAAATTAAAAGAAATACCAAAACACTTGATTGTGATTGGAGCAGGTGTAATTGGAGCGGAGTTAGGTTCTGTTTATGCTCGCTTAGGTTCTAAGGTTAGTTTCGTGGAATATGCTGAAGGCATGATTCCAACCATGGATAGAACCATGGGAAAGGAATTGCAGAAATCAATTGCCAAGTTGGGAGCTGATTTTTACTTTTCTCACCAGGTTACTGGGGCTGAAAATAAAGGGAAAGAGGTAGTGGTTAAGGCTAAAAACGCGGCAGGTGAAGCCGTAGAAATTAAAGGAGATTATTGTTTGGTATGTATTGGTCGTAAGCCTTATACGGAAGGTTTGAATTTAGCTGCGGCAGGTTTGCAAGTCGATGAAAGAGGAAGAATTGCCGTTGATGAGCACACCTTACAAACATCCGTTCCAGGCATCTATGCCATTGGTGATTTGATTCGAGGAGCAATGTTAGCGCATAAGGCAGAGGAAGAAGGTGTATTTGTGGCTGAGGTAATTGCTGGACAAAAGCCCCATATTAATTATAATTTGATTCCTGGAGTAGTTTATACTTGGCCAGAGGTAGCCGCTGTGGGTAAAACAGAGCAAGAGCTCAAGGCGGCAGGTATTGCCTACAAAGATGGTTCTTTTCCATTTAAGGCTTTGGGACGCGCCGTAGCCTCCATGGATGTAGATGGTCTAGTAAAAGTATTAGCTGATGCCCAAACAGATGAAATCTTAGGAGTTCATATCATTGGTGCTCGTGCTGCCGATATGATTGCAGAGGCAGTGGTAGCAATGGAATTCAGGGCAAGTGCAGAAGATGTGGCACGTATGTCACATGCCCATCCTACCTACACGGAAGCCATGAAAGAAGCTTGTTTAGCAGCAACTAGCAAACGAGCTATTCACGCTTAATTTACTCGCTTGCCTTTGCTTCTGAAGATTTAAAGCGGTTGGTCATTTTAATAAGTAAAAACATCACAAATGCGACTAAAATAAAGTCGATGAAAATGGTGACGAAATTACCGTATTGAATAGCGTTTTCCGGACTTAAAATTTTGCCACTAGCATCGTATTGAGCCTCTCTAAGGACATATTTCATTGATTTGAAATCTACACCTGTCGTTAACTCACCTACAATTGGCATTATGACGCCATCAATGAAAGCGGTGGTGACTTTACCGAATGCAGCTCCCATGATAAAGGCAACTGAAATTTCGATTAGACTGCCTTTCATGGCAAATTCTTTAAATTCTTTAATGATACTCATTTTTTGAGAAGGGATTTAATTTGAAATTATTTGCTGGAAATATTTAGAACTTTTTCGAATACACCCACTGGCGCTTAGATTTCAACTTGGCGACATGGATCAATCTTTCGAAATTCAAGTCCAAATACTTGATTTTTTTTTAATTTTCAATCGCTTGATGAAAATTGTTTGCACAAATTCATAAGTAATAAATGAGTAAATTTGATTTTATCGTTTATAGCCATGAAAACACCACTTATTTTCTTGTCAATTTTTTTATTTTCTTCGGGACTCTTAGCTCAAAAGTCTGAGAAAGTTACGGTTTTCCAATCTGGCCAAGACTCTTATGCTAGTTTTCGAATTCCAGCTATCATCAAATTGCCTCATGGCGAACTTTTGGCTTTTGCAGAAGGTAGAAAAAAAAGTGCGGCCGATTTTGGGAATATTGATATTGTTTCCAAAAGAAGTAAAGACGGAGGAAAGACGTGGTCTGCTATACAAAAAGTCGTCGATGTAGATTCCTTACAAGCCGGTAATCCAGCCCCAGTCGTTGATTATTGGGATCCAGAATATCCTCAAGGAAGGATTTTTTTATTTTATAATACAGGGAATAATCACGAAAATTTAGTTCGACAAGGAAAAGGTCTCAGGGAAGTGTGGTATATCACATCCACAGATGATGGAAAGACTTGGTCAAAGCCTACTAATTTGACTAAATCTGTTCATCGTCCTAGTCAAGAACCTTATAATTTTGTAGAGGATTGGCGCTCCTATGCAAATACGCCTGGTCATGCCATGCAAATTAGTTCAGGTAAATACCGAGGTCGAATATATGTGGCTGCCAATCATTCTAGTGGAGCGCCTAAGTCAGATTTTAGTGATTATGTTTCACATGGATTTTTTACCGATAATCATGGTGAAAGTTTTCAATTGAGCCAGTCTTTGGGACTTCCTGGAAGTAATGAGGCCACTGCTGCTGAACTTTCAGATAATCGATTACTGTTGAATGCGCGAAATCAAAGAGGAGATGTAAAAACCCGAATTGCAGCCATTAGTTCAGATGGCGGTAAAACGTGGGATAAAACCTATTATGAAACATCCTTGCCAGATCCGGTATGTGAAGGTTCTTTATTATCTTTAGGATATCGCCAAGGTAAAAGTGTATTGGCTTTTTCCAATGCTGCTGATCCCGAAAATCGAAATCATTTAACCTTGCGAATTAGTTTTGATGAAGGTTTAACTTGGCCAATCAAACATGAAATAGATGCCACAAATGATCCTATAAAATTTCCTGATTTTACGGCATACTCAGACATTGTTAAATTAGAGGAAGATCGAATAGGCGTTTTATATGAGCGAAATGATTATTCGGAGATAGCATTTGTCAGTATAAAATGGGAGTAAATATTGGATTTTTTGGCTAAGGCCAGCAACACTGTCAAGGTTCCAAACCTTGCCAGCGTTAGCGATTTAGCTCAGTTAAGTGTAAGGAAGCGTCCTTAGCCAAACGATTGAAATCGTTAAAAAAATATACAAAAGATTAGATTACCAGTTTTTTGATTATTCTTCTACTTTCAGAGAATCGAAATCAATGACTTTGGTACGGGCATAAAAACGCCAAGAGAGTAATGTCGCGGAGCAAATTAAGCTACATGTTAATCCTATCCATATGCCAACAGCCCCCAAGTCACCATAAATACCTAAATAATAACTGAGTGGAATACCCACCCCCCAGTATGAAAATATGGTTATGGCTGTTGGAATATTTACATCTTGTAATCCACGAAGTAAGCCTAAGGAAACAGCTTGTATGCCATCAAATAATTGGAATATAGCTCCCCAGGTAACTAAATTGACGGCAATAGCTATCACTCCAGCTTCTTGGGTATATCCACGTACTAACCACGGTTTGCCAGTAAACATGATGATGGCACAAATTCCCATGAAAGCTATGGAAAGTAGTAATGCGGCATTACCAGATTTGTAAATTCCCATCCTATTTTTTTCTCCAATGTCTGAGCCAACATGAATTCCACCTGCTGCGGCGATACCTGTGGCCATCATGTAAGTCAAAGATGCCATGTTAATAGCCACTATATGGGCAGCTTGTGCCGTTGAAGAAATCCAACCCATCATGACTACAGCCATTCCAAAAGTTGCGATTTCAAAAAATCCTTGAAAACCAGATGGAATACCCACTTTCAGAATAGTCTTTTCTAAAACCCAATGATGATGTTCTGTACCTTGTTTAGCTAAATATTTTTTAAATGACCCAGATTTGAAAATATAAAATCCTAAACAAACAGCCATGAATATACGACAAAGTAAAGTTGAAATACCTGCTCCAAATAAACCCATGGCAGGAATTGGCCCTAATCCATTAATGCAGATATGATTACCAATAACATTTAATACTAAGGCGATAATGGTAATATTCATGGCGATTCTCGTACGTTTTAATCCGTCGGAAAAGCTTTTGAAGGCTGAGAAAAGGAAGGTAGGAATTACCGAAATGGCTATTAATACCAAATAGGGAAGGGTTAATTCTTTGTTGATAGCACTTTGTTGAAATAAGTCATAATTCCAGCCAATAATACCAATTAAGAAAATAGTGATGACTGATAAGAATAAGGATACTCGAATACCAGCTCGCAAGAGATTTCCGCATTCCGAATCATTATTCTCGGCTACTGCTTTAGAAATCATGGGCGAAATAATCTGCAAGCAGATTAAACCAATCACGGCAATTGTGAAGAAAATCGAACCCGCCATGCCAGAAGCCCCCAAGCTCTCTGCGGCCTGAGTTTTCATTTGTCCTACTTGAATGGTGTCCGCCAAACCCATAAGCATCACGCCTAATTGTCCGATAACAATAGGTAATGCTAATTTTATCGTACTGGCAATTTTGTCGCTAAGACTAATTTCCTGCATGTATTAGATTCGAACAATTTCTGCACCTAAAGCATTTAGGCGAGTATCAATGTTTTGATATCCTCGGTCAATTTGCTCAATGTTATCAATGATCGATGTACCTGTGGCCGACATAGCTGCAATTAATAAAGAAACCCCAGCACGGATATCAGGAGAGGACATACGTATGCCTTTCAAGTTTTGTTTTCTGTCAAAACCTACTACCGTAGCGCGGTGAGGATCACACAGGATGATTTGAGCACCCATTTCTATTAGACGGTCCACAAAGAAAAGTCTACTTTCAAACATTTTTTGGTGGATCAATACGGTTCCTTTTGCTTGAATAGCAGTTACCAAAATGATTGATAATAAATCGGGTGTAAAACCTGGCCAAGGATGATCAGAAATGGTCAACATGGAGCCGTCAATGAAGTTTTCTAGTTCATAATGCTCTTGTGCCGGAACAAAAATATCATCTCCACGGAATTCCAGTTTGATACCAAGTTTGCGGAAAACATCAGGAATGATACCTAGCTCAGGAATTTTACAGTTTTTAATGGTAATTTCTGATTGAGTCATGGCAGCCATTCCAATGAAAGAACCAATTTCAATCATATCAGGTAACATGGTATGCTCGGTTCCTCCCAAGATTTCAACTCCTTCTATGGTTAATAAATTAGAACCAATTCCCGAAATTTTGGCACCCATGCGATTCAGCATTTTACATAATTGCTGTATATATGGTTCGCAAGCAGCATGGTAAATGGTGGTTGTCCCTTTGGCTAAAACCGCAGCCATTAAAATATTGGCCGTTCCAGTAACCGATGCTTCATCCAATAACATATAAGCCCCGGTAAGGTGTGAGGCATCTACTTCATAAAATCCACCATCTTCGGCACTATAATTGAATTTTGCCCCCAATTTCATGAATCCAGTAAAGTGAGTATCCAATCTTCTACGACCTATTTTATCACCTCCGGGTGAAGGAATACGTCCTTTTTTGAAACGAGCCAAGGTGGGTCCCAATAACATAACAGAACCACGTAAAGCAGCTGCTTTAGCTTTATATGTCTCAGATTCTAGGTATTCTATATTGACTTGGGATGCATCAAATTCAATGCTAGATTCACTTAATCTGCGAATTTTTACACCCATATCCCCCAATAAATCAATTAATTGATTGACATCACGGATATTGGGAATATTGTGTATGGTGACAGGTTCAGCAGTAAGAACTACAGCACATAAAATTTGTAATGCTTCGTTCTTTGCTCCTTGAGGAGTAATTTCTCCTGATAATTTTCTACCACCTGTTACTTTAAATGAGGCCATATGGGTCAACTATTTTTTATGATTTCTTGGATTGAAATTCCGATTATTTCTGAAGTTTTTTCTATAATTATTTCCGCCACGGTTATTGTTTGATCCGTTTGGATATTCTGGAGCATTGTAGGCATTTCGAGCATTATTGGCCACTTTGGCATGCCCTAATCCTTCTTGTGATAATTCGTCAACGATTGATCCTAACAAGTTTTCAGACATTTCTTTGATGTTTTGCCAAATAACTTGGTCATCCACCGTGTCTTTATTCCAGGTTACATAAAAGCCTTTCATTAAGCGAGCTATGTAGGCCACTAAAATCTTTTTATCTTCTATTTTTTCTTCGGCAATGGCCCGTAGAATCAATAATTCCACATTACGTCCGTAGTGTTTGAACTTTAAGTGATGTTGGTTATAATTCACTTTTTTGGGTGCTTTACCAACAGATTCTGGTGATGGAGGTGGATAAGGGCCTTGTACGTCTAACTGAAAGTTGGACATAATATACAAATCATCCCAAAGCTTTTTGGAATAGTCTTGGCTGTTATCCTTCATGCCTGGATGAATCTGTTTCATGAGTTCAATCATGAGAAAGGCATATTTGGTTCTTTTCTCACGATCCTGAATCGTCAGAATGTAGTTGACCAATTTTTGTACACTAGACCCGTATTCTTTCATAATGTTGTGTCAATCTTAATTACTAAAAACCAATCGCATCCAAAGATGTGGAAAGGAAATAAGGCAAAATACAAAAGCCGCCCAAATAGCCATCACCAAAACAGCTCCTGCTGCAAAATCTTTTGCTTTCTTAGCCAAAGCATGGTGTTCAGGAGCTACAATATCGGTAATCTTTTCTAAGGCTGAATTTATCAATTCTGCCATCCATACTCCTGCAATGGCTAAACTTATCCAAAGCCATTCTATCGCCATGAAGCCGACATTGATACCTACCACAACAACTAAGATAGTCGATGCTAGGTGAATTTTTGCGTTATTTTCTTCCTTGATCAAGGTGATAATTCCTGACCAAGCAATGGAAATACTGCGAAAAGCTTTGGATAGGTTGAACATATTAAAATTCTGCTGATTTAGGAGTTCTTGGGAATGGAATAACGTCTCGTATATTACTCATTCCTGTTACAAACAAGACCAAACGCTCAAAACCTAGTCCAAAACCTGCATGGGGAGCAGAACCAAATTGTCTGGTTTGTAAATACCACCAAATGGAATCTTCTTCAATTCCCACCTCTTTCGTCCGCTGAAGAAGTTTTTCGTAGTTATCTTCTCTTTGAGATCCTCCAATAATTTCTCCAATTCCCGGAAACAAAACGTCCATGGCTCGTACCGTTTTGCCGTCATCTTCTAATTTCATGTAGAATGCTTTGATGTCTTTCGGGTAATGGGTTAAAATGACAGGTTTCTTAAAATGTTTTTCTACCAAATAACGCTCATGTTCACTTTGCAAGTCGATTCCCCAAGCTACTGGATAGTTAAATTTACCTTGCTTGTGTGGCTTAGATTGCAATAAAATATCAATAGCTTCCGTATAGGTTAATCTTTCAAATGTATTTTCAGAAACAAATCTTAATTTCTCAGAAAGAGTCATTTCCGATTGTTCTTCTTTTTTCTTCATTTTTTCCTCCTCCAACAAGCGTTTTTCAAGGAAGGCAATATCATCCGCACAATTTTCTAATGCATAACTGATTAGGCTTTTGGTGAAATCCTCTGCCAAATTCATATTATCAGTAAGCTCAAAAAAGGCCATTTCGGGTTCCACCATCCAAAACTCAGCTAGGTGCCTAGTGGTGTTGGAATTTTCTGCCCGAAAAGTAGGACCGAAGGTGTAAATTTTTGACAAAGCCATTGCCCCTAATTCTCCCTCTAATTGGCCCGAAACGGTCAAATTAGTCTCTTTCCCAAAAAAGTCTTCCTTATAATCTACTTTTCCGTCCTCTGTTAGGGGAGGGTTGATGGCAGGCAATGTAGTGACACGGAACATTTCACCGGCTCCTTCCGCATCAGACCCAGTTATAATAGGTGTATGCAAGTAGAAGAAACCATGGTCGTTAAAATATTGATGTATAGCAAAGGCTAAGGCATGACGAATACGCAAAATTGCCGAGAAAGTATTGGTTCTAGGGCGAAGATGAGCAATCTCCCGCAAGAATTCTAAAGAGTGTTTCTTGGGTTGTAAAGGGTATTTTTCAGGATCTGCAGTACCATAAACCTGGATGGCAGAAACTTGAACTTCCACAGATTGACCTTGTCCTTGGGAAGGAATTAATATACCTGTTACGGCAATGCATGAGCCTGTAGTAACTAATTTTAACGTTTCTTCCGAAACGGCACCATCAGATACAACGGCCTGAATATTATGAATCGTAGAACCATCGTTCATCGCGATGAATGCTACGGAAGAGGATACACGTTTGGTACGAACCCATCCTTTGACCGTGACTGTTTGTTGGCTCGGGGATTGGAGAAGTAATTCTTTAATTTGCATATAAATAAATGGTCAAATGGCCCCCATTTGGGGCAAACTAGTCTCAAAATTACGTACAAAAAACGGAATAATTTTATTTATTTGTGAATTACCAGTATTTTTAAAAACAGGCCGTCAAATCGACGTATATTTGTTTATTAGATTAAAGATATGCAGGGATTATCCATCAAAATTTCTCAGCAACAGCGGCTTTCTCCACAACAAATTCAATTTGTTAAATTGCTTCAAATACCTACGGCTGAGCTAGCTGCCAGGATAGAAGAGGAATTGGAGGAAAATCCAGCTCTGGAGGAAGGATTAGAAATAAAGGATTCAGATGAATTTGATGAAAAAGAGCGGGAGACTGTTGAGGATTTAGAGCGTGAAGAATTAGAAATAGGGGATTATTTGCAAGATGACTATGCCGGTTATAAAATGGCAGGAGATTCTTATGATTCCAATGAGGAAACGAAAGAGAGGCCGATGGCCACAGTTTCCAGTGCGGAGGATTATTTATTGATGCAAATAGGTTTCGTTTTGAAAAATGAGCGAGAGGAAATTATAGCTCATCAGTTAATAGGTTCTTTGGAGGAAGACGGCTATTTGCGAAGGAATGTTGAAAGTATTGTCAATGATTTGGCATTTACTCAAGGTTTTACCACCGATTTTGAAGAGGTAGAAAGTGTTTTGAAGAAAATCCAAGCTTTAGATCCTGCTGGGATTGGAGCTCGGGATTTACAGGAATGTTTGTCGATACAATTGCACCGTCGAGAATCGGATCATCCGACTTGTTTGTTAGCCATTCGGTTAATAGATGAGTTTTTTGATGAATTTTCTAAGAAGCATTTTACGCAGCTACAGCAAAAAATTGGAATAGATGAAGTTGACCTTAAAAAAGCGATCAACCTGATAAAGCGATTGAACCCTAAACCGGGAGGCTCAGAAGGGGGTAATTTAGCCCCATATTTACAACCGGATTTTGTGGTCACCAACCAGCATGGGAAATTGGATATCAAGTTGAATGGTAAAAATGCTCCTGAATTAAGGGTAAGTAAGTCATTTCAAGAGATGCTGCAAACCTATGATCAAGGAAATAAGCAGCAAAGAGAAATTAAGGAGGCGGTTACTTTTATCAAACATAAATTGGATGCTGCTTCATGGTTTATTCAAGCAATACAACAAAGACAAGGAACTTTATTGAAAACCATGCATAGCATTGTGGCCCAGCAATATGACTTTTTCTTGACCGGAGATGATTCATCTTTGAAACCCATGAAGATGAAAGATATTGCGGCTTTGATTGAAATGGATGTTTCTACGATATCTCGTGTAGTTTCCGCCAAATCGGTGCAAACGGATTTTGGAATTTATCCTTTGAAATATTTCTTCTCAGAAGGAATCACCCATGAGTCAGGAGAGGATATATCTACTAGGGAAGTCAAAAATATATTAAAGGAAATCATTGAGCAAGAGCCAGCCCATGAACCATATCCAGATGAAACCTTGGAATTGTTGTTAGCTGAAAAAGGTTTTGTGGTAAAGCGGCGAACGGTGGCAAAATACCGGGAGCAATTGGGAATACCGGTGGCAAGATTAAGGAAGAAATTATAGTATACTTGGGTCATTTTTATTCATTCAACTAATATTAATAGGATGTCGCATTACCAATTTCTTAAACTATCTGATGTGAATGGTGTTTGGACTATTCATTTAAATCGGCCTGAGGTTTACAATGCATTGCATGCAGGTTTAATTCATGAGATTCGGGATGTGGCAGAAAAGGCCAAAGCTTCTGATTCTGCTAGGGTGCTTATTATAAGTGGAGAAGGGAAGGCCTTTTGTTCGGGTGCCGATTTAAAATCAGGGACGAGCGATTCGGATTTGGCGGCAGTTTTGAGATCGACTTATAATCCGATGATATTGGCATTGCGAGGATTAGATAAGCCAGTTATTGGCGCGATCAATGGCCCAGCTGCGGGGGCAGGATGTTCTTTAGCCTTAGCTTGTGATTATATCATAGCGAAGGAAGGAGCTTATTTTGCAGAACTGTTTGTACAGATAGGTTTAACCTTAGATGCGGGCAGTACAGCATTTTTGATGCAATCCTTAGGATATCACAAGGCCTTTGAATTAGCAGCAACAGCAAGAAAAATTAGTGCGGAAGAAGCCAAATCCTTGGGTTTGGTATCTGAGGTGGTTAAGGAGGAAAATTGGGACCAACACGTTATTTCGCTGGGAGAAGAATTTGCCCGTCGACCTACTTTGGCATTGGCCTTAATGAAAAGGGAATTGCAAAAGGCTCATCATCAGGACTTAGCAACTATTTTAGAAATGGAAGCTGAAGCTCAAAGAGAAGCGGGTTATTCCAAAGATTTCCAAGAAGGGGTAAAATCCTTTTTAGAAAAACGAGCTCCTCGTTTTATTGGGAAGTAAAATTGGAATAAAATTCATTTTTTTTCACCAAGGTCTTTTCATATTCCCAAAGAAATTCTACCTTTGCAGTCCCGAATGGGAATTGGTTGCGTAGCTCAATTGGATAGAGCATCTCACTACGGATGAGAAGGTTTGGGGTTCGAATCCCTACGCGACCACACTTAGATGAATCAAAAGCCTGTAAATGTATTTACAGGCTTTTTTTATTTATAGGTAAAAATTAACATAGCGTATTGTTATTTTCTTGAATCTTGGGTTTTGGGTTTACATCCATTATTAAATTTTGATTTTTAGATAATTCGCCTTTATAAATTTGGTAATGACTAGCTTAAACCTATTATCCTTCTGTAAAAAATAAGTCAAAATGTATTTTTGATGACAAAAATCAGTAACTAAAATTAGTCTAAACAAAGATTGTCACCTAAATTTGACAATTATTGCTTTGGTAATTTGAAAAGGGGTTTATACTCCGTGTTCTTTATTAGCGTTTAATATGTCTTTCCAGTATTTGGATCCGACATTTTATAAAAGAATTGCCAATTCACCTGTTGTTCTAGCTTAATTTTTTTGATTTAATTTGGAATGATTTTTCATCATGATGAAGCATTTATGCCCCATTGCTTCACATGATGAATAAACAATAAAATAAAATTATAACAATTTTGCATTTTATGGATGGCATGTTGATCTTCTTGGTCCTTTTCAAACTAGTGGTTTCACTGGTATTGGCTGTCTTTAATTTTAGGGTCAACCGAAATACGATTTATTTGTCTGGCGTATTGGTTGTGATTGCACTTTTTGGATTACTACATTATAGTATTTTTGCTAGCAATTCCCCTACCATGTTGATTTTCATGGGGGTGTATAGTATTCCTACCTATTATTTAGTAGGTCCATTTTTATATTTCTACTTCCGTAGTACCTTGTTAGATAATTCCAAAATTTATCCAATAGATTACCTACATTATTTACCCTTTTTCATTGCCCTGATTAACGTATTTCCCAGTTTTTTACGCCCATGGAGTGAAGCATTAGATTTGGCAAATGCTATATTAGCTGATCCCAATTATCTGAAAAATTTAAATCTGGGTTGGTTATATCCAAGTAATTTCAATATGATTGGAAGACCCATTGTCATGTTGGTTTATATCATTATTATCATCAAAATGTACCGTGAGCATAGCAATGAGTTGTACCGAAATGCGTTGCCGGATAGCCATCGTATATTAATGAAAAAGTGGTTAATCCTACTTTTGACGGTAGTTACCTTTGCTGCTTTGAGTTACCTGGCCGGAGCATTAGTCTTTATGAATACCCCTAATGTTCCAAAGCAAACAGTCATGCATTCACCGCTGACTTTAATCGTCATGATTGCCTTCCTGATGATTCCTCTACTGATTGTCATTTTTCCTCAGGTATTATATGGAATTCCGATTGTCAAAAAGAAAAGGAAATCATTTGATCATTTTTTGAATGCCGCAGAAATATACAAATATGTCAATAAATCTGACGATCCGCTTAAAGAGGATGCGATTCGCATTTTAGATAGCATCCATGATGAGAAATGGTATTTGGACCCAGAATTTAATGTGGATATGCTAGCTTCTAAACTAGACCTTCCCAAACACCACATTTATTATTGCTTTAATTACATCATCAAATCTAAGTTCACTTCATTGCGTAGCCAACTGCGCATTGAATATGCCAAAAGCTTATTAAAGAACGATAAAGAGATAGACTTGGATTTAGTGGCCCAGCAGTCGGGCTACAGTTCTGTTCAAAGCCTAAACCGCGCCTTTGTTGAAGAAGAGAGTATTAATGTGTATGATTATGTAACAAAGATTAAAAAAAGATAGTTTACGGCTTTTCAAAGCCTTTTTAGATATTTAGAGTGCCAAACTGTTGTTTCTATTATTACTAATTTAAATCTGATAAAATGAAAAAAATTATCCACTAAAGACCTAAGAGGTCTTATTATTTGACCCAAAATGTTGCCTGTAAGTTTACCAACCACAAACAAAAGACAAACCACTAGTAAATGTTTTACCTGGCTCTTTGCCTGCTGTATTTCTTATTTTAGTCTAGCGCAAGAAACCAATCAATTGTATAAGCATGCCATTGGTTACAAGTACACCACCTTATGCCAAGGTATCACCTTTCGAATGAAGGTAGCGGATGCTGCACAATTAGAAGCCTTTGCTGGACCTATTGAAAATGATCCCAATAAGCGAACTTCTGTTTTAGGTGTACGTTATTTACATACATTTCTTCAAGAAAGAGATTTTCCAATCAATCCCTATATTTTCATGGGTTTTGGATATGCACAAAGTGAAATCAAACACATCGCTTGCAAAATGAAAAATCCCAGCGATTTATTTAATCTTTACGGCTATAGTGCAGGCATTGGGATGGAGCTAAAAGTGACGGATCGGATTTCTTTAAATGCTGAAGCGGCTAGAATGACCTTATTCAATTCGACTCCCAAGGGCCCCAATTTGGATGGTATTTCCTTAAATTTTGGTATAAATTATTCCTTTGGGGGTATATTTTAATTTTTTAGTTATACGTTTGAGTTTAATGATTTTTTTAGATTTGCGACCCCTCAAATGGGTGTTTAAAAGGCAATATGATTACTTGCTCCCTGTAAATTTTTCAATCAATTCATTTACATCTCGCGAAGGATATTTTCTTAATTTTAAATCAGATTGTAATTGGTTTTTAAATTTTGGGTGTAATAGTTAAACCCATTTTTTCTGTAGCTTTGGGTATTTTCTATAGTCAAGTATTAAAAAAATAATTGGATATGGGGGCTAAGTTATTTGCCAAATTGTAATTTTGTCTTTCACCATGAATCGATTTCTTGCCATACTTTTATTGATTGCCCTTCAATTGCCTCTGATGAGTCAATGGGCATCTGTGGCATATTATCAAGTAAATCGAAATTATATTGCTAAAAATCTTTGTGAAAATCGGGATAAGCCTAAGTTGAATTGCAACGGTCAATGTTATTTGGCTAAAAAATTAAAGGCTGCCGAAGATAAAGAGCAAAAAACGAATTCAGAGCGTTTGGAAAAAATGCCTGAAATTCAACTAGCTTGTGAACAAGTACCCATGCTAGCTTTTCATCCTTCCTTGATTGATTTTTCAGAAGATCATTTTGTGCAAGACCAAATGCTTGCTCAGTCCTCCATTCATTTACCATTTCACCCCCCTAAGTATAGCTAATTTCTGGAACCATTAGGCTTGATGAAAACCGTCAAGCGTATTTTCTCATGTAAATTAGTTTAAAATGAAAGCGATGATTATCGCGCTATTTTGCTTGCTCTCTTTAGCAAGTAATGCGCAAGTATATACCTATAAAATTCTCCATGCAAGTACCCAGGAACCCATCATTGGTGCTTCATTGACACATTCTAACAAAATAATTGCCCTAAGTAACGAGAGGGGCGAGTTTGTGGTAAAAGCCATTTTAGCCAATGAAGAATATATTATTTCCTCATTAGGTTTTCAAGCTGTCCGATTAAAAGGAAAGGAATTCAATCCCGTCATACAAGTGCAAGAAGCATCCTTGGATTTAGCTACGGTGGTCGTGACAGCCTCTAGGCAAGCCGCTGTAAGAACGGAAACACCCGTGGCCATCCATAAGATAAGCGCTACTTTACTGCAAGATACCAAAGCCATTCAGTTGACGGAAATCATCAATAAAGTTCCTGGGGTCATCATGCTAAATTATAATAACGAACAGCATGCCATGGGTATTCGTCAGCCATTTGGGACCTCACCCTATTTTTTATACATGGAAGATGGACTTCCTTTACGTCCATTGGGAGTTTTTAATCACAATGCGCTGATAGAAACTAATTTACAAGGTCTAAATTCGGTAGAAGTGATTAAAGGTCCCGCCTCTTCTTTGTATGGACCTGAAGCTGTTGGAGGAGCAATCAACTTGATTAGCAAAATGGCCCCTGGAATTCCTACCGCATCCATTGGTTTTCAAGCGGATGAGTGGGGTTATGCTCGAACTCAATTCACAGCGGGGGGGCCTTTGAGTAAAAAATGGGCTTTGATGACAGGTGGCTATATAGCCCGACAAAAAAATGCGTGGGCTTCCAATTCCGATTTTGATAAGTCCTCGATCAATGTTCGTTTAGACTTTCAAATTTCTCCCAAGACCAAAGTTTGGTCTTCATTTGCCTACAATGATTATTTCTCCCAAACTGGAGGGAATATTGATAGTGTTGGATTTTATTCCAGGACTTACCAAAGTCCGGCTAATTTTACATACAGAAGTTCTTTCTCCTCACGCTCTCGAATAACATTGGAGCACAAAGGTGCCAACAATTCATTTTCAAGTTTGACTGCATTTTATCGGGAAAATTCATTAGGCCAAAACCCAGCTTACAGTATTTCTTGGACAAGTCCATCCACTTCGGCATCTGGACAAATTAATTCCAATGATTTTACCAGTTTAGGTATTATGGGACAGCATAGTCGACCATTTTCTTTGTTGAATTCTAAATTGATTTTAGGCTTTCTTCTGGATCGCTCTCCAAACAGCTATTGGGCTTATCGAATTAATTTAAAGGCAACACTTCGTCCAGATAAAAAGTCGGTAGAAAAATATGAGATAGCCTCAATTTTGCCTAACTCATATTTGTCTAATTACCAGGCAGTTATTTGGAATAAAGCTGTATATGCTCAATGGGATATTCATCCCCTAGAAGCATTACGAATTTCCCTCGGTGGCCGATTGGATGATATGTCCTTTGATTATACCAATTATATCGACCAAAGTATAGGGACCAAATCCTACACGCAGTTTTCTCCAAAAATAGGTATGACCTATGAGGCTAATCAACAAGTGGGATTTTATGCCAATTATTCCAAAGGTTTCTCACCTCCAGCCTTATCAGCTGTATTTAGGGCCCGCCCAGCTACACAAGCTATTGCTACTGGGGAAAAATTTTATTTAAGTATAGAACCTGCAGTTTTTGATAATTATGAAGTAGGAGGCTGGGCTTCTTTATTTCAATCTAAGTTGTTTTTAGACTATTCCATTTATCGCCTGAACGGCCAAAATGAATTATTAGGTATTCGCCAACCTGATAATTCGACTGATTATCAAAGTGCAGGAAAAACCTTGCATGAAGGGATTGAATATGCGATTTCCTATCGGCCAGATTCTCAATGGAATTTCCGATTTGGTGGCACGAATGCCCGACATATTTTTGTGGATTTTGTCCTAAGTCAGAAAACCGGTGATGCCTTAAAAAATGTCAATAATAAAGAAATGTCGCAAGCACCACATTTTATTGCCAATGCGGAGATTAGCTATAAACCCAATTGGTTAAAAGGAGCAAGGTTAGCTTTAGAATGGCAAAGAATTAGTTCATGGTATCAAAATCAAGTGAACACGGTTTCTTATTCGGATGCTGGTTTTGGAGGATTATTGGGTGTTTCTGTATTAAATCTTCGCTTGGGGTATCAATGGCATGCCTATCAGGTATTCATGAATGTTATGAACCTAAGCAATGAATTATATGCTAATTCTGCTAGTCGAGGCAATAATTATTCCGATAAAAGTACCTATACACCTGCTGCCCCTAGGACCATCAATCTTGGTTTGCAAGTAGATGTTTTTCAATTGTTTAAATCGAAATAATTATGAAATATTCTTTTCTTTTGAGCTTTATTTTGTTGGCATTTGTGGGTATAGGTCAACAAATCTCAGATCCTAAACGTATGGCAATGGATCCTTCTTTTACTAGCCAACAAAATGGAAATTTAGTGCTCTCCTGGGTTGAGAAGCAGGGAGATAGCACCTTGTTTTTTCGAAAAGTATGGGATAAATCCCGTAAAACTTGGTGGGCTAGTGAATCCATTCCCATTCACCCTCAAGCATCTACGCATGCGGAAGGGATGCCCAAACTGTCCTACAAGTCGGATGGAACTTGCGTATTATTATTTGAAGTAAACAAGCCCAGTGAGAAAACACGTTTTAGCGGAGATTTGTATTATGCCATGGAG
The DNA here is from genome assembly GCF_054558475.1 of Aquirufa sp. Wall-65K1. Lineage (NCBI taxonomy): Bacteria > Pseudomonadati > Bacteroidota > Cytophagia > Cytophagales > Flectobacillaceae > Aquirufa > Aquirufa sp. Wall-65K1. Next base: position 704,372 of record NZ_JBPXKD010000001.1, on the reverse strand, counting down.
TATCAAGGTAAGTGGACAAAAGCACAAACCATACATCGTGATACTTCGGCTGGATTGAGTCATTCTTTTGGAAAAATATTTCCATTAGCCAATGGCCAAGTGGGAGCACTATGGCTAGATGTAAAACTTGGACCTAAAGGAAGAACCTTGGTCTATGCTGAGACTTCAGCAGCCAAGGGTTTTGGGGAAATGCGAGTTTTGGATAAACAAACCTGTGAATGTTGTCGGATTGATGCCCTAGCAGATGCCAAAGGGAATATTGATCTTATTTATCGCGATTTAAATGATCAAGGCGAAAGGGACATGGCCTATATTCATTCTTCTGATTTTGGTCAGTCATTTTCTACCCCGGTAACTTGGATGGCAGATCATTGGCAAGTGAATGCCTGTCCACATGCAGGCCCAAGTTTAGTTCGAGGTCCACATGGCCTAGAAGCTACATGGTATACCGGAGCAAGTACTGGATCGGGAATAAAGTGGGCTTATCAATATAAAAAGGAATTGATTCTGCATTTGAAAGGAGATAAATATCGACAAGCACAATTGGCTAGCAATCCACATGGAGAAGTGGCTTTGGTATACGCACAGATAAAACAGGAAGGTGAGCGATATTTTAAGCAAATAGGAATGTATGTCAAAAATAAGCAAGGAAAATTACGGCACCAGTGGGTTTCAAATCCATTGGCTGATTGTTCCTATCCCACTATACAATGGAATGGTGAATCTTGGATGTTGGCCTATGAATCATGGCAAGGAGAGGAGCGGGTGATTGTTGTGAAGGAATTTAAATAATAGGATTTTTGCAAAATAAAAGCCCCAGTAAACACTGGGGCTTTGTTTGATTTTTGTTGATGAAAAGTTTAATAAGTAAAGCGAAGCGTTACGCCATAGGTAGCTGGGTCACCTAAAACGGCAGCATAATGACCTGCACTTCCTGCCGCTGGTAATAATTGCTCAAAATAATCTCGATCAAGAATGTTTCTACCCCACAGTAAAACGGAGAAACCATTGGAAGCACGGAATCCTATTCTTCCATTGACAATGTTATATCCTGCAATGTTTAGGTATTGAGAAGGTGAGGCACTTGAAGAAAAGTTGGAGCGAGCATAGGTATCTAATCCTATGAAATAATTACCTTTTAGCGATAAGAACTTTCCAGATTGTATGTATTCTCCGCTCAATGAACCTGCCCATTTGGAGATACCTGGTAATGTCCCTCCAGATACATCTTTGAAAGCAGAAGTACCACCGGTTTCTTCTAAAGGTACAGGTGCATTTTTGAATGATACGTATATACCATCTGTATAAGATAGTGCACCTGTAAAGGAGAAATGATTATTTAAACGAATGCTACCATCAATCTCAATACCTTTTACCCGAACTTTTTCCGCATTGGCCAAATAACCTCTGTTTACCCCAACTTCCGCGGTTTGAACTTGGGTTTGATAATCCTTAATGTCAGTATTAAATACCGTAATGTTTAAATTGGATTGAGCACTTGGCTTAGTTTTTAGGCCTAATTCATAGTGAGTTACATATTCTGGGTTGACTCTAGCTAAATCTATTAGCACAGCTCCGTTGGCAGTCGGTAGTCCACCTAAGTTTACTCCCACGGGCTTATAGCTATTGGAAATTGTTCCAAATAAGTTCAAGGATTTGCTAGGTTTGTATGCCAAAGTAACTTGTCCTGAAAAATTATTTTCATTCACACTGAAATTAAAAGCTTGGTTGGTATATAAACCATTTTTCAAGGCGACTAAAGCTGGGTCGCTTGTCTGTAAGCCACCATAAGTCTCTCTTTTGTAATCCACATCTTTTTTATCGTAGTTAAAACGAAGACCGGGTAAAACGTGCAATTTGTCAGTAATCTTCCAATCAATTTGACTAAATACTGCTGCACCTAAGGTATGTAGTCTGGAGGTAGTTTTAGTACCAAAACCATCAAATAAACCAGGTGTTTTCCAAAGTGGGGAAGTGGAGCTTTGAGCGAATCGCCACTGAGCAGAACCAGATTCTTCCGTTTGAACCGGATCAGAGGTTAAGATTTGATCAATTAAGAATACACCAAAAACACCACTTAGTCTTTCAGAAAACTGGCCCGCATAGCGAATTTCTTGAGTCCATTGGTCATGTCTTGAATTTCCTTGTGATTTAGTTAACACGGGTAGGCCTATGAAATCCCGGTCGTTGGATGGATCCCAAATCCAATAGCGCCAAGCCGAAGTTGAGGTTAGGGTACCTTTCCCGATTTTTGCATCAACGTTAATGGAAGCACCACCAAAATCATTGTTTACCCTCCAAGGGGAATCGGCATCTGTTATTCGATCAAATGGATTATTGCTTGGTAATTTATAGCCTAAATCTGAAATGATGGAGTTGAATTGGCGGTATGCAGCACGTTTGGTTGGAACTACCCCAGCTACCACGGTTGCATTTCCATCGGGTCTTTGGCGGGCATTATCACCAGCAAATGTGATGTTTACATTTTCTGAGGGAGTGTATAATAATTGGGCTCTGAATCCTACATTATTAAGGGTATTGGTCGGTTTCAAGGTGGTCATATTGAAAATAGTACCATCTCTTTGTGTTCCTGAAAAGGAAACGCGAGCAGCCAATTTTTTACTTATAGGTCCCGTGACGGATGTTTTAACTTGGATATAATTTAAGTTACCGTAACTGGCCTCAAAACTAGCACCTGGGGTAAAACTTGGAGTTCTAGTCGTGATGTTAAAAGCTCCTGCCGTAGTGTTTTTGCCAAATAAAGTTCCTTGTGGTCCACGCAATATTTCAATCCGATCTACATCCACAAAGTCAATGGCCGTAGCTGCTGGACGAGCATAGTAAACTCCGTCTACATAAAATCCAACACCTGGGTCAATACCATCATTGGTTAGGCCAAAGGAAGAACCGAGTCCTCGAATATTTAAGGTTGTATTTCGTCCATTGGATGAATATAACTGGACTGAAGGAATCAATTCTTTTAATCGATTTGGATTAAATGCACCTGCATCCTCGGCAACAGCCCCACGGATGACTGAGATGGGAATGGGAATTTCTTGAATGGATTCTTGACGTCTTCTTGAAGTTACCACGACATCCCCTAATTCATTCGTGCTTTCTTCAATGGAAATTTCCACTTTGTTGCTGTTGATGATGACCTCCTTCTTTTGATAGCCTACATAAGAAACAATCAACGTAAATGGTAGTTTTTGGCCAGTTATAAGGGTGAATTCTCCATTGGCATCTGTCGAAGACCCGTTGGTTGTACCTTTAATAACAACAGAAGCTCCGATGATAAATTCATTTGTTTTAGCATCAATGACCTTGCCAGAAACTTTGGCATTAATGGTTGGTTTATCTTGGGCGGAAGTGAGGCTCGGCAAAAGAATGGCTGCTATTAGTAAAAATAAGGCGGAAATTTGTTTCATGAGATGGTCGTTATGGGTTAAGATGTTCGTTATGTAATTAAATCTATGTATTAAGTATACTAATTGGTTTAAAAAAATCTCAGATGTATGTCTGAGGGGCTATTGTTTTCAATTATGCATGCAAAGTAAATACATTATCCTATTTAGTATACCTTTTTAGTATAGTATCTGTAAAAGTTCTTTAATATTTCAAATTCCAACTAAATAAAGTGAAATTTTTGACAAGACTTTTTGAACTAAATAAGTAGAAATGGAATAGGCAATAAGCCAATATTGAAACTGGGGGGATGATTAAAGACCTATGTTTTTCATCAATTGATAAACTCCGCCCATAATTTTTTCTTCCACCGTATCGGCAAAAGGACCGGGCCACCCATAATATATCATACTGGATTCTGCTTCATAGCCACCCTCTTGTAGAACTCTCTTTGAGGGTATGTAGCACATTACTTCATGGCTATAAGCTGCCACAAAAATATCGTGTAGATCGAATTCTTTTTTGATTCTCAAGGAATAATCCACTACAACTTCTCCTGCCAATGCCACCAAAGTAAATTCTTTTCCAATTCGGAGGGCCTGTATGGGATATTGATATTGTTGAATGTTCCAGCCCTTATTTATCGCCTCCAGCATTAATTTAGCCCTTCTTTGTTTAAATATATCGTCCCCTACAAGTTCCTTTTGGTAAACGCTGATGTTCACCTTTTGAAAATCTAGGCTTACTAGTTGCGCATCATAGCGTAAAGAATTTCCTAGGGGTTTTAAGGGTTTTTGTAGGACGTTTTGAACCGTCTCGGCTAATTTTTTACCGTGCTTCTCTGCCAAGGCGATAGTCCCTCTTGGCTCAGGATTTTGATCACCAGCACAACCTAGTATGAACATGGCCAAGGCTCCAGGATATTTTTTTTCTATTTCAATTTGAGCAAATCCTGCATAATCTCCATTGACTAAATAATTGTCCCCTTGTACCGTGGTGTTATGGCAAGCATAAGCCACCAGCACGGCTTTAATTTGCCCTTTTAAATCGCTTACTTGAATCACAGGTACATCATGGTCAACCGGGCCAGGCAAGTCCTGTCCTAGTTTAGAGGCGGCAAGTTGTCGACGGTTTATCGCAAAATCTGCCTGACCATGCCCCATGGATAATTTCATTTTTTCTTTCTTCGCGATGGATTCTTCGGCTAAATCCACCAGCTTATCAATTAAACCTAAGGTATAGTTGGATACGCTTTTTTGCTCTTCCAAATGATAATCAGCTATACCACTTAATGCCGGCCAAATCATTGGTCCAGAATGGGTATGAGATGAATTGATGATGATTTGTTTTTGACTTAGACCATATTTTTCTTCCAATTGCTGAACGATACCTTGATGTACCTCTCGACTGAGTCCCAATAAATCCGTGCTGATGATGATGGCTTTTTCCTTGTGGGAACTTTCTAAATAGATAGCTTTAGCCCAAAGATCATGGACAATACCCGTAGCAGGAGTGGTTCTGCTGGCATAGCCGGTAAGCCAAATAGGAGAACTTGGCGTGATGCTTTTTTTTGCCAAACCAACGAACATATCTTGCCCCATGGTCTTCATTTCCATAAGTAGCATGAAAATCAGAAAGGATAATTTCAAGGTATTTTTCATAGTTTTTGTCCGATTTGGGGAGCATTTATTTGAATGAGATCACAGCGTATTTGGCCATTTTCTGGAATTCTTGCTAGGGCATAAATCTTGCCCTCAAAATCGATGGCAATGGAATTGACATATTGAGGCCAATTTCCATCTTCATAAAAAATGGGACCATGATCTTGATAATCTTGAGTGGGAATGTGGTAGCTGACCAGATGCAAATATTCCAAACCTTTGGCCGCCCCTTTGGCAATCGTTTTTTCACCTTCTAATCGTTTGCCATCTTGGTAAATGGGTCCTCCTGTTAAATAATACAAGGTTTCTTGATCGGGACCCAATTGGAATCCTAAATATCCATAACTAAACTGATCGAACATTCCTGATCTTTTGGAAGCTAAAGAAGTGATTCGATCTAGTACTTCTATTTGCTGTTTTATAGGATCAAATCGGAATAAATATCCCGAATTTCCATGTACGCCATAGGCCACTTGTTCGGGTTCATACCAACAAATTTGTCGCCAATTATAGCTCATACTTCCCGGATAGGTAGGATTGTATTGACCAAAATAATCTAATCGTAAATGAGCCTGTTCTATTACAATTAGCTGCTTTGATTCGGGCTTAATTTGATATATATCACCTTCGGCCGTGGAAAAATAGGCTATTCCGCTTGAAGGATGCACAAATAATGAACGGCACAGAGATCTAAAATCATCGCCTGGTGTTCCAGCTTCACCTAGTCCTGCTACAGAAGGATAAAGATGTAATTGACGATGTTTTACATCAAATTGAAAAATTTTCCCTGTGGGCCAAGTGATACCAAAGATCATCCCTCTTATTGTATCCATGGTCATGGAAACACAGCCTTCGCCATCTGGAAGAATAGCTAGATCTTCAAATTTACCAGAGCCAAGATCATAGCTGAGCAAATGGCCACCAGGGTATAAAGCATAATTATTAGGTGCTTCAATGGGCAATCGATCCATGCCATCAATCAATTGATAATAACCCACATGAGTGGCAAAATAGAGTTTCTTGTCATATTCATAGAAACTCACATGACTTTTACCTTGTGGGATATGTGGAAAATTTCCTTCATCACAAATGGTATTTAAGTCGGCCAAATGGGTGATTTGATTCGTTTTTGGATCGAATTCAAACATTTGTCCAGCGGCCTCCAATTGATCAGAGGAAAGAACGTAATAAATTCGACCATTGGATGCTAATGAAATGGCATTATAACTATCATGAGCTAATGAAAAACCCGAATTAAACGCTTTAGCTTGCAATGAATGAGATGGAATTGGCATGTAGGTTTAAATTAAGGCTGCAATTTCTTTTTAATGGCTTCAGCTTCACGGTGTATTTTTTGAATACTATGGAAAATGAGTTCCATGTCTTCCTTAGAACCTAATAAAAGATTTTGGGTAAACCAGACTGCCTCTTGGCACAATTGATCATTCAAAGGACATTGATTTTGTTCCATATAGCTCGAATACGTTAATTCACTTTTGGAATATAGCTTTTTGAAATGTTTAGATTCAAAAGTCTCTTTGATAAAAGCTTGGGTATTTAATGCCGTATAACCACCCGAACAAGGAACTCCTTCGGCTTGTAAAGCTTGTAAAAAATGAGCGCGACTTAATCCCTTAAATTCTTCTGGATTATATCGAAAAGGGAATAAATGAAAAGCCGCTCTCGTGACAGAGGGGTAAAGACGATAGGTTTGAATACCTGGGATGGTTTTCAACATGGAAGACAAATAGCTAGCGCGTTCATTTCGGGTTTGGGTTTGCGCTTCTAAACGAGTTAATTGGGCTAAACCAATGGCAGCTTGGTATTCCGTAAATCGTACTTTACTACCTTGCATGACACTTCCAGCACTGATGGAACCTGTGGCCACCCCATAAGGAAAACCTAAGTTATGGTAGGAATAGCAGCGATCCATGTAGGCTTCGTCATTGCTAACGATAGCTCCTCCTTCACCAATGGCAATATTTTTCGAATTTTGAAAACTGAAACAACCCGCTAATCCAAAGCTGCCTATTTTTTGATGATTGATTTCGGCCAAGGGTGCTTGACAAGCATCTTCAATCACCAAAAGTTGGTGTTTTTTAGCTATTTCCATGATATGCAACATATCGCAGGGTAATCCTAAAATATGGACGGGCAATATAGCTTTGGTGCGGCGGTTGATTTTCGACTCAATCTTGTGGCTGTCCATTTGAAATGTTTCAGGGTCCACATCCACAAAGACGGGAATGCAACCATTGGCCAAAATAGCTTGAATACTTGCTACAAAGGTGTAGGGGGTTACTAATATTTCATCACCTGGACCTAGCTTAGCTTGATTGATGGCCACAATGAGGGATTGAGTGCCATTGACTAAGGTTAAACACCTGCTAGTACCAATGGTATCAGCCCAAGCTTTTTCAAATTGTTTCACCATTTGGGCTCTGGACCAAACCCCACTTCTCATAACTTCCAGCAATAATTTTTCGTCCTTTTCTGCATCCCAAATGGGCCAATTAACCCAATTGCTAAGTAATGTATTTGATTTACCTCCTAAAATGGCGGGAATCTGTGTGTTGGAAGAACGAGGGGGGAAGCCTTTTTTTTGCCAAGATGGAATCACAGCAGCGGCACTCAAAATACCTGATTGCATCAGAAACTGACGTCTTTTGGAGGATTTCATATCATTAAATAGGTTGTTGATAGCAAGATAAATGAATATTCATAAATTTTAAACGATTCATGAAAAAAGGCTTGTTTGAATCAGGGTAGGATAGATTACTGTTTTTTGGCATAGATGGCTTCAACGCATCATACAGCTTATTGTGAGGTAAAAATGCTAATATTAAAATCCGTGTAGCCATTCATGCCCATTGTTCAGGTTTGTTTTTCATTGTATTTCACTTAAATTGGCTACCTAAAACCTATTTAAATCAACGATTATATTTCTTTTGTCATAGACAGTTTATAATCTTCATCTTCCTTAATTATGAATAAAGCGGTTTCCGTTTCTGCTTTGAGTAGGAGAGACACTCAAGTCTCTATCCTGATCATTGGATTCATGTTTTTTATCTTTGGTTTTGTCTCCTGGGTAAATGCCATCTTGATTCCTTATTTTAAGATTGGTTGTGAGCTGAGTAATTTTCAGGCCTATTTTGTCACTTTTGCTTTCTACATATCTTACTTTGTTATGTCAGTTCCAGCCTCTTTTTTGTTAAAAAAGGTTGGATTTAAACGGGGAATGATGTTGGGCTTTTGGCTTATGTCTTTAGGGGCATTCATCTTTTTACCTGCATCCTTAACACGCACTTATCCCATATTTTTATTAGGGCTGTTTACTTTAGGTGCAGGTTTAGCCATCTTACAAACAGCTGCTAATCCTTATATCACCGTATTAGGCCCACAAGAAAGTGCAGCGCAACGCATCTCCATCATGGGGATTTTCAATAAAGGAGCTGGGGTTTTGGCCCCTTTGGTTTTCGCCGCAGTTATCTTAAAGGCTACCGATAGTGATTTGTTTAAAAACTTGGCATCTATGACAGGCGAAGCCCGTAATGCCGCTTTGGATGAATTAGTCGGCCGGGTTACCATTCCCTATGCCATTGTGGGTACGGTTTTGTTTTTATTAGGTTTAGTCGTTCGTTATTCTCCCTTACCCGAGATTGATACCGACTCAGAGTCGGAGGAGCAAGCCATCTCCAATGCCGGAAAAACCAGCATTTTTCAATTTCCGCATTTGATCTTAGGGGCTATCGCCATCTTTTTACACGTTGGTACCCAAGTAATTGCTATTGATACCATCATAGGCTATGCAGGATCCATGAACATTGCCTTATTAGAGGCGAAGGTATTTCCTTCTTATACCTTATTAGCGACCATAGCTGGTTATATTTTGGGAATCATTTTTATCCCCAAATACCTTTCTCAAGTGAATGCTTTCCGAATCTGTACGCTATTGGGAACTTTATTTACCTTAGGCATCATTTTTGGTCATGGAACAGTCCAATTTCTAGGTCACCAGGTAGACATTTCCATTTGCTTTGTGATTTTATTGGGTCTTTCCAATTCTTTGATATGGGCGGGTATTTGGCCATTAGCCCTAGATGGATTAGGTAAATTCACCAAATTAGGGGCTTCCATTCTGATTATGGGCCTATGTGGAAATGCCATTATGCCCTTATTTTATGGTTATTTGGCCGATATTTATGATTTACGATCAGCCTATTGGGTGTTATTCCCATGTTATTTATACCTCGTTTTTTACTCGGTCTATGGCCATAAAATCAGAAAATAAATATTCTGAATCACCTATTTATGAAACATAAATTAAATTCTCGAAGACAATTTCTTCAGCAAAGTTCCTTAGCAGGCCTGGCCATTATCACTTCAAATACCATGATGAATGGCCAACCAGTTTCTCATTTGCAACAAAAGGCAGAAGTGGGTAAACGAATTGGTATCATCGGTTTGGATACATCTCACGCCACGGCATTTACCAAGGCCCTAAATGCTCCCGAGGCTAGCCAATATGCAGGTTATAAGATTGTGGCAGCTTATCCTAGAGGTAGTAAAGATATTGTTTCAAGTACTGAGCGAATTCCTAGCTATACAGCTGAAGTTCAGAAATATGGCGTAGAAATTGTGAATTCGATTCAAGAATTACTATCCAAAGTGGATGTAGTGATGTTGGAGACCAATGATGGTCGCTTACACTTGGAGCAAGCCTTGGAAGTATTTAAAGCTGGGAAAAGAATGTTTATCGACAAACCCATTGCCGCTTCATTGAAAGATGCGCAAGCTATTTTTGCGGCAGCTGAAAGGTACAAAGTACCCATCTTTTCAGCTTCTTCCTTACGGTATTCTGCCAGTGTCCAAGAAGTAAGGGCTGGAAAAGCTGGCAAGCTTGTAGGTGCAGATGCTTACAGTCCTATGAAAATAGAAAAGACTCATCCTGATTTATTTTGGTATGGTATCCATGGAGTAGAAACCTTATTCACTATGATGGGTACCGGTTGTCAATCGGTCAATCGCTACATCAATGATGATCAAGAGGTGGTGGTGGGAGTTTGGAAGGATGGACGTATTGGAACGTTTAGAGGATTGAAAAATGGGAAGCAGGAATATGGCGGGACAGCCTTTGGTTCAAACTCTGTGATTCATTTAGGTCCATACGGGGGCTATGATCCTCTTTTACTTAAGATCATCGAGTTTTTTCAAACAGGAATTCCCCCTGTTTCCAAAGAAGAAACTTTAGAGATATTTGCTTTCATGGAGGCAGCAGATGCGAGTAAAAACCAACAAGGGGCTAAGGTTAACTTGGCTGATATGTATTCTAAAAAATAAACCTCTTTAAAACGATGAAAATTTTATATAGCTTATTGATTGTTTGTATTTTATGTTCTTGTTCCAGGGATAATACACTAACTAAAAGTGAAAAGTCCTCTGGTTTTTCTTTGATGTTTGACGGTAAAACTACCCAAGGGTGGCGTGGTGCTTTTATGAATGATTTTCCAAAAAAAGGATGGGTGATTCGTGATGGAGCCTTGCTGGGGGAATTAAGTAATGGGGGAGAAGCAGCCGATGGAGGAGATATAGTCAGTTTAAAAAAATACCGAAATTTTGATTTACGATTCGATTGGAAATTGGGTAAACTAGGTAACTCGGGCGTCAAGTATTTGGTCGAGGAAAAAATGCCCAAAGCTTCTGGTGGCTCGCAACCAGGCTATGAATACCAATTAATAGACGATGCCGACTTTATCTACAATGATAAACATCTACCTGCTGAGATAAAAACAGGTTCACTATACCAAATTGCGGCCGCTCAAAAGCCTGATGTTGATATTTCTATTTGGCATACATCACGTATCGTTTTTAATAATGATCAGATTGAACATTATTTAGATGGTAAATTGATTGTCTCCATCAACCGAAAATCTAAAGCATTTTTAGATGGTTTTCAGCAAAGTAAATTCAAGACTTTTCCCAATTACCCAAACATACAGGAAGGGCATATCTTATTGCAGGACCATGGACACAATGTCGCTTTTAAGAATATCAAGATTAAAGAACTATAAGGAATAGACGATTCGACCATTCACCATGGTCATTTGGATGTTGATATCCTGATCAAAAATGAGGATATCAGCGTCTTTCCCTTTTGATAAACTACCTTTTTGCTCCTCTATGTTCATGATTCTAGCTGGAACCGCAGAAATCATTTGAATAACTTCTAATAAGGGTACATCCGTCATTTGCAACATGGTTCTAACCAATCGATCGGTGGTAGCAATACTTCCGGCAAAAGCAGTTCTATCTGGTAATTTAGCGACTCCATCCTCAATGATAACTGCTAAACCTTTATCCTTATGACCCAAAATTGAATTTCCTGGAGGCAAACCTGCTGCTCTCATGGCATCAGTGATTAAGGCTGTTTTATTAGCACCCTTGATTTTGTATACGAGCTTCAAAAGTGGGGAGGGCAAATGAACTCCATCAGCAATGATCTCCACATCCATGTCATCGATTAAATACCCTGCTTCTACTGCTCCTGCATATCGAAATGCATTTTTTCTCGTTACCCCCGACATAGCCGAATAAAAATGGGTGGCTAATCGATAGCCATGGTGGAAAGCTTTTTCGACTTCCTCAAATATGGCATCAGTATGAGCTAAGGCTACTAAAACACCTTGAGCATTGACATAATCCCCAAATTCCAAAGCCCCTGGAAGTTCAGGTGCCGCCGACCAGCGTTTGATACAATCGTAATTTTCAAGGATGAATTGGTATTCCTCTGGATCTGGATTTCGAATGTATTTTGGGTCTTGAGCCCCACGTTGGCTTAAAGCAAAATAGGGCCCTTCTAAATGCATGCCTATGAAACTAGCTCCTTCTGTATTGATTTTATGAGCTTTTTGGTAAGCCTCTAAGGTTGAAATTAAATCTTCTTTTTCGCTAGTTAAAGTGGTTGGAAGCATCGCTGTAGTGCCATAGCGCGCATGCGTTTTGGCAATTTCTAAAAAAGCTTCTACCGTTCCATCCATGAAATCATGGCCACCACCGCCATGAATATGTATATCAATAAAACCTGGCGAAATGTACTTTCCTGCTGCATTTATTTCAATGGAATCGGGAAAATCCACATTCCCAGCTACTACCTCAAGAATTTTCCCATTTTCAACCAATACCGTCCCATTCGAAAGGATTTCATTCCTTAAAATGACTGCACCGCCATGGATTTTATATCGGGAAAGTTTTGAGTTCATTAGGCAGTAAAGGCTTGTTTTTTAATGGAAGGAGAAAGTAATTCAGCCGAATGTTGGTCTAAATACATGGAACAATCGGGATGTTTTTGAAGGATACTGGCAGGATACCAAGGACTTACTTCATTCTCCAAGCAATTTTTTACGGCCTCTGCTTTTCTGAAATCAGGAACAGAGCAAATGATCTTCTTGGAAGCCATGATGTGTTGAATCGACATGCTGATGGCTTGCTGGGGAACATCTTCTAAACTAGGAAACCACCCTTCACCCATTTGTTGTTTGCGGCATGCTTCATCCAATTGAACCACGATATAGGGATCTTTAGTTTCAAAATTTGCGGGAGGATCATTAAATGCCAAGTGTCCATTTTCACCGATGCCCACCAAAGCCACATCAATAGGATGATGGGAAATAATGCTATTTAATCGTTGGCATTCTGCTTCTGCATCATGTTCTCCATTGATTAGATTAACAGCTTGTAAAGTTGGTACTAATTGAATAAAGCGTTCTGTTAAGTATTTTCTAAAGCTAGCTGGATGCTCGATGGATAAGCCAATGTATTCATCTAAATGAAATAAGACAACCTTGCTCCAGTCGATGTCTTTTTCTTGAATTAATTGATTCAGGGTTTCGAACTGACTTGTACCTGTGGCTAAAATGATATTAGCTTGACCTTTACTTTGTATGGCCAGTTTGATATGTTCTGCAGCTAAGCTGCCAGAAGCTTGTCCTAAATTTTTAGGAGAAGAAAAAATGTGTAGTTTCAATGTAATAGGCTTTAGACGCGTAAAAAGACCTTTTTTTCGTAAAGGAATCTTAAAAATACCCATTTAATTAAGATCACACAAACTACGGAGAGACAAACTGAAAAGCTTTCTCCGAAGAGTTGAAATAACCAGGTAAATAGGGCATTATTGGTATAATCCCAATCGATAAAATGTCCAGATAAATAAATGAGGATGGAATTCATTCCAATAACTTGGAAGAAAAAGGCCCATTTTTGATAGCCTTTTACGTCCATGATATAATAAAATAGAGCTAATAATAATAGACTTAGCCCAGTGGTTTGCATCACAAATGAACTTGACCACAGGTTTTTATTGATAGGGAAATCTAGATTCCATATTTGGGCAATGAGGAGTGAAGTGATCCCTGCATACAACATCCATTTAACCTTTTGTATAGCTTGATATTCCTGTTTTTTGAGGAATATTCCTGTGATAATACCAGCCAATGCGGTGCTGATGGCTGGTATATTGTTGAAAAAACCTACGGTATCATGTATTCCTCGAGATAGTCTGCCTGGCAAAATACTTCGATCTACGTAGGAGGCGAAATTCCCTGGCTCACTTAAATCACCCATTGGGAAACCTGGGGCAGAGGTAAATTTAAGTATGAGCCAATAAGCCAATAGCAATCCTGAAAACCAGATGATTTGAGCTTTTTCTTGGGTGTATAAATAAATGATATTAGCCATCATATAGGCTATACCGATTCTTCCTAAAACGCTGGAAAACCGAATTTCAGCGATGGGCTTTATTTCTAAACCTTCATTATAAATGATACCTAAAATAACTAAGCTTAAGCCCCTTATTATTACTTTTTTTAATACATCAGCCTTGCTTTTACCTTGGTCCAAAGATCTACCAATGGAAAATGGGGTAGATACTCCTGCCAAAAATATAAACAAGGGAAAGATTAAATCGTATACTCGGAAACCATCCCACTTTACGTGTTTAAATTGATGGGCTAAACCTTGCCAAAAAGGTGATTGGCTTTGTTCTGCTATTTTATGGATGAGTTCATCTGCCCCCATAATCCAAAACATATCAAAGCCCCGCAGAGCATCCAAGGAATGTAAGCGCTGACTGATAAATGAATCTTTTTCTGGACTAGCCATCGGCTTAAATTTTAGGTTCCCAACCTTTTTCATAAGTTCTACTCCAGAACTTCATGGCCTCTTTATCATTTAAAATATGGCCATTTTGAGGGTCTATTTGAAGACTTCGACCGATGCGCTGAGAAATATTACCTAATTGGACAAGGAGAGTACTTTGGTGACCACTTAAAATATCTGAATTAACAGCCACTCCTTTTTTGATTCCATCAAATAGATTTTGAATGTGCAAAGCATCCAGATTGGAAGCAGGATCTGCCAAATTACGAGCATCCACGGCAAAGTCATTTTTGACTTCTTTCACTAGGTTATTCTTTAGGTCGAATATTTTATAAGAATTTCCACTTTCAATCAACATGGAACCTTGTTCGGCATAAAAAATGACTCCAACACTTTGGCTTTCTACGGATTTCCCATTACAGCTTCTTCCTTCCCAAGTGATCAATGATTTATTCTCGAATTCCAAATTAATCATTTGGGTATCAGGTGTTTCCCAATCGTCTTGGTAGCGATATCTACCTCCATTGGAGCTAACCTTGGTAGGATAATGTACATTTAAACCCCACCGAGCCAAGTCAACCATGTGGGTGCCATTGTTTAGAGCTTCTCCAGTTCCCCAATGCCAAAACCAATGCCAGTTATAGTGTATTAAATTATCTTTGAAGGCCTTTCTTGGCGCAGGACCTTGCCATAAATCATAATTTAGCCAAGAAGGTACTGTAGTCTCTTTTCCTATTCCAATGGATGCTCGGTTATTGGTATACCAAGTTTTAGCGTAATATGGTTTGCCAATTACCCCCGCATGTAATTCAGCGATGGCTGCCGCTACATTGGGCCATGATCTACGCTGGTTTCCCATTTGCAAGATTCTTTTGTGTTTAGCGGCCGCTTTTACTAAAAGTTCCCCCTCATTGGGATTATGCGAACAAGGTTTTTCTAAGTACACATGTTTCCCGGCTGAACAAGCTAATATGGCAGCTGGGGCATGCCAGTGGTCGGGAGCGGTGACGATCAGGACATCAACATCTTTATCTTCCAAGGCATTTCGGAAGTCAGGGGTAGCTTTAGGACGTTTGTGCTGTATTTTTTCTATGGCATTGATACAAATATCAGCTGCGCGGGAATCCACATCACTGACATGCAATACTTCACAATTTTTTTGTGCAGCGAAATTCTTCCCAACGGCTAAACCTCGACTATTCACCCCCATACAAGCCACGGTGATCTTTTCGTTGGCACCAAGAATATGGCTGTAACTTTTAGCAGAAAAGCTTGGGAGAATTCCTCCTATGGATAATACGGCTGCTCCCGTAGATGCCTTTTTAATGAAGTTCCTGCGTGAATTTTTCATTATCTTGAGTTAAAATAGGTTTATTTTTTTGAGCCATTGAGGCATTTCATTTCCAAAGTTATCAATTGCAAGCATTTTTGCAAGCCTGATTTGAAATGTAGAAATAAGAATTTGGAGCTACAAATATTTGGATAAGCGAACAATCTTGTAGAAACTTGTATGCCATCAAATAAATTAATTAAAAGCTAAAATTTACCTTTCACTCTTTATCTTTTTCAATTGCGTTTTCTTTTCATAGTCATCCTCTTTTCTTCCCTACCAATCCACGCACAAAGCTTGGTCAGCAAATCTGATTTAGATTTTCTAAAAGAATTGACTCAAGCGGTAATTGATAGTTCTAGGATTTTACCCAATCAGCGTATATCCCCAGATTTTGGACCTAATCAAACCGGTGGAACCTTAATTCGTCCAGGAGGGAGGTCTTCTTATCCTGCTTTTTGGATTCGTGATTATGCTATGTCGGTAGGAACAGGGATGATGTCATGGGAAGAACAAAAACACATGTTGATGGTAACGGCAAGGACACAAAATGACGTATTGAGGAAGACTAAATTTGGTTCGATAATTCCCCGGGGAGCGATAGCTGACCATATCCGAATCGACGATGGGCAAGCTATTTATTTCCCTGGAACCTATTCGGTTGAAAATCAAGGAGAAACTCGTTGGGGCTATCAACCTCCTTTAGATGATGTGTTTTATTTTATTCAAATGGCTTACGAATATGTAAAACAAAGCAAAGACCTAACAATACTAGATCAGCCCATTAGAGGAATTAGCTTGTTTCAACGCTTGCTCCTAGCTTTGGAGGCTGTGCCTATTAATCCTGTCAATCAATTGGTTAGCGTGCATGAAAAGAATAGGGGAGTAGATTTTGGTTTTCGGGATGCCATCCACATCACAGGAGATTTATGTTTTAGTTCCTTACTACGTTATCAGGCATTATTACAAATCGCTGAATTATATCAATGGAAAGGAAATCGGGTTGAATTTCGACAAATGCAGTCGCGCGCAGGTTATGTAAAACAACAAATCATTCGTGTTTTTCTGAATTCCACCGGAATGTTAAAAGCCTCCACTGGGAAAAGTGCCCAGTCAGATGTTTGGAGCACAGCTTGGGCAGTTTATTTGGGAGTATTACATGGAAAAGATGCAATGAAGGCTTCTCAAAGATTGAATAGTGCCTATTTAGACAAAGAATTGGCCTATCGCGGAGCTGTGAGGCATGTTTTAAAATCGGACGATTTTAGTGAAAAAACAGCTTGGGAAGGAAGTTTAGTGAAAAAAGATACCTATCAAAATGGGGCCTATTGGTCTACTGCCACTGCTTGGGTAGCCTATACCATGTCTTTATGCCCGAATTCAAAAGCAAAGCACTTGATTGATGAGTTTATCCAAGATTTAAAACAAGGAGATTTTAGAAAAGGAAAGGAATTTGGCGCCCCCTGGGAGTGTTTTACGGATACGAGCCAACAAAATCCTGTTTACATGACATCAGTTTCTGTTCCTTATCAAGTCCTAATCGATTTAGCATCCAAAGCCCAAAAGCCTACAAGTCATCGTAGGATTAAAAATAGTTTAAATTGAATTGTTCAAATGCAAAATTGTTATAGCTTTGAAGATTGAATTGCCATGTAGGATTTGACAATTCCAATTACCTTATAAAATTAGACCTATGAAACTAAAAAAATCCGATGCTTCCAGAAGGGAGTTTATTAAGTCTGCCAGTTTAGCCTCTGCTGGTTTTATGATTGTTCCTCGCCACGTATTGGGCGGAAAAGGCTTTACAGCTCCCAGTGATAAAATCGTTGTTGCCGGTATCGGAGTAGGAGGTAAAGGAAAATCAGATTTACGTTATTTTGCTCAAAGTGGCAAGGCTGACATTGGTTTTCTATGTGATGTAGATGATCGTCAGGCTAAGGATTCCGTAGAAGCTTATCCAAAAGCTAAGTATTATAAGGATTGGCGTGTGATGTTAGAAAAGGAGTCAAAAAGTTTTGATGCTGTTTCTGTTTCTACACCTGATCATAACCACGCTATTCAGGCTATGGCTGCCATGCAATTAGGTAAGCACGTGTATGTGCAAAAGCCTATGACGCATGATATTTACGAAGCAAGAGCCTTAACTCAGGCTGCAAAAAAATATAAAGTAGTAACCCAAATGGGTAACCAAGGTTCTTCAGGAGACGGTGTTCGTCAATTGGTAGAATGGTTTGATGCGGGTATCATTGGAGATGTACATACGGTACAAATCTGGACGAATCGTCCTATTTGGCCACAAGGTATCCCATGGCCAAGCAATAAGCCTGCTGTTCCACAAGGATTGGATTGGGATTTATGGTTAGGAACTGCTCCTTATAAGGATTATGTAGACAACTTAATTCCAGGTAGCTGGAGAGGTTGGTGGGATTATGGTACAGGAGCATTGGGTGATTTAGGTTGCCATTTAATGGAAGCTCCTTTCCGTGTATTGAATCTAAAATATGCATCAGACGTACAAGCTTCTGTAAGTAGTGTATTTACTGCTTTTGGAAAGCGTGGATTTTTCCCAGATAGTTGCCCTCCTTCAAGTCATGCTACCTTAACTTTCCCTAAAACGGATCGTACTCAAGGTCCTATTACCATGCACTGGATGGATGGTGGTATTAAGCCAGAAAGACCAGAAGAATTAGGTCCAGATGAAATGTTTGGCGATGGTAATTCAGGAATCTTGTTCATAGGTACCAAAGGAAAAATGATGGCTAGCGAATATGCAGCTAACCCTCGTTTATTACCTTTATCTAGAAACGAAGAAGTAAAAGTTCCTCGTAAATTAGAGCGAGTACCAGGTAGTGCAGACGGTCACTATGCTCAGTGGGTAGAAGGCTGTATTGCAGGATATGGCAAAAAGCAATTAAGTTCACCATTTGAAATGGCCGGTCCTTTGACAGAAGCTATTTTGATGGCTAACTTGGCTATCCGTGTTGCGGATATCCCTGTACCTAGAAAAACAGGAAATGGAATGCATTATCCAGGATCAAACACGAAGTTGTTATGGGATAATCAAAACATGCGCGTTACCAATTACGACGCTGCCAATGCCTTTGTCAAGAGAACCTATCGCGAAGGCTGGACACTTGGAAATTAAAACCTCAGAGATGGATCCTGCCACAGGGTCCATCTTTTTTTTGTTTTTAAGATTACCCTCGAAATTACCCCTACTACATTAAACAATAAATATTAGATTATGTCCTATAAAATCAGATTAGGGATATTAGGTATTGTAATAGCTATCATAGCATTTAGCTCTTTTCAACCTTCCAATTCACCATACTTACAAATCAAAAAAAACACGACCATTTCCTTGGTAGGTAATAACCTAGGTTCACGAATGATCAATTTTGACCATTTTGAAACCGAATTACAATTACGCTACCCTGATAGTTTATTGACTGTAAGAAACCTGTGCGATGGTGGAGACACACCTGGATTTAGGCCTCATTCCTCTAGAAATGATCCTTGGGCATTCCCTGGAGCGGAGAAATTTCAGTTGGAATTTGCCAAAAATTCCGCAAGTGAGGGGCATTTGGAAAAGCATGATGTGTGGTTAAGCCGACTAAAAACGGACATTGTCATCGCCTTTTTTGGATATTCTGAATCAACGGAAGGACCAGCGAGGGTTGAAAATTATAAGGCTGAGTTAAACGCTTTCATCAAACATACAAAAAATCAAAAATACAATGGTCTTGCTTCGCCTCAATTAGCTTTGGTTTCTCCGATCGCTTTTGAAGACCTTAGTTCTCTTAGGGATTTACCTAATGGTAAGAAAGAAAATGAGAATTTGGCCCTTTATACCAAAGCCATGAAGGAAGTGGCGGAACAAAATAATGTATTGTTTTTAGATGTATTTGAGATCTCACAAAAATGGTATGAGGAAAGTAAAGAACCTTTGACCATAGATGGACTACAATTAAATAATGCTGGATACCAGCGCCTTTCTTTGTTTTTAGCCGATAAACTTTTTGGTAAGAAATCCACAGAGGTAGAATCTCGCAGAGCGATGGTTCAAGCGGCGGTAGATGAGAAGAACTGGATGTGGCATAATGATTTTAAGATTCCTAATGGAGTTCACGTATATGGTAGACGATATAATCCATTCGGTCCAGATAATTACCCCGCTGAAATTGAGAAGATTCGCCAGATGACTCAGATTCGCCAGCAGGCTATCTGGTTGGCGGCTAGAGAAGGTAAAGTTTTGGATGTAGAAGCAGAAGATAAAAAAACGAGGACCTTGCCTGCGGTGACTACGAATTATAATCCAGAGAAAAACGGAAGTTTACGGTATTTGTATGGCGAAGAGGCTTTAAAATCCATTCAAGTTCCAACAGGTTATAAATTGGAGTTATTTGCCTCAGAAGAGCAATTTCCAAATTTGGCTAAGCCATCTCAAATGACTTTTGATAACAAAGGCCGACTTTGGGTGGCAGCTATGCCAACCTATCCTCATTATAAGCCAGGAGACCCCAAGCCGAATGATAAGCTCTTGATTTATGAAGATTCCAATGGAGATGGAAAAGCGGATCGTGAAATTGTATTTGCCGACCACTTACAATTACCCGTAGGATTTGAAATTACGCAAGAAGGTGTATTTGTTAGTCAAGGCACCAATTTGGTCTTGTTGAAAGATACCAATGGAGACGATAAAGCAGATAGCAAAGAAATCATTTACAGTGGATTTGATGATCATGATTCACATCATGAGATTCATGCCTTTGTTTCAGATGAATCAGGAGCTATTTATATGGGAGAAGGGGTATTTTTACATACCAATGTAGAGACTCCTTATGGAACAGTTCGTGCTACAAATGGTGGTTTCTATCGTTTTAATCCTACTCGTCGTCATTTAGAAAGGGTGGCTCAGTTATCGATTCCTAATCCTTGGGGTATCGCTTTTGATCGTTGGGGACAAAATTTCTTTGCTGAAACTTCGGGACCAGATGTTCGTTGGATGATGCCTGGTAGTGTTTTAAACCGTTATGGTGAGGCCAATCATAAATCATATAATTTGATAGAGGAGGCACATCGGGTTAGACCTACTTCTGGTTTAGAGTTTATTTCAAGCCGACATTTTCCAGATGAAGTTCAAGGTGATATGTTAATTAACAATACCATTGGTTTCTTAGGAATGAAGCAGCATCAAATTTGGGATGATGGTACAGGATATAAGTCCAAGCACCGTGTGGATTTGGTCAAGAGTGAAGATCGTAATTTTAGACCGGTAGATATGGAATTTGCGCCAGATGGGTCTTTATATTTCATTGATTGGCATAATATTCTGATTGGTCACATGCAACATAATGCTCGTGATCCATTGAGAGACCATACACATGGTCGTATCTATAGAATTACTTATCCATCTCGTCCATTACTTAAGCCTGCTAAGATTTATGGAGCTTCAATAGATGAATTATTAGAAAATTTAAAGTTGCCTGAATACAGAACTAGGTACCGTACTCGTCGGGAATTAAGAGGCCGTCAGGTGGCTGAGGTAATTAGTAAAACCAAGGCATGGGTAGCTAAATTAGACAATAATGACCCTAATTATGAGCATCATGCACTAGAAGCCCTTTGGGTTACTTGGGGGATGAATAAAATTGACCAAGCTTTATTAAGCCAATTATTAAAAGCAAAAGATTACCATGTTCGGGCAGCGGCGGTACGTGCTGTTCGTTATAATGGTCATCAATTGCCGAATCAAGCTGCGCTGTTAACTCAAGCTGCTCAAGATAAACATGGTCGAGTAAGGTTGGAAGCCATCGTAGCGGCCTCTTGGATTGGTCCAGCAAAGGGTTTGCCAATTTTAGCTCTGGCCAAAACGAAGCCATTAGATGATTGGATGATCCATACCTATGAAACAGCATTCGCACACCTTAGCGGAAAAGGCGTGGAGCGTAAGAAAGAAGTTTATGGGGCCACTAATTTAAAAGGAGCAGATCTGGAATCTTATACTGCTGGTGGAGCTTTGTTCGGAAAAGAGGGTTATTGCGGTACCTGTCACCAATTAGATGGTAAAGGATTAACGGCCTCAGGCTTTCCTCCATTATCGGGCTCTAAATGGGTAACAGGAAATCAAGATCGTTTGATAAAATTGGTATTAAATGGATTAATGGGACCAATGACGGTGAACGGTGTTAAATATTCAGGACAAGTTCCTATGACTCCATTTGGTGGATTGATGAATGATAAGGAAATAGCTGATGTCTTGACCTATATCCGAAATGCATTCGGAAATAAAGGTTCCGTAGTTACTCCTCAAAAAGTGAAGGAAGTTAGAGCCAGTGTCCTTGGTAAAAAAGATTTTTATCAAGTAGATAAGCTCCTTTCGGAACATCCTATGGAAGATTAGTTTGCTTTTAATAAAAACGGCCTCTTTACGGGGCCGTTTTTTATTTTATATCAAGTAAAATTCCCCATATTTATTCTTTGTCTTGTACACACTACTCTTAAAACGATCAATCAATGAGGTCATTCTCATGATTTTTCTTTGCTTATGGAAAAAATAACCATAAACTATTACCTGTATTTTTTGGGATTTTTGTTTTTTGCATTTGGGGCTAGCTTGTTGATCAAGAAAGGATTGTTAGCTACTCGACTTTTGGGGCTACAGTTTTTGCAATTAGGT
Organism: Aquirufa sp. Wall-65K1; assembly: GCF_054558475.1. Taxonomy (NCBI): domain Bacteria; kingdom Pseudomonadati; phylum Bacteroidota; class Cytophagia; order Cytophagales; family Flectobacillaceae; genus Aquirufa; species Aquirufa sp. Wall-65K1. The sequence continues at coordinate 682,144 of NZ_JBPXKD010000001.1, read as the reverse complement.
ATACAACTCTATTGTAGTTATTATATACAGTTACCCGTTATTTATGATCATCCGAATTATTTTAGGATAATATCGCCTCTATTCTATCTGATTGGGCCATTATCTTATTTATTCCAACATTTTTTATTGTATCCAGAAAGGAAATTTACCAAGGTTTATTTTCTTCACTTTTTTCCTTTTCTCTTTCATTTTTTGGAGTTTTTACCTTTGTATCTAAGTTCTGAGGCAAGCAAATTGGCCGAGATTAATGCGGTTATTAAGGAAAGTACCTTTAATAACTACCATTCTAATTTCGGATTGATTTCCATGAGAACTCATTTTTACCTAAAGGGCATCTCCTACATCTCTTACATGATTTGGACGGCTTATGAGTTGTTTAAATATTATCAGTCCGTCTCTAAATCCTTTTTACTAAAGAATCAATTGATTGTATTCTGGCTGACTGGAGATTTGTTCTTAAAAATTGTCGTTTTGTGCTTTCACATTGCTTTTAATTTCATGTATCCCGAGCAGGTACAAACCACAGCAAGGGATTTTCTCTATGCAGGGGAATTCGCTTTCATGGCCTTGTTTCTATTTTTGAATCCTCGATTATTGGATGGCCCCTACTTAAAAGGTCTAGTTTTTCAGCATTCTTATCGAGAAATTCCTGAAAATACCCTATCAAATTCTGCCCTTAATTTAGAAAAATCAAAAATCAATGTAAAGAATAAATCAATTTTGGAAAAATTGGATCGATATTTTGAATCTGAATTTATTTTTTTAAAATCAAACATTTCTTTAAATCTGGTGGCGCAAAGTTTGAAAATTAAACCAAGATTGATACGTATATCCTTACAAGAAGAGCGTGATTTTTCCTTTACAGACTATGTAAATTCATGGAGAATTCAATATGCAGAAGAGCAATGTCGAGATAATCCACGCTGGAAATCGTACAAAATCGAGGTTATAGCCACAGAATCGGGCTTTGGTACCCGGCAGAGTTTTAATGCTGCGGTTAAGAAGCTTAAAGGTGTCTCACCTGGTCAGTACTTCGCTAAGTACTTAAACTAATGTTCTCTTGTTTAAATTTTAATTAAAATTTTAACGAATACATTGTTCTCTTTTTTAAATTCGTAAAGAATGTTTTTTAGGTTAATTTTTCTTTACATATACTCAAAATTATCTTTTTGTGTTTGTAAAATATTGCTGTACCTTTGAAGTGTTATAAAAGTAAAAAAAATCTAAAGACGGTAAGTGTGGTTCCTTTAGGTTTTTTCTTATAACCCCGGATGTTGATATAATTTAGAACACGGAGTAATGTAAATCCAAGATTCAATGAATCTTGGATTTTTTTTGTGCCCTGTACTCATGGAGATTATTCTAAGCTTAGCTTATGCGATTGGGAGTCCACTAGAATGGTTTGATCTAATTTGTATAATTCTTGCTTGCCTACTTGATGATTAGATTCTCTAAGTAATAAATACATGTCAAATTCACCCGCTTGAATTGATTCATGGTTAATCTTTATTGAACCATAGGAGGCTCGGTAATTTTCCATCATCAGGAAATTCTTTTTACCATTCAGGGCAAACTGTATGGGTAAAATATAACTGAGTTTAGGATGAGTTTGTGATTGTAAGCAAATAAACCACTGGGCATTTAATTCAGTTGAAAATGGAAAATTTTGAAATTCCAGCCAATAGTAATGATTTAACCAAGTTGCGTGTTTTTGTTGCATCACCACTTGATATTCCTTCGCTTGTAGGCTAAATGTTTGTCTAGAAAGGCTTTTGGCTTTGTTTAGTTGGCTAGGACTAGTCCAAGTATTGTTAATAGAATACACTTTATTCTTTTCAGCTAATTCAAAGATTGGTTTGGCATTCCATAGAAATCCAGAGCTAACGGATAATTGACTTTGGTTGTTCTGCCAATTAATTCGATCAGCAATGAAGCTCATTTTTTGGTATTGTTGACTGTTAATATGGTTGAAATAAGCTAAGGTATTAAATGAAATACTATACAATAGTGAAATGATTAAAATTATGCGTTTGTATGGTTTATTTACTTGAGGTAGCAACAATAAATAAACAATTATCATGGATAGTGCCGCATATAATTGAAACCGACTATAAATGGTATAATTTTCTGCGGATCGTACCAAGGCAATTAATCCCGCTGAAAATAGGATAAAGGCTAATATGCCTAAATAGGTGGCTTGGTCTTGATATTTAAATTGAAATTTCCAGAAGTCTAGACTATAAAATATAAAAAAAGCCACAACGCCTATGCCAATACCCCATGAAAGGCTAAGTCCTAATTTGGGAAATTCCATAGCCGTGGCCCCTATAAAGCCTACAAAGGATAAGAAGATGTGCTGAATGTTCCAATGGAATTTAGCGGCTTGTCCCATCTGATAAATTTGTAGATAACAGGCAAAGAAAAGGACTAAGCATAAACAAATGATCAATGCGTTTTTCCAATTCTTTTGAAGTGCATACACATAGGCTATGGAAATAAATACAATAAATCCATTTCCAAAGGTAAATGAAGCCAAGAATGCCAATAAAATTGCCCAGGCTAGTGCAAATGACTTTTTTTCCGTAATTAAAGTTAGACTGACCAGTAGAAAAAGGCTAACATGGGCATGTTGTAAGCCTGTAATGGCCCAATTGGAGACTTCGTGATATTGGGGTTGTAACCACAAAAATGCTACTGGAGTGAAATATATTAGGTGGATTTTTTGTCTGTTAAAAAGCCGAAATAACAAGTACAGAATGACAATTAACTCGAATAAAGTAAGCCAAATTAGGTGCTGGAAATTTACCTGACCAAAAATTAGGTAATCAAACCAGGCTATTAACCTAGGTATAACAATGGAATGATCGTTATCTACTCGAAACAAAGCTTGAAAAAAACGTGACCAATCCCAAGGAGAAATTTGGGTACTATTAATGAATTCCAATAAGGTTACATCATCTTGAAAAGGGAAGTCCAAACTGAAATTAAACACGTAAAACACAAATATCCCAATCAATGACAATATGACAAGGCTTGAAATAGTTGAGAGGGTTTTGTGCATGTTTTATCTTAATGTACAAATTTAGGGAAAAATTAAATATTTGAATCCTTGAAAATTTTTCCATATTTCCCCTCGTATACTTCCGTTCTCATATTTTAGTTTTAATTTTGAGCACCTATCAAGAATGGGATGATAAATTCCGTTCTCATTAAACCTATTTAAATACTATAAATCATGTTTCATCGAGTGACCTATGCGATAGGTTCATTGGCGTATTTTATCAGCCTGAGTTTTCGAATTCTATTAAACCGTATTTACCAGCCTAATACTATTCATATTGGTATTCTTATGGATGGGGATTTAGGAGATATGGTTGCTTCAGAACCAATTCTACCAGCCTTGAAGGAGAAATTTGGACATGTGGCGATCTATTGGATTACAGAGAAACGATATTTTCCTATTTTTCAACATCATCCATTAGTTACGGAAATGGTGGATGAAAATAGTATATTGGTTGCCCGATTCTTATTAACATGGAATCCCTTTACACATTTTTATTTCTTGCAATTAAGTGATTTTAGAAAGGACCCGGTTTTTCATTTTTCCTTGAAAAACAAGAAAGCCGACGATTTAGGAATTCGATTAAACAATTATTACCACCATTTTAATTTGCTGGAAATTTCCTCTCAACTGGCTGACCTTGGCTTGATAAAAGGACAACCCCATCTCTATGTGGATCAGGAAGCTTTTAAATTGGATATCAAAAAACCTTATTGGCTGGTTCATTGTAAATCCAATGCTGGTTGGAGGGATTGGACAGACGAAAAATGGAGTGAATTATTGTTGAGGGCTATCGAAAAATGGGGAGTACAAGTGGTAGAAATCGGGATGAAGCATCCATTACCTTTTCAGCACCCTCATTTTACATCTTTGGTTGGCCAATGTGATTTGATAGAAACCATGAAAATCATTCAGGGAGCGTCTTTTTTTATTGGATTAGATTCTGGCCCTACGCACATGGCAAATGCATTTCAAATTCCAGGATTGGTGATTTGTGGAGAATTTACTTACTTTAAAAAATATATGTCCTATTCTGGCTTCTATCAGGAAAGTAATCGAACGAAAGTGATGTTTAATCCAGATGGTAAAGCAGAAGGCTTAGCTTTTGATGACGTGTGGCAACAATTAATTGCCTTGCAAGAAAATAGATAGCCTATGCTATTTCTAATTACCTTAGGGGCCATTGTATCGTTAGTTTTAGCCATGACCTGGTTAAAATTTACTCCCTTTGTAGCATTTGTTGGCGTAAGTATACTTGCAGGACTAGCTTTTCAGCTAAGTCCTGAATTTATTTTTAAGGCCATTCAAGATGGGATGGGAAGTACTTTAGGTTCCATTGCAGGGATTTTAGCTTTTGGTTCCATATTAGGAAAATGGGTGGGCATCAGCGGGGCAGCACAAAGGATGACGGAAGTACTATTGCAAATTTCGGGTACTCGATATGCCAGAATTGCGTTTATGATGGCTGGTTTTCTAGTTGGTTTACCTCTTTTTTATTCGGTTGCTTTCATGTTGTTGGCGCCATTAGTCATTACGGCTTCAGCCAAATTGAAACAACCCGCTACTTTTTTAGCCTTACCCATGTTGGCTTCCCTCACCGTTACCCAGGGTTATCTACCTCCTCATCCAGCACCCTTAGCCATCATGCAGGAATTTGGTGCTGATTTGTCGAAAACCATGGCTTATGGTATAATAATAGCAATCCCTGCCATACTTGTTTCAGGATTATGGTTTGGCTTGACAACTAAAAATATAACAACTCCTGCTAACCCCGCTTTTGTATTTGTGCAAGGTGAAAATCAGGCTGAGGAGAGAACTTTATCCACTTTTCCTAGCTTTTTGATTGTCCTTTTTCCCATCATTTTATTAGCAGCGGGTTCATTCGGAGCAGGATATTTTCCTGTCTTAGCGAGTTATATATCCAATCCCGTTTTTTCCTTATTTCTATCTGTTTTATTAGCCGGAATACTTTTAAGACGAATCGGTTTTAGTGCTGACGAATTGTTGAGTTCTTCCATGGTATCCATCAAAGATATTGCAGGTATTTTATTGATTTTTGGTGGGGCAGGTGCCTTAAAACAAGTATTAGTCGTAGCGGGCGTAAGTCAGGCCGTAGCAGATAGTTTAGGTTCATCTACCTGGAATGTCTATGTTTTGGGTTGGGCCATGGCTGCTATCATTCGCGTATGTGTTGGTTCATCTACAGTTGCCGGAATAACAGCTGCAGGTTTTATGAAGGTAATATTGATCAATTCCACCGCGGATCCTAATTTAATGGTTTTAGCATTGGGGGCAGGGAGTATGATGTTTTCTCATGTGAATGATACGGGTTTTTGGTTATTTAGGGAGTACTTTTCATTAAATTTTAAAGACACACTTAGGTCTTGGACGCTCATGGACACCTTGGTCTCTATTACGGGATTGATTGGGGTATTGGTTTTGGATCAAATACTTTTTTAAGAGCAGGTAGCTTTTTACTTCGACTGATGCAAGTCATTGTTTCATCAAATAGATTTTTCTAATTTAGATTGACCGTATCTAATTTTATATGAAAAATTTCTTGTATTCTTTCGTTCTACTAGCCGTACTTTCTTGCCAATCTTCTACTTCTGAAAATCAAGAAACACTTGTCCCGAATTTATTGTTGAATGATGTCTTAGCTTGTCAAGATTTAGCGGGACTTCAGACGAAATACGGTAAAGAATCCATTGTAGCTGATACCAGCTGGATTTTAAATGAAGATACCCTGAGGGGCTCTATTTTATATCCTAATACGAACAAACAAGTATATGTTATGTACCATCAAGGACAGATACTGGATGTTTCTGTGGTTGGAAAACAATCTTTATGGAAAACAAATTCTGGCTTATACCTGGGTTTGAAAATGCTAGATGTTGAAAAGTTGAATCAAAAGAATTTTACCATATCCGGTTTTAATTGGATCAATGGTGGTATGGTAGTGAGCTGGGAGGGCGGAAAATTAGGTGGTGATCAATTAACTCATGTGGTTCAATTTAGTAATGAAGGAAATAAACATGAGGGCCTTTCTGATATGGAATATAGCCAGATTTCCGGTGAGGCAGAATTTGACATTCGTCATCCATTGATTCAAAAACTAAATCCAAGTTTAGATCAATTGGCCTTAGTAAAACCTTATGTGCCTAGCCAATCAGAGGGTAAGTCCATGGGTACACATATTACTAAAACTCAAATTCCTAAAGTAAAGAAAAAGCCTTAATTGACTTGATTAATGGCTTTTCCTGCCATGTATCCTTCTAATGTTTTGCTTAGACTTTGAATGATTCGGATTCTTGCCTCTTGGCTTAGCCAAGCATTGTGAGGTGTTATATAGATGTTCGGTATTCCTATCAAAGGGTGATTGCTTGATGGTGGTTCTTGGTCAAGAACATCCAATAGCGCTGCGGCAATCTGTTTTTTTTGCATGGCATTGGCCAAGGCTGTGGAGTCAATGAGTCCTCCTCTGGAGCTATTAATTAGGATCGCATGAGCTGGCATCCAGCTTAAGAATTCCTTATTGACCAATAGATTTGTTTGTGGGGTCAAAGGGCAATGTAGGCTTATGACATCACAAGTTTGGGCTAATTCTTTTTTAGATAAAAAAGTATATTCAGGTATTTGTAAATCTCGCGTATGGTGGTAGTATATTTTCATACCTAAACTTTCAGCCATGTGAGCAAAACACTTACCGATATTCCCCATTCCAATGATCCCCAATTTTTTACCAGCCCATTCTGTCAAAGGACTTAAGGAATATGACCAATCATTCTGGCTCCAATCTCCCGCTTGAACCGAGCGATTATGTTGTTCCACCCGATTACTCCAAGCTAACAGCAAAGCAAGTGTGTGCTGCGCGACGGAATAAGTACCATAGGCGGGTACATTAGAAACTTGTATACCTCTGGCCCTACAAGCAGCAACGTCCACGGAATTATAGCCTGTGGCAGCCACTAAAACTAGTTTTAAGGAGGTAAAATGGGCTAATGCTTTTTCATTGACTAGGCATTTGTTGGTTACTAAAACTTGGGCCTTAGCATCACGTAAAGTGATTTCATCTTCGCTTGTTTTTTCATAGAAATCCACTTCCCCAAAGGCACATAAAGCATTTCTTGAAATATCATGTTGAAACAAGGCTAAGCCATCTAGAATAACGATTTTCATGCTTTTAATTTTGGATTATTATGGTGGCGATCTTGGTCTCGGATGCTTTTTTTAGCTAAGTTTTGTTCCAATGCTTTTTCTAAATTAATCCCTGTTTGATTGGCCAAACAAATTAAAACAAATAATACATCAGCCATTTCATCTCCCAGGTCTTTTTGTTTATCAGACTCTTTTTCTGATTGCTCTCCATACCTCCTAGCTATAATTCGGGCAACTTCCCCAACTTCTTCGGTCAGCATGGCCATATTGGTTAATTCATTGAAATAACGTACTCCTACGGTCTTGATCCATTGGTCTACTTGTTCTTGTGCTTCTTGTATCGTCATGAGTTGGCTTGTTGAGAATCTAAGATGATTGTTACGGGTCCGTCATTGACAAGACTTACTTGCATATCTGCTCCAAATTGACCTGTTTGAATAGGAAAGCCCAAATTTTTTTCCAATAGTTCAATCAGATGATGGTACAAAGGAATGGCTTGTTCGGGTCTAGCTGCTTCTATGAAACTTGGTCGGTTTCCTTTTTTTGTTTGAGCATGTAAGGTAAATTGACTTACCAAAATGATACGGCCATTCACCGCTTTTATATCCAAGTTCATTTTGCCCTCGGAATCAGAGAAAATGCGTAATGAACTTATTTTATTGGCCAAATAGATACAATCTGCCTCGGTGTCAGCTTGATGAATACCTAATAAAATCAAAAATCCTTGATCAATTTGGGCATTGATTTTACCCTCAATTTCAACTTTAGCTTCGGAAACACGTTGAATAAGCGCTAGCATTTTACAGCAATAAATAGACGATGAGGAAATAAACCCCATAGCCTAATATGTCATTGGTAGTGGTAATAAAGGGTCCACTGGCTACCGCAGGGTTAATATTTAATTGATTCAATACCAAGGGGGTAAGTGTACCCATCAACGAAGCTAACATAACCACCGCAAATAAGGAAAGAGAAACGGTAACAGATAGCATGATGGCACCGTGGTCAACTAACATAGAACAGCCAAATGCGAAGGCTGCGGCAATCAAGGCATTGATTAAGGCTACGATTAACACTTTCTGAAGACGTTTCCAAAGTGTCGTATCTAAACCGCTTTTATCGGCTAAACTTTGTACAATGAGGGAAGAGGATTGAATTCCTACGTTACCGCCAGTAGACCCAATCAATGGAATAAATGCAGAAATTGCTGGCATCAATGAAATCGAACTGTCGAAACGGTCAATGATTTTGGCGGCTAAAAAGCTACCCACCATACCACCAATCAACCAAGGTAAACGCGAACGTACCAAGAGCCAAATGGAGTCATCTTCCTCTACATCTTCCGAAATACCGGCCATGACTTGAATGTCTTCCTGTGCCGATTCAGTAATAAAATCGACCATGTCGTCGATGGTGATTCTACCCAATAAACGACCTTGTATATTGACTACAGGAATGGCCTCTAGGTCATATTTTTGCATTAAATCGGCTACTTCCTCACCAGAAACATAGGTTTGAACTGATACGATACCATCTGCATCGAAAACATCCTGAATTTTGGAGCCTCTTTTAGCTAAGATGATTTTTTTCAAGGAAACGGTACCCATTAATAAACCATCATCATCAACCACATAAACGGCATATACTTTCTCAACGTCTTCTGCTTGTCTTCGAATTTCCTCTACACATTCGGTAACAGTTTGTTTGACATTGATTTTTATTAACTCTTTTTGCATTAAACCTCCCGCACAATCTTCATCATAATGCATTAAATCAATGATAAAGCGAGCTTGTTCTCGGTCTTTCAACAAGGCAATTACCTCCTCGCGAACACGCACGGGTTGTTCATTCAATATATCTACGGCATCATCGGAATCAATGACGTTGATGTAGCCTGCAATTTCTTTGGAATTGAAATTCTTCAAAAACTTGATTCGGTCATCCGAATCTAGGGTGGAAATAATTTCAGCAGCTAATTTGGTGTCCAGTAATTGAACGATGTATTTGGCTTCCTCCCCAGTTAATTCATCCAAAATACTCGTAATATCTGCGGCAAATAAATCTTCAATTTTGGCTAAAATAGCTTCATTGGATTGCTCAACGATGAGTAATTTGATTTCCTCTAAAAACTCTTTGGTGAGTTCAAACGGAAGGTGTTGTGGGTTGACTACTTCCATGGATTTCGCTGAGGTTTGAAAATTTCGTATCTAAATTAAGAAATATTTGCTGGATTTCGCCTATGCACCTACATATCCATTGGCTTTCCACAATTCGGTTAGTTCTGTAAATTCAGCTACACCTAATTGTTCTGCGCGCTTCGTTAAAAGTGGATGGTCGGGTAATTGCATGGCTCTCAGTGCATTTCTCAAGGTCTTACGACGCTGATTAAAGGCCATTTTGACTACTTGTTTGAACTTCTGTGGATCACAGTCTAATTTTTTATCCCAATTTCTCACCACACGAATTACACCTGAGTTGACTTTTGGAGGAGGAGTGAACACCTCTGGCCCTAAGGTAAATAGGTATTCCACGTCATAGAAGGCTTGAAGTAAAACACTCAAAATCCCGTAATCTTTATTGCCAGGCTTGGCGGCTAGGCGCTCAGCTACTTCTTTTTGAAGCATTCCTACTACTTCCATACATTGATCTTTGTATTCTAGAATTCTAAAAAATATTTGGGTAGAAATGAAATAAGGAAAGTTTCCGACAATGGCGAATTTTTCTTCTCCGAAAATATTTTCTAATGGATATCTCAAAAAGTCACCATCAATTAATCGGGGTCCAGTAAACTCCAGATAATTTTTTCTTAGGTAAGCTACTGACTCTTGGTCAATCTCAATTAAATAGGTCTCGTAATCCTTCTTTTTTACCAAATATTGAGTTAAAACACCCATTCCAGGTCCAATCTCCAATACTTTATGGTAAGCACCCTGTGGATCCAGGGCATTGACGATTCGCTGGGCTGCGTCTAAATCATTTAAAAAATGTTGTCCTAAACTCTTTTTTGCTCTTACTTGCACGTGCTCTTGGGGCTTTAAGGAAGTAAAATTACGCCCTTTTTTGTACATTGTAAGCAAAATTGTGAATAAAGCCATGGCAAGTTGGGCACAGAAATCCAAGGATGAATTAATTCAGGAAATTAGGCAACTGAAAAATCAGTTGGATGTACTCGAAATGACGGAATCGACTTTCAGTGGAACCTCCGCCAAAGAGAATCTAATCCGTACCCTAGAGAGTTTAAAGCTATTTGGAATCATCATGGCTTTGGATGGGACCATTACCCATGCCAATGCCTATACCCATAAATTGTTAGGCTATGAGCCAAACGAATTGAATGGAAAAGATTTTTTTACCACCTTATTGCCCTTGGAGGAGAGGCAGGGTAGAAGAACTTCTTTTAACCAAGCTGTAGCCAATGGAGGATTATTTGAAGAGAGGGAAAGAACCTATGTAACCAAGTCAGGAGAAATTAAATGGGTGGAAGTAAATTCCACGATTGTTAGTGAATTAGACGAGCAAACCTATTTAAGTATCATCGGTGAAGATATTAGCGAACGAAAAAAGGTTAGTGAAGCTTTAAGTAGGTCCAATGCTCAATTGCAGGATTTGATAAATAATACGACTGACTTAATCCAAATCACAGGTATTACAGGACGTTTTTTATTTGTTAACCGAGCTTGGTTGGAAACCATGGGCTATACCGAAGACGAGGCCCGAGATTTGAAATTGACGGATGTTTTGCACCCTGAGTTTGCTTCCAATACCCTGAATCAACTTGATTTGCTCAGTAAGGGTGACGAAATACCTGAATTTACTGCAGTATTCCGACGAAAGGATGGCCGTCGATTATATGTCAGTGGATCAGCAACTTGTCGATTTGAAAAGGGGGTACCTACTGCATTTCGTTGTATTTTACATAACTCCACAGCTAAAGTTCGTGCCGAGCGAGCCAGTAAGTTATACTCGTCAATTGCTCAGGTAACCATCAATTCCTCCAATTTAGATGATTTATATTCCAATATCCATAAGCAATTAGGGGAGGTTATTGATGTAAAAAACTTCTTTATTGCTCAATATGACCCCGCAAAAAGTTTTCTGTATTTCCCCTATTATGTGGATGAATACTTTAATTCCAGGGTACATTTTACCAAAAGAAAATTAGGTAATGGATTGACAGAATATGCTATCATGGCCAATAAGCCTTTGATTTTGCATGATGATGACATCCATCAATTGGCCAATGAAAAGAAAATTTACTTGTATGGCGTAGTTCCTAAGGTGATGTTATGCGTACCTCTACGTATTGGTGATCGAGTGACGGGGATTATTGGGGTGAAATCCTATGAGCGTTCCAATAAATACGAAAACCGAGATTTAGAGTTATTGGACTTTATTTCAGGACAGGTAGCTTTAGCCATAGCTAGAAAGCAAGCAGAAGAAGCCTTAGCACGAGAAACAGCACGTTTAAACGCCATTTTTGAGGGTAGTTCTCACTTAATGTGGTCGGTAAATAAACGTTTATTCTTGACCAGTTTTAACCATGAATATTCAGATTTATTGGTAGAGCAAATCAGTATAAGTCCTCAAATTAACATCAGTGCCGAAAAAATGGGATTCCAATTGTTGGCCCCACCCGAGCGTCGCCGCATGGAGGAAGGATACAAGATGGCCTTTAGAGGGCAGAAGCAACATTTTGAATTGGAATTGCTGACAAAAACAGGGGAGGAGAAATGGCTAGAAATATATTTAAATCCTATCTTTTTGGAACATGGTACAATTGAAGAGGTTTCAGGAATAGCACGTGATATTACGGATTTAAAGAAGTACCAACATGCCTTGGTGGAGGCACGTGAACAAGCAGAGCGTTCATTAAAAGTGAAGGAACAATTCTTGGCCAACATGAGTCATGAGATTCGTACGCCCATGAATGGGGTGATAGGAATGGTGGATTTATTGAGTGATACTCCATTAAATGAAGATCAGGTAGATTATGTTCAAACGATTAAGAAATCCTCAGAAACGCTACTTCATATTTTAAATGACATTTTGGATTTAGCCAAAATTGAAGCAGGTAAGATGGTTCTTCATCCAAGTGACATTGTTTTAGATGATGTGCTTGACCGTTTGATGGCTTTATTTTCTCAGGTAGCTTGTCAGAAAGGAAATACTTTGGAATATCATTTGTCCAAGGATTTACCCGAAGTAGTTATTGCCGATGAGACCCGTTTATTGCAAATTCTGTCCAATTTGACTTCCAATGCCTTAAAATTTACGGAGCATGGCAAGGTAAGTATCGATGTGTCGGGAGAGAATATTACAGCAGAGTCTTTGGATTTAGTCGTAAAGGTTCAAGATACGGGCATTGGAATCAGTCCAGAAAATTTAAAAATATTATTCAACGCATTTCAGCAGCTGGATAATTCTACCTCCAAAGTGTATGGGGGTACTGGATTAGGCTTGGCCATTTCTCGTGAGTTCTGTAAAATGATGCAGGGCGATATTGGGGTAGAATCTACTTTGGGCAAAGGAAGTACTTTTTGGTTTAAAGTCCATTTGAAGGTAGGTAAACAGGAGTTGGTCCAAAGAAATAAGGAGGCGGATAAGTTTGTGATACAAGGCAAATTAGAAGATATTCAGCCTCATGTTTTGCTGGTGGATGATAATTCTACCAATCGAAAGGTAGCTTCTCAAATTTTAGCAAAGGCGGGATGTACTGTTCAAACAGCTTCTAGCGGACGGGATGCTATAAATTTATTAAGTAAGACGCATGAGTTTGATTTGATTTTGATGGATATTCAAATGCCTGAAATGGACGGAATGCAGACGACCCAGCATTTGAAACAATTGGGTTTAGCAAGTTTACCTCCGATAGTAGCCATGACAGCCTATGCCATGAAAGAAGATAGAGAGAGGTTTTTGGCGGTAGGAATGGATGATTATTTAGCTAAACCAATCCGCGCTCAGCAATTGATTCAAATGGTGAATCATTGGGTTAGGCAAGGAGTGAAACCTCATGCAAAGCAGGTGACTGTTTCTGAAACTCAATCCTTAAATCCCATGGATCAGGAAGCCTTAGATTCTTTATTGGAAGCTACGGGTGGTGATGAAGGTTTTGTGAAAAGTATGTTATGTGATTTTATTCATGAGGCTAAGCAGCAGATTGTCGATGCTGAAAATTTTTACCATCAGAATGACTGTAAGGGAGTTCAATCAGAATTACACACCTTAAAAGGTAATTCAGGGACTTTAGGAGCTGCTGAGGTTTACGCCTTATGTAGGAAAATCGAGGGTAAAGCCAAGGTCTGTGATTTCCAGGAATTTGAATTGGAAATAGCGCTATTAAAGCAAGCGCTTAATCGATTTGAATCGGCAGTTCAAGTTCAATATGCTTGATTTTCGGACAAAATGGCGCGTTTTTGAAATAATTCAAGGGATAAATAAGTCATTATTTCCGATTTAGTACTGTGGATTAACATTTGATTGGTAGAGGTCAAATTGTAAATAAACAGATGAATCCTAAAAATTACACTTCCCAAGCGAGTATAGTGATTCAAAATTCGGTGGAATTGGCTACCAATGCTGGCCAGCAAGCCATTGAAACGGGTCACTTGTTGGCGGCCATCTTGCAAGATGATACCCAAACGGTTTCATTTTTGCTGAAAAAGTTGGGTGTAGCTGCTCATCAAATTCAAGAAAAGCTAAGTAAAATTATTAGTTCTTATCCCAAGGTTTCCGGAGAGCCCTTTTTGAGTAATGGATTGCAACAATCCCTTCAAAAGGCGGAGAAATGGAAAGAGACTATGGGGGATTCCTATGTCAGCGTAGAGGTTTTGTTTATTTCTTTGCTGGATGGTAATGACGCCGTAGCGGATGCTTTGAAATCTTTAGGCCTCAATACCACTTCGTTAAAAAATGCCATTGTAGAACTTAGAGGAAATAGAAAAGTGAACGATCCACATGCAGAGGGTACTTACCAATCCTTAGAAAAATACGGTAAGAATTTGAATGATTTAGCCAAAGCTGGGAAAATAGATCCGGTGATTGGTCGGGATGAGGAGATTCGTCGTGTCTTGCAGATTTTATCCCGCAGAACGAAGAATAACCCTATTTTATTGGGAGAGCCGGGTGTAGGTAAGACGGCGATTGTAGAAGGTTTAGCCCAAAGAATTGTGTCAGGTGATGTGCCAGAAAACCTAAAATCTAAGATTATCATGTCCTTGGATATGGGTTTATTGGTGGCAGGAGCCAAATACAAGGGAGAATTTGAAGAGCGTCTAAAAGCGGTCATTAAGGAAGTGACGGACTCCAATGGGGAGATTGTTTTGTTCATCGATGAAATTCATACCTTGATTGGTGCGGGTGGAGGAGGAGAAGGAGCCATGGATGCTGCCAATTTATTGAAACCAGCCTTGGCTCGCGGTGAATTGCATGCAATAGGCGCAACTACTTTGAAAGAATACCAAAAGTACATTGAGAAGGATAAAGCTTTAGAGCGTCGTTTTCAATCAGTGATGGTGGAGGAACCTGATGTGGCTGATGCGATTTCCATTTTACGTGGTATCAAAGATAAGTATGAATTACACCATGGGGTGCGTATTCAAGATGATGCCGTGATTGCTGCGGTGGAATTATCAAATCGCTATATCTCCGATCGTTTTTTGCCCGATAAGGCCATCGACTTAATTGATGAGGCTGCTGCAAAAATGCGCTTGGAAATCGATTCTGTTCCAGAGGAAATTGATGATATACAACGTAAAATCATGCAATTGGAGATTGAAAGAGAAGCCATTCGCCGTGAGAATAATAAAGAAAAGGAAACGATTTTAAGTCGGGATTTGGCAGATTTATCTGAAAAGCGTGATGCTTTAAAGGCTCGTTGGCAATCGGAAAAATCGGTTTTAGATACCATTCGTTCTGAAAAAGAGAAGATAGATAAGTTGAAGTTGGAAGCAGAACAAGCGGAGCGTCAAGGTGATTATGGTAAAGTTGCGGAGATTCGTTATGGCCGTTTGGTTGAGTCCGAACAAAAATTAAAAGACTTACAATCGGCTTCTTCAGGAGAGAATACCATGTTGCAAGAAGAAGTGACTGCCGAGAATGTAGCAGAGGTGGTGGCAAAATGGACGGGAATTCCAGTAAATAAAATGTTGCAGACGGAGATCGATAAGCTTTTACACCTAGAAGATGAATTGCACAAGCGAGTAGCTGGTCAAGATCAAGCGATTGAGTTGGTTTCAGATGCGGTTCGTCGATCCAGAGCTGGCTTACAAGACCCTCGTAAACCGATTGGCTCTTTTATATTTCTAGGTACAACGGGAGTAGGTAAAACAGAATTAGCGAAGTCTTTAGCTTCTTATTTATTTAATGATGAGAATGCTATCGTACGCATAGATATGTCAGAGTACCAAGAGCGTCATGCGGTGAGTCGCTTGATAGGAGCGCCTCCGGGATATGTGGGATATGATGAGGGGGGACAATTGACAGAAGCAGTACGTAGGAAACCTTATTCGGTGGTCTTGTTGGATGAGATAGAAAAGGCCCATCCGGATGTTTGGAATATCTTATTGCAGGTCTTAGATGAGGGTCGATTGACCGATAATAAGGGAAGAACAGCCAATTTCAAGAATACCATCATCATTATGACCTCCAATATTGGTAGTCATTTGATTCAGGAGAAGATGGGACAAATGGAAGGATGGAATAACCAGATAATAATGGATGAGACGAAGGAAGAAGTGATGACTTTGTTGAAACAAGTAGTTCGTCCAGAGTTTTTGAACCGAGTGGATGAGGTGGTATTGTTTGAACCATTGTCTGAGGAACATGCTCGTAAGATTTTGGGTATTCAGTTTAAAGAAATCCAACGTCGATTGGCGGATCAACAAATCACCTTGGAGGCTACAGATGAAGTATTATCTAAATTGGCCAAAGATGGATATGATCCTAATTATGGAGGAAGACCAATGAAGCGAGTACTTCAACGTGCGGTTTTAAATGAATTATCGAAAGAGATACTTTCTGGCAAAGTGAAAAAGGATTCAGCCGTATTGATGGATTTAGATGCAGCTGGAAATATTGTCTTCGAAAATGTACCCAATCCTGAAGTAGTCTAACATATTGGGGTAAAAATAGGTAGCCTGAGAATAAATTCTCAGGCTATTTTTTTTTGTAACGTTGTCAAGGTTCCAAACCTTGCCAACGTTGGGAAAATCGAGTTTATTGTATCAATTAATTGATTAAATCAGCTGGAAAATTTTGGTAGCAAATTGGACGTGTAAAGCGGTAAATAGCTTGTGTTCCTACCGAGGTTCCTCTTGAATCACTGGTGGCAGGAAATGGTCCTCCATGCACCATGGCTGGAGAAACTTCCACACCCGTAGGGAAGCCATTTAACAAAATTCGGCCCACTCGAAGGCTTAATGCCTCAATCAATTCGGGAAATGCCTTAATCTCTTCCAAGGTTCCATGAATAGTTCCTGTTAATTGACCTGGCAATGATTCAATAAAGGCAATAAGCTCTGCTTCGTCTTCTACCAACACAGCTAAGGTACTTGGACCAAAAACCTCTTCTAAAATTTCTTGGTCTTTCATGGCCGCTTTGGCGGTAGTCACAAATAAGCTGGGCGAAGGGATATCCTGAGTCGTGTAACGTTGTACGTCAGCATGCTGGTCTAACTTTTGACAGCCATTTTTATATGCTTGGGCTATTCCTTGAGTTAAAAAAGCATTCAAAGGCATGGTGTCTAATTGTGCTGCCAAATCCTTTAAAAATGCCTGGTCTGCTTTCTTGATGACGATTAGGCCTGGATTGGTACAGAATTGACCTTGACCTAAACAAACAGATTGACTGAAATTGGCCGCAAGGCTAGCACCGTTTGCAGCTAATCCTTCAGAAAGTAAAACCACCGGATTAATGCTGCCCATTTCAGCATAAACTGGGATTGGGTTCGGTCTTCTCACCGCTAAATCATATAAGGCTTTTCCTCCACGATAAGATCCTGTGAATGCCACGGCTTGAATGTCGGGATGTTGTACTAAATAGCCTCCTAATTCATGGGACGTGGTATGCACTAAAGAAAATATGCCTTCGGGCATTCCCGTTTTTTGGGCAGCAGCCTGTATAGCTCTTCCAACCATCTCACAAGTGTTAGGGTGAGCAGGATGTGCTTTGAATACCACTGGACAGCCAGCGGCCAAGGCCGACATGGTATCTCCACCTGCCACAGAAAAGGCCAATGGGAAATTACTTGCCCCAAATACAGCTACGGGACCTAAGGGGATTTGTTTTTGAAATAAGCTAGGTTTAGGTAATGGCTGACGCTCAGGAAGGGCAGGGTCATCTATGGGATTTACCCAAGCTTTATTTTTAATGAAATTAGCAAAAGCCAAGACCTGTCCTGTGGTACGACTACGCTCGCCTTGGATTCGTGCCGTAGGTAATCCTGCTTCAAGGCAGGCCATTTCAATTAAGGGATCTCCAAGGGCATTGATTTCCTCTGCGATAGCCTCTAAAAATGCGACTCTTTTTTCATCCGATATTTTTCTTAAGCTAGCAAATGCCGATTTAGCTTTGGCTACTGCCAAGTCAATTTCAGCTTTGGTAGCTTCATAAAATGGAGTCGAAATGGCTATGCCAGAATCAGCTTGCATGCCTTGAAATGTACTTGTACCTAGTTTGGAAAATGATTTTCCTATGATTTGTTCACCTGTAAGGTTCATTATGCTACAATTTGAATTAAAGTTCCGATGGGTTCAATTTGAATTTCAATGCGATCGCCAGACTGCAAGGTGAAAGGATAATCAGGTACCACGCAGGTTCCGGTCATGAGGTAAGTACCCTTTGCAAAGCTCATCTCTCT
Organism: Aquirufa sp. Wall-65K1; assembly: GCF_054558475.1. NCBI lineage: Bacteria > Pseudomonadati > Bacteroidota > Cytophagia > Cytophagales > Flectobacillaceae > Aquirufa > Aquirufa sp. Wall-65K1. The sequence goes on along the minus strand of NZ_JBPXKD010000001.1, from coordinate 664,066 downwards.
GGTCAGAAATTCCACTAATTCCGCATGAGTTCTTTTCATTTGAGATATTTGAGTATCACCTTGGAAAACCTCAATACCATCCCGGAAAATACGCATGTCAATCACTGTCTCAGGTGCCAAGGCTTGGTCGGTCACCAATAAACAGGGTCCAATTCCCGCTGCACCATCATAAACTTTAGCCTGGGGTAAATACAAAGGGTTTTCGCCTTCAATATCACGCGAACTCATGTCATTACCTATGGTATAGCCGGCTAATTTACCTTGGGAATTGATGAAAAGCGTTAATTCTGGCTCTGGTACATTCCAGGCTGAATCTTTACGAATTCTTACTTTGCCTCCATGACCTACGGCCCTATGGCTATTTCCTTTGTAAAAAATCTCTGGTCTTGGAGCAGAATATACCTTATCATAAAATGTATCTCCTCCTGAATCTTTGGATTCTTCCATTCTAGCCACTTTGCTTCGCAAATAGGTAACTCCCGCCGCCCAAATTTCTTGCTGGTCTACTGGATGCAATAAATGAATATCACCAAAATTCACTTCGGTACCATGGGCAAAAGCGGAGGCACAAGCATCAAATAAGTTTTCTTGATTGATGAAATCATCCCAAGAGCTGGCTTGATGAAAAATTGATTTATCCGAATTACTGGATTGAATGACATGTCCGTGAGGAGTACGGTACAGTTTAAAATAGTTCATTTGAAATAGGTTTATGTATTATATTCGGCTTATTTTTTCAAGGGCTTTAATGACTTCGGAAGCATTTCTTTGAGTGAATGAAAGATTGAAAGTACAAAGATTGTCAATTTTTTGATTTAGTATTCGAATTGGCAATTTTTTACAGATTTTCATCACCTCATTTAATTCAGAATACGGAAATCGAATTTCTTCTTCCACTAAGGGTTCATACTCGATGATTTCCGCTTGAGACAAAGCATCCAAACTAGCTTCTTTGTAAGCATGTATTAAGCCAGGAACTCCCAGTAAGGTACCTCCAAAATAACGAATCACGGCAATGAAAACATAGTGTAATTTTTGAGACAAAATGGTATTCAAAATAGGTTTTCCAGCACTTCCCGCTGGTTCTCCATCGTCATTGGATCGGGCTTCTTCTGGACTAAATCCTAAGCGATAAGCATAACAAATATGCCGAGCTTTAGGGTGCAGTACCACTAATTCTTGCAGACGCATTTTAATTTCTTCCAGATCTTTCACGGGATAAGCCATGCCGATGAATTTACTTCCTTTATCTTTGTATAGACCTTCAGAAGGAGAGGCAATGGTTAAATAGGAATCTTGCTGAGACATGAAGACGATTAAATTCCCCGCAATTTATGCACAATAATTATTATTTCTTGCGCGTGTTGGCTTCGAACCTACGTCAAAAATTGATGTATGCACGATTGAAGCAATGTTTCTCCCAAGAAAAAGATGAATTGGTGTTGGGGTTTGAACGTCAGAATGGCGAAGATTTTTGGATCAAATGTTGCTTGGGCCCAACTTTTTCTTGCTTGCAGTTTCCAGAAACCTTTCACAGAGCAGGAAGGAATTCCGTTGATTTGTTTTCGGATGTTTTATTGGCTGAGGTACAGGAAGTTGAAATGTATGAGAATGAAAGAGCTTTTAGCATTCATTTTTTAGGAGATTTTGTGCTTTTGTTTAAAATGTATGGCAATCGGGCAAATATCATCCTGTACCGAGATGGTGAGTACCAAAGTCTTTTTCAATCTCGCCTAAAAAAGGATTCAGAATTATCTTTGGCTTCCATTCATCGGCCTTTAGATCAAAGTTGGGAGGCCTTTCAAAACCAAGACGGGGAGTGGCAAACCCTTTTTCCTACTTTTGGAAAGGAGATAAAATCTCATTTATTAGGTTTGGGTTTTGAGGAGGCTAATTTGAAATCTCGTTGGGAACTCATACAATCTTTGCTTGCCGAATTAGAAGAATCTACGATATACGTGTATCATCGTGAGGATGGAATCTATTTAAGTCTATTAAAATCCAAAGGCGAAGCTTTGTATGTTGGCCATGATCCTTTGGAGGCTTTAAATGCACTATATAAATTTCATTATTCCATTGGGGAGTTTCTTAAAGAGAAAAATCAGCTTCTGGCATTTTTTCAAAGAGCGCAGGATAAAACGCGGCTCTACCTTCAAGATTTGGAAAATCAAGGTAATAAACGAGGCGCTAGTGTTCCTTATGATGAAATGGCTAACATCATTATGGCCCATCTGCATTTGATTCCTGCCAATGTTAGCTCGGTGGAATTACCTGATTTTTACCGCGATACCACCATTAAAATTAAACTAAATGCTAGTTTATCGGCCTCTCAAAATGCTGAGAATTATTACAGGAAGTCGAAAAACTTTGCTAAAGAGTTAGCTCATTGGCAGGAACAAGTCGACCGTAAAAAAACCGAAATTCAAGTTTGGGAGGAGCGCTGGCAACAAGTTCAACAAGCCACTTCTCGTAAACAATTGAAGGCTTTCATTCCATTGTTGACTAAGGATACATCACAAAAAGCTGCAGAAGAAATTCCTTTTCGAGTTTTTGATGTACAAGGTTGGACCGTTTGGGTGGGAAGAAATGCTAAAAACAATGATTTGTTAACCATGAAGCATACCAAACGTCAGGATGTTTGGTTGCATGCTCGGGATGTTGCGGGTTCTCATGTGGTGATTCGCAATCCCCAACAAAAGGTTGTTCCCAAATCAGTTATCGAGGAGGCCGCTGGCTTGGCTGCGCATTTTTCTAAAAGGCAACATGAGAGTTTATGCCCGGTGATTATCAGCTCAAAAAAGTACATTAGAAAGACTAAAGATTTATTACCCGGTCAAGTGATTGTAGACCGAGAAGAAGTAATTTTAGTACCACCCACTAGAATAGATTAAATTACATTTTGTCTAACTATTCTGCAATATTTTTTTATTTTCCTTCGGATTCCTCTAAATTAGTAAACTTTTGACCCATTCACTTTAAGAAAAACTATGCAATCTCAAGGTTTACAATTACTCGATTACCTCGTGTTCCTCTTTTATTTTATCGTTGTTTCCGGATATGGTTACTGGATTTATAAACAAAGACAATCAAAAATTTCTAATTCCAACGACTTCTTTTTAGCAGAAGGTTCATTGACTTGGTGGGCTATTGGAGCCTCATTAATCGCCTCTAATATCTCCGCTGAGCAGTTTATTGGTACCTCAGGAGATGGTTTTAGATTAGGATTAGCCATTGCCACCTATGAGTGGATGGCTGCTGCCACCTTGTTAATTGTGGCGATTTTCTTCATGCCTATTTATTTGAAGAACAAGATTTTTACCATGCCTCAATTCTTGACTCAACGCTATAGCCCTACGGTTAGTTTGATCATGGCCGTGTTCTGGTTGATGTTATACATTACCGTTAACTTAACATCTATTTTGTATTTAGGGGCTTTGGCTGTAACTACCATCTCGGGTGTTGACTTTACCGTATGTATGATCGGTATGTCGGTATTTGCTATTTTCATCACCTTGGGTGGTATGAAAGTAATTGGTTATACCGATGTGATTCAAGTGGTGTTCTTGGTCTTAGGAGGTTTAGCAACTTCTTATTTAGCCTTGAATATGGTGACTGACCGTTTCGGTGGTTCAGGTGTGGTTGACGGCGTTAATCACTTATTGACCAAGGCTCCTGAGCATTTTCACATGATTTTACAAAAGGGAAATCCCAATTACCCAAGCTTACCAGGTTTAGCGGTTTTGATTGGTGGTATGTGGATTATCAATTTGAACTATTGGGGATGTAATCAATACATTACCCAAAGAGCCTTGGGTGCCGACTTAAAAACGGCTAGAAACGGTATTTTATTTGCTGCTTTCTTGAAGTTGATGATGCCAATCATTGTAGTATTACCTGGAATTGCCGCTTATTTATTATACAAAGACGGGATGTTCCAAACAGAGATGTTAAAAGACGGTGTCTTAAATAAGGATAATGCCTATCCTGTATTATTGAATTTGTTGCCAACAGGATTAAAAGGTCTTTCCTTTGCAGCTTTAACGGCAGCGGTGGTAGCTTCTATGGCAGGTAAAGCCAATTCCATTTCTACCATTTTCACCTTAGATATTTACAAGAAATACATCAATCCGAACGCTTCGGAAAAGAAATTAGTGAACGTTGGTCGCTTTGCGGTAGTAGGTGCTATGGTTACATCGGTGATTGTGGCTCCTATGATGGGAATCGATAAAAAAGGTGGTTTTGAGTTTATTCAAGAATATACGGGCTATGTTTCTCCGGGTATTTTTGCCTTGTTTACTCTAGGTTTTTTCTGGAAGCGTGCCACATCTAAAGCAGCATTGGTTGCATTATTGGGTGGAGTTACTTTCTCAATTTTGACAAAATACATACCTTCTTGGACAGGTGTAACGGAGTGTATGTTCTATTCTTCTTTCCCAGATGAAACAGGCCGCATGATGATCCCATTCATGGATCGTATGGCTTGGGTATTTATCTTTTGTGTGACTTGTATGGTGATTATTTCATTGGCAGATCCAGAAAGCAAAAACAATCCAAAGGGATTAGAAATCGACGCGAGTATGTTCAAATTATCTCCTTCCTTCATTGTAGGATCGGTGGTTATTTGTACCATTTTGACTTTCTTATATACCTATTTCTGGTAAACTCAAAACATGAAAGAAGTATTTCAAATTCTTTTATGTTTACATATTGCAGGAGGAGGCCTAGGCTTGTTGGTGGGAACTTTGATTCTTTTTCTAAGAAAAGGGGATCGGAACCATCGGAAGCTGGGCCTTCTTTTTTATGGTGGTATGTGCCTTGCTGGTGCTACATCTTTGCTTATGGCCATCATCCATCCCAATTACTTTTTATTCATAGTCGGGATTTTTACCTTATACATGAATTTGAGTGCCAAACGCTACCTTCGGTTTAAAAAGAAAGAGCAACAGGCTCAGTTTTTTGATTATGTGATAAGCGTATTTATGCTCATTTTTGGACTGATTTTCATCGGATTTGGAGCTTATTTACTTTTTAAATCCCAAATTTTCGGTTTGGTTTTTCTTACATTCGGTTTTATTGGCTTGCGTTTTGTGTATCAAGATTACCGATTTAAACAATCAGCTTATAGCATCAAGCTAGCATGGCTTTCCAACCACATTCAGCGGATGATGGGGACGTACATTGCCTCATTGACTGCATTTTTAGTGGTGAATAGTTCCATTTTCCCTCAATTTATTCCTTCCTTTGTTTTTTGGTTATTACCTGGCATCATCGTGGGTCCATTGATTGGACGCTTTGTCAGGAAATATACCCAAAAAGTGAAGATTCAATGAAGGTAAAACAACCCATTTTATTGGTGATTGCAGGCCCTACGGCGGTGGGTAAAACGGCTCTTTGTGTGGAGTTAGCCAAACAGTTAAAAACAGAGATCATCTCCGCGGATTCCCGCCAGTTTTATCGGGAATTGTCCATCGGTACTGCTAAACCCAGTCTAGAGGAACAAGGTGGAATCAAACATCATTTCATCGATTCTCATTCGATACAAGAATATTTCTCACCCGGAGATTTTGAACGAGAGGCTTTAATTCTGTTGGAGGAATTATTCCAACAGCATGAGGTCGTGATTTTAACGGGTGGTTCAGGTTTGTACATCAAAGCCTTATTGGAGGGTTTGGATGAAATGCCCGAGGTGGACTTAGCCCTGAGAGAACAATTGAATCAACAATTATTGACCGAGGGAATAGCGCCTTTGAGGAAACAGTTACAGGATTTAGACCCAGAATACGCTGCTCAAGTAGATGCCCAAAATCCTCAACGTATTGTTCGGGCTTTGGAAGTATGCCTCTCGACAGGAAAACCATATTCTGATTTTCGTAAAAAACAATCCGTAGAACGCCCTTTCCACGCCATAAAAATTTGTTTGGATAGGCCAAGAGAAGAATTGTATGCCCGTATCGATCAACGAATGGATATGATGTTGGCTCAAGGTTTGGTGGAAGAAGCCAAGCACTATCAGGATTACCAGCATTTGTATGCGCTCAAAACCTTGGGCTATAAGGAAGTTTATGCGCATTTGAGAGGCGAATACGATGAAAAAGAAATGATTCGCTTACTGAAGCGAAATAGCCGTCATTATGCCAAAAAACAGTTGACTTGGTTCAGACACCAAGGAGAGTTTCAATTTTTACATCCGGATGATGTGAAGGGGGAGGTTTTGAGGAGGATGAAGAATGAAGAATGAAGAATGAAGAATGAAGAATGAAGAATGAAGAATGAAGAATGAAGAATGAAGAATGAAGAATGAAGAATGAAGAATGGAGGCGGTGCAGATTTGTCAAATTTTCAAAATTTGACAAATCTCAAGTTCACATTACCTTATATCCCTAAATACGCCTCTAATCCACCCTCCAGATTCTGGCATGTAATACCTTTCGCTGAAAGAAGTCGACAAGCGATGCTGCTCTGGGTGCCGTTATAGCAAAGAATGGTGATGGGTTGAGGAATCAGTCGGAGCTCTTCAATGCGCTCCAATAAATGATCTAATGGAATATGAACACCTCCCAGATTAAATTCATCCCACTCGCGGGGCGTACGAATATCTAGGAGGTGTAAATGGCTGAATTGTTCTTTGAATTGAACCGCCGAAATGGATTGCATCTTAATATCCAGCTGCCTGCCAAGCGAGCATGCCGCCAATTAAATTACGGACGTTGCTGTACCCTTCACTGCTTAAATATTCTTTGGCACGACCAGAACGTGCTCCTGAGCGACAATGCACAATGATTTCCGCATCTTTATCAGCTTCAATCTCATCCAAACGCTCCGGTAATTCTCCCAAAGGAATCAATTGAGCCCCAATATTGAACTCATCAAATTCATGTTCTTCACGGACGTCAATGATGTACAAAGACTCATTTTTATCCATTCTTTCCTTTAATTCTTCTATTGTAATATCCATGTGATTATTGGTTTTCTCCTCCGCCAACTACCCAAAGGTCGATGGTATCTCCCGGGTGAATACTTGTTCCGGTGCAGGTAGCACATACCTGTTTAAATACAACACCCGGTTGAAATTCTTCGTTGGCCTCGTAATAAATTTTACCGACGGTCAGGTTCATACCTGCCAAAATAATATTGACTTCATCCAAAGGTTTACCCACTAAATCGGGTAATTCCATTTCTACATTGGCCGTTCCGTTTCCGATAAACAAATCAACCATAGTACCCTTTGGAATGGTAGCTCCAGCTTCAATCTTACGTCCATTCACCTGCATTTCAATCACTTCCTTCACTCGTGGGTCATTGATTTCATGCACTATGCCTTTTCTCAGACCAGAAATTAACAGCTGCTGCTCCGCACTTCTTACTGATAGTCCAATTAAGCCTGGCATTTTGATGGTAGGAGGGGTCTCTGAATTGATGGTAATGTAAATTTTTCGACCCGATTTCACCAAGGCATTAGGCAAAGGATATTGGGATAAAATCGTCAAGGGAGGTTTATCTGCCGTAAAAGTACAGTCGGAAATTTCGTAGGTTAAATCATTAGCATCCACCAATTCTTCCATTTTTTCCATGGTCATTCCCTTCAAATTTGGCACTTTGATGGTTTCCCCATGGTGGGTGCTCCAAGGTAAATACACAAAAAAGAACCCGAAAAATAAAACCAGAAATAAGGAGATCAGAATCGCGATGTGCGTGTACAGATCTTTTTTGGTTTGGGTAGGGATTTTCATCATGAGGGATGCGTTCAAATAATGCATGCAAGTTAGGGAATTGTCGGGAAAACAAAAACCCATTTTGTTAGGCCAATCTACGAATTTGACATAAAAAAACCGGGTAGTGTTTCACCACCCGGTTCATTAAAATTAGCTATTCTTAGTATTTGAATACTTTTGAACCTGCCATTACTTCTTGTGTCTTCTCGTTGAAAGTAACACGCTCTCCTGTACGGTAAGCCGCATTGGCCATGATCGTAGCAATTGAGTGCTGGTAACCTGCTTCGATAGGAGCATTTGGCGTTTTACGTGAACGTACGCATTGCATCCAGTTTTTGATGTGCTCAAAAGTCAAGCTATCACCACCCGTGTTTGAACCTGTTTCTACTTTAGGTCCTTCAATTTTTAAGGTTGGTAACAAATTCGCTTGCATACCCATACCTCTAGCTTCACCTTCTGTCAATCCTCCATTAGGAGAAATCATGTTGGTATCTAAGTTTAATTCACCACCATTTGAGTAGTAAATTTCTTTCGTTCCACCTGCTGAATTGGAGAAACGAGACGTAAAGCTTACTTGGAAGCCTTTGTTTGGTTGATCTGCTGGGCCGTAATCAAATACAGTAGTCATCGTATCTGCATTCTTACGTCCGTCGTTCCATTGGTAAATACCTCCATTAGAAACCGCCGAACGTGGATGAGCTAAGCCAGAGAACCAGTGTACGGTATCAATTTGGTGAGACATCCACTGACCTGGAATTCCTGAGGAATATGGCCAGAATAAACGGTACTCTAAGTATTTACGCGGATCGAATGAGTCTTTAGGACGGTTCATCAAGAAACGGTTCCAATCGATATCGGATTCTTTTAAGTCTTTGCAAAGGTTCACTCTTCTCCAACGACCTGGCTGATTCACGTTCCACATCAATTCCACCATTTTGATATCGCCAAATTTGCCTGACTTGATGAATTCATCCGCAGCCCAGTAGTTGGCACCACTACGGCGTTGAGAACCAATCTGTACAATTTTACCCGATTCTTTTACAGCTTTTAATACCGCACGAGCATCTTCCATAGTTTCTGCCAAAGGCTTCTCTGCATACACATCACAACCTGCTTTTACGGCTTCGATGGTGTGTAATGCATGTTGGAAATCGGCAGTGGAGATAAATACGGCATCTACTCCTTTAGCCGCATATAACTCGTCGTTATTTCGGTAAGTAGTGATTTTGCTTCCTAATTGGGATTCCAAATAAGCCTTACCTTCTTCACGTCTGCGGTTCCAAAGGTCAGATACTGCTACCATTTCAAAATTCATTTCTTTTTGTAAAATTTTGAATGGAGGAACGTGGGAAGAACGGTGACGGTCAGAAAAACCTACACAGGCTACACGAACACGGTCATTTGCTCCCAGAATCTTGCTGTAAGATTTTGGACTGAAGGCAAATGTTCCAAGGGAGGCAACAGCGCTCTTTTGGATGAAATCTCTTCTTTTCATGTTAAAAATTATTTTTGAGGTATCGTTTGTTATTTAATTTCTCTGATTTTGATGTTCTTGTAAAATACCGAATCACCATGCTCTTGCAACAAGATAGGACCTTTTGCCTTCATACCAAAACCTGGCCATTTGTTGTATTTACTATGTGCCACTAATACTTTATAAATATTACTACCGCGAACATATTCAAGCACTTTATATCCGTTTAACCAATGCTGTACTACGTTATTCGGATAAACTACTACTCGTCCACGGTTCCAATCACCAATCTTTTTGATAGACCGTTTGTCTTTGTCTGAAGGAATCAAGTCGTATAAACTAGATAAAGTTCTGTTTCCTTCGGTACCTAATTTAGCATCTGGATGCTTTTCATCATCCAATACTTGATATTCTAAACCGATGGCTGACATACCTGAGTTATACGATTCATCTACGAAATACTTCACCCCAGAATTGGCCCCTTCGGTTAATTTGAAATCAAAAACCAATTCAAAAGCTCCGAATTGTTCATTGGTTAAGATATCACCACCATTTCCTGATTCTTTTCCACCTTTACTATTCACGTGCAAAGTACCATCAGATTCAACAGTCCAAACCGATGGAGGTGCTGTTGTTTTAAAAGCTGAACGCCAGCCGCTCAAATCTTTACCGTTGAACAATAATTTATAACCTTGAGCCTCTTCTTGTGGAGAAAGCGTGTTTAGGGTATAATTTTCAACAGGAGTAGTCTTATCCAATGGACGAGGACGCATCTGACTTCCAGTTTGAATCTTGATGTTTTTCCACATCACTTGCGTTCCTTCTTTTTGATCTTTACCTATGGCATGTACTTGGAAAGCAATAAATCCTTTGGCAGTCATATCATCTACTAAGTAGGTAACTGGGATATTATTTACCCAAGTACGAATAGTATTTCCGATAGCCTCTATACGATAGTGATTCCATTCTCCTTTTTTGAAGGCTTTTTTAGCCTCTACATTTTTCTCAACTGGGTATAACCAACCTCTACGGGCTTCATCATACAATCCACCTGACCAAGCACGATCTGAAGGATCTATTTCCACTTGGTAACCATGTACGCGGCCATTCATTACATCTGGAGAGGAAAGGCTACGTATTTGAATACCTGAATTCATGGAGTTGTCAACCTTTAGGTCTACTTCTAAAATAAAGTCACCATATTCTTTTTCTGTGGCCATGAAAGAATTAGGGGTATTAGCTACGGTTGTGCCCACCATGACGCCATTTTTGACTTCGTATTTGGCTTGACCGTTTAATTGTTTGAATCCTTTGAACGTTTTACCATCAAAAAGATTGGTCCATTGTTCATTTTGAGCCAAAACTGGCATCATTACCCCTAAAGCAAGGAGTAGTGTAAATAATTTCTTCATAGTTTCCATTAAATGTATTAATTACCCGTAAAAGTCCAAAAAAGAATTGATTTACTCAAATTCCGGGAATTAATCCTCTTAATTTTCTGTAGGGTCTTGACCTTATTCCATTTTGAGCTTCTTTTTATACCAGCCCGCTTCAGAAATATTAAATTTGATATTCGGTCTATTCCATTAAATTTGTAGATTAAATTTTGCCTATATGAAGAAACAAACTCAAGCCATCCGTATTCAAGCTAAGCGTTCACATAACCGTGAGCACTCAGTGCCATTGTACCTGACCTCTAGTTTTACCTTTGAGGATTCAGAGCAAGGTAGGGCTATTTTTGCGGAGGAGATTCCAGGGAATATTTATTCTCGTTACCAAAATCCCAACGTGGATGAGTTTGTAGAGAAGATGTGTATGTTGGAAAATGCCGAAGCTGGATTGGCTTTTTCTACCGGAATGGCGGCTATTTTTTCATCCATGGCGGGTTTGTTGAAGCAAGGAGATCATGTGATTGCATCCAATGCGCTTTTTGGTTCGGCGATTCAAATCTTAACAAAAATTACTGCCAAATGGGGCATAGAATGCACATTTGTAGATGGTCATGATATCAAAGCATGGGAAGCTGCTATCAAGGATAATACCAAATTCTTTTTCTGTGAAAGCCCTTCCAATCCCGGTTTGGATTTAATCGATATTGCGGAATTAGCTGCGTTAAAGCAAGGAAAGGATATTATTCTTGCCGTAGACAACTGTTTCGCTACCCCAATTTTACAAACTCCTTTGGATTTAGGTGCTGATTTAGTCATACATTCAGCCACTAAATACATCGATGGTCAAGGTCGTGTTTTGGGGGGAGTCATTTGCGGAAAAGCTGAATACATTGCTGAGATTCGTTTCTTTGCTCGCCATACAGGGCCATCACTATCTCCATTTAACGCTTGGATATTGTCCAAGAGTTTGGAATTATTGGATCTACGCATGCAAAAACACGCTGAAAATGCCTTAGCCTTGGCAGAAGCCTTAGATGGCCATCCTGCCGTCCATGCGATAAAATATCCTTTCTTGAAAAGCCATCCACAATATGAATTGGCTAAAAAGCAAATGAAATATGGGGGAGGTATTCTTACTTTGGATATCAAAGGAGGTTTTGAGAAAGTACAAAAATTAAGTCAATTGCTTCAAGTGGTGTCTATTTCACCCAATTTGGGAGATACGCGTACTATATTAACTCATCCTGCTTCAACAACTCACTCCAAGCTAACTGCAGAAGATCGGGCTGCTGTAGGCATCACCGATGGATTAGTACGAGTGGCGGTAGGTTTGGAGGCGATTGAAGATTTAAAAGAAGATTTTTTAAACGCGTTAAATCAGCTTTAATCCATGTGGATAGCCCTAGTGGTATGTTTGGTATTACTGACTATCAATGTGGTCGTAGGTGTTTACGTAGAACGTAAACTCTCTGCGTTTATGCAGGACCGTTTGGGCCCAATGGAAGTTGGGAAGTGGGGCTTATTGCAAGTTTTTGCTGATTTATTGAAGTTATTTCAAAAGGAGGATATTGTTCCCGCGTCCGCCCAAAAGCAATTGTTCTTATTTGCCCCCTGGATTATATTTCTAGCGGTATTTGGTTCATTTTCAGTGATTCCCCTCAGTTCCGGTAGTTTTTTGCAAGGAAGTCAAACCGAAATGGGCATCATGTTGCTCATGGGCATTGTTTCTTTAGATTCCTTGGGGATTTTATTGGCGGGCTGGACATCCAATAACAAATATTCTTTACTTGGAGCAATTCGTTCAGCCGCTCAATTAATCTCTTATGAGATCCCCATGGGATTAAGTATTCTTTGTGTGGTATTAATATCCTCTAGTCTGAATTTGCAAGATATTGCCATGCAACAAGGGGTTTTTAGTCCTAAGACCAATTACCTTTTTGGATTATCTTTCTTAAACTGGGATGTTACCCAGGTAGGCGGGATATTAACCTGGAATGTGGTTCGTGTACCTTTCTTTTTTTTCCTATTCATTTTGTTTTTTATTGCTAGTTTAGCCGAGGCTAATCGGGCTCCTTTTGATATTCCTGAGGCAGAATCTGAGCTGGTAGGCGGCTTTCATACAGAATACGCTGGTATGCGTTGGGCATTGTTGTTTTTGTCAGAATACGGAATGATGCTGCTGGTTAGTGTCCTGGGTGTAATCCTTTTTTGGGGTGCCTGGTATTCCCCTTTTCCTAATGTAGGAAGTCTGCGATTAGCTGATTGGACCAATGGAACCCCTGGGACTTTAAGTGCCACTCTCATCGGTTTTGTTTGGCTTATGCTAAAAACTTACTTGTTGATTGCTTTACAAATGTGGGTTCGTTGGACCTTGCCACGTTTACGTGTGGATCAATTGATGTATTTGTGTTGGAAAGTATTAACTCCAGCCGCTTTGGTTTTCGTCGCAATATCCTCCATTTGGTCGATGTTCATGTAATTCTATTTTCCCATCTCAAGGATTATACGTAACATTGATTTTATTACCTCAAACCAAAGTATGATAAAACTCTTTACCAGAGTCTTTTGCGTTTTATGTTGTCTTTTCATCTTTCACAAAAGCTATTCCCAGTCCCCCACAACTACCTTACCCTATTTGGAAGGGAAAGTAGTTGATTCACAAACAGGAGAACCCCTCCGTGGTGCGGATATATCAGTTGATTTCAAGAAATCAGGAACTTCCACAGACTCTTTAGGTCAGTACCGTATTTATTTGCCCTATGGTGAATTTGTGGTTAAAATTAGTCATGTAGGATATAACCCCTATCGGACTAAAGTATACATCAAATCGAATACGACCCTGAATGCTCAATTGAATGACGTGACCAAGCAATTGGAAGAGGTTATTGTTTCTAGTGCTGCTACCAAGCGAGACATTCAAACACCTTCCTTGGGAGTGACCGTTCTAAGTTTAAAGGGTATCAAAAAACTACCTACCATGATGGGGGAGGTTGATGTTATCCGAAGTTTACAAACGCTTCCCGGAGTATCTTCCGTAGGTGAGGGCGCCAATGGTTTAAATATCCGAGGATCTAATGTGGATCAGAATTTGATTTTCATTGACAATACACCCATTTTCAATCCAACACACATGTTTGGTTTGTTTTCGGTATTTGCTTCAGACGCTATTCGTGATTTGGAATTATACAAAGGTGGAGTACCCTCGCGGTTTGGAGGTAGAACGGCCGCAGTTTTGGATATCAAAATGATTGAACCCAATACCGATAAATTTAAAATGCAAGGAGGGATAGGTTTGGTTTCCAACCGTGTCATGGCAGAGATTCCTTTGATCAAAGAAAAATTATCCATCCTAGTGGCGGGTCGATTGTCCGTGAATGATTTTATGTTCAAATGGTTTGCTCCGACCGAGTTGAAAAACATTCGTGCCAATTTCATGGATGTGGCTACCAAGGTTTTTTATCGCCCCAATAATAAGAATACCATTTCTATTTCCAATTATTTGAGTCAGGACTACTACCGAGTAGACTCCCTGTTTAGTATCGAAAACGTCGTGGCTAAGCGGACATCCTTTGATTATGGACATAATAATTTGGCTGTACATTGGAATCATTATTTTTCAGATAAGCTGAATATGATGTTAAGCGCCACGAGTACCCTGTACAAAACAAAAACGTATTCTCCTGATTCGGTCAATGCGATAGATTTACAAAGCTCCATTGATTATAAAAATGTGCACTTGAGTTTTGATTACCAACCGATAGAAAATCACAAAATGAATTTTGGGGCTATGGCCACCCGCTATTATGTCAAACCAGGGTCCTTAAATGATGGGGTTGTTTCTCGGGTAGCAAAAGTGGTATTACCAGATGAACAATCCATTGAAGCCGCCATTTATGCGGATGATGAATGGACTGTGAGTCCTAAATTTACCATTCAGGCAGGTTTGCGATATGCACAATATTGGCGAATAGGAGCAGGAGTCGTTAATCAATATGATCCAAGTCGAATGCCAGCAGCCAATACTATTATTGCCAAAAAGGTGTACGGAGACGGCGAGGTGATGGCCAGCTATGGCGGTCTAGAACCTCGTTTGACCATGAAATACTCTCTGGCAGAAAATACCACCATGAAATTTGGGTATAATCGCATGCAGCAGTTTTTTCAATTGCTTTCCAATAATACTACGCCACTACCTACTTCCCGTTGGAAAACGGCAGACTCTTTCATTAAACCACAGCAGTCCGACTTTTATTCTTTAGGTTTCTTCAAAACCTACAATGAAAACGTATTTGAAGCCTCACTGGAAGCCTATTACCGTGATGTAAGAAACACCTTGGATTTTGTTTCAGGAGCCAATTTACAATTGAACCCGAACATAGAGACTCAATTGATTACGGGTAAGAGTAAGGCTTATGGAATGGAGTTAATGGTTCAAAAGAAAAAGGGCGAAGTCTCGGGATGGGTGAGTTATACTTATGCTCGAGCATTTAATCAAATGATTGGCGATTTCCCAGAGGTACAAGCCATCAATGGTGGAGAATGGTTTGCCACCAATTATGATAAGCCTCACACCTTTAACATGATGTTAAATATTCAGCCAACCACGCACCATAGTTTCTCCTTTACCTTTGCCTACAATACAGGAAGACCTTTCTCTTCTCCTTCAGGAAGCTATGAAATTGCAGGTAAACGTTATCCTGTTTTTGCGGCTAGGAACAACGACCGTATTCGTGATTACCACCGTTTGGATTTCTCCTGGACCATCAGTAACCCATCTATGGTTAAAAAGAGATGGGAAGGCAGTTGGGTTTTTACCGTCTATAATTTGTACGGAAGACAAAACCCTTATTCGGTGTTTTTTAAATCGAATAAACAATCCTTACAGCCCTATGAGCTAAGCGTGTTTGCTGCTCCATTTGTATCCTTGACCTATAATTTTAAATTTTTATAGAAATGCCTAATAAGTTAATTAGCTATATTTTCTTGAGTTTTTCCCTGTTTTTTATGACATGGGCTTGTATAAATCCGATCAAGGATTTTAAGCAAATAGACTCTACTTCTTACTTGACTATTGAAGCTGACATTGTAAACGATCCTTCCATGTGTAAGATTCGTATCACCAATTCAGCCAATAAAATCATGTCGGTGCTTTCTTTGCCGGTGACTAAGGCGGATGTTTACATTGTTGACCAAAACGGCCTTAGAACCACTTTCAAGGAAGTTACTGGAGGAGCCACGGGTACTTACCTACCACCTACGGGTTTTGCGGGAAAGGTAGGCTCAACCTACCAGCTTTTCATCAAAACCTTGGACGGTAGACAATATCAAAGTAATCCAGAGGTCATGAATGCCGTGCCTGAGATTGAAAATATTGTCACTCAATTTGAGGTATTAGACCAATATTCCAAAGGTGATATTCGTCGGGTAGGATATACGGTTTATTTAGATTTTCAAGATAGTCCCAAAGAAGGAGATTATTACATGTGGAATTGGAGACATTATGAACCTATATCTATTTGTGCTACTTGTGACGGTGGTGGAACTTGGAATTTTAGGACAAACATGTGTATTACACCTGCTGTGGCTACAGATCAAATCCTAAATTATGGTTGTAACGGAAAATGTTGGGATATTACCAGTAATAATGATTTGAACGTGTTTTCGGATGTATTGACCAATGGCCAGCGGGTTGTGGGAAGGCAAGTGGCTCGTGCGCCATTTGATAATTATACTCCCTACTACTTTCGTTTGGAGCAAAGAGGTATTTCAAAAAGTGCCTTTACCTTCTACCAAAGTTTAATCGCTCAAGTTCAATCTAGCGGGTCTTTGTTTGATGTTCCTGCCGAAACTAGGTTCTCGGTCAATATGAAATCGATTACCAACCCAACAGAAAAAATCTTAGGAATTTTCAACGTTTTCTCCATCAGTAAGAAAATCTTTTACATAGATCGCACCAAAGGAATTCCTCCGGGCGAAAAGGCGTATATCCCTCAAGTTCCGGGAGAAATGTTTTATTGTCCAGGTGTTTCTCCAGGATGCCAAGACAAAGTTCCTTGCGTGGAAGGACCCTCAAGAACAAAGATTACACCAGAAGGGTGGACTTTATAAGAATTTTGCATCATCTTTGCGGCAAATTAGGAACAAATGGTAGGAGTTTTATTGGTTAATTTAGGTACGCCGGATGCCCCGGATACTGCTTCAGTACGTCGATATTTAAGGGAATTTTTAATGGATGGTCGGGTCATAGATATCCCCTATCCTTTTAGATTCTTATTGGTCAATGGCATCATTGCTCCCTTTAGAGCGCCTAAATCGGCCAAAATTTATCAACAACTTTGGGAAGAGCGTGGTTCTCCTTTGAAATTTTACGGAGAGGATGTACGTGATGAGCTTCAAAAAAGTTTGGGCGATG
This sequence comes from Aquirufa sp. Wall-65K1, assembly GCF_054558475.1. Lineage (NCBI taxonomy): Bacteria > Pseudomonadati > Bacteroidota > Cytophagia > Cytophagales > Flectobacillaceae > Aquirufa > Aquirufa sp. Wall-65K1. The sequence continues at coordinate 647,077 of NZ_JBPXKD010000001.1, read as the reverse complement.
AGTATGTGGTAAAATTAGCCATGCGCTACCAAAATCCCGATTTGCCGTCTGTTTTGAAGGAAATGGAAAAGATGCAATTGAAAAAAATGATCATCATTCCTTTCTTTCCACAATATGCATCTGCTACAACAGGCTCTGTATATGAACGCGTAATGGAACTAATGAGTTCTTGGCAAATTATGCCCGATGTTTCCTTGGTTAGTTATTTCTATGATCGACCTGGATTTGCGGCATATTTTGCGGATAAAGCAAAGAAGTACCAAGCGGAACATCAGTTTGATTATTATTTATTCTCCTATCATGGTGTTCCAGAGCGACATATCAGAAATGGAGATATCACGAAAAATACCTGTGTTTTTGGGACATGTTGTGAGCAAATCACCGAGAAAAATCATGGATGTTATCGGGCACAATGCTTTGAAACTACACGTCTTATAGCCAAGGAAATGGGTCTGAAGGAAGGAACTTATGGAACAGCCTTTCAAAGTAGGTTGGGAAGAGATCCGTGGCTTCAACCCTATACCGATGAGACGATCAAAAAATTGGTGAAAGAAGGCAAGAAAAATATCTTGGCATTTTCTCCGGCTTTTGTGTCAGATTGCTTGGAAACTACCATCGAGGTAGGAGAGGAATACAAGGAATTGTTTGAAGAAGCAGGCGGAGAGCATTGGCAATTGGTGGAAAGTTTGAATAATTCACCAGAATGGGTTACGTTCTTGAAAGATTTGGTGCATCAATACTAAGTATATGCTATACTTTATCTTAAGTGTTTTCTTTTCGGTATTGCTCCTGGTTAATTTTCGGATGCATGCCAAATTCAAGGTTGACACCAGCTTGACCATTTTATTAAATTATCCCATTTGTTTTTTGACAGGTTGGGCAGTTCAACCCAATGCCCTACCATTTCATTGGCCAGCTATGCCTTATTCCATGGGTATGTTGGCACTAGGCTTGGGTTTTGTGGCTACTTTTTTGCTGACGGGTTTTTCGACTCAGAAAAATGGTATGGCGACCACCTCTTTGGCCAATAATATATCATTGGTGATTCCTGTGCTGTTTAATTTGTTGATTTGGAATCGGGGAGGGGCAAGCTGGACATGGCAAATTATAGTGGGTTTGATTTTGGCTTTTGGAGCTATTTATTTCTGTAGTCCGCCAATGGATGGAAAAGAGCAGAATAAATCATTGACAGCATTATTGTTAGTTTTTGTTGGATATGGTATTACCAATACCGCCTTCAATTTTTTAAATGCCGAAGTGGCTAATGAAGCTAGAGGAACCATTCCCTTTATGCTGATGATTGTTGCTGGAGCCATTGGTGCCTCCATCTTAGAATTGATTCGCGGAACAATCCTTGGAAAGTTTACTTGGAACAAATCCTCCATATTAGCCACTATCCCCTTGGGTTTGCCTAATTTTTTCTCCTTTTATTTTTTATTGAAGACTTTAGACTATTTTGGAAATAATGGAGCCATAGTTTTACCTATCTTTAACATAGGTGTCATTGTAGGTTCTACGGCAGTAGCTTATTTATTTTTTAAGGAGAAAATTAGTGGCCGCCAGAGCATAGGCATAAGCTTAGGATGTATTGCCATTGTGTTATTATTGCTTTAATGAAACAACTATGGAAGTAGAAATATTTACGTTGGCGGATTATGCTGCTGATTACGGTCAAGGGAAATTAGTGATAAATGGCACATTTGATAATATCTCTGCCAAGGACTTTCCCGCTATTCATCCCTCTTGTGCGGTAGTTGCTCGAATTCGTATTGCCAATTCAGAAGCAGGATTGCATTATTTTCAAATTGATGCGCTTAACCCCCAAGGTGATAATTTTCATGAACCCTTTAAAGGGGAGTTTACTACAGTCAAGAATCCGAATGCTGAACATACTACCTTAAATATTATTTGGAATTTAGTACATTCCAAATTTGATGTACCAGGTAAATATGCCTTTGAATTTTACTATGATGGCGAATTCAGAACAGGATTAGGGCTTACAGTTGGGAAGCAGGGCTAGGGGAAGAATGTAGAATGTAGAATTAAGAATTAAGATTTTTTTGCTACCAGAAATTGAAAAGAACAATCCTAATAACAAATAATTCTTCATTCTACATTCTACATTCTTCATTCTACATTCTACATTCTACATTCTTCATTCTACATTCATAATTACAGCACATTCGCTGTTTGCTCCTTGATTTTCTCCAATTCATCTTTCATGTTCACAACCAATCGCTGGATTTGAGAATCATTCGCTTTAGAACCAATGGTATTGATTTCACGGCCGATTTCCTGCGCCATAAAGTTTAATTTTTTACCATTTCCTTCTTTCAATACTTCTAAGAAATATTCCAAGTGAGTCGCAAGGCGTACTTTTTCTTCCGAAATGTCAAATTTTTCAATGTAGTAAACTACTTCTTGCTCAAAACGATTTTGGTCGAAATCTTCATTTAAACCTAAATCAAGCAATGATTTTTTCATACGCTCCCGAATATTAGGCATGCGGATTAAATCTTGCTCCTTGACAGCATCTAGTCCCGATTTAATCGAGGCTATGTATTCTTTGAATTTCTCTTCCACCACATTGCCTTCTCTCAATCGAAAGGCTTTACATTCTTGTGTGGCCTCTTGAATGATTTCAAAAATGGATTGCCATAAGGCCTCTATTTCTTCTTCCGTTTCTTGAGTTTGTTCTGGCTGAATGGTATTAGGCATAGAAAGCGCATGCAAATACAAGGCAGTTTCGTTGATAGGCTCCACGCCTATTTGCTTTGCCACACGCTTTAATTCGCTAAAAAGATCTTCTATTTGCTTTTCAGGCAGTAAACTAGTGGAAGTAGTTTCGTTGGCCTTTTGCATGGTCAGCGATAACTCAATTTTACCCCTTTCTAATTGTTGAGTTAGGTAATTCCTTACTTCAATTTCTCTAGCAGATAAGGATTTAGGTAATCGACAAAATAAATCGGTGAACTTGGAATTCAAACTTTTGACCTCTACTTTGATTTGAAGATCTTGTATTTCTTTTTGGGCCTTACCAAAGCCGGTCATGGAATAAATCATATACTTATACTTTCTTTTTTCTATACTCTAATCCCAAGGACAATCCAAGGAATATAATCAAACCGATAGAGGCTAATACATCTATATTAGCTCCAGTCTCTACTGATTTAGGAGCAAATTTAAACTCTATTTGATGCTTTCCTGCAGGAACAACCATGGCACGTAAGATATAATTAGCTCTTACATGTGGGCTTTCTTTGCCATCTATAAAGGCTTTCCAATCTTGATTTCCTCGGTAATAAATTTCAGAGAAAACCACCAAGGCAGGAGCGCTTAATTGACTTTGATAGCTTAATTTATTGGGGGCATAGTTAGTTAAAACTACTGTTCCACTGCTCGGGACAGGCTGGAAATTGCCTAGCCATTTTTTATCTTGGTTTTCTAAAATAGCTTCTTGCGCGGGATTGATTTTTTCAACGGCATTCAAAGCCTCATCGGCATTATTCGTCCATTTGATTTGGGAAACCACCCATGCATTACCAAGGGCACTTGGATTGGTTTGAGCAATCGGTCGATTGGTAGAATCCATACCAATCACATATTTGGTATTCAACATGTTCAATACCGTCATTTGAGCAGGATTACCTGCAAAATACTTTTCAATCAATTCTTGGTAACGACGAAGTTTTGCACCATGGTAACCTCCAATGGAATGGTGGTAATAACTGGTGGTGGCATCATTCATAAAGGATACCGTAGAATTCAATACTCTGAATTGGCTTTTGTCAGCGAATATTTGTTGGTCCGCCGGACTAGGCTCAACCTGCTCCTCTAAGGTACTTTTAGAAACAAAAAAATCTTTGCCAAAATAGCGTTTGGCTACGGGTGCAACGTCCAAAACCAACAAAAGTACCATACCAAAAACCCAAATGCTTTTCTTGACTTTTTCTATTGTGCTTAAAAATACTAATCCAGCTCCCAACAAAATAAAGAAGAAGCTTCTCCAAGCATCTGAAGTAAATAAGGCAATACGGTCTAGGCGAATGCTATTCCAAATGGCATTATTCAAATTGGTGTCTTGGATTAATTGGATACCGTCTTGTGGTCCTTTAAAAGATAGAAATACATCAGGTAAAAGGGCCAAAATAAGACATAAACCCGCAGTTAATCCCGTGGAAATCCATAATGGCTGTTTAATTTCAGCAAAGCTTGGTTTCTCTTTGGATAATTGAATTAAGCCTAACATGGCTAAAGCCACTAAACCAAACTGAACGAAAGACAAGACCATGGTGATGGCTCTAAATTTATTAAAGAGCGGAAAATGATCGAAAAGAAAACCGTTGAATCCAAAGTTCTTACCCCAGGAAAAGGTGGTAAATAATACGGTAATGAAGATAATCCACCATTTTTCTTTGCTTTTGACATAAAGTGCAGCAAATAAAAATAAGAAAATAACTAGGGCACCGGCATAAGCTGGCCCAGCCGTATAACTTTGTTCTCCCCAATAAGTAAATCCTTTTTCCACGAAAGCTAAGGTTTGTTCCTCAGGAATCCCCGCATCTGTCATGGTTTTGTAGGTGTTCGATTTTGTTCCTCCAAGGTCACCTTGAGAAGCCCCTCCCATGAAATTAGGGATTAATAAGGTGCCTGTCTCCGCTATTCCGTAAGACCAGTCAAAAGCATACCCTTTTTCTAATCCGTTTCCGCGGCTGGCATTGGCTTTTAATTCTGAAGGTCCACGGGTTGTTTCCTTGCTATATTCATAATTATTCCACAAGCGCATGCTGTGCGTTCCTAGGGCTAAAACGAGTCCCAAGGCCATCCATAATCCATTGATTAGCCAGCGTTTAAATTGGCCGGTTTTAATGGCTTCACTTAGTAAATACAGCTTTATTGCTCCAATGATGAAGAATAAATAATAGGTTATTTGAATGTGGTTGGCATAAAGTTCTAAGGCTATTCCCAAGGTAAAAATGGCTAATCCTAGCCATTTACGTTGACCCCAGCAAAGTCGTAATCCTGCCAATACCACGGGTGCATAGGCTAAAGCAAGCACTTTGGAAGTATGTCCAGCAGGAATAATGACCATGTTGTAGGTAGCAAAAGCATAGGCTACCGAACCGGCAAATCCCAAAATGGGCGATATGCCCATAGCCCATAAAAACAGGTACATACCTAATAATTGTAAAAATATTAGGTTGACAGGGTTAGGTAGTATGTTAGTAATCCAGCTACCTAAGTAGCTGGAAATACTGTATGGATAAGATCCTGAAATTTGGTAGGTGGGCATTCCACTAAACATGGAGTTGGTCCACCAAGCATCTTGACCCGTTTCATTTTTGAATTGAACACTTTCCCTTGCCGCAGCTTGCGCTTGCTGTATGTCGTGCTGAATTAATACTTTTCCCTGTAAAACAGGACCACAGTAAATAAAAGCAATGACAATAAAGCCTAGAATTACTAATCCATGGGGCAAAAAGGAACGAAAATCAATTTTCATGAGTGTGAATTATTTAATCGCTACTAACTCTAATTCAAAGGTTAAATCTTTTCCTGCCATCGGGTGATTGGCATCTAAAGTCACATGTGTATCTGTCAAATCTGTTACAGTTACCTCAATGACATGTCCACCATCTTGGTGCATGTTTAAAGTAACACCCAATTCAACTGGGATATGGGAAGGAATTTGACTTCTTTCGATAGTTACCGTATTTTCTGGAGAATGTTCGCCATAAGCTTCTGCTGCAGGGATGGTAATGGTTTTTTTCTCTCCAATGCTCATTCCTGTCACACCGTCATCAAAGCCTTTGATAACCATGCCTGAACCTAATTGAAATTCTAAAGGATTGCTTCCTACGGATGAATCGAAGATACTGCCATCAGTATGTTTCCCTGTGTAATGAACGGCAACGTTGTCGCCAGTTTTTGCAATAGACATAATGTATTGTTAAGTGTAAAAAATCAGAGACAAAGGTCAGTATTTTTTTTATTAATCGAGGTATGAAAGTCTGGAAGTTTTTCGGCTATTTCATGGTAACTACACTGATACCAGCACCTCCTCGGTCCGCATGCTCATCTTGTACTTGCTTAATTTGAGCATATCGTTTTAACTGCTCTCTCACTAAATTCCGTAAAATCCCATCTCCTTTTCCATGCAGTATTCGTACTTCAGGCGCCCCCAAAAGCAGCACATCATTGATGTATTGATCTAAGCTAACCCAAACCTCTTCACCTCTTTTGCCACGTAAATCTAACGTTAGGCTAAATTGAGCCATACGGTCGTTGATATCAATTCCTTTTAAGGGAGATGTCTTCGTTTTTTCTGATTTAGGCGCTTGAACTTTTTGTAATCGTTTCAATTTGATGGTTGTACTGATGGAGCCTAAGGCCAACAAGGCATCTTTTCCTTTGATTTCAAGGACTTGCCCAATAGTAGGTTCACTACCTCCATCTTGAATTGCGACCCAATCCCCCACGGTGATAGGACCATGAATGGCTTTTAGCACAGGGTTGGTGTTGACTTTCGGTTTCACAGGTGCCTCAACCAAAGCTTTTTGAGCAAAATCATCCAGTTTTTCCCGTAATTGTTTCGTCTCTTCCTTTCCTGCGGCTTTCTCTTTAATTTCTCGAATGGTCTGCTCAATACGTTGGTTAGCTTCTTTGACTAAAAGTTTTGCCTCTGCCTTCGCCTTGTTAATGATGTTTTTTTGTTCTTCTTGTAAATGGCTTTTTAGCTGCTCATACTGTTGCTTGATGGCATCTACTTGCTCATTTTGTAAACTAAGACTGTGATTTTTACTTTGCCAAATTTGTTTCTCTGTTTCCGTTTCAAGCAATAATTTGTCGAAGTCGACCTGTTTTTTACCTAGTTTTTTTCTAGCATTTTCAATGATTCCAGTTGGTAAACCAATTTTTTGGGCAATTTCAAAGGCAAATGAACTACCTGGTTTTCCCATATCTAGGATAAAAAGTGGTTCCAAATGGGCCGTATCATAGCGCATGGCGGCATTGAATAATCCCTCTTTTCGGTCAGCTAAACTTTTTAGATTTCCAAAGTGGGTATTGATTGCACCGTAGCAACCTTTGTCCGACAATTTTTCCAATATGGCCTCTGCAATGGCTCCGCCAAGCGATGGTTCAGTGCCTGTTCCAAATTCATCCACCAATATCAAGGTTTTGGCATTAGCATGTTGGAGAAAGTAACGCATGTTACTCAAATGAGAACTGTAGGTACTTAATTCATTTTCAATATTTTGCTCATCTCCCATGTCCAGGAAGATTTGCTGAAAGAAGCCCATGCTGGATCCTTCTTCGATAGGTACTAAACAACCCGATTGATATAAGTATTGTAGAAGTCCTACCGTACTCAGTGTAACTGATTTACCTCCGGCATTCGGCCCTGAGACTACCATTAGACGCTTTTTCTCATCTAGAAGAATCGACAAGGGCTTAATTTTCTTGCCAATTTTTTCTAAAGATTTTTCCAATAAAGGATGACGTGCATTCCGCCAATCCAAACTCGGTTTCTCTGCTAAATGCGGTAAAATTGCCTGGTGCTCTTGTGCCCAAATGGCTTTGGCACGAATAAAATCTATTAATCCTAACCACTGAAGCCATTGGCCAAGCATAGGCACCAAGGGTCTCACGCGGTCTGATAACCGGGAAAGTATTTGAATAATTTCTCTTTTTTCAGCAGACTCTAAGGATTTGATTTCATTGTTGGCCGTTAGTGCATCTGCCGGTTCTAAGAATACTGTTTTTCCCGTATCTGATTCATCTTGTACAAATCCTTTGATCTTCCGCTTATGCTCAGCGGCTAAAGGAATTACCATACGGCCATTTCTAAGGGTCAATGAAAAATCTTTGGAAATCCATCCTTGTTGTTGTGCTTGATTCAATAAGCTATCCAACTTCTTTCTTAATCCTTGTTCCTCAGCATTTTTTTTCCTTCTAATCTCGCCTAATTCTGAAGAGGCATTTTCTTTAATTTGCCCATTGGCATCAAATACACGGGATAATTCCTGGAGAACAGGCAATAGTTGCATGTAATCCTGATCTGATTTTTCAGCTATTTTTTGAGAAAATTGCCTAGTTAATTGATGTAATTCTGGGTAGGCCTCTGAATCCAATAAATGAAAGAATCGAATGCATTGGTATAATACTTCTAATCCTCTTTGCCAATCTCTCCATTGGTCTGCCGATAGGTAATTTCCTTCTAAAGTTAAAGGTGCCAACCAAGGACGTAAATCATAATAATCCACTTGGGGCCACTCGCCACCTCGTTCTGCCATCAATTGTTTCATTTCATGTACCTGATTGACCCATTGTTTTACCAAGGGAAATCGGTTAGAAAATCGCATTTTTTCGGCAAATTCAACTCCCATAGGGCTGAGGCATGCCGCTTTGATGTCGGCCTGAACATGGCTAAAGCCAATTTTGTCAGCTAATCCTTCTGGGTAATTCATGCGGTGTAAAAGGCTTTAATTTTGGCTAGAAGTACCTCGTTGATTTTTCGGTAACTTTCATGGGTCCATCCAGCCACATGAGGGCTGAAGTGGGTAGCAGGGAATGAACTGATTTTTTGGAAGAGTGATTTTTCTTCCTCCGTCCAAGTAGCTAATTTTTCATTGGGCAGGACATCCAGAATTAATCCTCTAATTTGGCCTTTTTCCAATCCTGATTTTAATGCCGCTAATGGACTGATGGGTCCGCGTGAACTATTGATTAAAACGATGGGCTTTTTAAACTGAGCAAGCCATGATTCATTGACCATGCCACGTGTTTCATCTGTTAATGGAATATGTAAAGAAACAATGTCAGCTTGATCAAAAATATTCTCCATTGTGGCGCTATATTGATCTACCGCTTGGTATTTATCATAAGCCAAAATCCTTAATCCAAAACTGCTTAAGCGACTAGCGACAGATTGTCCCATGTGACCATATCCAATGATTCCGATTGTTTTTCCTGAAATTTCCCAACCTCGATTTCCCTCTCTGTCCCAAATTCCTTGCCTAACTTCACGGTCTGATTTATTCAAATGATGTGCCAAGCTTAATAATTGCCCAATCACATGTTCTGCTACAGCTTCTTTATTTCCTTCATTGGCGGCAAATACCTCAATCTTTTTTTGACGAGCCGCCTCCAAATCGATTAAATCCAAACCAGCCCCAGCACGAGCGATAAAGCGAAGAGAGCTAGCTTGCTCTAGGAATTGGGCATCTATTTTGAGCTTACTTCTGACCACTAAGCCTTCTATATTTACTAGCTGTGCCAGTATCTCCTCTTTGGTCCAACTAACTCCATTAACTACTTGAAACCCCATAGCCTCTAGACCTAGGGGCATGGATTCATGTACTTCATCAATGATTAGGACCTGAGCGCGCATATTATGCCTGCATTCTATTTTTTACTAAATCCATTGCCAAAAAGATGGCGTGCATGAAAGAACTTGGATCCGCTTCATTTTTTCCAGCGATATCATAGGCAGTTCCATGATCAGGAGAAGTACGAATGATGGGTAGACCAGCGGTAAAGTTCACTCCAGTATCAAAAGCAATGTATTTAAATGGGATTAACCCTTGATCATGATACATGCCTAAAACGCCATCAAACTCTTTGAATTGTGCTTTACCAAAAAATCCATCTGCAGGATAGGGCCCCAAAACTAGATTTCCTTGGCTTCTAAAGTCATCAATAACCGGCTGAATAATTTCTAATTCTTCTTGTCCTAATAATCCCGATTCGCCTGCATGTGGATTCAAACCTAAAACAGCAAGTTTAGGTTTATCGATGCAGAAATCTTCTTTCAAACTTTTTAAAAACAGAGCAATCTTATCCTTAAGCATTTGAGTATTTAAAGCTTTGCTTACTTCTTGTAAAGGCAAGTGGCCAGTTACAACCCCCATTCTCAAATTGTCACTTACCATCATCATTAATGATGATTTGGCATCAAATCTTTCGGTTAAATATTCTGTATGACCTGGAAAGGCGAAATCGGCTGATTGAATGTTATGCTTATTGATAGGAGCAGTCACTAATGCAGCTAATAAACCTCGATCTAAGTCTTTAATTGCCATTTCTAAACAATCAAAAGCAGCTTTTCCAGCTTCTGCTGTTACTTTTCCGGGCTCAACTAGCGTGTCTTTGTCGTCCCATGCCTTGACCAAATAGCTTTGGCCTTCATTAACTTGGTTTAGGTTATCCACAATCTTGATGGACCAATCCTTTAGTTCTAATTTTTCACGATAGAAATCTAAGACCTTTTTGGAACCATAAATAACGGGCGTACACCATTTTAAAATTCTTGGGCTTCCCAATGCTTTTAAAATGATTTCTGGACCAATGCCATTATAATCACCTAGGCTAATACCAATCAATGGTTTATTTGTGTTCATGCTTCAAAAATTCAGCCTGCAAGTTAAGAAATTTCGAGGGAAGAGGGCCTGATTTTTTTTATTAGCCACATTTGAGAAAATATTCTATCGCAAAATTGGTAACGAACCCTATAATTATTGTAAATTTTTAATATTCAGCAAAGAAAATGGGGCAATTAATGCAAAAATGCCAATTATTTTAGCATTTTTGTTAGAATGCAATAATTGAAGATAATGCCAAAGTCATACGTAAGAAAAATTTCTAGTCTCCTTATCGCCAATCGTGGTGAAATCGCTATTCGTATCATGCGTGCAGCTTCCGAGTTGGGGATTCGGACCGTCGCTGTTTATACCTTTGAAGATAGGTATTCCTTGCACCGCTACAAGGCGGATGAGGCCTATCAAATTGGTAAAGACGATGAACCATTAAAACCATATTTGGATTACGAGGGCTTGATTGCTTTGTGTAAAAGCAAAAACATTGATGCTATTCACCCAGGATATGGGTTTTTATCTGAAAACGTCAATTTAGCGCGTAGGTGTAGAGAAGAAGGAATCGTTTTTGTTGGACCTTCTCCAGAAGCGATGGACGCACTTGGAGATAAAGTAGCAGCAAAAGTGGCGGCCATGAAGGCCAATGTTCCCATGATTCAGGATTCCAAAGGTGATTTGTCTGTTTATTCTTTGGCTTTGTCAGAAGCAAAACGTATCGGTTTTCCTGTCATGGTGAAGGCTGCAGCTGGTGGGGGAGGACGTGGTATGCGGGTGGTTCGTTTAGAAGAGGATTTAGAAAAGGCTTATAATGAGGCGCGGAATGAAGCTAAGAATGCTTTTGGAGATGAAACAATTTTCATTGAAAAATTCATTGATCAGCCGAAGCACATCGAAGTTCAATTATTGGGGGATCAGCATGGAAATTTAGTGCATTTATATGAGCGTGATTGTTCCGTTCAGCGACGTTTCCAAAAAGTAGTGGAGATAGCTCCCTCTTTTGGTCTAAAAGATGAAACTAAAAAGAAATTATACCAATATGCCTTGGCGATTGGTAAAGCGGTAAACTACTACAATGCAGGTACGGTTGAGTTTTTAGTAGACCGCGATGAAAATATCTATTTCATTGAAGTTAACCCTCGTGTACAGGTTGAGCATACCATTACGGAAGAGGTAACAGGAATTGATATCGTTCGTACACAAATATTAATTGCCCAAAATTATAAACTATCTGATCCAGGTATTTATATTCTATCACAAGAAGATATTCCTTTGCGAGGATTCGCCATTCAATGTCGAATTACTACCGAGGATCCTACCAATGGTTTCAAACCCGATTTTGGAACGATCATTGCCTACCGCAATGCAGCTGGCTTTGGTATTCGTTTGGATGAAGGATCTTCTTATCCTGGAGTAAAAATTTCACCCTATTTTGATTCCATGTTGGTCAAGGTATCTGCTAAAGGTAGAACTTTATTAGGTGCAGCCGAGCGTTTAAATCGTGCTTTGACAGAATTCCGTATTCGTGGGGTGAAAACCAATATTCCATTCTTGAGAAATGTTATTTCACATCCCATTTTTCAGAATGGACAGTGTACCGTTCAATTCATCGATACCCATCCTGAATTATTTAAATTTATTCCAACCAGAGACCGTTCCACTAAAGCCTTACGTTATTTAGGTGAAGTGATTGTCAATGGTAATCCAGATGTTAAGGTTAAGCCCACCAATAGTTTCAGACCACCCATTATTCCTTATTCAGATCCTTTGTCTGATTTTCCAAAGGGAAATAAGCAATTATTGATGGAATTGGGACCAGAGAAATTTGCCAAACACATACGGGAAACTAAACAAGTGTTGTTTACCGATACTACTTTCCGCGATGGCCATCAGTCTCTGTTGGCTACTCGGGTGAGAACACAAGATATGCTGGCCGTGGCTTCTGGCTTTGCTAAATCCTTTCCTCAATTATTTTCCATGGAAGTTTGGGGAGGGGCAACTTTCGACGTGGCTATGCGGTTTTTACAAGAATCACCATGGAAGCGTTTGCAAGAGTTCCGTCTTGCCATGCCCAATATGTTGCTTCAAATGCTTTTCCGTGGTTCTAATGCCGTGGGATATTCGGCTTATCCAGATAATTTGATTGAGAAATTTGTAGAGAAATCCTCTGAGGCGGGTATCGATGTCTTCCGTATTTTTGACTCACTAAACTGGGTAGAGGCGATGAAAGTGTCTATCCGAGCGGTGAGAGAAAGAACTCCGGGAATTGCGGAAGCGGCTATTTGTTATACAGGGGATGTATTTACCAATGAAAAATATAACCTACAGTATTATTTAGATTTGGCGCGTCAACTGGAAGATGAAGGAGCCCATATGTTAGCTATCAAAGATATGGCTGGCTTATTGAGACCTTTCCAAGCTGAGCTTTTAGTGAAAGAATTGAAAAAAGCAGTGGATATTCCTATCCATTTGCATACACATGATACGGCTTCCATTCAATCCGCTACTTATTTAAAGGCCATTGAAGCGGGTGTTGATGTGGTGGATGGTGCTTTAGCTGCTATGTCAGGATTAACCTCTCAGCCTAATTTAAATTCCTTGGTAGCTATGATGCAAGGTCAAGCGAACCAGGATACCTTAGATTTGGAGGAAATGAACCAATATTCCAATTATTGGGAAGCGGTAAGAACTTGGTATACGCCATTTGAATCGGAACTAAAAGCAGGTACTGCTGAGGTATATGACAATGAAATTCCGGGTGGACAATACACCAACCTTCGTGGACAAGCTGTAGCCCTGGGCGTAGGTGATAAGTTTGAGTTATTAAAAGACAATTATTCAGAAGCAAATAAGTTGTTTGGTGATATCGTCAAAGTAACACCCTCATCTAAAGTAGTTGGGGATATGGCTATTTTCATGACGGCTAATTCCTTAACAGCAGAAGATGTTTATGCTAAGGGAGCGACATTATCTTTCCCAGAATCTGTAAAAGATTTCTTCAAAGGAGGCTTAGGTCAGCCATATCAAGGATTCCCTAAGCAATTGCAAGAAATTATCTTGAAAGGAGAGGTGCCCATGGATGGAAGACCAAACGACCACTTAGCGCCAATCGATTTCGATAAAGATTTTGCTGCCTTCCAAGCCAAATTCCCTGAAAATGAAGGAGGATTCTATGATTATTTGTCGTACAAAATGTATCCAAAAGTATACGAGGATTACTACAAAAATCATCAAATATATGGGGACTTAACGGCTATGCCTACTCCAGCCTTCTTCTATGGCTTAAAGCAAGATGAAGAAATCATGATTACCATTGAGCCTGGTAAAACCATCATTGTGAAGTTCCTACACATGTCGGAGCCTGATGAATCAGGTTTACGTAATGTTACCTTTGAATTGAATGGTCAAGCACGTAGGATTAAAGTCTTAGATAAAAATATCAAAGTTGAGCGTCCACAACATGTGAAGGCTTCTCAAAAAGGAGATATTGGTGCTCCATTACAAGGTCGCCTGAGTCGTATTTTGGTGAAACCGGGTGAGGAAGTTAAGAAAAATGCTCCTTTGTATGTGATTGAAGCCATGAAAATGGAATCCATAGTTTCTGCTCCATTTGAAGGTATCATCGGAAATGTTGTTTTGCATGAAGGAACGGTGGTAGAACAAGATGATTTAGTATTAACCTTAGAGGAGGCTAAATTACCAGAACCTAATGTAGAAGAGTATTTATTTGTTTATGGTACGCTTCGTCGTGATTGCGGTAACGACTTACACCGTTTATTAGCTCGAAATTCGGATTATGTGGGTATGGCGACCTACCAAGGACGTATGTACCAAGTAGCAGAATATCCGGGTATAATTGCCTCGGAAGATTCGAAAGATCAGGTAGTAGGTGAATTGTATTTATTGTCAAATACGATTAAATTGTTGGGCGTGCTAGATGAATATGAGGAGTTTGATGCTGATAAACCAGATAAAAGTTTGTTTGTTAGAACCAAAGTTCCAGTGAAGTTGAATGGTCAGGTGGTAGAAAGTTATGCTTATTTATACAACAGACCAACGCAAGCAGACACACAAATTGTATCAGGAGATTATTTAAAGAAATAAGATGAAAGTATTTTTCGGGTTTTTGCTTTGCCTATTTGCCAATCATTTGGTAGCTCAAAAAGCCTTATTGAAAGCACATGCGCACAATGATTATGAGCATACGAAGCCCTTTTACGAAGCATATAATTTAGGATTTGGTTCGATTGAGGCAGATGTTTATTCCATCAAAGGAGAGTTATTAGTAGCCCATGATGTAAAAGATGTAAAGGCAGACAGAACGCTTAAAACCTTGTATATTGACCCCATTGTTAAAGTCTTATCAGAAAACAAACAAGGGAATTTTCATCAATTTTTAATTGATTTCAAAACAAGTGCAGATTCTACCTTGCCTGTCTTGATTAAGGCATTGGAACCTCATAAAGACTTGTTTATCAAACGAGGTTTGCGGATTGTTATTTCAGGAAATAGACCAGCCATAAAAAATTATGTTTTGTATCCTACATGGATTACTTTCGATGGGCGGTCGACAGAAACTTATCCTGCAGGCTTGGGTAATCGAGTTATCTTAGAAAGTGAGTCATTGTATAAATTTGGTGCATGGAGTGGACAGGGGCCCATTAGTCCGGAGTTGAAAGAAAAGTTAAAAGCCTATGTCGACCGAGTACATGCTCAAGGAAGAAAATTGAGATTATGGGCCACGCCAGACAGTTTAATCGGATATCAAACTTTATATGATTTAGGTGTGGATTATATTGGCACGGATCATTTAAGCGAATTAGCTGATTTCTTACGATTAGCCGTTAAGTAGATTTGACAAAACCCTAGCTTTACCTAATAAACCTACAACCATGATTAAGCGTCGAGAGTTTCTACAACAAAGTTCTTTATTAGCCTTAATGGCTTCATTTCCTGCTATGAAGGCGGATTCTTCCTTTAAAATGGGTTATTCAGCCATTACTTGGGGAGGTAAAGATGAACAAGCCATAGTAGATATTGCCTCATTAGGATTCAAAGGAATTCAATTAAGAGCCAATTCTTACACCAAATACAAAGATAATCCACAGGAATTAAAGGCCTTATTGGACGCCTCTAAACTTCAATTGGTGATGTTTTCAAGTGGAAACGTGGAGATTGATCCTGCCAAAGTTCCTGCCTCCATCGAGCAACATGTAAATCATGCTAAGTTTGTAAAAGCTTTGGGTGGTGATTCCATACAATTGACTAACAGCCTTAGAAAAAAGGGTGAAACACCTAGTCAAGAGGATTTGGTGAAATTAGCTGAGGTGATGAATGAAATTGGTAGAAGAACAAAAGAGGTGGGCGTACAAGCGACTTACCATAATCACATGAACCAATTTGGAGAAACTCCAGAAGAAGTCGATATTTTGGTAAAAAGTATGAATCCAGCTTACTTACGATTATTGTTGGATGTAGCGCACTACCATCAAGGAGGAGGAAAGCCTGCAGATGCAGTTTTGAAATACAAGAATATCATTCATTCATTCCATATCAAAGATGTGGAGAGTCCTATCAAAGGACAAGAAGCTAATCCTTCTTCCTATAAGTTTGTGGAGCTTGGACAAGGGAAAGTAGATATGAAAGGCATTTTCAATAATATGCGTAAAATCAAGTTCAAAGGATGGGCCATTGTAGAATTGGATGGTGTGCCTGATAAGGCTAAATCTCCCTTACAATGTGGAACAATTAGTCGAGACTTTTTACGCGATACCATAAAATACCATTTTGACTAACATGCCTCAAATAGTATAATATGGCTCGAAAAAAAGGTTCAGCAAGTATTTTATTCATTTTTATAACATTAGTTATCGATGTGTTAGGGATAGGTTTAATTGTACCTATCATGCCAACCTTGATTTCGAGTTTTACAGGAGGTGATTTAAGTTCCGCTTCGCAATATTCCGGTTGGATGATGGCTTCCTATGCCATCATGCAATTCTTATTTTCACCTGTTTTAGGGGGGGTATCGGATCAATTTGGGCGCAGACCAATCATTTTAATCTCTTTACTTGGCTTTAGTTTAAACTATTTAATTTCTGCTTTGGCTCCCAATTTATTGTGGTTGTTTTTGGCCCGAATATTTTCGGGCATAACTGGTGCTAGTTTTACAACGGCACAGGCATACATTGCAGATATTTCCAAGCCTGAAGATCGGGCCAAGAATTTTGGGATGGTGGGTGCGGCCTTTGGTATAGGTTTTATTATTGGACCTGCCGTAGGAGGATTTTTGGGTAGCTATGGCGTGACGGTTCCATTTTATGCTTCGGCTATATTGACTTTGCTAAATGCCTTGTATGGATATTTTGTATTACCAGAATCTTTAGCGCTAGAAAATCGAAGAAAGTTTGATATCACCCGGGCCAATCCTTTGGGGTCATTGAAGATTTTCACTCGCTATCCATTGATAACGGGCTTAGTAGGAGGCTATTTTTGTTTGCAATTAGCTGGTCAAGCTCATCCAAGCACGTGGTCATATTTTACCATGAAAGTTTTTTCATGGTCTCCTACTGAAGTAGGCTATTCTTTGGCATTTGTTGGGGCCATAGTCGCCATTGTTCAAGGAGGATTATCTCGTTTTATCATGCCCAAATTGGGTGATAAGCGGGCCATTCTATATGGTTTAATGATGTATGGCTTAGGTTTTTTCTTGTTTGCTTATGCCACTAAATCTTGGATGATGTATGTATTTATGGTACCATTTGGCTTGGGTGGTATTGCGGGACCAGCTTTACAAAGTATGATTACCCAGCAAGTAGGCCCTGATGCTCAAGGAGAGTTACAAGGAGGTTTAACTAGTTTACAATCCATTACTACCATTTTAGGTCCTTTGGTTGCCTCTAATCTTTTCGCTTATTTTACTTCTACCTCAGCACCCATACAATTTCCTGGAGCAGCTTTTTTTATTGCAGGTATTCTTGTTTTTATAGGACTTGCTGTTGTATTGTCCTCCATATCTTCTAGAAAAAGAATTTAATTGACAATTGGCAGATTCAGGGGATGAATGATTTCTCCAATAGTCTGCAATCAGCTAATTTTGAGAACAAATAAAACCCTTATCATGAGAAAATTCGTTTATTTATGGGCAATCATTGCCATGTGTGTCAGTTCGTTTGCTGTTTCGGCACAAACTGTCGATGAGATTTTAGCCAAGCACCAAGAAGCCATGGGTGGATTGGATAAGTGGAATAAAGTAAAAACCCTGGTGCAAAATACCAAGTTTACCATTCAAGGTATGGAGATTCAGTCCAAATCGTCAATATTGGTCGGAAAGGCCTTTCGTTCAGAAATAGAGGTAATGGGCAATAAAATGGTGCAAGTAGTGGAAGGGGAAAGTGGCTGGTGGATTCGTCCGCAGATGATGGGAGGTTCTGGTGAGCCTGAGGATATGCCTAAGGAGATGATTAAAGTAAGTAAGAACCAAGAAACTATTGGATCTTTATTACTAACCGCTAAAGCTGAAGGTAGCAAAATTGATTTGGTGAATAAAGAAAAGATGGATGGGGCTGATGTCTATGTTATTCAGATTACTAAAAAAGATGGTGATGTAGGAACTGTTTATCTTTCTGCGAGCACTTATTTAGTCTTGAAGTTTGCCGCAAAAGTTAACTTGGGCGGCCAAGCAGTTGATACTGAATTGAAGTTCTCTAATTATAAAGCGGTAGATGGCTTGTATTTTCCTTTTTCTGTTGAAACAGCAAACCCTATGGGCGGAGGAACCATGCAGGTAGATACGACTTCCATAGAAATAAACCCTAAATTAGAAGCTTCAATTTTTGTTAAGCCAGCAAAAAAATAATTGGAGGGAATCGGAGATTCAATAAAGAAGCCGAGGATTTAAATCCTCGGCTTCTTTATTGAATTTTGGTCAATATTTTGGACGGTTTTTATGGTGGCCGAGGATTTAAATCCTCGGCTTATTTGTTGAATTTTGGTCAATTTTGGGCCGTTTTTATGATGGCCGAGGATTTAAATCCTCGGCTACTTCATTGTATTTTGATCAATTTTGGGCCGTTTTTTTATGGTGGCCGAGGATTTAAATCCTCGGCTTCTTATTGAATTTTGGTCAATTTTGGGCCGTTTTTTATGATGGCCGAGGATTTAAATCCTCGGCTTATTTGTTGTATTTTGGTCAATTTTGGGCCGTTTTTATGATGGCCGAGGATTTAAATCCTCGGCTTTTTCATTGAATTTGGGTCAATTTTGGGCCATTTTTTATGATTCCCGAGGATTTAAATCCTCGGGACCCTATTCAAATCTAAGGTAAAAATTGCTGGATATGATTTCTAGCACTTAATATGGCCTTTTCAATGTCTTCATCGGAACCTTCATAAGCTTTATCTTCCACCTCAATGACAATCGGTCCACGATATCTTACATCATTTAACGCTGAAATAAATTTACCCCAATGAATATCTCCTAAACCAGGAATTTTAGGGGAATGGTATTCCAATGGATTAGCTAAAATTCCCACTCGATTCAATTTTTCTGGGTAAACCTTTACGTCCTTCAAGTGAATATGATGTAATTTTTCCGCATAATGATAGATAGGATAGGTATAATCCATCATTTGGAATACCATGTGCGAAGGATCATAATTTAAACCAAAGTTGGTGGATGGAATGATGCTAAATAATTGATCCCAAATTTTTGGTGTTGTCATCAAATTCTTTCCACCAGGCCATTCATCATCTGTGAAGAACATAGGGCAGTTTTCAATGCCAATTTTTACATTTAATGAATCAGCTAATGCAATAATTTCAGGCCAAACCTCTGTGAATTTCCCAATATTATAAGCCACATTTTTAGTATAGTCTCTTCCAATGAAGGTATTCACGTTCCCAATGCCTAAAACTGCAGCTGCTTTTATTACCTTTTTGATGTGTTCCCGATAAAACAAGGCTTGCTCTTCATTAGGATCCATTGGGTTAGGATAATACCCTAATGCTGAGATTTTAACTGGATGCAAAGCTAATTGAGCTTTTAAGGCTAATAATTCCTCCTGAGAGAGGCTATCAACCGAAATATGGCTAACTCCTGCATATCGACGTGTATCGGCATTGCTGGAGGGCCAGCACATGATTTCTACACAAGCAAATTGTTGGGCATGAGCAAAATCTAATACTTCCCACAATGTTTTGTTCGGAAGAATGGCTGAAACAAATCCTAAATCAAGCATGTATTAATTGTATTTTTTATCCAATAAATAAAAGGTAGCAAAAGATAAAGTAGTTATCCATAGCCCCACAGCCTCACGGGCTAATTCCTGATTGATGGTTTTCATACTTAACCCATCTGTCATAAATCCTTCCCAGGCTGTCATTTCAACCCAGGTTTGTAAGCCCGCCACACCCGAAAGTAAGAACAAAATGACCATTAATTCCGAGTTTACTTTTCCGCTTATCGCTTTAAAAGAAGTATAAGTAGGTATTAGGTAAATCGCTACCCATAAGATTGGATCTGGGTCATTTAGTTGCCAATAGGCAAACAATATGAATATGAGTGTAAAAAGACTGCCAGAAATCAAAAATGCTTTATTCATAAGGATAAGGTTTAGGTATTATTCACATAATTTATGGACAGCCTCTTTGGCTCCCGGATAATTCAGTTTTCCAGCTTGCTGGAAGGCTAAACATGCTTTTTCGTTCAATTTTTGTTGGTATAAACTCAGTCCTAAAGCATAATAACCTTTTCCAAATGTAGGATTAATTTCTACAGATTTCTCAAAGTCCTTGGCTGCCTCTGTCAGGTTATTTCCTTGATAATATATATTTCCTCGGTTATACAAAGCATTTATTTCGCTCGGGTTTTTAGACAAACAAGTGCTAAAATCCGCAATGGCTTGTTGAGGTTTGGCCAATGCAGCCCATACAATTCCCCTTTGAAGATAGGCAGAGGCAGAATCTGGCGAGTTTTTGATGGCAATCTCCAAAGGAGCTAATGCTTTTTCCCAATTGGATTTTTCCATTCGAACAGCCGCTAAATTCAGTTGGGCTTGATATAAGGAAGGTTTTAACTCCGTTGCCTTGATATAATTGCTTTCAGCTTCTTCATATTTTTTTTCTTGAAAATCAATTACCCCAAGCATATTGTATGCTTCAGCTAATCCCGGGTTTTTCTCAATGGATTTTTTCAATGCCTCTCGGGCAGAAACTAGTTCGCCTTTTTTTAAGCGTGATTTAGCCTCTTCTAACCACTCATTTGCAGAAGATGAACAGGAAGAAACAAGGGCCAAAAATAGACAGCTAACTAGGGTCCAGGATTTTAGGTAAGATGTGTTGAATGAAAGCATATTCAAAGTTAATGCCTAGCCTGAAAATATCGGTATGTATTTTGAAAAAAGGGGCATTTTTTATTATCTTTGCAGTGGCAAATTACCAGCTCCCGCTGAATCCCCCAGGTCTTGATCGAAGCAAGGGTAAGTTGGTTGTAGCGGTGAATTTGCCATTTTTTTGTTCAAACCAATCCATCCCATGAAATTTTTTATAGATACAGCTAATTTAGAGCACATTAAAGAAGCACAAGACTTAGGTATTTTAGATGGTGTTACCACGAATCCATCCTTGATGGCCAAGGAAGGCATCAGTGGAAAAGATCAGGTGTTAAAGCATTATAAAGCGATTTGCGATATTGTGGACGGTGATGTTTCTGCTGAGGTAATTGCAACAGATTTTGCCGGAATGATTCGGGAAGGAGAGGAGTTAGCTGAATTGGACGAAAAAATTGTAGTTAAAATTCCTATCATCAAAGATGGCGTAAAGGCCTTAAAATATTTTTCTGACCACGGTATCAAAACCAATTGTACCTTAGTTTTTTCAGCAGGCCAAGCGCTATTAGCTGCAAAAGCGGGTGCAACCTACGTTTCCCCCTTTATTGGTCGCTTAGATGATATTTCTTATGATGGTATTCAATTAATCGAGCAAATTCGATTGATTTATGATAATTACGAATTCGAAACAGAAATTTTAGCTGCTTCGGTTCGCCACCCTATGCACATCATTAATTGTGCTGAAGTGGGTGCCGATGTAATGACAGGACCTTTATCTGCCATTCTAGCTTTATTAAAACATCCATTAACTGATAGCGGCTTGGCTACCTTCTTGGCTGATCACGAAAAAGCAAAGAATAAATAAAGAAAGCTATGGCCGTTCTATCCTTTGAAAATGTCACTATTTTGCAAGATGGTATTCCAACCTTGCAAAATATCAATTTGGAGATGAATGAAGGGGAATTCGCCTATTTAATAGGTAAAACAGGTAGCGGAAAAAGTACCTTGTTTCGCTCCATTTATGCAGAACTTCCTATTGAATTAGGCCTAGCAAAAGTAGCCGGCTATTCATTAAATGACATTAAGCCTAAGGATGTTCCTTTTCTACGTCGTAAACTTGGATTTGTGTTTCAAGACTTTCAGCTACTAACAGATCGTAATGTAGAAAAGAATCTTTCTTTTGTTTTGGAAGCTACAGGACATACCAATCCGGAAGAGATAAGGTTTAGAATAGAACAAGTTTTAGCGCAAGTTGGGATGAGTAATGCCATTCAAAAAAGGGTACACCGACTTTCTGGCGGAGAACAACAGCGCATTTGTATTGCTAGGGCCATTTTAAATAAACCCGTTCTACTATTGGCCGATGAGCCAACGGGACACCTAGATCCAGAAGTTTCATTGGAAATCATGCAATTGTTTAAGCAGTTGAACCAACAAGGCACTGCGATTTTGATGGCAAGTCATGATTATAACACCATGCGCCAAGTACCAGGGCGATTCCTTAAATGTGAAAGCGGAAATATTTTTCCGGTAGAAAGCCTTTAAAATTTTAGAAAATAATAAATAAAGGGCCCAATGGATGTATGTTCCATTGGGCCCTTTGTATTTTCAAATAAGTATGACTAATTATTTACCGGTTAAATACACGACCGGTATGATACATTCCTCCAAGGAGATACCTCCATGCTGAAATGTATTTCGGTAGTGGTTTACATAATGATTGTAATTGTTGGGATAAGCGAACATATAATCCTCTTTGCTAAACACATAGGTAGTTGATACATTAGGTTTTGGTAAGAATAATTGTTCTGGCTTTCGTGAAACCATCATTTTATTGGAATTATCCCAATTTAGATTTTTCCCCTGCTTGTACCTTAAATTAGTGTTGGTTGTTCTGTCGCCAACAATTTTGATGGGATTCTGCACGCGAATCATGCCATGATCCGTAGTAATAATCACCCTTCCTTTTTTATCAGCTATTCGTTTTAATAAATCAAAAAGGGGCGAGTGTAAAAACCAACTCACCGTTAAGCTTCTATATGCTGACTCATCCGGGGCTAATTCCTTAATCATAGCCATATCCGTTCTGGCATGTGAAAGCATATCCACAAAATTGTACACGATGACATTTAAGTCATTGGTTAATAACTTACTAAAATTATCTACCAAGTTTTTACCTTGATATTGATGTATGATTTTATGATACGATGCCTTGGCATTGATTCTTAAGCGTTTTAATTGTTCTTGTAAATAGAACTCCTCATATTGATTAAATCCTTCCTCATCTTCCGAATCCCCTAAGTCAAAAACCCATTTATCTGGATAATTTTTCTGAATTTCTAAAGGCATCATACCCGCAAAAATCGCATTTCTGGCATAGGCGGTAGTGGTAGGTAAAATGGAATAATAGGTCTCCTCTTGTTCCAGTTGGAAATATTCTTGAATAAATCCTTCCAATATTTTCCATTGATCAAAACGTAAATTGTCTACCAGAATAAAGAATAAGGGGCTTTTTTCTTTCAGTTTAGGAAAAACATATTTTCGCATCATTAAATGCGACAAAATAGGGGTCTCAGAATCTGGTTTTTGAAGCCAATTTTCATAAGAATTCTCTATGAACTTACTGAAATGTACATTAGCTTCTGATTTTTGACTACTTAAAACTTCAGCCATGGACTTATTTTCAGTCTTGTCAATTTCAAGCTCCCAATACAAAAGTTTTTTATAAATATCCGCCCATTCTTTGGCACTCAATTGATCCTGATATTGTAAGGATAAAGCCCTGAATTCTTGCTGATAACTGATGTTCGTTTTTTCTTCTTCCAATCTTTTTTTGTCAAAAATGCGTTTGACGGAAAGTAGTAATTGGTTGGGATTTAAGGGTTTAATTAGGTAATCCGCAATTTTTGAACCAATGGCATCTTCCATCAATTCTTCCTCTTCGGATTTCGTAATCATAATCACAGGAAGATTGGGTCTGATTTGTTTGATGGAAATAAGGACTTCCAAACCTGACATTCCTGGCATGTTTTCATCCAAAAATAGCACATCAAATTTTTGTTTTTCTACTAATTCTAAGGCATCAGCTCCCGAATTAACGGTCGTCACTTGGTAACCTTTATTTTCAAGAAAAAGTATGTAAGGGGTTAATAAATCAATTTCGTCGTCAGCCCAAAGTATCGAATACGTCATATGGTATAATTTTATTCTTTTCCCTTAACCCTTCTCATCATGAATTATTGTCTTATCAAAAATTTAATTTTTGTTAAATGGACAATCTAGGTTTTGGTCACCTAAAATTAGCTAATTTTGTCTTGGTAATCATTTTTTTCCATGCCTAATACAGATGCTCCCGTTCGATTTACTGAAAGTGCCAAAGCGAATTTACGGCCATTGGTTCAGGAAGGTAAAATGCCCGAGCCCTTCATTCGAGTTGGTATGAAAGGAGGGACCTGCGGGGGAACCTATGTTTTGGGCTTTGATTCAAAAACAGAATTTGACGAAGAATATCTGATTGATGACATACCTTTATTGATAGACCGCCGACAATTACTTTTTGTTCTTGGTACAGAAATATATTTTGAAGCGCGTGCCAATGGATTTTATTTACATAAACCTACTGTCTCATGAAATTTGCTGCTATTGATATTGGTTCCAATGCTGCCCGCCTACAAATTTCTAGTGTCTTGGAAAATGACGGTGTCATTAGTTTCAAACGTATTGAATATGTTCGCTTTGCCTTGCGTCTAGGGCATGATGTTTTTATAGATGGGGTCATTTCTCCTGATTCAGAAGTTAGAATTTTTAAGTTATTACATGCCTATAAATTATTGATGGACTTGCATGAAGTGAAAGATTATGCCATTTGTGCTACTTCTGCCATGCGTGAAGCCTCCAATGCCCCAGATATCATTACTCGCATTCATAAAATTTTGGATATGAAGATCAATGTGATTGATGGAAGTAGAGAAGCAGAGTTGATCAATGATGTGGTGGTACAATCTTTACATCCCAAGAAAAATTACTTGCACATTGACGTAGGCGGTGGTTCCACCGAATTAAATATTTATCGAAATCGTCAAAAATTAGCTTCTAAATCATTTAAAATAGGCTCTGTTCGTCTATTAGAAGGAAAGGAAAAGGAAGGCGACTGGGAGAAAATGCAGAAATGGATTACCCAGCAAAAAATGGATATTCCAGGACAAATGATTGCCGTGGGTACAGGTGGTAATATAAGTAAGTTGTACAATATTTCAGAAAAGGTAAATGAATCTAAAATGATGCAATTCACTGAATTGCAGCGTATTTCTGATTATGTAGCGTCATTTACTTATGAAGAAAGGGTACATAAATTACGTCTTAATACGGACCGTGCAGACGTTATTGTTCCCGCAGCTTCCATTTATTTGGCAGCCATGAAAACGGCAGGTTGTGAGGAGATTTTTGTGCCAGATTTAGGCCTTAAAGACGGAATCATCCAGCTTTTGTATGATCGCTATTTACAACGTAAAAAATAGGGGAGATTTAGGGGTTAGTTTTTAGTTCTTAGGTCTTAGTGTTTAGGTCTTAGTGTTTAGTTCTTAGATCTTAGTGGTTAGATTTTTGTATTTAATTTTATTTACGTTCTACATTCTACATTCTTCATTCTACATTCTACATTCTCCATTCTACATTCTACATTCTTCATTCTACATTCTCCATTCTACATTCTTCAATCTCCATTCTCCATTCTCCATTCTTCATTCTACATTCTACATTCTACATTCTACATTCTACATTCTACATTCTTCATTCTCAATTCTACATTCTTCATTCTTCATTCTTCATTCTTCATTCTTCATTCTTCATTCTTCATTCTTCATTCTTCATTCTACATTCTACATTCTTCATTCTCCATTCTACATTCTTCATTCTTCATTCTTCATTCTTCATTCTACATTCTACATTCTTCATTCTACATTCTTCATTCTCCATTCTACATTCTTCATTCTACATTCTACATTCTCCATTCTTCATTCTACATTCTACATTCTCCATTCTTCATTCTACATTCTACATTCTACATTCTAAATTCTCCATTCTCCATTCTCCATTCTCCATCCTCCATTCTCCATTTCTATCATAACTAATCCCTAACAACTAATAACTATTTAGTTATTTTATACAACAAGCCCATAGAAAGAATTTGTGAAAACTGCCAATTAGGGTCTTGGTCATAGTCTCGAAATAGAACGGCTTGCACATTGGTACTCAAGTATTTATTTACCTTCATGGTCAAATTGGCATCAAACCGATGTACAATACCGTTGGACACACCAAATCTAAAATAGTCCATAAGGGCTGAATAGCGGGCCTTAAGGTTGACATTTTCAAAAATATTTTTGTCGACGTTGGCCAAAAATTGGAATACAAATTGATTTCGAATATTATCTCCAGGTTTTTGCAAACCATATAAACCTGCCCTAGAGATTCGTTCATCCAAAACAAAAGTTTGACGTAAACTACCAATACCAAATCGGGTATAAAATGCTTTTTGAGGATGGTATTCAAAACCCATGGAGGTAGTCAAATAAGCAGGAGCAAAAATAGATGAAGTGATAGAATCCACAGGAATCCCTAAGCTGTTCTTTTTATTGTATTCAAATCCTTGAAAAAATTGAGTTTGAAAGTTGGTTGAACCATAATAATCCCATTTTGGACTAATTCGATAACCCGCTTTAAATTCATAAAATATGCGATCTACGTTTTTACGTAAACTTTGGGTTCTATTTTGTAGGAAACCTACTTGCATTTGTAAATCACTCGCTAAACGCCAAGAATTATTTTGCACACTGGCGGAATGATTTAAATACCAACCCGTTGCAAAGGTATTGGTTCCTCCTCCTTTCCAATTATCACTAAAACTCGATTGATTTAAATTGATACCGGTGGTAAATTCCTGCTTCCATTTTCTAACGACACTGTCAGGCTTCATCGAGGCCATCGACTGAAAAGCAATAAAAATGCTAGTGAATATTAGGAGTAAATGGACCTTCATGTGACAAATGTACAAAATTGATTGTTCTACCTTGTGAGCTCTAACGGATTTCCTACCCAAATTTGTACATTTCCTTGAAAAAAATCTCCTGATTTTAATTGAATCAATCCATCCAAGGTATTAAAAGCATCTGTATTAGCTGTCATGGGCTCAATAGCGACACAATTTTCATTGGCAGGGGCAAAGACTACTAAAAAAGGAAAAAGTTTACTAGACTGCTGAACAAATAAGGCTCTTTTTTGCTTCGTGTCCACCAATTCAGTCAAGTGGATATCCATTGGGTTCAATCGAAAAACGTGGTCTATTTCTTGGGTTCTAAAGGATAGGCCTTTTGTCATTTCCATCATTTCTTCTTTCATGGGAATCATTTGTGAATCAGATAAAAAGCGGCTTTTACCCTTAAAGTATATATGATAATCGGCTAAATCAGTTCCTGGAATTTGAAAATAGGGATGCCAACCGCATGCAAAAGGCATATCACCCTCACCTGAATTAGTACATTTCATAGAAACATCTAAAATCCCTTCCTGACCTAAGCTAAATTCCCATTCAAACACAAAAGGGAAGGGGTAGGCTTCATAATCACCCTCATAGTTGTAAATTAAAGAAATCTTGGCAAATCCATCAGTACATACTTGTTGCCCCAATTCAAAAGGCCTTCTAGCGAGAAATCCATGTATGGCATTACCTAAGGCCTTTTCATTGATGGGTAATTGGTAGTTCTTTCCCAAGAATGAGTAATTACCGTTTCTGACACGGTTTACCCAAGGGCATAGTAAAGCACTTGGGTATAAATCATTGTCCCTCATTGAAAATTGCTTCGATTGAGGGATAGCAATGATGTTTTCTAATTTACCAGCAAAACTGACATATAAGCTTTTTAAGGCTCCCCCTAGGTCTGCTAGTATTTCAGCTGATTCACCAGTCGCGGGATTGCGCAATTGAACTACTCGGCCATCAGGTGAATCGAAAAAATTTATTTCCATAGCGTTTTTTCCTCTATTCCCATACCATACAAGGCAAAGTCATATTGTACAGGATCGGTTGAATTATATTGTTTTAATACTTGTGTTAGTTCTACCGCTTTCTTCCAATGGGTAGGTCCAGGAGAAACCAAGTGTAACCTTTCTGCTGTTCGCTGCGAATGTACATCCAAGGGACAAATTAATTGATGAGGTGCTATTTTTGACCAAATTCCAAAATCCACTCCAGCCTGGTCTTTTCGTACCATCCATCGTAAAAACATACATAAGCGCTTACAGGCGGAGTTTTTCACGGGAGCAGATACATGTTTTTTCGTGCGTTCGGGAGCCCAAGATGGCTCAAAAAAATAGCGATAAAAGCCATTTAATGCTTCTTCTATATCGGAGTTTTCTGTATTAAAATTTCCTAGCACAAAGGCCTCTTCCAAACTGGAATACTGCTGATAATGATTCCGAAAGAAGGAAAGAAAATATAAGGTGTCTGTATAATTAAAAGTCCGATGTTTAAATTGCTCGAAGCGTTGAAGATCCTTTTCCTGATGTTGTAAAACAAAATCATAAGGAGCTCCATCCATCAAATCAATCAACTCCCGTCCCTTTTGTAAAATGGTTTTTCTTTGTCCCCATGCCAGCATGGAAATCCAAAATCCCATGATTTCTATATCCTGCTTTTTACTAAAAAGGTGTGGAATCGAAATGGGGTCATGTTCAATGAACCTAGGATGATTGAAAAAGGCTACTTTTTTATTTAATAGCTCGACTAAATCATCCTGCATCTTTCTATTTTTTGGAACCAAAGAAAGCTATGATTTTGGAAGGTAAAGAAAATATCCAGACCAAAATGGTAACTACTACTGAAAATGCAGCTATGAAAGGGTAGGATAAGATAAAAAATACCTCAAAAACTACATTTCCTGCTGTAATTGGTCTTTTCCGTTTTGCCATATTATTGAACTAAATAACTTATTTCAGCTCTAATACGTTTATCCACTGCATTTAATCGCTCAAATGCTTTTGGGGATAATTTAATAATTACCTTGTTATCGGTGTTAGGTAAACGACCAATCACTTTAACCCAAATGCTTTGGTTATTTGCCAAGTTTTTAACCAATACCAAGGTTCCAATTGGGGCCGATTTGTGTAAGGCTAAATATTTACCAGAATTGTCTGGAACATCAATTAATTCAGCAATACCCGTTTCAATGGTCTTGCGAATACCTTCTTGTGTCGTACTTCCTTCCGGGGAGCCGCTTGCAGCAGCTGTTGAATTTTCTTTAGCTGCCGGTAAGGTCATATCAATTTTTGCTTCCTTGGTTTCGGCTACCTTTTCTGTTTTGTTAGGTAATAAGGAAGTCTTGTCTATGCTGCTTGCACTTGGTTCCGCAATAATTAAACGCTGTCCCTCTTGAAGACGATCAGAGGTTAAATTATTCCATTTTCTAATTTGCGCCATCGTCACCTGATGCATGTTGGCAATAGTCAATAAACCTTGTCTGCGAGCTACAATGTGAATCCCTTTATCCGATTTATTTCCGTCCTCAACGGTTTTTTCAGGGCTGGTTGGAGCCACACTGACTTCATTAGGCTTGTCAATGGTTTTTAAAATACTAGGGCTTTCCTCTAAATAATGTAATGGAATAAACACCAGTTCTCCTGTTTTTACTGGAATCCCAATTTCTGGATTCACTTGTTTGAATTCGCTTAGGGATAAATTATATCGACGAAGTATCGAGAATAAGGACTGCTTAGGACCCACTTTAAATACTACATAAGTTTTATTGTTTTCTTTTTTTAAGCCTAAAGAATCTACTGTCATGGCTTTTAATTGAGCAGAAAATCCCAAACAAATAAATAAGAAGAGTATCAATGATTTAAAATTCATAAATTTCTAGTTGTAGCTTGTGTTGAATAAATAATAAGTGATTTTGGAAAATTTGAAAGGTATGATATCCCATCAATTCCCCTTCTTCCAAAAGTTCATGTAAAATGATTTGGAAATGATTGTCACAGACCAAAAGGTAATTTTTCCATGCACCATCGTAAAGATAATAAGAAAAAATTAGCTTATCCTCGCCTTCCCAATAATCCAAACCCTTTGCAATCTGTAAACTGAATTTGAGCTTAAAAAATTGTTTAAAGGCAGAAAATTGTTCTTGACTTTCTTCTATATGATGTGGGCTTTCAAATGCAAATGGCTCACTATCAGTTGATTCCCTTTGTTTAGTAAGAATTTTACCAGAATCCACATCTAAAATCAAAGCCGATTTCCCTTGTTGGATTACCAGTTGATCTTCTGATAATTCCTTTGCTTGTTGACTTTCTATGGCATATTGTAATTGCCCATCTAACAAATTGTAAGCCTCTACAGCCTCTATTCCCGGGTTTTTTCCTGACTGTAAGCGTACAAATACCCCTAACTTTTCACGGCCTTTGAGCCATTGTAAATGACTACTATGAGCTGGTAAATTGGAAATATGTCTTAATTCGTTGGACTTGAAATCATAGGAATACCAATGTCCTCCAGTGGCATCTTTAGCTTCTATCCAAAGTTTGGGAGTCTCTTTGTTACCCCAATAGCCTAGGCTCCAAACGGGTTGCGAAAATTGATATTGGAATTTTTTTTTCAAGTCAGACAAAAGGTTTCTAGGCAAATAATGTGCAAATTTGGCAATATTCTATCAATTAACGTACATCTGAATATGATGCAAGGCAAAAAAGTCGTAGCTGTCATTCCTGCTAGGTATGCTTCTACGCGCTTTCCCGGAAAACCTTTGGTTGATTTGGGAGGCAAACCCATGATTCAACGCACTTATGATCAAGTAGCTTCCGTTCCAGGATGGGAGAAAATTATTATTGCCACAGATGATGAACGAATATTTGATGTAGCTCAAAAGTTTGGTGCAGAAGTGATGATGACTGATGCCTCACATCAATCAGGGACAGATCGCTGCGCCGAAATTTTAAGTAAATTGGATAGCCCTGTAGATTATTTAGTCAATATTCAAGGTGATGAGCCATTTATTAATCCTGATCAATTACTAGAACTGAGCACAGGTTTTGAAAGTAATGCCCCCATTCTAACTTTGGTTAAGGAGATTCACGATGAATTGACCTTATTTAATACCAATGTTCCCAAGGTGGTGATGGATGTACAACATAATGCCTTGTATTTTTCCCGACAAACGATTCCATACTTGCGAGGAGTGGCTACGGAAGATTGGTTTGATCACCATCACTTTTTTAAACACATAGGACTTTATGCTTATCGGGCAGATGTCCTGCCTGTTCTTAGTCAATTGCCTGTTTCTAGTTTAGAAAAGGCAGAAATGTTGGAACAATTGCGTTGGCTTCAACATGGTTTTCAAATTAAACTCATCGAAACCCAACACGAAACCGTGGGAATCGATAGTCCTTCTGATTTAGAAAAAATTAAGAAATTAGGCTTTCTTTAAATAAATATCTCTTTATCTAGACCTTCAAAAGGCGTATCTTTATAAGATTTTTAAGAGGTTATTCGAATTATTGTACGATTCGGAGAAGGTTTATATCAATATGCAGAAACAAAATATTTTAGATCGATTGAAAGATCGAATCTTAGTGCTTGATGGCGCTATGGGTTCTTTAATTCAGCAGTATCAATTAACAGATGGAGATTATCGTGGAGATAGGTTTAAAGACTTTCCTCATGAAGTAAAAGGAAACAATGATTTGTTGTCCCTTACGCGTCCAGACGTTATCAAGGAAATTCATGCCAAATATTTTGAGGCAGGCGCTGATATAGCAGAAACAAATACTTTTTCGGGTACCTCCATTGCCATGGCGGATTATCACATGGAAGATTTAGTTTATGAATTAAATTTTGAATCAGCCAAGATTGCCAAAGAAGTTGCCGATGAGTATAGCTTAAAAACTCCAGAACAGCCTCGCTATGTGGCAGGTTCAATTGGGCCAACCAACCGTACTCTTTCCTTATCGCCCGATGTCAATGATCCTGGTTTCAGAGCCGTATCTTTTGATGAATTGGTTGAGGCCTACCAAGAACAAGTACGTGGATTAGTGGATGGAGGTGTAGACTTACTTTTGGTAGAAACAGTATTCGATACACTCAACGCTAAGGCAGCTCTTTTTGCCATAGATCAATATTTTCAGCAAAATCCAAATCAACCTTATTTACCTGTCATGGTCTCAGGGACCATTACAGACGCTTCCGGTAGAACCCTTTCCGGTCAAACTACAGAGGCATTTTTGGCATCTATTGCCCATATGCCTTTATTGTCGGTAGGTTTAAACTGTGCCTTGGGTGCAGATTTAATGCGACCATATATTAAGACTCTTTCTGATAAATCACCATTTTTAGTATCTGCTCATCCGAATGCAGGTTTGCCAAATGAAATGGGTGAATATGACCAAAGTCCAGAACAAATGGCTGCGGTGATTGAGGATTATTTGCAAAATGGCTTCATTAACATCATTGGAGGCTGTTGCGGTACTACGCCAGACCATATCCGCTTGATCGCTCAAACGGCAGCAAAATATCCACCTCATCAATTACCAGCTAAAAACCTAAATCAGAAACTTTCTGGATTAGAACCTTTGGAAATTACCGAATTGACCAATTTTGTCAATATTGGTGAGCGTTGTAATGTGACCGGCTCAAAAAAATTCGCTCGATTGATTCGTGAGGAAAATTTTGAAGAAGCTATTGCTATTGCCAGGGAGCAAGTAGATGGTGGTGCTCAAATCTTGGATGTCAACCTAGATGAAGGTATGATTGACGGTGTTAAAATGATGCCTCAATTCCTTAATTTATTGATGTCTGAACCCGATATCTCCCGCTTACCCATCATGATTGACTCTTCCAAATGGGAAGTTATTGAGGCGGGATTAAAGTGCGTTCAAGGTAAATCTGTTGTGAATTCCATTTCCCTTAAGGAAGGAGAAGAGCGTTTTATTGAATTAGCTAAAAAAGTAAAGCGATACGGTGCTTCTGTGGTCGTAATGGCTTTTGATGAGCAAGGTCAAGCAGATTCTTATGAGCGTCGAATTGAAATTTGCCAAAGAGCTTATGATATCTTAGTCAATGTGGTAAATTTCCCTCCACAGGATATCATCTTTGACCCAAATATTTTGACGGTTGCTACTGGAATGGAAGAGCATAATAATTATGCCAATGATTTCATCAAAGCAACTTCCTGGATTAAGAAAAACCTACCTCATGCCAAGGTATCAGGTGGTGTATCCAATATTTCCTTTTCATTCCGTGGAAATGAAGTCGTTCGAGAGGCGATGCATACGGTATTTTTATATTATGCTATTCAAGCAGGTATGGATATGGGTATTGTAAATGCCAGTCAATTAGGCGTTTATGATGAGATTTCTCAGCCTTTAAGGGATCTGTGTGAAGATGTTCTGCTTAACAGAAATCCCGATGCTACTGAAAAATTAGTCGCTTTTGCCGATACCGTTAAATCCTCTGGCAAAGAGCAAGTGGTAGATGATGCTTGGAGAAAATTACCTGTTAATAAACGTTTAGAGCATGCCCTTATCAAAGGTTTAACTGAGTTTATTGATGAAGATACCGAAGAGGCTAGAAAGTTAGTTGAGCGTCCTATTCAAGTTATTGAAGGACCTTTGATGGATGGAATGAATGTGGTGGGTGACTTATTTGGAGCAGGAAAAATGTTCTTGCCTCAGGTAGTAAAATCTGCCCGTGTGATGAAAAAGGCGGTAGCCTATTTATTGCCATTTATTGAAGCAGAAAAACAAGTAGGAGAGAGCTCTTCAGCAGGAAAAATTTTATTAGCTACGGTAAAGGGCGACGTCCACGATATCGGTAAAAATATCGTAGGGGTGGTGTTGGCTTGCAATAATTATGAAGTAATTGATTTAGGTGTCATGGTTTCCTGTGATAAGATTTTGGCTGCTGCCAAAGAACATCAAGTGGATATCATAGGCTTATCGGGCTTAATTACTCCAAGTTTGGATGAAATGGTCTATGTGGCAAAAGAAATGAAGCGCATGGGCTTTACCATTCCTTTGCTGATTGGCGGAGCTACAACTTCTCGATTACATACCGCAGTAAAAATAGATCCTCATTATGATGGA
Organism: Aquirufa sp. Wall-65K1; assembly: GCF_054558475.1. Taxonomy (NCBI): domain Bacteria; kingdom Pseudomonadati; phylum Bacteroidota; class Cytophagia; order Cytophagales; family Flectobacillaceae; genus Aquirufa; species Aquirufa sp. Wall-65K1. The sequence continues at coordinate 613,255 of NZ_JBPXKD010000001.1, read as the reverse complement.
CCTGTAATTCACGTATTGGATGCATCACGTTCGGTACCCGTGGCAGGTAGATTATTACAAAGCGAATTATCCCAAAAGGAAATATTCAACGAAATCAAGGAGGAATATGCTCAGATACGTGTTCAACATGCAGCGCGTCAGCAAGAGAAAAATTATTTGACCATTGACCAAGCTAGACAAAAATCGAGAGGAATCGATTGGTCTGATTTTCAAGCTTATCAACCCACTTTCTTAGGGGTAAAATACTTTGAAGATTACTCTTTGGCTGAGATTGCTAAATACATCGACTGGACTCCATTTTTTGCCACTTGGCAATTGAGTGGAAAATATCCTCGTATTTTTGATGATGCCGTGGTGGGTCATGAAGCAAAAAAGCTATTCCAAGATGCCCAAGATTTATTAGCCGAAATTATACGTGATAAATCCTTACAAGCTAAAGCTGCCTTAGGATTTTTCCCAGCAAATGCCTTTGGTGATGATATAATTTTGCATGATTTTAAGGCCAATGAAAATAAGGTAGCTTGTGAAAAACATGGCGAACATGTCCATGTGAATTATGAGATTGTAAAGAAGGATGAAAATTCTGATTCGAGTCAATGGCTTCATCATTTGCGTCAGCAAAATGTCAAAGCTGCAAACCTGGCTAATCATTGTTTAAGTGATTTTGTGGCACCTTTAGAAACCGGAGTTACCGATTACGTGGGAGCTTTTGCAGTAACCGCTGGTATTGGTATTGAAGCGCTATTGGAAAAATACGATAAAGCGCATGATGATTATAATTCCATCATGGTCAAGGCTTTAGCAGACCGTTTGGCAGAAGCCTTTGCCGAATTGTTGCATGAGCGAGTTCGTAAAGAATTCTGGGCTTATGAGCGTGATGAAGATTTAACTAACGAGGATTTGATTGCCGAGAAATATACGGGCATTCGTCCAGCTCCAGGTTATCCTGCTTGTCCAGATCATACGGAAAAGAAGCGATTGTTTGAATTATTGGATGCTGAAAATCAAATTGGAATTAAGTTGACCGAAAGCTATGCCATGTATCCCGCATCTTCAGTTTCAGGTTTTTACTTTTCTCATCCTAAATCCACCTATTATGGTTTAGGAAAAATTACCAAAGATCAAGTGGAGGATTATGCTCAACGTAAACAAATGCCGGTTGAGGAGATAGAACGTTGGTTAAGTCCAGTTTTAAATTACGATGCATAGAATATGACTAAAATTACCGAGTATTTTAAGAATTCAGGAGGTAAAACCTTATTTTCTATTGAGATTATTCCACCGGTTAAAGGGCAGCATTTAGGCGAATTAATGAGCCATATTGAGCCTTTAATGGAGTTTAAGCCTCCCTTTATTGAGGTTACTTATCACCGTGAAGAATATGTAGAGAAGGAGGTAAATGGTGAAGTAAAAAGAATTCCTATTCGTAAGCGTCCTGGCACCTTAGGTATCTGTGCTGCTTTAATGCAGAAGTTTAAAATTGAGGCTGTTCCACACGTTATTTGTGGAGGATTTACCCAAGAGGAAACAGAAGATTTCTTGATTGACCTACATTACTTAGGGATAGAAAATGTCTTGGCCTTACGGGGTGATCAAGAAAAAGGGGAGGATCGATTTATTCCTAAAAGCGGTGGACATGCCTATGCTAATGAATTGGTGGCGCAGATTAGTCGAATGAATAAGGGGCAATTGTTGTATGAAGAGACGGAATCTTTTCCTACTAACTTTTGTGTGGGTGTCGCTGGATATCCAGAAAAACATTTTGAAGCAGTTTCCTTGGATACCGATCTTCAATACTTAAAACAAAAAGTGGACGCAGGTGCTGACTATGTAGTTACGCAAATGTTTTTTGACAATCAAAAATACTTTGATTTTGTGAAGGCATGTAGGGCCAACGATATTCATGTTCCCATCATACCGGGCATTAAGCCATTGGCTACTGTCAAGCAATTAGAGATTTTACCAGCAATATTTCATTTGGAGATCCCTCAAGCATTATCATCTGCTGTTTTGGCGGCTTCCAATTCGGCAGGTATTAAGCAAGCAGGAATCGAATGGGCGATTCAGCAAGGCAAAGAATTAATGAAGGCCGGTGTTCCAGCCTTGCATTTCTATACCATGAGTAAATCAGATAGCGTTAGATCGATTGCTTCGGCCTTGTTTTAATTGAAAGGGCGATTTTGCAATCGCTCTTTCAATGATTACATAGCACTTGCTGTCTCTTCCAATTTCACATGCTTCCAATTTTCACCCGAACGAATTCGATTGAGCTGGGTATGTGTAATGCCAAATTGTTTTGCGATCATTTTAAATCGACTCTTCTCCGATTTTAGCATCTTTTTAATCATCAAAACCTTGCTTTCCGTCAACTTGTAATTCTTGGTTCTTTTCGGAATTTGACGATTAATAACACTTGGATTGTTTTTGTTATGCGCCGTGACTAGACTACGATTTCCCCAAGCTAAATTCTCAGCTCGGTTGTTCATCTTGTCATGATCCAAGTGCAATACAAAATTGTCGGATTCATCTTTTTTCATAACAAAACACTCCGCCACCAATTTGTGGATATAGCGATTAGCGGATTTTTGCTGAAAGCGAATATTGAGGGATCGATATCCTTGAATCATGGAACCTTGTATTAATTCGCCTTCCGGATTATTCTGAAAGCTTTTTACACGGCCATAATTAGAGATCTCGTAATGAATTTGATTGTCAAATTCAGGGAAAGGAATGCGCTTCCATTGCTCATTCCAATAGTTTTTTAAGGCGGTCATAGTATTAATTGTACGTATTATAGAACGGTAGTAATCGCAATTTAAAGATATTCCTTGAATTGCAAAAGTTTAGCTGAAAACGAAAAAGAATAATTAATATTGTATCCCTATTATTTGAGGTATTCTTCAAATCATTAGTTCTGCTTTTGAAATCAATGGATTGTCATTTTCAAATAATGGATTTAAATTTCAATTTGATTTGTTGGGTAAAAAATATCAATTTCTGCATCAAAAAATTGCTTAATGTCCTTTTTCTTTTTGTACTCATTCCTAACATGAAGTTATTTCCATTAGCTAAATTTGAATGATGTTTATTTGGGTGAAAGGTAGGTTTATGATATATTGATTTATTATGAAAGTCTTAGTTTACGGTGCCTCCTTGAATCCACAACGTTATGCTTACCTAGCTGCCCAAATGCTGCATCAAAAGGCTCATGAATTGGTATTAGTCGGCACTAAAAAAGGGGATTTATTGGGCCAAGAAATACATCAACCCGGTTGGATGGAGCCCGATGTGCATACCGTAACTTTGTACGTAGGACCACAAAATCAAGGAAATCTGTTGGACTATTTAAAGCAACTACAGCCTAAGCGAGTGATTTTTAATCCTGGAACAGAAAATGAGATGCTAAGAAGAAGTTTGGAAGCAGAAGGTATTTCGACAGAAGAAGCCTGTACCTTGGTATTATTACAAACGGGTCAATTTTAAAGAGGGTATCTGCCAGGAGATCCTAACAGATACCAATCAAGTTATATAGCTTTCAAGACGAAGTCAAATTCTTCCATGATCAAGTTAGCTAATAATTTTTTACAAGCATTCGTCACAATTTCATTGGCTTCAGCCTCTGAATTAGCTTCTAATTGTAGCTGAATATGTTTGCCAATACGCACATCAGCCACCTGATGAATATCTAAGTTTTGTAAACCTATGCGTACAGCTTTACCTTGTGGGTCAAGGATTTCTTTTTGAGGCATTACATTGATTTCAGCTAAAAATTTCATTTTTTTTGGGTATTAAGTATGTAAATAACTCCCGACAGGAGGATATAGGATGCTACTAACAGTGGCAATGATGCAAATTTAAGGAAAATCAGTCCAGCAACACAAAAAACTAGGAAAATGAATTTAATTTGATTGCTTTTCCAATCCCAAGTTTTAAACTTAAAGGCCATTAAGGGCAGTTCGCAAACCAGTAAATAACTCATGATCACTGAGTAAATTAATAATCCTTTAAAGTTTAAAACGTACTCACTAAACTCCGGTTGAAATTCTAAAATAAGCGGTAGCGAGGCTATGACAATTCCATTGGCAGGAGTTGGTACGCCTATAAACTGATCACTTTGCCTGGTATCAATATTGAATTTGGCTAATCGATAGGCCGAAAAAAGGGCCAAGGAGAAGACCAAAAAAGGTTTATAAAATCCAAATAATCCCACGGAGCATTGTGTACCACAGCTCGCCTCTACTAAATGAAAAAGCATGAAGCTTGGTAATACTCCAAAGGAAACCATGTCCGCTAAAGAATCTAATTCCTTTCCTAATTCGGAATATGCATGTAATAATCTGGCTAAAAAGCCATCTAGGAAATCAAAGACTAATGAAAGTAAAATACAATAGGAAGCCCATAAGACATGCCCTTGCATGACAAAATAAATACCAAAACAGCCTGATAATAGATTTCCCAGGGTTAAGGTATTTGGAATTTCTTTTTTGATAGACATCTTATGCTCTGACAAATGGGTTTTGATTTTTTTCGATTCCTATGGTCGTACTGCCACCATGACCAGGAAATACCTCAGTCTCCTCAGGGAGAACGTACAACTGATTTTGAATGCTATTGACTAAATCAGCATGATTACAAAGTGGGAAATCAGTCCTTCCGATGCTTCTCCTAAATAACACATCTCCATCAATAAGCCACCCTTGTTCTTCTAAATAAAAGGCCACATGACCAGGAGCATGTCCAGGAACAAATAACACCTTAAGCTTCATTTCTCCAATTTCAATAATTTCGTTGTCTTCCAACAAGCGGTCAACTTCCACAGATTGGTAGGCAGGGAAACCATACACCGCAGCTCGGTTAGCGGCATCATTCAGTAAGGGTAAATCTTTGGGATGCAAGCCAAACGGAACCTTGTATTGCTCTTTAATATAATGCACCCCTAACACATGGTCAATATGGGCATGGGTATTAAGACAATACTTTAATTGAATATCCTTTGAAAGGATGAAGTCCGTCAAGACCTTTCTTTCCTCATAATTATGGCATCCTGGATCAAATATGACACCATTTCCAGCATCATCCCAAAGCAAATAGGTGTTTTCTTGGAAAGGATTAAAAGTAAATACTTTTTTATATACCACGGATGAATGATTTTGTATGCAAATTACTTATTTCCTGTAAATTGATGTTGTCCTAATAAGAATATGCATGGTTTTTTATGCAAATCGGGAATAGATTTAGCCCAAGACTCCACCGTTTTAGTTTGAATAAATCCTAGTGGCGCTTGAATATCGCATGCCAGGCAAATCAATTGATGTTTGGGACAAACTTCTAATAAATCTGTCAAAAGCGCATTATTTCGATAGGGCGTTTCAATGAATAATTGGGTTTGCCCGGATTTTTCCACTTCCTTTTGTAAGTATTCAATCTTTTTTACCCGGGCACTTTTTTCAATGGGTAAATAGCCATGAAAACAAAAACTTTGGCCAGAAAACCCTGAGGCCATTAAGGCCAATAAGATGGAAGAGGGCCCAACCAATGAAACGACTTCAATCTGTAGTTTGTGCGCAATGGAAACAGCCAGGGCACCTGGGTCAGCTATACCAGGGCATCCGGCCTCAGAAATGATACCGATGGAATGATTTCCTTGAACCTGGGTTTGAATAAATTTTTCTACCTCAGCGGCCGAACTATCCTTATCCAATACTTCAAAAACTAGATCTTCAATTATGATACCTAATTTTAATTCACTGATGAACCTTCTGGCCGTACGTACATTTTCTACCAAAAAATGTTGGCATGTCAATATGGCTTGGCTTACCTCGGGTGCTAAAACTTGAGAGGCAGTATTTTCAGCAATGGGGCAGGGTATCAAATAGATTTTCATAAAATTTGGCGTAAGGCCTCAACAAATGCCTCAGGTTGATCAGCCTGAACCCAGTGTCCAGCATTGGGGATTTCGATCAACTCAAAGTTGGGGAAAATTTCTGCAATATACCGCTCGTCCTCAGGTTGAATGTAATGAGATTCTGCTCCTTTAATAAAAAAGGCAGGAATGTTGACTGCATTTTTTACCCAAAGTTCGTGACCTACTACGTCGATATTTTTGGTAATGACACGAACATTTATTCTCCAGGCAAATTCTTGCTGTTCATTTCGATATAAATTTTTCAATAAAAATTGACGAACACCTTCCTTTTCCTCGAATCGTTTCAAATGTTCATTTGCCTCCGTTCTACTTTGGAGATTTTTTAGATCTAGGCTATTTAATCCCTCTAAAATGGCAGTATGGTGAACTGGATAGAATTTAGGCGCAATATCTACCACGATCATTTTTTGAGCTATATCCGGATGGTTTAAAGCAAATTGCATCACGACTTTACCTCCCATTGAATGACCTAGAATGATGGGCTTGGTCAATTGATGTTCTTGAATAAATTCCAAAAGATCTTCGGACATTACCTGGTAATCAAATTCGTCTGCCCAGGGCGACTGCCCATGATTTCGTTGATCAACCAAATACACTTGATATTGGTCGGATAAGACTTTAGCTATCCCTAACCAGTTATCGGAAGATCCAAATATTCCATGGAGAATGATCAAGGCGGGTCCTTGCTCTCCCACTTTTCTAAAATATAGTTTCATTTATTGAATATAAATTGCCTTTTCTTTGGCGGCCATGGTTTGCCCTATAACCTCCAATGTAAAACCTTCCGACTGTGCAAATGATTCAAATTCCATTTGGTGATTTTTATCAACCGCAATTAATAAACCTCCAGAGGTTTGAGGATCCGCCCCAATCAGCTTTTGAATTTCCGAAATGGTATCTTCTACTCGATGCCCATAACTAGCCCAATTTCGGGTTGTTCCACCTGGGAAACATTTTTGTTCTAAATAGTGCTTAATCTGGGGAAGGGTAGGGATTTTATCAAAAAATAATTGAGCACTGACTCCTGATCCATCACACATTTCTACCAAATGCCCTAATAAACCAAAACCTGTCACGTCTGTTAATGATTTGACATAGCCCAATGGCCCAAGTTTTTCACCTAATTTATTCAAAGTACTCATTTGGTTAACGGCCAATTGCAAATCTTCTGGACTTACTATTCCTCTTTTTTGAGCAGTCGTTAAAATTCCCACGCCCAAAGGTTTGGTTAAATACAATATACATTGATCGCTAGCTTGATCGTTTTGTTTTAAATGTTCTTTTTTAACTTTTCCTGTTACAGCCAAACCAAAAATAGGTTCAGGGGAATCAATGGAATGCCCACCTGCTAAAGGTATACCTGCTTCGGCACATGCTGCTCGTCCACCTTCTAATACTTTCTTGGCAATCTCCGGAGCTAATTTATCGATGGGCCAACCCAATATGGCGATTGCCATTAGGGGAGAACCTCCCATGGCATAGATATCAGAGATCGCGTTTGTAGCAGCAATTTTCCCGAAATCAAAAGGGTCATCTACAATGGGCATAAAAAAATCTGTGGTAGAAATAACCGCCTCCCCATTTTGCCAATCAAATACGGCTGCATCATCCCTACTCTCATTTCCAACCAACAGAAGAGGATGATTTTTTTTTGGGGTATCTGTATGTAAAATTTGATCTAAAATTTGTGGTGAAATCTTACATCCACAACCAGCGCCATGTGAAAACGAGGTTAATTTTATGCTAGTGTCCAATATTCGGTATTTTAAATGAAGAGTACAAAAATATTCTTTAAATAATTAAAAATTAAGTTTGTGTTAAGATTTAAGCATAAATAGTACAATAAGATGAGTCATTACATTTAAATATGATAACAAAATGTCTTTTTTGTTCTAATTATCAGTTGATTAGTACAATTTGCCTTATAATGACTTTTGTCAAATAGTTGTAGTATTTGATTTTTTACATTTATTTTGTGGAAATATCTTTCAACTCAATTATAACTAAATTCCAAATTTATGCAGAAAAGATTTATTACTCGTTCTGTGTTATTGGGGGCGTTTTTTGCGCTTTTGATGGCATTGCCGATTGGGCAGCTATTTGCTCAAGTTACTAGCTCTTCTTTTACTGGTACAGTTACCGATGCAAAAGGAGAGGTTTTGCCAGGTGCTAGCGTTTTAGCTGTGCACACTCCATCTGGAACCAAGTATGGTGTTGCCACCAATGCTGCCGGTCGTTATACCTTAATTGGTGTTCGTGTGGGTGGTCCTTTTGTGTTAAAAGTAACTTTTGTAGGTTACAAAGAGCAAGTTAAAGACAATTTATTCACAAGCTTAGGTACTTCTACCAACGTTAGCTTTAAGCTAGAGGAAGTAGGTCAGCAATTGCAGGAAGTTGTGGTTAAATCATCTCGTTCAGATTTGTTTAGTTCCAATAGAACAGGTGCAGCTACTTCATTTGCAACAGAAACAATCAATGGATTGCCAACCATCGGTCGTACGATTGATGACATTACTAAGTACAACGCGTATAGTAATGGACGTTCATTTGCTGGACAAGATTCTCGTTTCAATAACTTCACAATTGACGGATCCGTTTTCAACAATGGATTTGGTTTAGGAAGTTCATCTCAAGCGGGTGGTCGTACAGGTACTACTGCCGTTTCTTTGGATGCCATTGAGCAAATCCAAATTAACATTGCTCCATTTGATGTTCGTCAATCAGGTTTTGCTGGTGCTGGTATCAACGCAGTAACTCGTTCTGGAACTAATGATTTTACTGGTTCTGCCTACCATATTTTTAGAAATAGTGATTTAGTAGGAAAGAAAGCGGACGGTAGAGACTTACCATCCATCAATATTTCTGAAAAGACTACAGGTTTCCGTGTAGGAGGTCCTTTGATTAAGGATAAATTATTCTTCTTTGCGAACTATGAAGAATTTAAGAGCTCTACGCCTGCTTTAAACTGGTCTGCAAACCGTCCAGGTGCCACAGGTAACGTTTCTCGTGTTTTAGCTTCTGATATTGAAGATTTAGGAAATTTCATGAAATCTAATTTCAATTATGAAATTGGCGCGATTGATAACTTCAACAATGAAGTGACTTCAAAGAAAGGTTTGTTGCGTTTGGATTATAACATTAACAACAACAACAAATTAACCATCCGTTATTCTCAGCACGATTCGCAGTCAGGATCTATCATTTCTAACTCGAATAGTAGTAATACGGCGGGTAATGGTAACCGTACTAACTCGGCTTTAGCCTTGTCACCGCAAAATACTGGTTATACCATTCAAGATAACACGCGTTCCATCGTAGCTGAATTGAACTCCACCTTGAACTCAAAATTTGCTAATAACTTTATTGCAACATATAACAAGCAAATTGAAGATAGAGCTCAAACATCTTTATTCCCTACCATTGATATCTTGAAAGATGGTTCTACTTATACTTCTTTGGGTATGGATCCATTTACTCCTAACAATAAGTTGAATTATTCAACTTTGAACTTGACCAATAACTTGACTTATTTTAATGATAAGCACACGTTTACATTTGGTTTAAGTTATGAGTATTTTATGTCGAATAACGTATTCTTCCCTTCTTCGAATGGTGTGTATGTATTTAACTCCATCAATGATTTCAAAACGGCTGCTTTAGCTTACAAAGCAAATCCAAATTTGGCTGTTTCGCCAGTTGTGATGCCGCGTTTTAACTACCGTTATTCATTATTGCCAGATGGTGCTGAGCCATTGCAACAATTGAAAGTTTCTACTTATTCAGCTTATGTACAAGATGAATTCCAAGTAACTGAGAAATTCAAGTTAACGGGTGGTGTGCGTTTTGATTTGTTCTCTTATGACAATTCCACTTCATCGGATTTTTATAATCCAATCGTAGCTGGTTTGACATATAAGGATGAGAATGGTCAAGATTTGAAAGTTAACACAGGAGCTTTCCCTCCAGCTAAATTGTTAGTTTCTCCACGTATTGGATTTAATTACGATGTAAATGGTGATAAGTCATTACAGATTAGAGGTGGTACTGGTTTCTTCGTATCTAGAATTCCACAAGTATTGGTATCTAACCAATTGGGAAATAATGGGGTAAATACAGCGGTAATTTCTGCGCCAAATACTACAGCTTATCCATTTACTTTAAATCCAAAAAATTATAAGCCTGCTACTACGGATATCAATAAATTGCCTCCATATGTAGTAAATGCTTCAACGGAAGATTTGAAAAACCCAATGATTTGGAAAACGAACTTTGCTATTGACAAGAAATTGCCATGGGGTTTAGTGGGTACTTTGGAGGCCATTTACAACAAAAACTTGAACTCCTTACGTTATATTGACGCTAACTTAAAAGCTCCTGCAGCTAATTTTGTTGGACCAGATAACCGTAGTCGCTTCAATACAGCAGGTCGTTTCATTAATGCTCCAACAACCAACGTATTCGTGTTAACTAACACGGATAAAGGTGAATCATACTCATTCACAGCGAAATTAGAAAAACCAAATGTTGATGGTTTTGGTGGAATGTTAGGTTATACTTATGCCGTGGCTAAGGACATTCAATCAGTAGGTTCAACTGTTCAAGCTAATATTGCTTCTGAATATGGTCAAAACTACCTAAGAACATCATTCTCAGATAATGATTTGCGTCATCGTTTTGTAGGATTTGTTAACTATCGTTTGAATTACGGTGGTAAATTGGGAGGTTCTACTATGTTTACATTAGGAGCTGTTTCTTCTTCAGGTTATCGTCAATCATATACTTTTGGTGCTGACTTTAATGGAGATGGTCAAATTAATGACTTGATTTTTGTTCCTTACAAAGCATCTGACTTGACATTTACTCCATTAGTAGTAAGTGGACGTACTTATACGCCAGCTGAACAAGCTGCTGCTTTTGATGCATTTATTGACGGTAATGAATATTTGAAAAACCGTCGTGGAATGTATGCTGAGCGTAACGGAGCGTATTCTCCTTGGTTAACTCGTTTCGACTTTACTGTTGAGCAAGATTTCCACATCAAGACAGGTAAGAACAAGAGAAATATCATCCGTTTACGTGCTGATATCTTAAACGTGGGTAACTTACTTGATAATACTTGGGGTGTAGGTTGGGTTCCAACCAATGCTAACCCATTACGCTTTACAGCAGCATCGAATGGTACTGTAACTTATCAAATGGGTACTCAGGTTATTCAGAACCCTACAACAGGTGCCAGCGAAACCATCTTATTGCGTGATTCATTCGTGAAATCTATCAACGTAAATAACGTTTGGCAAGCACAATTGGGAATTCGTTATATTTTCGAATAATCGAATCCTTGCAATACTAATTCAAAATAGGCTGCCCATCGGGCAGCCTATTTTGTTTTCAACGCAATTTTTTCACGCTGGCAAGGTTCCAAACCTTGACAGCGTTGTGCGTTGATAACGATTTTCAAAATAATTTTATTTCAATGACATCATCTTTATCAAAATCCCGATAAATTTTAAATCACAAAAAAGGCCAGCAATTTGCTGGCCTTTTTGATGTTGATTTTTTTACTTGAACTCTTTATGATGAGCTAATCTGTGTAAGTCTTCTTGACTTAAAGATTTGAAATATTCATACGTGATTTTTAAGCCTTCCGCCCTTGATACTTTGGGTTCCCAGCCTAAAATAGCTTTGGCCTTTGTAATATCTGGCTTTCTTTGTTTGGGATCGTCCGTTGGTAAAGGAAGGGAAATTAATTTTTGACTAGTGCCGGTTAACTTGATGATTTCTTCACCGAACTCTTTAATGGTGATTTCATCTGGATTACCGATATTAACTGGTTGGGCGTAATCACTTAATAATAAGCGATAAATCCCCTCTACTAGATCATCTACATAACAAAAAGCACGCGTTTGAGATCCATCACCAAACATCGTTAAATCTTCTCCTCGTAAGGCCTGACCAATAAATGCTGGTAATACTCGTCCGTCGTTTAGACGCATTCTAGGACCATAGGTATTGAATATTCGGACAATTCGGGTTTCAACTTCATGGTAGGTATGATATGCCATCGTCATGGCTTCTTGAAAACGCTTTGCCTCATCGTAAACACCTCTAGGGCCAACTGGATTTACATTTCCCCAATATTCCTCTGTTTGTGGATGAACTAATGGGTCACCGTAAACCTCAGATGTAGAAGCAATCAATACACGGGCATTTTTTACACGAGCTAATCCTAAACAATTATGAATCCCCAAAGAACCTACTTTTAAGGTCTGAATTGGGATTTTTAAATAATCAATTGGAGAGGCAGGTGATGCAAAGTGAAGGATGTAATCTAATTCACCTGGAACGTGAATGAACTTAGAAACATCATGATGATAAAATTCAAAATTGGGAAGCTTGAAAAGGTGCTCAATGTTTTTTAAATCGCCCGTAATTAAATTATCCATGGCTATCACATGATAACCTTCCTTGATAAATCGATCACATAAATGCGACCCTAAAAAACCAGCTCCTCCAGTTATTAATACTTTTTTCATTTCTACGTTTTAAGATAATACGGTTTGACGGCCAATGGAATAATAGGTATAACCTAATTCTTTCATTTGAGATAATTCATATAAATTTCTACCGTCAAAAATGACCTTGTTTTTAAGTAATGAATCCATTTTTTCAAAGTCAGGAGTACGGAATTGAGGCCATTCGGTAACAATTAAAAGAGCGTCCGCATTTTCCAAAGCTTCGTAAGGATTTTTACAAAACTGTATGCTATCTCCTAATAAAGTTTGAACATTTGGCATAGCCTCTGGGTCATAAGCTTTGATGGTACAACCAGCGGCTAATAAGGCTTCAATATTATACAAAGCTGGAGCTTCACGAATATCATCCGTATATGGCTTGAAGGCCAAACCCCAAATGGCAATGGTTTTTCCAGCTAAATCATCATTAAAATACTGGCGAACTTGCGGTAATAATTTAGTCTTCTGGTTTTCATTTACCCGCATTACGCTGTCCAGTATATGGAACTTGTAATTATTCTCTTCTGAAGTTTTTGCCAAGGCTTGAACATCTTTTGGAAAACAACTTCCTCCATATCCTATACCAGCAAATAAAAATCGCTTACCAATGCGGGAATCGGTTCCTATACCTCGGCGAATATCGTCTACGTTTGCTCCAACCAATTCACATAAATTAGCAATCTCATTCATGAAAGTGATTTTGGTTGCTAAAAATGCATTGGCGGCATATTTTGTCATTTCTGCGGAACGCTCATCCATAAAAATGATAGGATTTCCTTGACGAACTAAGGGAGCGTATAATTTACTCATTAATTCTTTGGCTCTATCTGATTCCGTTCCTATAACCACTCGGTCTGGTTTCATGAAATCTTCTACAGCTACCCCTTCTCTTAAAAACTCAGGATTAGATACCACATCAAAAGGCACTTTGGCATTTTTTGCAATGGCGTTTTTAACCAATTCCGATGTGCCTACAGGGACAGTACTTTTATCAATAATAACTGTATAATCTTTCAACAATGGACCTAAATCATTGGCCACCTGCAAGATATACTTCAAATCTGCCGAACCATCTTCCCCGGGAGGCGTAGGTAAGGCTAAAAATATAACTTTGGCTCCTTCTATACCTTCTACTAATGAAGTGGTAAAGTTTAAACGGCCTTCTTCTACGTTGCGATGAAATAAATCTTCTAAACCAGGTTCATAAATGGGTACTACACCCGCTTTCATTTGATTTATCTTAGCTTCATTAATATCTACACAAGTAACGTGATTACCTGTTTCTGAAAAACAAGTTCCTGTGACTAGGCCTACATATCCCGTTCCTACTACCGCAATTTTCATGGGTTAATCTTTAATTAGTTCAAAAATTTGGCCTAAAATTAGCCATTTTTCTTTTAAAATTTATAATAAATTCAAATATTCAAATCTATTTAGCCAATGGTATAATTTTTCCAATACTTCCGGAAGGTTCCATGCATCCTAACCAATTGGCAAGGGTGGTAGAAATATCACTAATGCTCGTTCTGCTACTAATTTCTTGTGGCTTAACTTTCCAACCATAAAATAAAAGAGGGACATGGGTATCATAAGCATATAGAGTGCTATGCGTGGTACCTGTTTTTCCGCCCATGAACCATTGTGGCTTTAATAAAATCATGAAATCACCACTTCGGGCTGGGTTGTATCCATGGCTAACTAGTTCTTTGTATGGCTGTATTAATGAACTGTTTGCAATATCTTGCATATCGACGATGGTCGATGTTCCCTCAATTTTTGAATAAGCTGCCAATAAAACTTGATGTAACTTTTTACGATTGATAGCTAATTTTTCTGCTAATGAATGGTCAATGTAAAGCTGTGAGTTTTCACTACCAATAATTAATTTATCCGATCCAAATTCCTTTTGCAAAGCATTTTTTGCCTCCGTTAAGGCTTTATTGGCTTCAAAAACGCCACCAGGCATTTTTTTAGATTGTAAATAGCCAGGAACTTCTGCTACTGCATGATCCGCTGTTAAAAATACCAATACTCGGTCTTTGCCAAATTGCTTATCTAAGTAGGTTAACATTTCCGCAATATCACGGTCCAGACGTAAATAGGTATCTTCTATTTCTATTGACTGTGGACCAAATGCATGGCCAACATAATCTGTGGATGAAAAACTTACTGCTAAAAAATCTGTTGAGTTGTTTTGTCCCAATTTTTCTTCTTCAATGGCTTTTAATGCAAAATCCTTCGTAATAGAATTCCCATAAGGTGTGGAACGGATTATTTCTAAGGGATTTGGCCCTTCTAAAGTATGAGGGAATGTTGGTGTTTTTTCGGATGGTAATTTTCCTTCAAATGGTAAATTGTCCTCTGCACTTTGAATATATGTTTCAATGGGATACAAGGTATTCCAGCCTTTCTTTATATAATTGAGGGCTTTTTCCTCGGAGTTGAATTTTTGAACCCAAGTAGGTAATTCTTTCATATAAAAAGTAGAAGTAATCCAACGACCTTCTTTCGAATCATACCAATAGGAGGCATTAGCTGTATGACCGCCAGGTAAAATAGCTCCTCGGTCCTTTAATGCAATGGCAATGGTTTTAGAACGAAAATTCTGTGCTATGCGTAATTGATCTGTGATGGTGCTTGTCCATAGGTTTTTGGGCGACATAAATCCAGTTTTTCCAGTCGTTCCAACGGTTGTTACGGTACTGTCATCAGTACAATATACTTTTTTGCCTGTGGCTACGTCCGTCCAATCATTTCCTACAATACCATGTACTGCTGGAACAGTTCCTGTATAAACACTGGCATGTCCAGCTGCCGTCACTGTAGGGGCATAATTATAATGATTGTCTTGGCAATTTAAACCTTCACGCATCAAACGCTTAAATCCATTGTCGCTGTAGCGATCCTGGTATTTATATAAATAATCATAACGCATTTGATCCACCACAATACCAACCACTAACGCGGGTCTTTTGGCTAATGCTTTGGTTTTATTTTGAGCCCATGTTGTACTTATACTTAGTAAACTGATGATCAAAAAGGCAAATACTCTACTGTGTCTTTTCATAAATAAATAGGAAATTGTGTTAAGGTTTTTGTTTTTTGGTGTAATAAATCGATCTCTAGTAATCTGGTTTCTAGTCCATTGGTAAGTACTAAATACTTGGACTGTATCTTTTTTTGATATTGACTAATTTGCTGCCATGTAATTTCAGTGAGCTTAACATGAGGGGCCTTACATTCAATGATCATAAATACAGTTCCATCCTTGGCATAAATTTGAATATCACTTCTTCTTTGTAATTGATTGACATGAATTCCACCCTCAATTTGTATCATGCCAATAGGATAATTTAAATGCGTGGTGATGTATTGCAAACAGTGTTGACGTACCCATTCTTCTGGCGAAAGCATTCTAAATTTCTTGGCTATCGAATCAAAAATATAGAGTTTTCCATCCTTTTGTTTTAATTTGTAATCATAAGGGGGAAACTGGAGCGTCAGGTCAGCTAAAGGTTGCATCATGGGCCATTACACAAACTCTAAATTAATCTATTTGTAGATTAATTTCATCACGAACTTGCTCTTTTCATGAAAACTAAAGAAGAAATTGTACAAAATTGGTTACCTCGTTACACAGGAACACCATTGGAAAGTTTTGGTCAGTATATTTTATTGACCAATTTTAAAAATTACGTCGATATGTTTGCTGAAAAATTTGGCGTAGAAATCTTAGGGAAGGATCGACCAATGCAAACAGCCACCGCGGATAATATCACCATCATTAATTTTGGTATGGGTTCACCCATGGCTGCCACCGTGATGGATATTCTATCTGCTATTTCGCCCAAAGCGGTATTGTTTTTAGGCAAATGCGGGGGATTGAAAAAGAACTTAGCCTTAGGCGATTTAATACTTCCTATCGCTGCGGTAAGGGGAGAAGGTACCTCAGATGAATATATGCCAAAAGAGATTCCTGCTTTACCATCTTTCCGTTTGCAGCGTTCTGTATCTTCCATGATTAAGAAGCACGAAAAGGATTATTGGACAGGCTTAATTTATACCACAAATCGTCGGGTTTGGGAGCACGATGATGATTTTAAAAAGTATTTGTCTGATATCCGTGCTATGTGCATTGATATGGAAACAGCAACGATTTTCACCGTGGGTTTTGTCAATAAAATTCCTCGGGGAGCTTTGTTATTGGTTTCAGATAATCCCATGACTCCAGATGGAGTTAAAACAGATGTTAGTGATAAAAAAGTAACCGATAATTATGTGAATCTGCACCTTCAAATAGGCATCGATGCGCTAGAAGAATTAGCTTCTTCTGGAGAATCTGTTAAGCACTTACGTTTTGAATAATTTTAATTGCAGAAATCACGAATAACCTGAAAGGATGGATTGTAACCCAATTCTCCTGCTTTACTTAAATCCAAACACCCTGTAGTATCCGCTAAGGCTAGTTTGATGATTCCTCTTACAAAATAGGCTTCAGCGTATTTGGCGTTCAATTTGATGGCATTGCTGCAATCTTGAATGGCATTTCGCTGGTCTCCTAAATTGGATTTAGCCATTGCTCTCATAAAATAAGCATCTGCATAGATGGGATTTAAGGAAATTGCTCGGTTATAATCATCCATGGCCTGCTTAGGGTCTCCTGATTTTGATTTGGCTAAACCTCTATTGAAATAGATTTCTGCTCTTTCTGGACTAAATTCAGCCATTTTGATTTTATCTTGGACAGCATTCCTTAATTCGTCCAATACGGCTTTATTCATTTTGGCAGTGTATAGAATTTTAGCATTTTCTAAATTTCCCATATCTACCGCCTTCGAATAATCTTCAATGGCCCCACGTTGATCGCCTAATTTAGACTTCACAAATCCCCTTCCATATAAAGCTTCCACCTTGGTAGGTTCTATTTCCAATGCTTTGTTGAAATCTTCTAAGGCTCCTTTTTCGCCATTTTCACCCCGGAAATTTTCCAATTGCGTTTTACAAAATCCAGAAAAATACCAGTCATTAGCTTCGTCTGGACTGATTTTAAGGGCTTCATTGAAATCCTTTAATGCATTCGCAAAATCATTTAATTTCATTTTGGCAAAGCCTCTACCAGAATAATAAGTTGATCTTTTTGGGCTTATTTCGATGGCTTTACTGTAGTCCTCAATACTGCTTGAATATTCCCCTAATTTGACCTTGCAATCTCCTCTGGCGGCTAGACAAGGGGCATATTCAGGATTTAACTCCAAGGATTTATTGAAGTCAGATAAACCACCACGGTAGTTTTCCAATTTACTTTTTGACAGTCCCCTGGAATAATAGGCAGTTGCCTCTAAGGGGTTTAATCGAATCGCTTCATTATAATCTTGAATGGCAATTTTGTGATTGTCTTGCTTACTATAACTTTGGCCACGGGCAATAAATGCTTCGTAATA
This sequence comes from Aquirufa sp. Wall-65K1, assembly GCF_054558475.1. NCBI lineage: Bacteria > Pseudomonadati > Bacteroidota > Cytophagia > Cytophagales > Flectobacillaceae > Aquirufa > Aquirufa sp. Wall-65K1. The sequence continues at coordinate 595,376 of NZ_JBPXKD010000001.1, read as the reverse complement.
TGTGGATTTTAATTCAATGGCTTTTTCAAAATCCAGTATGGCTCCTCTGAAATCTTTTAAATTATACTTAGCAAATCCTCGATTATAAAATGCAATTGGATTAGGATTAGCTGTATTTCTCTCAATTTCAATACTGAAGTTTCTAAGGGCCTCGGCGTAATTTCCCGTTTTATTTTGAGTTAAACCTAGCTCCATGTAATTGACAGTATCTTGTGCCAAAACAGAATTAGAAATAATAAGCATGCAGGCAAAAGCCAGAGAAGTCCACTTCATGGTCAAATATTAAATTTAGACTGTAAAAATAAGGGAAATCACTCGCTAAGAAAAATTTGAGTAAACCCAAATACTAAAATAAGCCATAAGGTAAGCAAAGCTGTTTTTTTCAAATAGGGATCTATTTGGGCCGGTGTTAAATTAGGCTGTAATTTGTTGGCTAATAAGGCAATGGGTATATAGGCTGCCAACATGGTGGCATTTTGTATGAAGGTAGGAGGTACTCCCTGATTCATCATGGGAAATATTCCAAAGCTGAGGATACTAAGTATGTATAAAAACTTTTGATAGAGGAAGCCTGTGGTCTTCCCAATTCGTACGGGAATGGATAACTTACCTTGTTTTTTATCATTTTCTAAATCGCGCAGGTTATTGAGATTAAGTACAGCTACTGACATAAATCCACAACCAGCCGCAGGTAAAAATATGGCAGGTTTAAAAGCCAAGGTTTGTAAAAAATAGACGCCCACCGTACCAACTAGTCCAAAAAACAAAAAGACAGAAAGGTCTCCCAAGCCCATATAACCATAAGGTCTTTTACCTACTGTATACGCGATGGCGGCACCTATGGCCAAAATACCTAAAACTAAAAAGCTAAGAATGATTTCGATGGACGCAGTTTGTAAGCTGACATATAATAGGCTGATGCCTGAAATAAATGCTAATAAGGCAAACAAGTACACCGCTTTTTTCATTTCAACCGGGCTTATAGCACCAGTCTGAACAGCCCTTAAAGCAACTTTTCTGTCGGTATTGTCAATTCCATTTTGCGTATCACCTAAATCATTGGCAAAATTGGATAGAATTTGTAGTAAGAGGGTAGTGAGAATGGCTAATGCACCAATTGTCCACTGAAAGCGCCCATCTACATAGGCCAATATATTGCCTAAAATAGTGCTAGCTGCTGCCAATGGTAATGTGCGGGGCCTAGCGGCTTCTACCCAACGATTCATAAAATTTGCTTTTAATTAGAAACAAACATCCCTGAATTAGGTCTTAATTCAGGGATGTAAAGAAATAGATTATTTCGCTAATGCTTGAAGAAACTCAGGACTTGTAGGTTTGATGCCCGAAGCGAAAAAGTTAACTAATTCACCTTTTTCGTTGATAACATACTTACAGAAATTCCAGCTTGGTTCTTTTTCATTCCAACCATTACTTTTTTTATCTGTCAACCATTTGTATAAATCACATTTAGCTTCACCTTTCACTACGACTTTCTCCATCATTTGGAAACTAACACCGTAGTTTTTTTGGCAAAAGCTTGCAATTTCTTCGTTAGTACCAGGCTCCTGACCACCAAATTCATTGGCGGGAAATCCTAAAATAACGATGTCTTTATTTGCTTGGTGGAATTTCTCCCAATCAGCATACTGCGGAGTATATCCACATTTAGAAGCTGTATTTAATACAACTACTTTCTTTCCTTTGAACTGGCTAAAGTCAATAACCTTGCCATCAATTCCTTTCATTTTAAAAGTATGAAAGTTCGGTGCTGCAACAACAGTTTCCACGTTTTCTGGGCGGTTTAAAATGGTGTTTTGTGTAAACGGCAAAGTAAGAGCCGTTAATAAGGATCCAATTTTTACAATATTTACTAACATAACGACAGTGATTAATATAAGTGAGATAGTTAAAATTCGTTTCATGTTACATCCGTTCAGGTGAAACTATACCCAATAACGAAGTTGCGTGTTGAATTGTTTTACCTGTTAGGTCTGCCAAGGTAAGTCGAATTGTTCTAATGTCCTCATTTTCCTCGTTTAATATCGTCAATTCATTGTAAAATTTATTGAATTGTTTTGCCAAATCAAACGAGTATTGAGCAATAATTGATGGAGAAAAGTTTTCACAAGCCTCGGCTAACTTAGTTTTATAGGTACCCAATAAATAGATTAATTCTCTTTCAGACTCAGCTAGCGTAATGTTAGGATCCGATTTTCCACTCATTGGAAAGCCTTTTTCTAGCGCTTTTCTTCTGATCGAACAAATCCTGGTATGCGTATATTGAATGAATGGTCCTGTATTTCCTTGGAAATCAATGGATTCCTCTGGGTTGAATAACATCCGTTTTTTGGGATCTACTTTAAGTAAAAAGTATTTCAAAGCTCCCATGCCTAACTGTTGGAATAATTGATTTGATTCCTCCTCCGAAAAACCTTCAATTTTCCCTAATTCTAGGGTTCTTTCTCTGGCAGTATCGACCATTTCCTGCATCAAATCATCCGCATCCACAACTGTCCCCTCTCTAGATTTCATTTTACCACTAGGTAAGTCTACCATGCCATATGAAAGATGGTAATTACCTTGAGAAAAGGCTTTATTGAGTTTCTTTAAGATATGAAACAAGACCTCAAAATGGTAGTCTTGTTCATTTCCAACGACATAAATGGATTGCTTAGCTCCAAAATCTTCATATTTTAATTGGGCCGTTCCCATGTCTTGGGTAATATATACCGAAGTTCCATCCTTTCGGAGAACTAATTTCTCATCCAAGCCTTCCTCCTCTAAATTTATCCAAATAGAGCCATCTGGTTTCTGGTAAAATACCCCTTGGGCTAATCCTTCATCGACTAATTTTTTACCCAATAAATAGGTATTTGATTCACGGTATATTTTATCAAAATCAACTCCCATTTGCTTGTAACTTGCAGCAAAACCTTCTAATACCCATGAATTCATGGTTTCCCATAATTGAATTACGGCAGGTTCACCTTGTTCCCAAGCTAAAAGCATGGCCTGAGCCTGCAACATGATTGGTGCTTCTGCCTTGGCTTTTTCTGCATCTGAGCCTGTGGCTACCAATTGTTCAATTTCTGCTTTATAGGCTTTATCAAAGGCTACATAATATTTACCCACCAAGTGATCCCCTTTCATGCCGCTGGAAGCTGGAGTTTCACCATTTCCAAATAATTGGTAGGCCAACATCGACTTGCAAATATGAATACCACGATCATTGACCAAATTGGTCTTGATGACTTCATATCCACCAGCTTTCAAGATTTGGGCGACGGAATAACCTAAGAAATTATTTCTCAAATGGCCTAGGTGAAGCGGTTTGTTGGTATTGGGAGAAGAAAATTCAATGACAATTTTTTCATTCTTAGGCGCCAATTGAAAAGCAGATGAATCATTTGATAAATCTTGCAATAAGCCATACCATACGGAGTCATGAAGTGAAATATTCAAAAAACCTTGAACTACTTGATAGGCCTTTACCAATTGAGGCTTGTTTTCAATTAAATAGTCACCTAATGTCTGTGCAATTTGGGCAGGGGCTTTACCAGCTTTTTTGGTATATGGAAATACGACAAAAGTATAAGCCCCTTCAAATTCCTTTTTTGTTTCTTGAAGGCTAAGGTCTTTTTCATCTATTTGAAATAATGAACTTAAACCTGCTTGAATACTTTCAATGAGTTGTACTTGAATACTCGACATACCAAAGACGAAGAAAATGTGATTAAAATGTTTGCAAAGGTAGCCAATTCATGCTAAACATTGATTCTTGACTTAATAAAAGAGGAATTAATCTTTACCTTTGTGGCATGATACAATCTGTTTACGACGAAGCCATTAAATCCTTAAAAACGGGTGGTGTACTCTTATGTCCCAGTGATACGATATGGGGTTTAGGATGCGATGCACGAATGGATGCGTCAATTGAAAAAATGTTGGATATCAAGCAAAGGCCAGAAAACAAGGGATTAATCTTGTTGATTTCAAAGATTGAGCAATTAAATGAATACGTGGAACAAGTTCCTGACATTGCCTGGGATTTGGTAGATTTTGCCGAAGACCCCTTAACGGTCATTTATCCCAAAGGTAAAAATGTAAGTAAACTTGTATTGGGGCCAGAAGGAAGTATTGCCATTCGTTTAGTGAAAGATGATTTTTGTAAGGGCCTAGTGTATCGATATCAAAGAGCTATTGTTTCTTCTTCTGCCAATGTTTCTGGTGAATTATCTCCTGAAAATTTTGAAAGCATATCTCCTGTAATAAAACAAGGAGTAGACTATATTTTACAAAATCCCCAGCCTACCAAAGGAAAAGCTAAGGCATCTAAAATTGTCAAATTAGGCCTTAATGGTGATTATACTATGATTCGTAAATGATACAAACGGGAAAGGAAATTATTGAGAATCCAATTTTTGTCAAAATTGGAGCTGCAGCTGACCGTTTGGGATTGGACGCCTATGTCATTGGAGGATTTGTACGTGATGCCATTTTAGGTCGAGATAGCCAGAAGGATATCGATGTAGTTTGTATTGGTTCTGGTATCGCATTAGCGGAGGAAGTTGCTCGCGAATTTAATTTACCAGAGCATCAAGTTTCTGTTTTCAAAAACTTTGGTACCGCTATGCTTAAGGTAGATGACTGGGACTTAGAGTTTGTTGGAGCTAGAAAGGAATCCTATCAACGAGATTCAAGAAAACCAGTGGTGGAGGAAGGAAGCTTGGAGGATGACCAAAATCGGCGAGATTTCACCATCAATGCCATGGCTGTCCAGCTTAATTCAGCTCATAGGGGCAAACTCCTGGATCCATTTGACGGACTAAAAGACTTAGAAGCTCGAATTTTACGAACTCCGCTAGAACCAAGAATCACCTTTTCCGACGATCCTCTTCGGATGATGCGCGCGATTCGTTTTGCGGCACAATTAGGCTTTGATATATACCCAAGTACTTTTGAGGCTCTTCAAGTTGAGAATGTTCGCCTAGAAATTATTTCTATGGAAAGAATCTCGGAAGAGTTGAATAAAATTATCCTATGTAAAAAACCATCCTATGGATTTCTACTTTTAGATGCTTGCGGTATTTTGCCCATTATATTTCCTGAATTTGTTAAACTTAAAGGGGTAGATACGGAAGAAGGAAAGGGGCATAAAGATAATTTTTACCATACACTTCAAGTCTTAGACAATATTTCCCAGCATACTGATGATTTATGGTGGCGTTGGGCAGCAATATTACACGATATCGCCAAACCAGCTACCAAACGATTTGATCCAAAAAAAGGATGGACATTTCACGGTCATGAAGAGATGGGAGCGAGGCAGGTGCCCGCAATATTTAAACGATTAAAATTGCCTTTGAATGAGAAGATGAAATTAGTTCAAAAGCTAGTTCGTTTGCATTTAAGGCCTATAGCTTTATCAAAGGAAGAAATTACCGATGCCGCTTTAAGGCGCTTATTATTTGAAGCAGGGGAAGAATTGGAAGCATTAATGACCCTTTGTCGGGCTGATATCACCTCCAAAAATGGCGATAAAGTAAAAAGGTATTTGAAGAACTTTGATAAAGTAGAGGAAAAACTGAAGGAAGTAGAGGAGAAGGATTCATTGAGAAATTTTCAACCTGTGATTTCTGGAGAAATTATCATGCAGGTATTTGATATTGGACCTGGTAAAGAAATTGGCTTGATAAAAGTCGCTATTCGAGAAGCAATTTTGGAGGGTCAAGTGAAAAATGATTTGTCTTCTGCCTGGGAATTTATGCTTGAAGAGGGGAAGAAACTCGGATTGAGTCCTCACATAAATCTAGCTGATTTGGCATAAAAAAAGGTCTCGTTAGAGACCTTTTTTAGATTATATCACGTGAATAAATAACTCTTCTTTAGGCCAGCGAACTTTTTTCGCATTTACCATAAAGTCTGAGGATTCATCTCGCTCACCAACTGCCATCATTAAAACAGCATGTAAACCTTTTTCTTTTAGATTTAAAATAGCATCAACCTGTGCTGGAATAAATCCTTCCATCGGGGTGCTATCAATTTCTAATTTGGCAGCTGCAGCTAGGGCAGTACCCATGGCCAAATACACCTGCTTATCCATCCATTTTACTTGATCTTCCACAGGGCGACTCAACAAAGATCCTGCAATAGCGTCTTTGTATGCCTTTAAATCCTCCAATGGAACATTTCTTGTTTCGGAAACTAATTGGATGAAAGCATTGATTTTTTCCTCGGTAATCTCATTCCAAGCAGCAAAGATTAAAAGGTGTGATGATTCCACTACCTGTGGCTGATTAAAAGCTGCAGGTTGAATTTTGGCTTTTAATTCTTCATTCTCAATTACCAAAACTTGATAAGGTTGTAAACCAAATCCAGAAGCAGATAATTGAATGGAAGTTAAAAGGGAATCTATTTTAGATGCATCCACCTTTTTACCATTCATTCTTTTCGCAGCATATCGCCACTCTAAAGCATCTATTAAGGACATAATTTTTAGTTTTTATTAGGGTTTAAAATATGAAATAAGCTAAATCCGTAACAGGCTTAGCTTATTAATTGTTTTATTCAGATACTAATGTCACGGCTAAGGTGAAATCATCAAAGATGGCTTTGTCTCCGATAGATTCGAAAAATTTCTTTGAACCATATTTGATGTTGTAATCCGTACGGTCAATTGTGATGTTTGCTTTGGCAATCATTTTGCCATTGTTTTGGCTAATTTGTGCCGGAAAGCTGATAGCTTTTGTGATTCCTTTGATGGTTAAATTTCCACTTACTTGGTTTCCTGCAACCTTAGTGATTACAAACTGAGCTGTTGGAAATTTTTCGATTTCAAAGAAGTCACCAGAAGTAATGTGACTTACAAATTTCTTGTTGTATTCTGGATCAGTGATATCCTTACATACAATCGATTTCATGTCGATGGTAAAATTACCACCCGTAATTTGGTTTTTGTTAACTACTAATTTACCAGCAGAAATGCCAATAGTACCTGTGTGCTCACCAGTTACTTTTTTTGCATTCCAAACAATGCTACTAGCTTTAGTTGATACTGGACTTGTGCTTGGCGCAGCAATACTTGTTTGAGTAAAAGCCATGAAGGCTAAGGCGGAAAGAATAAAGCTTACTTTTTTCATTTTTGTTTAATTTTAAAAGGGTTGTAATTGAATTAAAAAATATAATTTGTTGATGAAATGTATGGTGCTATTAATTTCTAAAATGGTCCAAAAGTTCATTCAGTTTGATTAAATCTTCTTGACTCATGTGGTTAAATCGCTTAACCCATTGATTTTGAACCTCATCTAGTTGTTGAAGTAGAGCTAAACCTTCAGGTAGAATGAGCACATCCACTGCTCTGCGGTCATTGGGACATTCTCTTCTTAATACCCATTTTTTTTCTACCAATTTATCAACTAAGCGAGAAGCATTGGAAGTACGATCCATCATTCGCTCTATGATGGCCAGAACAGTCATGGGTTTCCCGTTTTGACCTCTCAAAATCCGAAGTACATTGTACTGCTGCATGGTGAGATCATAGGGTTTCAATAATTCTTGTTGTTGGTAGGCCACCCAGTTTCCTGTAAAAATCACATTGACAATGGCTTTGGCCTCCTCTGAGGCAAAAGTACTTTGTTGTAATTCGTGTGAAATTCCCATATCAGTATAAATTGATGTTGCAAAATTAAATGTAATTACATTAAATACAAATGTTTTTAAATATTTTTTTTCAAAATAGGCCTGAATGAATCAAAATCATGTATTTTTGAAACATGTCAAGCACACTATCTCTTCAATATCCTCTTATTTTAGCGTCGAACTCACCCAGAAGAAAGGAGATTTTAACCCAGGCTGGTTTTGATTTTACCGTGTTACCTGCTGATATCGATGAATCCATTGATACCAGCTGGTCCATAGGAGAGGTGCCTGGAATTTTAGCTGAAAAGAAAGCCATGGTATTAGCAGCGTCGTGCCCGAATCAGTTAATTCTGGCAGCAGATACCATTGTGGTGGTCGATAATAAGATATTGAATAAACCTGCCAATAAACAAGAAGCTAGGGAAATGTTAATGCAACTCTCGGGTAAAGACCATGAAGTATTTACTGGAATTTCATTGGTTGGCCCACAGGGTGTTTTTACCCAAGTAGATCGAGCCATAGTTACTTTTAGAGAATTATTGGATTGGGAGATTGACTGGTATGTCAAAGGTGGATCTTCCCTCGACAAAGCTGGTGCTTATGGAGTACAAGATTTCATTGGAATGGTGGGAATTAGTCGTCTAGAAGGCTCTTTCTACACCGTGATGGGTTTGCCCATTCATAGGGTATATCAATTGATGCAGCCATATATTTTAGAAGGCCGTCAGTCGATGCTAAGCTTTTGATGGTATTTAAATAGAAAAACTTTCTCCGCAACCGCAGGTACGAGATGCGTTTGGATTTTTAAATTGAAAACCTTTTCCATTTAAACCATCCGAGAAATCCAATTCTGTTCCAGCTAAGTAAAGGATCGATTTCTTGTCGACCATGACCTTCACGCCTTTATCTTCAAAAATCATGTCGGTACTTTGTGGCTCAGCTGCAAAATCCAATTGATACATTAAACCAGAACATCCTCCGCCCTCTACGGCCACGCGAATATTGTATTCTTCTGTTAAACCTTCTTTAGATCTTAACTCTTTAATACGATCGGCTGCTAAATCTGAAATAGTTATCATGGTGATGAATTTTGAATTTGATACAAAATTATAAAAAAAATGGAGAATTATTGCTATTGTTTAGAGTGAATCTAAATAAGCTATGGTTTTTCCAAGGTATAGGTTATAATTTTGTGATTCAAAGCAAGAATCAAATACAAACATTATGCTGTCAATTAAAAATTTACATGCTTCTATTGGAGAAAAAGAAATTTTAAGAGGAATAGATTTAGAAGTAAAAGCTGGTGAGGTACATGCCATCATGGGTCCGAATGGTTCGGGGAAATCTACTTTGGCCTCCGTTTTGGCGGGTAGAGAAGATTATGAAGTCACTGCCGGATCAGTGCAGTTTCTAGGTAAAGATTTATTGGAATTGGCTCCAGAAGAAAGAGCTGCCGAAGGAATTTTCTTGGCTTTTCAATATCCTGTAGAGATTCCAGGGGTTTCAACTACCAATTTTCTTAAGTCGGCCGTAAACGAAATTCGTAAGTACCGTGGCGAGGATCCGATGGACGCTGTGCAGTTTTTAAAAATGTTCAAAGAGAAAATGGCCTATGTGAATATCGATCAATCACTTTTGAGCCGAGCGTTAAATGAAGGTTTCTCAGGAGGAGAGAAGAAACGTAATGAAATATTCCAAATGGCAGTCCTTGATCCTAAATTAGCTATTTTGGATGAAACAGATTCTGGATTGGATATTGACGCCTTACGTATTGTGGCAGAGGGTGTAAATAAACTGAAAAGCCCGGATAACGCTACAATTGTGGTTACTCACTACCAACGTTTATTGGATTATATTGTTCCAGACTATGTGCATGTTTTATATAAAGGTAGAATCGTGAAGTCAGGAACGAAAGAATTGGCTTTAGAATTAGAAGAAAGAGGTTACGATTGGATTAAATCGGAAGTAGATCAATAAGATATGTTAACAGCTGAGTTAAATAATTCATTACAAGAGATTGCTCAAAATCTAGGTCTTGAATCGGTACAAGGTAAAGCTTTACAAGAGTTCATTTCGAAAGGATTTCCTACTTCCAAATGGGAGGAGTGGAAATACACATCCTTGAAGGACTTTAATGGTATAGCTCGAAATTGGTCTCCAAAGGCTAATTTTACCTTATCTTCTTCGCTAGATTGGGCTGATTTTGTTTTACAAACATCCAATGGCTATGTATCTTGGGATAAATCAAGAATTCAGGAAGGTTTTGCCCTATTAAGTTTTGAAGAATTCCTTCAAAAATGCCCTCAATTCGAATCAACTTGGTCCAAGAAAAACCCATTATTGGAGCAAAATTCATTGTTTGATTTAAATGTGGCCCTTAATCCCCAACACATGGTGTTATGGATTAAGAAGGATACAGAAGTTACTAAGGCAATTCTTCACCAATATCAAGTTGCTGCTTCAGAAAACGCATCCGCCGTACAAGCTAGGTGGTTAATTTATTTGGAAGAAGGGGCAAAGGCTACTTTCATAGAGCAACAATCTTCTACGGGTTCAGGTGATATTTTATCCAATTTTGTACAAGAAATTTTTGTTGAAAAAGGGGCCCAATTTACCTATTTAAAAGAGCAAGATTTTCAAACTGGTGTAAGCCATGTAGATCATACTTTTATTTATCAAGCAGAGGGTAGTCAGGTCGATACATTTACTTTTTCATTAAATGCTTCTTTGATTCGTAATAATTTACACTTTTATATAGAGGGACCACAAGTGGTCTCGAATTTGAACGGTTTATATGTTCCGGGGGAGAACCAATTAATGGATTCTCATACCGTCGTAGATCACCGTATGCCGCATTCAGAATCCAATGAGTTATACAAAGGGGTTTTGATGGGAAATGCCACAGGCGTTTTTAATGGTAAGATTTTTGTTCGCCAAGATGCACAAAAAACCAATGCTTTTCAGTCTTGTCGTAATGTGCTTGCCTCTACAAGGGCAACCATGAACACTAAGCCCCAATTAGAAATTTGGGCAGATGATGTGAAATGTTCTCATGGAACTACCACTGGCCAGCTAAATGAGGAAGCGTTGTTTTACATGCGTTCCCGTGGTATTTCATTACCTGCCGCCAGAACTTTATTGTTATTGGCTTTTGTCCAAGAGGTAATCAATAAAGTAGAACATCCAGAAATGAGAGAACTACTAACTGAAAAGATAGTGTCCAAAATTCAACAGTCTGTCGATTTGTCAAATTAGAATCATGACCAACTTGGAGCAAATTCGTTTAGATTTCCCTGTTTTAGACCAACAAGTCAATGGTTCTCCATTGATCTATTTCGATAACGCGGCTACGACTCAAAAACCAAAAGCTGTGCTGGAGGCTCTGAATCACTACTATACCCAGGATAATGCTAATATTCATCGTGGTATTCATGCCTTAGCTGAAAGGGCGACTGCTGCTTATGAATTGACACGTAAGAAGATTCAATCCTTTTTGAATGCAGCTTCTTCAGATCAAATTATTTTTACTTCGGGAACTACAGCCGGGATTAATTTAGTTGCCCAAACTTTTGGGAGGGCAAATTTTCAGGAGGGGGACAAAATTTTAGTTTCCAATTTAGAGCATCATTCGAATATCGTTCCTTGGCAAATGATTGCCCAAGAAAAAGGAGCAGAAGTACTGGTAATTCCTGTCCTAGACTCGGGCGTGTTAGATTTAGAAGCTTATCGCCAGCTTTTGAAGGATTACTCAGTTAAATTAGTGGCTGTCAATCATGTTTCAAATGCCATTGGCACCATTAATCCAATTCAAGAAATGATTGATTTAGCACATGCTCATGGTGCTAAAATATTAATTGATGGAGCTCAATCTGTGGCTCACATGGAAATGGATGTCCAGCGTTATGGTATGGACTTTTTCGTTTTTTCTGCACATAAATTATTTGGACCTACTGGGGTTGGGGTACTTTATGGTAAACGTGAGCTTTTAGAGGCCATGCCTCCTTATCAAGGTGGAGGAGAAATGATCAAGGAAGTTAGTTTCTCTGGAACCACCTACAATGAATTACCTTATAAATTTGAAGCTGGAACACCTAATATTGCAGATGTTATAGCCTTCGCTGCCTCTTTTGATTATTTAAATTCACTAGAAAAAGGTTGGGTAGAAGCACAAGAAAATGAACTATTACGCTATGCCACAGAACAATTAAGTCAAATTGATGGTTTAAAAATCATTGGAACAGCGCCCAATAAAATTGCAGTAATTAGTTTCCTTATTGAAGGTACTCATCCTCAAGATATTGGGGTTTTATTAGACAAATTTGGTATTGCCATTCGAACAGGTCATCATTGTGCGCAACCCTTGATGCAGCGATTTAATATACCGGGAACTTGTAGAGCCTCATTCTCGTTCTACAATACCAAGGAGGAAATTGATCGATTTGTTACATGTTTGAAACGAGTCATAACAATGTTATTATAATATGGCATCTAGTATAAACGATACACAAGACGAATTGATTGAAGAATTTGGCCTTTTTGAAGACTGGGCTGACAAATATGAATATTTGATTGATTTAGGTAAGAAATTACCAGGTATGTCAGATGAGTATAAGACGGAGGATAATGTCATCAAAGGATGTCAAAGCAGAGTATGGCTTCATGCTTTCATGGAAGATGGAAAATTGATTTTTCAAGCAGATTCTGAGGCGGTTATTGTTAAGGGATTAATTAGTATGCTCATACGAGTTCTCTCTGGACATTCTCCCTCTGAAATTATGCAGGCCGACTTGTACTTCATTGACCGTATAGGAATGAGTCAGCATTTAGCTCAGACAAGATCCAATGGATTATTATCTATGGTGAAACAAATGAAAAATTATGCACTTGCCTATTCTTCAAAAGCTTAAGATATGGAAAACACGACACCAAGTTCAGTGCTAACTGAGGCAGATTTAAAGGAAAAGGTTGTTAAGGCCATTAAAACAGTATACGATCCAGAAATTCCCGTGGATGTATATGAATTGGGATTAATATATGAAATCAAAATATTCCCAGTAAATAATGTCTATGTACTGATGACTTTAACCTCTCCATCTTGTCCTTCAGCTGAAAGTATTCCCGTTGATATTGAAAAAGCCATTCGGGAAATTGAAGGAGTAGCCGAAGTATCCGTAGAATTAACTTTTGATCCTCCATATTCTCAAGATATGATGTCAGAAGTAGCCAAATTAGAACTTGGCTTTATGTAATTGATTAACCCATTTAAATTTAAATAGAATTAATATGTATCCAGAACATTTAGTACATCCTATGAGGATGGATATCGTAGAAGGTGGATTTCAAGAGTTGAAACAAGCCTCTGAAGTAGAAGAAGTATTGGCTAAACCAGGTACAACCTTATTGTTTATTAATTCGGTTTGCGGTTGTTCTGCTCGTACCGCTCGTCCAGGTGTAAAAGAGGCAGTAGCAGCATCTAGTAAAAAACCAGATACATTAGTAACTGTTTTTGCTGGGGTAGATCAAGAAGCTACACAGAAAGCAAGAGAATATACTTTGCCATATCCTCCATCTTCTCCTTCAATCGCCTTATTCAAAGATGGTGAATTGGTTCACTTTGTGGAGCGTCATCACATTGAAGGTCGTTCTGCTGAATTGATTTCAGCGCACTTAGAAGGTGTTTTTGAGGAGTTCTGCTAGGACTTTTTTTTAGAGCTCAAGCACTGCTTGAGCTTTTTTATAGCCCTAGCAGTGCTAGGGCTATGGGACTGGGCCTGTTAGGGCTTAGGAGCGCCGCCTACTGCACCAGTGTTGTTAGGTGCATTTTCAGCTTTGGCAGCTTTTTTCTTGGCTGCCCCTTCGTAATCTCCCGCTTTGATTAAAGACATTTTAAGCAAATCCAAAGTCTTACGAGTGGCTTGTAAAATTTGGTCAGAGGTTAAAGCATTGACTTTTTTATCCAACTCCTCCGAGAATTTCAAACTACGATTTAAATATAAATTGCTGTTCAATGTACCACTTAGAGAATTGTCTTGAGAACGAGCCACTTGTCTAGCCTGTAGCCAAGATTTTTTTGCTTCCTCAATTTCCTTTTCTGTGTATCCGTCTTTTAATACTTTTTCAATCTCCTCTTTAAATGCAGCTTCTAATTTGGCTAAATTCTCAGGAGCATAAATGGCATAAGTCAGGAAACTACCAGCTTTGTCTATCGGATGGGCACTAAACTGAGAACCCACACCATAGGATAATCCTTCCTTTTGACGAATTCTTCCCATTAAACGATTGGCTAATCCTGGACTTCCTCCCAAAATGTAATTACTGATTTCCATTGCCGCATAATCTGGGTCTGTATCTGAAATTTTTAAAGGTTGATAAGCCACGAAAAAGGCATTCGCTTTATCTGGAGTTTCAATGGATTTAATCACCGGTTTTACATCTGCTACAATTTCAGGAATTCTAGTGTAAGGTTTAGGTGATTTCCAATTAGAAAATTCTGTTTTAATGAGTTCTTTTACTTCGTTTTCATCAAAATCTCCTACTGCTGAAAATGTAGCTGAACTAGCTCCGTAAAAGTTTTTATAGAACGATACGGCATCTTCTAATTTGGCAGCGCTATAAAGAGCCGTTTGTTCAGCTAAGGTTGGGCTGTAACGAACATCATTTTTCGCGTAATGTCCTGTTCTAACTTGATTTAAAGCCTCAATAGCCTTGGCTTGTGGATCACTTTTTTGAGCATCTATTTGAGTTAAATTTTCTTGTTTTAATTTCTCAAATTCTTCTGCTGGGAAGACTGGGGTTTTTAATGCTTCAGCTACTAATTTAAGTGCAGGAACTAAATTTTCACGAGTAGTTTCAATGGATACGTTAGCTTGAGTAGCACTTCCACTAATAGAAACCCTTGCCTTTAATTTGTCCAATTCATCTTGAAATTGTTGACGAGTATGTTTCGCAGTTCCCTTGGTCAACATATCAGCCGCTAAATCAGCAGCAGTTGCAGTTCCTAAAAGTGATTTCTCATCACCAAATCTCAAAGTCATACGAGCATAAACGGAGCTACCTCTCGTTTTCTTAGCCAACAATGCTACCTTAACAGATCCAATTGTCTCTTTTTTAGTTCTTGAATCAATATTGCTTGGAGATGGATCAAATGCCTCACCTTCAGCAACGGCCGCTCTTCCTTTGAAATCTTTAAGTATTTCCTCAGCTTCTTTTGCCTCAGGGATTTCAGCGCGATCAGGCTTTTCTGTTGGATAGAAGATTCCTGAAGTACGATTAGATGCCTTAAAGTATTTTTGTGCTACTCGCTGAACATCTTCTGCAGTAACTTTTTCAATTAAGTTTCTCGTGTGAAATAATAAACGCCAATCACCTTGGGCGATGTATTCCGATAAACCTACACCTACACGCTGCGCATTATTTAATAATAACTCTACGTTTTTGATGTTTTTCATCTTGATTCGATCAACATCTGCTTGGGTAGGAGGAGTTTTGGCAAATTGCTCAATAGTCTCTAAAATGATATTACGAACTGAATCAGCTGATTTTTCCTTCGGTACTTCAGCCCCAAAATACACCAAACCAGGTTCTTTTAATTGGAAGCTATAACCATATTGAGAAGCAGCCTTTTTCGTATCGATCAATGCCTTGTACAATCGGCCTGATGGCGCATCAGTTAATAAGTCGGCAAAGACATCGCAAGCAATGTAATCAGGATGTAAGCCAGATGGAATATGGTAAGCAACACCCACAGCTTGTACATCTCCTACGCGACGAAGGGTAACATGACGCTCTCCATCTTGAGTTGGTTCTGCCGTGAATGTTTTGGTTAAAACTCTTTCTGGTTTAGGGATGACACCAAATTTTTGATTTATTAAATTCAAAGTTTTAACAGGATCAAATTTACCTGCCACTAATAATACCGCATTATCTGGTTGGTAATATTTCTTATAATAGGCTTGTAAATTCTCAATTGGCACTTTTTCAATATCTGATCGTGCTCCAATGGTTGAATTACCATAATTATGCCATAAAAAAGCCGTTGATACAATTCGATCACTTAATACTGAGCTTGGGTCATTTTCTCCCATTTCAAACTCATTACGAACCACAGTCATTTCGGTTTCTAACTCACTTTTAGCAATTCTTGAGTTAATCATACGGTCTGCCTCCATATCCAAGGCCCAGTCCAGGTTTTCATCTGTAGCCGCAAATGTCTCGAAGTAATTTGTACGATCTAACCAGGTAGTTCCATTAAACTGAGCACCATGATCAGTAATCTCTTTGGCTACATCTTTATGTTTCTCTTTAGTTCCTTTAAACACCATATGTTCCAATAGGTGAGACATTCCTGTTTCACCGTAGCCTTCATGGCGAGAACCTACTAAATACGTGATGTTTACCGTAATGGTTTGCTTGGATGGGTCAGGAAATAATAAAACTTTTAAACCATTTCCTAAACGATACTCCGTAATTCCCTCCGCAGAAGTGATTTTTTCCGGAATACTTAATGTACTTGTTTTTGCCGCAGAGCTACTTGTTTTTGGGCTAACTCCACTTGTTTTTGATTTTTGTTGAGCTTGAATGCCACTGATTCCAGTAACAAACAATAGTGCAATGAGGATTGTTTTTTTCATAAAAAATTAGGGTTGGGGAATAATTCGACTTGAAAATGCTGAAAATCAAAGGAAATTTCTAGCAATTAGTTACCAATGGTTTTTAAACTACATGTAAGGTTATTTCTTATATTGTTGAATTAACTTAAATATGGCCTTTTGTGTTTCTAAATTGGGGAAAAACTCAAAAATGACTTCATGCTTGTCATAATCCAAAAGTAATCCAGATTCTAAAAAGTGAAAGGCATCTTTAAATTGGCCTGCTTTAATAAGATAAACGGCAGATCTGTAATATAATTCTGCTTCTTCGGGTAATTCATCAATGGCAGATAACATGATATCCGCCGATTTTTCATAATCTTCTAATTCAAAATGCAATTGAGCCCATTTAATCCACGTAGGAGCAAAAAATGAATCGAGTTCTATGGATTTTTGATAGGCCTCATCCGCAGAAAGAGTATTGCCTAAATAGGCTTCTACATCGGCTAATCCAGTCCAATAAAGTGGATTCGTTTCATTTAGTTTGAGGGATTTTTTTAGAAAATGAAGGGCCTCGAACCATTTGTCTAATTCTGTTAAACATACTGCCAAGCCATAATATCCTTCATCCCACAAAGGGTCTATTTTAACAGCCTCTTTATAATATTCAATAGCCTCATTAAATTTCTTTTGCCTTTCTAGACTTGCTCCTAAACAGCAATATAATTCGGGATTGGGTTCATCGTATTTGAGACACTGACGGTAATTTTCCTCCGCCAATACATAATCTTGAAGGTTCATATGGGTATTTCCCAAGTTGAACAAAGATGATCCAAACGTAGGCTCAATGGCTAGTGAATACTCATATGAATCAATCGCTTTTTCATATTGCTTGAGCTTAGAATAAGCAATTCCTAAATTGTACCAGGCCGTATACGAAAATGGATCCTCATCAATGAATTGTTTGTAATAGGGGATACTTTCTTCGATTTTTCCAATATCGTCTAAAGAATTAGCTAGTTCAACCAAGGCATTTTCATTCTCAGGATTTACCTCCAATGCCTTTTTGAACATATCTACCGCCTCTCGAGGTTTGGACCAAGCATGATAGGTTAATCCTAAGCGGAAATAGACTTCGTCTTTTTCTTCAGCTAATTCTAAGGCCACTAAAAATACTTCTACAGCTGCCTCATATTGCTGCATTTGGCTCAACAAAGAGCCTTTTACCAACATGATTTCTAAATCAGTAGGGAAAAGTAAAATAGCATTCTCAATCAATTCCATGCCTTCTTCCGGCTTTTGCATGTCGCCTAAAATCTGCGCTTTCAAGGAAATTAATTCGAGGGTATATGGGAAATGCGTCAATCCTAAATCACAAGCTTTTAAAGCCTCTTCAAATTTAGCTTGAAGAAAATAGTGCTCGGCAATTTGTTCTAAAGTCTCTACATCAAAAAATGAATTTTCATGCTGATAAATCATTTTTTCGAAACGCTGAACAGAAGATTGCAAATCTTCTTTGTTTTCATCATAGTTTGGATCCAGCATAAATATTTGTTGAGATGGAGGAAGCGAACGTTTCCTCTAAAATAAAGAAAATAATTCAGGACTTTAACCTCATTTGGGATTAATTTTGTTCCAAAATAGAAATAATGATGAAGCCTCGTGCGATTATCGACTTAGGTACAAATACCTTCCAATTATTGATTGCACAAAAGCGAGAATCTGATGGCTCCATGCACATCTTAGCTCATGAACAAAGACCTGTTTCCTTGGGCAAAGGTGCTATGAAATCCAATGTGTTGCAAGATGAGGCAATGGATAGGGCTATTCAAACTTTAATCGAGTTTAAGCAAATAGCTAATTCATTTCAATATACTGACCATCAAATTGTTGCATTGGGTACAAGTATTTTAAGAAGGGCGGAAAATACACCTGAATTAGTTAAAAAAATTCAACAAGAATTAGGTATTCAAGTAGAAATTATTTCAGGAATACGTGAGGCGGAATTAATCTACCAGGGTATTCAGTCATCCTTACCGCAGCCTTGGAACGCCACAAGTCTCGTAATGGATATCGGTGGAGGAAGTGTCGAATTTATTTTATTTAAAGCGAATCAGGTACTCGGAAAATTGAGTTTGGAAATAGGTGGATTGCAACTACAATCCTTATTTCATTTGAATGGTGAATATGATCAAAGTTTTAATGAATCATTGGTCGATTACATTCAAAAGGCTTTGGTACCACTCGATCAACTTTGTCAAGCTCATCAGCCGGAAGTTTTGATTGGAGCAGCTGGAGCATTTGAGACCATTGGTGATTTAGAGAGGGTTACCAACTTGGAATTCCAGAAATTAACTCCCTATGCTTATCCTTTATCGATCCCATATTTTCTTAAAAATAAGGCCTTGATAGATAGAATACCTTATGGTGAAAGGGTAAATTTACCCGGCATGAAAATGTTTCGTGCCAGCATCTTTCCTTATGCCAATGCCTTAATTTATCAAGTTTTACATCGATACCATATACCTGAAATGTGGATTTCGACGTTTAGCCTCAAAGAAGGATATTGGTTTTTTCTGCAATCTCAAGCCGATAAAAAGGAATAGAGATTTTGAAAAAAAAATCGTAAACTTGTAAACAATTGTAAACCTTATTTAAGACTAATCTTTTATGGCTTTATCGCTAGCTTCCATTCTACTTCAAGCAGGTTCGACTCTCGATTCAGTGTCTGCTGCAGTTTCCGATTCCATTGTTAATGCTCAGCCCGTACAACAAGCTACCAAAGTAGTGGAAGAGTTTTCTGTGCTAGATTTATTAGGAAAAGGAGGGTATGTGATGTATCCCATCGGTTTCTTATTTGCTGGAGCAGTATTTTTATTCATTGAGCGCTATTTATACATTCGCAAAACCGCCAAATTGGATGAGAATTTCCTGCATACCATCAATGATATGTTGGTGAATGGTAATGTTCAAGGCGCGATTACCTATTGCAAAACATCGCAATATCCTATCGCTAAATTGTTAGAGAAAGGTTTAAGTCGTTTAGGTTCTCCCATTCGTGATATTGAAACAGCCATTGAAAATAAGGCGAAAGTGGAAATTTACAATATGGAAAAGAATTTAGGTATTTTGAGTGCGATTGCTCGAATTGCCCCCATGTTTGGTTTCTTAGGTACAGTAACGGGTATGATTCGTACCTTTCATAATATCTCCATTTCTAATAAAATTGATATCTCCACCATTGCTGGGGGTATTTATGAAAAAATGGTTACATCGGCCTCTGGTTTGATTGTAGGTATTATTGCCTACGTGTTATACACTTTATTAATGACGATGATTGATCGCACCATTAATAAAATGGAAATTACGGCCATTGATTTCTTGGATATCCTTCATAAGCCAGCTAATAAAGTTTAAGAGGTATGAATTTTAGAAAACGAAATAGGGAAGCCTCGGAAGTAGAAACAGGCGCATTAGCAGATATTCTATTCTTTTTGTTGATGTTCTTTCTAATGATTTCCACCTTAGCCTCTCCAGATGCTATCAAGTTATTGCTGCCAGAAACAGCGAAGCCAGCACCTACACCAGCAAATGAAGTGGTTCGCTTGACTGTGGATGAAAATCGAAATTACTCTATTGATGATAATCCAGTGGATTTTGCCAATTTAGAACTAGCTTTAACCGAAGCAGTATCTGCAAAAAAAGCAGCCACTTTAATCGTACGCATGGACCGCAACCAAACGGTTCAAGAATTAACTAATGTCTATGATTTAGCCGCCAAATTAAACCTATCGATGGTGATGGCAGCAGAAAAGAAAAAATAATATGGAGGGCTATGTACTTATCGCCCTTAAATCAATAGCCGTCTACGTATTCATCGTGGCGGCTATTCGTCTTTTTGGGAAACGTGAATTTGCCCAATTATCTGTCGTAGACGTAGTATTTATTCTCCTTATTTCAAATTCTGTACAAACCGCCATGGTAGGCGAAGACGCTAGTTTGGTGGGCGGTTTAGTTGCCGCTTTGTCACTATTTTTAATGAATTTTTTATTTAAAAAGATAATAACTTCCAATAAATTTTGGTCAAAAGCCATCGATGGAGAACCTATCTTATTAATTTATCAAGGGGTTTTAAAGCCTGCTGGCCTCAGAGAAGCCAGCCTGACCCTAGAAGAATTAGAAGCCGCCATCCGTGAGCATGGTGTTGAAAAATTAGCTGATGTAGATTTAGCCGTTTTTGAAGTAGATGGAAATATTTCAGTTCTTTCTGAAAACTATCGAAAAATATCCAAAAGGAGACGAGGTGGGCACCGGATTATAGGGAATAATACAGCCTAATCTCGTATATTTGTCGAATTCTTGCCTGTTTGTAGAGGTAAGTATCATTTTTCTCTTCATACTTAATGGAAAAAATTTTAAAATTCGGAGGGACAAGTTGTGGGAGCGTAGAGAGTATCCAGTCCGTCTTAACCGTCATTGAATCCAATTGGAAATCATCTAAACAGTTTGCCGTGGTATTTTCCGCAATGAGCGGAGTTACCAACTCGTTGTTGGAGGCAGGTAAATTGGCATCTCAAGGTAAAGAACCTTATTTGCAATTAATTGAAACCATTGAAACTAGGCATTTTGAAGTAATCAAACACTTCATTCCTTTGAAAGGTCAGTCACAAGTGATTGCTCATATTCGAACCTTAGTCAATGAATTAAGGGATGTATTAAAAGGAATAGCCCTTGTAAAAGAAATTTCCCCCAAGACCTCTGATTTGTTAGTTAGTTTTGGAGAGCGACTTTCAACCTCTTTAATCACAGCCATACTAAAAGAAAAAGGCCTTCCTGTACTTTTTGTGGATGCCCGATTGTTCATCAAAACCAATGATAGCTTTGGGAAATCTGAGGTTGATTTTGTTCAAACAAATCAATTAATTCAATCGTATTTTTCACAGCATGCCGAAGAAATCTGTTTAATTACCGGTTTTATTGGCTCAAATTCTCAAGGTGAAACCACTACATTAGGGCGCGGTGGATCTGATTATACGGCTTCCGTGCTCGGTGCAGCCTTGGCTGTTCAAGAAATAGAAATTTGGACCGATGTGGATGGCATGATGACGGCTGATCCAAGAAAAGTAAGTAATGCTTTTACCATTCCTTCCATCAGCTATGCTGAGGCTATGGAGCTGACCCATTTTGGAGCAAAAGTCATTTATCCGCCTTCATTACAGCCTGCATTTGCTAAAAATATACCCATTCGTGTATTAAATACCTTTAATCTTGGTTTCAAAGGTACGGTTGTAAGTAAGGAACAAAAGCCAAATCCATATATCATCACAGGTATTAGCTCCATTGATTCCCTTGCCTTAGTCAACTTACAAGGTTCAGGAATGATAGGGGTAGCAGGGGTATCTGCCAAATTATTTACTGTTTTAGCCAGAGAGAAAATATCGGTTATTTTAATTTCTCAAGCTTCCTCAGAACATTCCATTTGTTTCGCCATTGAGCCTCAAAATGCTGATCGCGTAAGAGAGATTTTGGAGGTAGAGTTTGCCCAAGAAATGGCGATGGGAGATATTGAAGGAATCGATATTCAATCCAATCTTTCTGTCATTGCCGTTGTGGGGGAGGGTATGCGTAAGCATACGGGTGTTAGTGGTAAATTATTTTCCGTTTTAGGAAAAAATGGAATTAATATTGTGGCAACCGCCCAAGGATCATCGGAATTAAATATTTCTGTGGTCATAGAGCAGAAAGATTTATCCAAAGCGCTGAATGTTATTCATGAAACATTCTTCTTCTCCCAATTAAAAACATTGCATTTGTTTTTAGTTGGTACTGGATTAATTGGAAAGACTTTATTGGATCAATTGGCCGGTCAAGAACGTTATTTGGCTAAATACCGCGGACTTAAGGTCAAATTAGTCGGTATTGCTAATTCTAGACAGCAATTGATTCAGGAAAAGGGAATAGACGTTAAAACAGCCTTAGATCATTTAGCTAAAAATGGAAAATCCCAAGATCTAACAAGTTTCATAGATCAAATTAAGAATCTTAATCTTCCCAATTCCATTTTTGCTGATTGTACAGCAGATAAGCAGATTTATACCCATTATTTAGGCTTGTTTAAGTCCAATATTTCGGTAGTTACTCCTAATAAAGTAGCCAATTCTGGACCTTATCCATTATATGCGGAATTACATCAAACAGCCCTTGAGAAAGGTGTAAAATTCTTATACGAGACCAATGTGGGGGCTGGTTTGCCAGTTATTAATACACTTCAGGGTTTAATTGCTTCAGGTGATCGTTTCGAAAAAATAGAGGGAATTTTATCAGGTACCTTATCTTTTATATTCAATCAATTTAAACCTGGACGTTCCTTTGCAGAGGTTTTAAGAGAGGCCAAGGCCAAAGGTTACACAGAACCTGATCCTAGAGAAGATTTGAGTGGGATGGACGTGGCTCGTAAAATTTTGATTTTAAGTCGTGAAATCGGTTTGAAATTAGAATTTTCGGATATCACCATTGATAAAATTATTCCACCGGCTTGCGAACAAGCTGCCACGGTGGATGAGTTCTTTGCAGAACTTGAAAAAGCAAATGATTATTTTGAACAAATGGTAGCTTCGGCCTCGGAAAGAGGTCATGTATTACGCTATATTGCCGCACTTGAAAATCAAAAAATTACCATAGGTTTGCGGGAAATTGATGCTCAGCATCCTTTTTATCAAATGGATGGAGCGGATAATGTGATTGCCTTTACTACTAAGAGGTACCATGACAGACCTTTGGTAATCAAAGGGCCTGGTGCAGGTGCTGAGGTAACTGCCTCAGGTGTATTTGCCGATATCGTTTCAATGGGTAGCTAATCACAAAAGATGGAAAAAATACGTGTATATGCCCCTGCCACTGTTGCCAATGTAGCTTGTGGATTTGATATTTTCGGATTTGCGGTTAATCGTCCAGGTGATGAAATTGTCCTGGAAAAAAGAGCAGAACCTGGGATTAGTATCATTGAAATTACCGGAGATGACGGCCGCTTACCGCTGGACGTTGCTAAAAATACGGCTGGAATAGCCATTCAGAAATATTTGGCTCATATCGGTCGAGAAGACCAAGGGTTTAATTTATCCTTGCACAAAGACATGCCTTTGGGTTCGGGGCTTGGTTCTTCGGCAGCTTCGGCTGTTGCCGGTGTATTTGCAGCTAATGAATTAATGGGTAAACCATTGACTCAGAAAGAATTACTACCTTTTGCTATGGAAGGGGAGCGTGTGGCCTGTGGTTCTGCTCATGCAGATAATGTGGGTCCTAGCTTATTGGGTGGATTTATCATCATTCGAAGTTATGATCCATTGGATATCATCCAGATAGCCACGCCTTCAGAGCTTTATGCCAGTATCGTTCATCCACATATTGAGGTGAATACCAAGGATGCTCGCGGTATTTTAGATAAAGAAATTTCATTAGCTACTACCATTACCCAAATGGGGAATGTGGCAGGTTTGGTAGCAGGATTAATGTTACCCGATTATGCCTTGATTGGTAGATCTTTAGTGGATGTTATCATTGAGCCATCTCGCGCTATTTTAATTCCTCAATTTGCCGAAGTAAAAGCAGCAGCCTTACAATCTGGAGCATTAGGTTGTTCCATTTCCGGTTCTGGTCCCTCATTGTTTGCCTTATCCAGAGGGGAGGAAGTAGCTCAGCAAGTAGCTGAGGCTATGAGAAGGCAGTTTGCAGAAGTGGGAATTGGTTCTGATATTTTTGTTTCACCCATTAATCAACAAGGCCCTATGATATTATCTAATTAGGCTTTGGGGTGAGCTTGAGCGTATATCTCTTTGATTTTTTCCATGGAATTGTGCGTGTACACCTGAGTAGCCGCTAGGTTAGCATGGCCTAACAACTCCTTAATGGCATTTAAATCAGCACCATTGTTCAATAAATGTGTCGCATAGGTATGCCTTAGTACGTGAGGAGATAGCCTCTCTAGGGTACTAATTTCCCCTAATTGCTTTTTAACTAACCTTTGTACAAACATAGGATAAACCTCTTTTCCTTTATTATCGACAATCAAATAAGGACTTTCAAAGGGACAAACTTGTAAGTATTTTTTTATGAGTTGTAATAGGAAGGCTGGTATCGGAATAATTCTTTCTTTATTTCTTTTTCCTAATACGCGTAATGTTGCCTGAAGTAGGTTGATATGACTTTTTTGTAATGAAATGAGTTCAGCTAAGCGCATACCGGTTCCGTATAATAAAAATAGTATCAGCTGGTCTCGGAGTGATTCAAAATTTTGATCTCCTTCATCCACTAGCTTAATCTCAGCCATCTCGCTCTCTCGCAAGAATTGAGGAAGCTTTTTTCTGGTTTTAATGGTTCTAATGGGTAAAAGTGGATTTTCTTGGATTAGTCCTTTTTGTAATAAAAATTTATAAAAGGTTCTCAGGCTGGCTAATTTTCGATTAATACTCCGATTTTCAATGGATTTTTCGGACAATTCAACCAGCCAAAGGCGAATAATTCCAGGATTTACTTGTGTGTAGGAAAGGGAATTAGTTTGTTCCTCAAGAAAGAGGCTAAACTGTTTTAAATCAGTCGAATAGGACTTGATGGTGTGCGCACTGCAGCGTCGCTCCACCGATAAATGTTCCAAAAAAAAATTGACTACGTCCGAATTCATCACTCGAAAGTAGTCAATTATTAGAAATTAGGGGAATTAGTTATTGATATTCCCGTAAGTTTTTTGCTTGTAAGACGCACGAATCAATTCAGTACGGCGAGCGATAGATGGTTTTTCGAAAGCAGATCTTCTACGCAATTCTTTAACTACACCCGTCTTCTCGAATTTCTTTTTGAATCGCTTTAATGCTTTGTCTATTGACTCGTTTTCTTTGATTGAAATTATTAACATGTACGTAATGATTTTTAAAATGTCCGCAAATATAACTCTTTGTTTTTTTACTTGCAAACCTTAGCTCAAGATTTTAACACATTTATTCGGGTTCAAAATGCTGTTTTTTAGCTAAATTTGTATTTCATTTTAATTATAGATATGTCAGAATTTAAACGAACTACAGTCACTGCCGCGTTAATTTATGCCAATGGGCCCATTCATATTGGTCATTTGGCAGGATGTTACTTACCTGCAGATATTTATGTTCGTTTTTTACGACTTCAAAATAAGGATGTCATTTTTGTTTCAGGTACGGATGAACATGGGGTACCAATCACCATCAAGGCTCAGAAAGAAGGAAAAACTCCACAAGAAGTAGTTGATTATTACTACAAAGAAATTAAACAATCATTTGAGGAATTTGGGATTTCTTTTGATATCTACGGAAGAACTTCTGATCCTGTGCACCATAAACTGTCTCAAGAATTCTTTTTGAAATTATACCAAGAGGGTAAATTTATTGAAGAAGTAACAGAGCAATTTTACGATGAAGAAGCGGGTCAGTTTCTTGCTGATCGCTACATCGTAGGGGAGTGCCCTAGCTGTCACCAGCCGGGGGCCTATGGGGATCAATGTGAAAAATGTGGTACCACATTATCTCCCAATGAATTAATCAACCCAAAATCTACCTTAAGTGGTTCTGCTCCTTCTTTACGTCCGACCAAAAACTGGTTTTTGCCTTTAGATCAATGGCAACCTGAATTAGAAAAATATGTGGCTTCGCATCCTGAGTGGAAATCCAATGTATCGGGCCAAGTGAAATCTTGGTTAAATGATGGATTAAAGCCGCGTGCCATGACCCGAGATTTAACTTGGGGGGTACCCGTACCGATTGAGGGCAACGAGGGTAAGGTTTTGTATGTCTGGTTTGACGCTCCGATCGGCTATATTTCCATGACTAGCCAATTAAGGCCAGATTGGGAGAAATATTGGAAGGATAAGGACAGTAGGATTGTTCATTTTATTGGTAAAGATAATATTGTATTTCATTGCTTGATTTTCCCTGCGATGTGCATGGCACATGGAGATTATCAGCTTGCTGATCAAGTTCCTGCCAATGAATTCATGAATTTAGAGGGTGATAAGATTTCGACCTCAAGGAATTGGGCAGTTTGGTTGCATGAGTACTTAAAAGAATTCCCAGGTAAGCAAGATGTTTTGCGTTATGCCTTAACAGCCTCAAGCCCAGAAACTAAAGATGCTGATTTCACTTGGGCTGATTTTCAGACCAAGAATAATTCTGAGTTGGTAGCAATTCTAGGCAATTTTGTCAATCGAGCATTTGTGCTTTTAGATAAAAACTTCGAATCCAAGGTCCCAACTAAATTGGAGGATAGCCCTTTGGAAATTGAACTCAAGAAAGCTTTAAGTGAAATTCCAGATAAATTAGCTGCAGCATTAGAAGGATATAAATTTAGAGATGCTTTGGTATACGCTATGGAAGTTGCCAGGTTAGGTAATAAATACTTAGCTGAGGCTGAACCATGGAAGCTGATGAAAGAAAATCCTGAAAAGGCTGGTCATGTTTTAAACTATGCCATACAGTTAGTCTCTCATGTCAGCATAGCCTTAGAGCCATTTTTACCATTTACAACTCAAAAATTACGCAATGCTTTAGGGATAGCGAAGGCTGATTGGGCACTTTTGGGTGATTTTGAGAGTATTCCGGTAGGTACTAGCTTGAAAAATCCGGGCTTATTGTTCGAAAAATTAGAGGATGATGTCATCCAAAAGCAAGTAGAAAAGTTGCAACAAAGCAAACAGCAGATCTTACTTCAATCAAAACAGCCAAATCCGATTAAGGATACCGTCGATTTTGAGAGTTTTGCCAAAATGGATATTCGAATTGGTCAGGTGATTGCGGCAGAAAAAATGGAGAAAAGTAAGAAGTTGCTCAAATTGACGGTTGATGATGGTTTACGTCAAAGAACTATTTTAAGTGGAATTGCGGAGCATTTTGATGTTGATCAAGTAGTTGGAAGAAAGGTTACCTTCTTGGCCAACTTGGCTCCTCGAAAAATGATGGGCTTGGAAAGTGAGGGGATGATTCTAATGGCAGAGGGGCAGGATGGAAAATTATCATTTATTGAACCGGATTCCAGCATTTGGAATGGTGCTTCAGTGAGTTAAAAATGGCCATTTTGGGCATAAAAATAAGGTCAGAAGATGCTTCTGGCCTTATTTATTTAACCTCTAAACCTATTTAACTATGAAAATTTATACAAATATATAGGATTTCTTAGAATAATATAAGATTAATGCAAAAAAAAATATTGTATCATTTAGATTAAATAAAAAAGGTGTCGTTATGAACAACACCTTTTTTTATTACCTCTAAACCTATTTAACTATGAAAACTACTTACAATCTAATTTTTAAATACAACAATCAACTCTGGGTTTTGTTCGAATTCTAAATCTAATTTAGAATCAATCACAGGTTCTTGGCCTAAAATAGCCCAGATGGTATTGATGGCTTTCGCCGATTTGTTAATCTCTTTCATCCAGTTTAACGATTTTTCATCCGAGAAATTTTGCGCTTGGCGCGAAATCGTTTGAATTGTTTGGTTAAACGTGATTTTATCTTGCTTGCTCGCATTTAAGTATTCTGCCTTACCGCTTTGGTAATCTTCTAATATAGAGATAGTTAAGCTAGCCGCAGATGGCTTAGTTGCGTTGTTATCTTTCTTTATAAAATTCTGAATTACTTCAGATAAAGTTTCTTTTTTGATAGACAAATTACTTGTCGACGTTTCGTTGTTACGATTTGTACCGCTTGCTTTTGTTTCCGCTCCGATTATGCTTAGTCCAACTAAACAGCTAATCACTAATAAATTCTTTTTCATAAGTTTTGTTATATTTATTTCCTAAATCAACAATACAAAATTATTGTATTTTTTCGATATAGCAAAACTTGAATTTAGACAATTTGCATTACAAAAATTCTAAATATTTGTTAAAACGAATCAAAAACAGAATTTATTTGATATTTTTAGATTTAAAACAAAATAATATTTGGTATAACTTATGTATACTTTTTGATAATTCTAATTTAAAAATTTAGGAATAATTCAAAAATTCTTTAAAAAATACAATTACTGATTGTATTTATTCATTGTTTGTTGGATGCCTTCCAGGCAAAATGTTTCGATGAAGGGGATAGACCTCTCAAGGACCTCTGGAATTAGTCCTAATTCTTCTTCGGAAAAGTTACTTAGTACATATTCAGCTTGGCGACCTTTAGGAAAATTGTCGCCAATTCCCATTCTTAATCTGGGGTATTCGCTACTTTGTAGTGTTGCTTCTATACTTTTTAATCCATTATGTCCTCCGCTAGAGCCTTTTGGTTTTAAACGCAGCGTTTCAAAGGGTAATGCCAAGTCATCTACTAGTATAAGGACATTTTCTTTGGGAACTTTCAGATGCTGCATCCAATAGTTTACAGCCTTACCACTCAGATTCATATAAGTCGTTGGCTTAATGAGGTGAATTTGATGCCCCTTAAGTTTATAAGAACATTGGCTGGCGTATCTATCTGGATTAAATTTTAAATCCTTTTGTTTGGCTAAAAAATCCAAAGCCATAAATCCGATATTGTGGCGTGTAAATAAATATTCGGGGCCTATATTGCCTAATCCTACAATTAGATAATTCATACATCAATTTTTGACAAAAGTACATGCAAATTTTTTAGAAGACAGCTTTGGACTTAACTTAGTATAAAAAATTGATATGAATAAAATTGCTTGTATAACAGGAGCCAGCTCAGGAATAGGTTTTGCAACATCAAAAGCATTAGCTGCCTTGGGATTTCATTTAATTCTATGTGGTAGACGTAGAGATCGATTAGAAGAATTACAGGAATTGATACAAGTACCTAGTATTATTTTGACTTTTGATGTACGTCATTGGGAGGAGGTAGAACAAGCCTTTACTCATTTACCTGCAGCATGGAAAAATATCGATGTCTTGATAAATAATGCAGGCAATGCGCATGGTCTTGCTCCTATACAAGATGGGGCTTTAGAGGACTGGGATGCCATGATGCATGGAAATGTTAATGGCTTGCTTTACGTTTCTAAAATGGTTATTCCTGAAATGATTCGAAGGGAACAAGGTCATATCATCAATATCTCCTCCATTGCTGGGAAACAAACCTATGCCAATGGTAATGTTTATTGCGCCTCAAAAGCGGCAGTGGAAGCTTTGTCGCAAGGTATGCGCATTGATTTAAATCCTTTTCGCATTAAAGTGTCTAATATAGCTCCTGGAGCCGTTAATACGGAGTTTTCAGCTGTTCGATTTAAAGGAGATATTCTACGTGCTGATTCAGTTTATCAAGGTTTTACTCCTTTGGTAGCTGAGGATATAGCTGATTTAATTGCTTATATGGTTTCATGCCCAGCTCATGTGAATTTGGCGGACGTCACGATTTTACCTTCAGCACAGGCCTCGGCTACTCAAATTAAGAAGGATTTATAAATTAGTCGAGCCTTTGGCGTAGCGCTTCGTAAATGATAACGCCTGCGGCTACTGATACATTCAGGGAACCAACTTGCCCAGTTTGAGGAATGGCGGCTAATTCATCTGACTTACGTATAATCTCATCCGATATTCCATCTTCTTCTGACCCAAGAACTATGGCAGTGGGTTCTTTGAAGTCTTTGGAATAAACCGAATCTTTGGTTTTCTCAGTACATGCTACCACTTTAAGTCCTGCATTTTGCAAGTATTCGATGGTACTGATAAGGTTTTCTTCCCGACAAACAGGAAGAAAGTTTAATGCGCCGGATGAGGTTTTCATGGCATCTGCATTAATCTGAGCAGCTCCACGAGAAGGAATCACAATGGCATGTACACCTGCACATTCGGCGGTACGTGCAATAGCTCCAAAATTTCTTACGTCAGTAATTCGATCTAAAATTAGAATTAAAGGAGTTTGACCTTTTTCAAAAGTATCTGCAATGATATTATCAATTTTAGCATAATGAATGGCAGAAACGAAAGCAATAGCACCTTGATGGTTCTTGCGCGTAATGCGATTCAATTTTTCAATGGGTACTTTTTGGACCTGTATGCCTCTCTCTTTGGCTAATTCAAGGATTTCGATATTTCCTAATTCCCTTTGAACCAATAAACGATCAATTTCTTTTCCCGCACGCAGGGTCTCTAATACTGATTGTATTCCAAATACAAATTCTTTGTTATCTGTTTTTGGGGTGGTAAAATGCCTAAATGGCTTTTTAAAAGGCTTGGGATCTTGATCGAATGACACGTTGAATAGCTATAATGTTCCTCAAAGGTCGGGATTTTTTTTCATTTTTCTTTAAAATCCTTCTTCAGGCCTAAATCATGCGCCGAAAGGTTAGGTTGATTCTTAGGTCTTTTACTTTTTTTGATTTTGCTAAAGCATGTTTCCAATGCTCTTGAATGACCCCTTGCATATTGATTAATTGGCCATTTTTTAAATCTACACTAATTTTTTCTCCACTTTTCTGATGTTTTAAGTCAAACCGTCTTTGACTTCCTAAACTTAAGGAGGCAATACTAGAATGAGGAACAATGGATTTTTCATTATCAGAATGCCAACCCATGCCTTCATTACCATCATGGTATAAATTTAATAAACAGGCATTGTAGCTTGAAAGGCAAATTGCTTCCACTTGATTCTTAATTTCCGAAAGGAGGGGAGTCCAGGTTTGGGCTTGCTTTTGACTGCCTGAATAAGCATAGGATTTCCCCTCATCTCCATACCAGGCTGCCTTGCGGGAAGTAATGTGAGTTTTTCCAAAAATATGCACTTGATCATGCTCCCAAGCTATAGTATGCAGTAGTTCTTCTAAAATTAAGTTCGCTCGTTCCTCTGGAAAGATGATTCCGTAGGAATAAAGTTCCCCATCATAAGGAAGTAAATTTTGGCTAGTTTTTAATAATGGCATCAAGCAACTAAACTAATAAAAAAATCCTGACTCCCAATAGGGAGCCAGGATTTAAACATTTGCCCGAGAATAGATCAGATGATTGGCATATTGTATGGTTAGGTATTGTTTTCATTTAAATGGAGGTACTTTTTGATGTTTTCAACATAGACCTTAAAAGCATTCGTACCTATTTCTGTTATACTCACAATGGTTAATGGATAGTTATTTTTAAATGTTTTTTCAATTTGAATATATCCTGCTTCATGTAGTTTCTTTAATTGATGACTTAAATTTCCTTGGGTTGTTTTAGTTTCTTTTAATAAATCATTGAAATGAGCATGTTTCACTGTTAGTAATATTGACATCACCGCTAGGCGGACGGGAGAGCTTAATATGGGGTCTAAATCTTTAAACATGAGGAGAAAATAGGTTCGGCACAACATTCCCTATCACCATGCAAGCACCATTTAGAAGTAATTGTTCATGAAAAGGGAGATACAAACAATAAATAGCACCTAGTCCAAAAATTAAACCACAAAAGATGAATAAGCGGTTTTTCATTAAAAACCCAGAAATGCTAGTTCCAATACCCACGCAAACTAGGATATTAGGAAATGGACTTGTTTGATTAAAAAGAGAGATATAAAGGGAAATGCCAATGGCAATGTATAGGGTAAACCACATCGTTAATACAAAATGGTTATAATAGCTTAGGGTATTTTTTTTACCAGCATAGCCCCAAATAACACTTAAAACAAGACCAATGCTCGGAAATAAAACCCATGGGTAATACCATGGAATAGTCAAAATGTCTTGTAAGATGGCGTATTGGGTGAAGCTCGCAACGGCAATCAAGATACCCCAAAGCACATAGAATTTTCGTTGAATGTGGTAATCGTGGCGTGTAGATGATACTACCTTTTGTATAATGGCCAGACTTTCATGGGGGGCTAGTATGTTTTTTGACATGTTTTAGCGGTTTATTGTTTGCAATATTAATGTAGTTTGTAATACAAACCAAATTATTTAGAAAAAAATATTTATTTGAATATTCCTACCTTTGTAATCAAATTCATGATTATGTATAAAACTACTGAAATAGCCTCTTCTGAAATTGCTTCGGATAATCCGATTCACCAACGTCTTTTATTTCCTTATTTGCATGTAAGCCAATTAGTTTCTGGTGATGTTTTAGAAATTGGGTGTGGTACTGGTAGGGGCGTAGGAGTACTTGCTCCACAAGTAAGTAATTATACAGGGGTAGATAAGAATACGGAGTTAATGCAAGAGTTAAGTCAAAAATATCCTTCATTTACGTTTATTGACATGTTTTTGCCCCCATTGAAAGATTTACCTTCAAATCATTATGATTTTGTGGTGACCTTTCAAGTAATTGAGCATATCGAAAATGATGATTTCTTTCTTCAAGAAGCTGCTCGTGTGTTAAAACCAGGAGGGAAATTATATTTAACCACGGTGAATAAGAAATTTTCATTAACCCGTAATCCATGGCATGTGAGGGAATATGATGCTATCGGCCTTCAAAAGTTGATGGAAAAACATTTTTCAACGGTTGTAACAGAAGGTATACACGGAAATTCTAAAGTGATGGATTATTATGAGGAGAATAAGAAATCGGTACAAAAAATTACGCGATTTGATATATTGAACCTTCAATACAAATTACCAAGAACTTGGTTACAAGTTCCATATGATATTGCTAATCGTATGAGTCGTTTGATTGTTTCTAAAGCGAATAATCAATTGGTGGATTCCATTCAGGTCGATGATTATTCCTTAAATCAAACTCCGGATACCTCTTTTGATTTCTTCTACACGGGCATAAAATAATAGCATGGAATTCATTGATCCCGCCATAGATGCCTATTCTAGGTCTTTTACTGAGCCTGAAAGTGATTTATTGAAGCGTTTGGATCGAGAAACCCATGCTCAAGTATTACAGCCTCGCATGTTATCTGGTCATTTGCAAGGTCGTTTTTTGGCGCTCATTTCCTCCTTAATACAACCTAAATTAATACTTGAAATTGGTACTTATACGGGTTATTCAGCACTATGCTTAGCTGAAGGATTGGTGCCATCTGGAAAATTAATAACCTTGGATATCAATGAAGAGCTGGAACGATTTACTCGCTCTTTTTTCGAACAATCACCGCTTGGCTCTCAAATTGATTACCGAATTGTTGATGCTAAAGATGAAATTCCTAGGATAGAGGATGAAATTGATTTAGTGTTTATAGATGCCGACAAGCGAAATTATGCACTTTATTTTGACCTAGTAATAAATAAAGTACGAAAAGGTGGGCTTATTATCGTCGATAATGTGCTTTGGAGTGGAAAAGTAGTGGATGAATCAGCAAAAGATAAATCAACCCAAGCCTTGCGGGATTTTAATCAAAAGTGTTTAGAGGATCCTAGAGTAGAGAATCTACTTTTGCCTTTACGCGATGGATTGTTGATTTTAAAGAAGAAGGACTAAGGCTGGACTTTCAATTTTTGCCCAACTTGAATGTTAGGGTTTTTGCCTAATTTATTCCATTCAATAAGTTTTTGTACACTTATTCCATATTGTGAAGCTATTCTAAACAAGGTTTCTCCTGCCTTCACTTGGTGGATACTTGGGCTTTTAGAAAGTGCTGGGGCTTCAACGGAAGCATTTACCTTCTCAGCTCTTTTTTTAGGTGCTTCTTCTTGCACCTTTATGTCCTCTTTTATTTCTTTATCTGGAGCATCTGAACGTATTGTAATTTCTCTGCTGACAGCTGGGTCTATATAAACTGAATTACTTGTGCTTTTTATATTTACTTTAGGCTCTTCTGCTACGGTCTCTTCTATTTTTTCTTTGACTTCTTTAACCTGAGCCGGCGATTTTTTTGCTTTTTCATCCAATTGCTCGGCAATTAATTCCAGCATGGGTATTTTCCTTAATACTTTGATTTTTTGGCCTAAGCTTATCATTGCGCTCATTTCTAAGCCATTTAGTTTTAATAAGTCAGGCAATTTCATGTCATATTTTCGAGCAATGGAGCTTAAACTTTCCCCTGATTCTACGCTGTGCCATCTCGTTTCTACTTTATCACTCAAAATAGGCTTATGTTTCTTTTTAGGGTACAGTGCCTCTTGAGGCACCTCAGCTTCCACGTAAAGTTTGTTGGTGTCACTGGAAGCGATGAGCGCTGAACTTTGTGCAGCAAGACTAACAATACTCTTTGATTCAAATATGGATACATTGGAGGGGTGATATAAGGTATATTCTTTATCATCTGGAACCCAATCCTTTAATACCCAAGAATTATATTTTTTTAAATCATCATAACTGACTTTCCATTCATCTGATAACTCCATCAGGTTTTTACCTTTTACTTGTTTGTAGGTAACCATGCTGGGAGTAGAGGTGGCTGTGGTGTCTTGTGAGTTTAATTGTAATTCGGTTTCCCAAAAATGTTTGTAGGCTAGAAATCGCAATACATACCAATCTGTACTTGAATCGACTTCAATCAATGATTTTCCTAACCAGTCTGTCGCCAGGGGCATTTTTTTTAAAGTTCCCAAGCCCAAACGATAAGAAAGTAAGGTGCTTAGCCAGTTATCTAAAACGGTATTATTTCTAGTTAAATAATTGACAGCTCCTCTGGTGGCTTCCATGATGTGGCGTCTTTCATCCACTTCTTTATTTACTTTTAAACCTACGTCTTTGGCTGTTTCTAATTTAAATTGCCAATAGCCCACGGCATTGGAGCTTGAAACTGCATTGGGATTCAATGCACTCTCTTGTACACATAAGTATTTAAATTCGTCTGGGATATTACCATCTTTTAAGATAGGTTCAATGATGGGAAAAAATAGCCTCATTTTTTCTTTCATCATACCTACATATTTCTTGTTGGCCCCCAACATAGCCCATTCTTTTTCTAAAATAGGTTTAGCGGAAGGATGAATAGCTACGCGCAAATTACCAAGACTTAAGGTATCTGGACGAAGGCTTGCTTGAAGGGAAAAATTGTAGCTGCTTACAAACAACAAAAAAAGAAATACTAGCTTTTTTTGATTCATAAAAGATATGTTAATAAAGCTATGAAGGCTTTTGAAGTCTATTTTATTGTAAAATTACCAAATATTCTCATTTAACGGTTTTAAAATAGGATTATTGCTAATTGTCCAATTGTTTCAAGAGCTTGGGAATATCTTTACCTTTGTAAAAAATAGGAAATAATGATATTGATTGATGATACTGTAATTAGTGAGGATGTAGCGGATGAGTTTTTTGTATGTGATTTGAGTAAATGTAAAGGGGCTTGTTGTGTTGAAGGAGATTTGGGTGCACCTTTGGAGGAAGAAGAATTGGCCATTATTGAAAATATACAAGAGCAAATTGCTCCTTATTTATCGGAAGAGGGTAAGGCGGTAATTCAACAAGTAGGAACCTGGGTAAAAGATGAGGATGGTGATTTTTCTACTCCGGTAATTGAAGGAAGAGAATGTGTTTATGCCATTTATGATGATAAAAAATACCTAAAGTGTGGTATTGAGCAAGCGTATTTTGACGGCAAAATTGATTTCAGAAAGCCTATTTCTTGTCATTTATACCCGATTCGCATTGCTAAATTAGCGGAATATCAAGCTTTAAATTATGACCGCTGGTCGATTTGTTCCGATGCTTGCTCCCATGGGAAGCAATTAGGAGTACCTATCTATAAATTTCTAAAAGAACCTTTGATTCGGAAGTTTGGCGAGAAATGGTACAATGAGCTAGAAAAAGAAATTGAAGAAAGAAAAGAACTATAAGTAGGTTTTCTATTCGTTGTTTTAGCGCGCTACATGCTAGCGCATCAACCAGTGTTTTCCATGGCTGCCAATCTGAATTCTTTTGAGGCTATTTATCAAGTAGTACAGCTGATACCAAGAGGTAAAGTAACTTCCTATGGAGCTATTGCCGCCTATTTAGGCATGAAAGGGGGAGCACGCATGGTGGGTTGGGCGATGAATGCCTCTCATACATTGGAGGATGTTCCAGCCCATCGAGTGGTGAATCGAAATGGATTGTTGACGGGTAAAAATTTCTTTGGAGGGAATCGAATGAAGGAGCTTCTTGAAGCTGAAGGAATTCAGGTCATTGATGATAAAATAGTTGAATTTCCCCAGCATTTTTGGGATCCAGGGGTCGAATTATAAGGCAAATTTCTAGATTAAAAATTAATCAATTTGACTTAAGAATTTCTTGCCCCCTAACATGCGCATTTGTCGCTGTATTGTGTTGGTCCTTCTTTGTACATAATTGGAAGGATTTTGGATAGAAAAACGGATCGGATTCGGTAATACTGCTGCTATTCTTGCGGCCTCGGCACGACTTACTTCAGAAGAAGAATGTCCGTAATATTTACGGCAAGCAGCTTCTACTCCAAATGTCATTTTTCCCGTTTCTGCCACATTGAGGTACACTTCTAGTATTCTTTTTTTGCCCCAAATTATCTCAATCATAAAGGTAAAATATGCCTCTAGACCTTTTCTGAGGTAACTTCGACCTTGCCATAAAAAAACGTTTTTAGCTACTTGTTGGGAAATTGTACTTGCTCCTTTGATGCGTTTTCCCTTCATATTATGACGCATTGCACCCCACATGGCTTCAAAATCAAATCCTTTATGCTCAGGGAAAAGTTGATCTTCAGAAGCAATAACAGCCAGGGCACAGTTTTTATCAATTTCTGAATATGAAGTCCAATTTGAATATATTTTGCTTGGATTTCCTTCAAAAATGGCGTCTATTTTTCGACTTGCCATGGTAGGCGTGAAGTATATGGGAAGGAATTTCAATAAAATAATCATCACCAAAGAGGCAATCCAGGCATAAAAAACAAACCAGGAGAACTTAATCAAATATTTTTTGAAAATATTGGTCGACGAAGTCTTTGGGCTAGAATTTACTTTTCCGAATTTAGACGATTTGGTAGCTAGGCGCGTTTCTTTCGTAAAGTCAATTCTTTTTGCCATTGAGATGTCTGAAATTATAATAGTTTGCAAAAATACAATCTTAATTGAAAAGCAGGATTAAATTAGAAAAATATCGCTACTCAATTTATCTGCAATTAATTTTCCGGAATCAGTCAGTATTAAAAAACCATTTTCTTCCTGAGCCCAGTTCTTTTCTTTCCATTCATCGATTTCTTTTTGAGGAAAATGTTGATGAAGGTCTTGAAATGCCTTTTTTACATAGTATAAATCGATGCCCCACATGGTTCTTAAGCGGGTCATGATGTATTCGTTTATCTTGTTTTCTGGGCTTAATTGCTCTAATTCAAAGTACTTTTCTCCTTCTTCTATACGGCTGATATAGGTTTTATTATTGGCTACATTCCATTGACGACTATGGCCATTATAGCTATGGGCGGATGGACCTATTCCCAAATATTCCTCCTGATTCCAATAACTTGAATTGTGTTTTGAATAGTGTTTGTTTTTGGCAAAATTAGACACTTCGTATGCTTCATATCCGGCTGACCTCAGCATTTGATGGCTTAATTCAAAATGCGCTGCCATGAGGTTATCGGGAGTTTCCAGTAAAAGACCTTTTTGTTTTTGTTTACCAAAGACGGTTCTAGGCTCTATCGTTAAACTATAAGCGGAAATATGATCAACGCCTAAAGAGATAGCTTGTTGAATATCATGGGCTGTTTCTTGCAGAGTATGGCCGCTAATTCCATAAATAATATCGATACTGATATTATTCAAACCTAAATCTTGGGCTCTTTTAATGGCATTTTTGGAATCTAGGCTGCTATGGTTGCGATGTAAATGGCGTAGACTTTCATCCTTAAATGTTTGTATTCCCACACTCAGTCGATTGATGCCTATTCGTTGAAGCACCTCGATATAATCCTTGCTTAAATCTTCAGGATTGGCTT
Organism: Aquirufa sp. Wall-65K1; assembly: GCF_054558475.1. NCBI lineage: Bacteria > Pseudomonadati > Bacteroidota > Cytophagia > Cytophagales > Flectobacillaceae > Aquirufa > Aquirufa sp. Wall-65K1. The sequence continues at coordinate 557,363 of NZ_JBPXKD010000001.1, read as the reverse complement.
CTAGTGTTATTTCTGCATGCTTATTGACTTGATAATTTTCATTTATCTTTTCAAAAAGTCGATTCAGTTGATTTTCAGATAGGAGGGAAGGAGTTCCCCCACCTAAATAGATGGTATCAATTTCCCTTTTGCTTAAATACTCTTTTTGCAAATCTATCTCTTGAAGCATTGCCTCCACCATCGAGTCCCTTTGAGATAAGACCGTAGAAAAATGGAAGTCACAATAATGACAAGCTTGTCGACAAAATGGAATATGTAGGTAAAGGTGCAAGCGTTTTCTTAGGGTTCAAAGATTAAATAGCTCAATTGATCTGGTACAAACATTTCTTGGGCTAAAGTTTGAAGTTTATCCGAAGTGATGGCATCAATTTGTAAGAATAATTCATCTAAACTTTCGATTTTTTCACGATCTAACAGGTTTTTTGCCATCATGAGCATGAAGTTTAAATTTCCTTCCTCAGCCATGGCCAATTGTCCTTTAAGCTGCGATTTGATCTTTTGCAAGGCTGGCCCAGATAAAGCTTTTTGTTGCAACTTATCAAACTCCCGCATGATTAGTTTGATGGATTTATTGACTTGGTTGGGTTCCGTTCCAAAATAAATGGCCCAAAAACCAGAATCAATATAGGAGGTAAAGCTAGCCTCAATGGAGTAAACCAATCCATGTCTTTCACGAACTGAAACATTTAACAATGAATTCATTCCTGGCCCACCTAATAAATTGATGAGTGTAAAAAAGGCCATTCGGTTAGGGTTAGCCAAGGCGTAGGATTGTCTTCCTAAAGCCACGTGCGACTGTGTAACGCCGCGTTTGACGACCTTTCTTTCAGGAACCATTAGGCTAGGCTGAATACGTTTTAACTGTTGTTTTTTTGCCTGAATACCTCCCAAGTGTTTTTCAGCCCATTGAAATACTTTTTCATGAGGTAATTTTCCGATGGAAGAGAAAACAATCCGCGAAGTGTCCATATTTCTTTCAATGAACTGAATTAAATCTGCTTGTTGAAATCCTTGGACGGTTTGATTCGTTCCCAAAATATTCATTCCTAGAGAATGATTTGGGAATAATAATTCATCGAAATCGTCTTGAATGGCATCTTCTGGAGAGTCATAATACATGGACATCTCCTCCAAAATCACACTTCTTTCTTTTTCTAACTCCTTTTGAGGGAAGGTAGAATGGAAGGTAATGTCAGCTAATAATTCCAATGCCCTTTCGTAGTATGGGCTTAGCACAGAAGCATGAAAACAAATTTTCTCTTTTGTTGTGTAGGCATTTAATTCACCTCCGATAATCTCCAAACGATTGATAATCTGAATATTATTCTTCTTTTGAGTGCCTTTGAAAGCCATGTGTTCCCAAAAGTGGGCTATACCTTGCTCGGAATCATTTTCATCCCGACTGCCTATGTCCAACATGATGCCTACATGCGAAATTTCTGTATGTACTACTTGTCTATGAACAAGGATAATGCCATTGGAAAGCGTTCGGGTTTGAATCGAATTCATGTAGGTAATTGGATAAAAATGTCCCAAATTTAACTAATTTTATGGCCATTTCATTCATTTTTTTCTATGTTGGAGCATTCCAAAATTCTATTGATTCAAACAGCTTTTTTAGGAGATGCGGTACTAGCGACAGCCTTGTTAGAAAAGATTCGTTTAGAATCACCGGAAACGGAAATTCATTTGCTGGTAAGAAAGGGGAATGAAAGTTTATTCAAAGCCTATCCTTATACCAATCTCAGTCGGGTTTGGACCTATGATAAATCCAAAAAATGGTCCTCTTGGTTGGAGCTAAGGCATGATTTAAAGGCTGAGCATTTTGATGCCGTTTATGTCATTCAGCGATTTTTTGGCATGGGATTACTTAGTCTCAGTATTGGGGCTAAGCGTGTGGTTGGATTTGATAAAAACCCCTTATCCTTTTTATTTACTGAAAAAGTTGTACATGAATGGGGTTCGGGCGTTCATGAAGTGGAAAGAAATACGGCTTTAGTAAAATCTTGGTTAGGAGAAAAGGTGTACAAGCCCTGCTTAAAGGCACCTGGATTTGCTTTAGGTCCCGAATTGAAGGAAAAAGAATATATCTGTATTTCTCCGGGCAGCGTTTGGGAAACGAAACGTTTACCTATTCGCATTTGGATTGAGTTTATTCAGCTTTTGCCTGAAAATCAGGTAGTTGTATTAATGGGTTCTCCCAATGAAATAGACTTGTCCAATCAAATTGCAGAAGCGTTTAAAGCCACGAATCGACTGGTTTTAAATGAAACGGGCCTCCATCCTTTGTTGGCTTCTGCCTATATTTTTCAACAAAGTAAAATGAGCTTTGTGAATGATTCAGGCCCTATGCATATTTGTTCAGCTGAAAATGTACCAACCGTGGCGGTGTATTGTTCTACAATTCCGTCTTTTGGTTTTGGGCCTTTGGCAGACTGGAATCGTATTATTGAAACGCCACAAGTTTTAAATTGCCGTCCATGTGGAGATCATGGTAAAAAGCATTGTCCATTAGGCCATTATGCCTGCGGGGAAAGCATTCAAGCCGAATCCATTTATCAGGCTTATCAGGATTTTTTAAGCGCGGGAAGCAAGTAAGTATAAAACAGCCATCCGTACTGCTACACCGTTTTCTACTTGATCTAATATGATGGAATGAGGAGAATCAGCTGCATCTGAACTTAATTCCACGCCTCGATTGATAGGACCAGGGTGCATCAAGACAATTTCCTTGGGTAGTTCATCCAGCATTTTTCGAGTAATTCCAAAGAATTGGGCGTATTCTCGCAGAGAAGGGAAATATTTGATTTGTTGGCGCTCTAGTTGAATTCTCAAGACATTGGCAGCATCGCACCATTGTAAAGTATCTTTGACATCGTGAGAAACTTCTACACCAAGGCTTTGAATATGCTTAGGAATTAAGGTACTAGGGCCACAAAGTCGGACCTGAGCACCTTGTTTTTTCAAGGCATATATATTGGAAAGCGCAACACGGGAATGTAAAATATCTCCAACGATGGCTATTTTTTTGCCTGCTAAATCACCCAGTTTTTCTCGGAGAGAAAAAGTGTCTAATAAGGCTTGCGTAGGGTGTTCGTGGGTTCCATCCCCTGCATTGATGATATTTGCTTTAATGTGCTTAGATAAATAGTGGGGAGCACCAGGGCTGGCATGGCGCATAACGATCATATCTACCTTCATAGCTAGAATGTTGTTCACTGTATCTAGCAAGGTTTCCCCTTTTTTGACCGAACTTCCTGAGGCAGAAAAGTTAATGGTGTCGGCAGAAAGTCTTTTCTCTGCTAATTCAAAGGATAAACGAGTACGCGTTGAATTCTCGAAAAATACATTGGCAATGGTCACATCACGTAAAGAAGGCACCTTTTTAATAGGTCTGTTGAGAACCTCTTTAAATTCTTTGGCCGTTTTTACTATCAGGTCAATGGATTCAGCATCCAGGTCTTTTATTCCTAATAAATGTGGCGATTTCAACATATTTATTTCATCATGGATGAGTGATTAACCAAATTTTGTCTGCATCATGGCCTTGTTCAGTCCATTCTACGAGTACCTTTTCGGTCGAAAGTGTATTGACACTTTTACCAATATAGTCAGCATTAATAGGGAGATCTCGGTTATAAATCCGATCTATTAATACACATAATTCTACTTTAGCTGGTCTGCCAAATGCTGTCATGGCATCCAAGGCTGCCCGAACCATACGTCCAGTAGCTAGCACGTCATCCACTAAAATAACCCGCTTATTTTCAATGATAAAGGGAATATGGGTGCTATTGGGAGAAACAGGATCTCTTCTTCTAAAGTCATCTCGATAGAAAGTGGCATCCAGCTGACCAATTTGAGGAGCTTCGGCAAGGTGTTTACTTAATTCTTTTGCAATTCTTTCTGCAAAATAAATTCCTCTAGGCTGAAGGCCTAAAATGACGGTTTCTATACCTTCTATTTGATTTTCAATGAGCTCTTGGCATAACCTAGATATGGTTATTTCCAATAAGGGGCTTGATAAAATCAGCTTGTGAGTCATTGGTACAAAGGTAATATTTTTAGCTAATCTATTTTAGAAGATTCGCTCAGCAGCATTAAAATCTGGTAAAATTTGATCTTTATCTGAAACAATGGGTTGATCAACACCCCAGTCAATGCTGAGGGTAGGGTCATTCCAACGTATCCCAGATTCCGCTTCTTTATTCCAAAAATCAGTGCATTTATAAACAAAAATGGTTTCTTCTAGTGCTACAAATCCATGAGCAAACCCAACAGGTACATAAAGCATATTCCCCTTGTCTGCCTCTAAAATAAACTTCTCGTGTTGACCAAAGGTAGGAGAATCATGCCTCAAATCGACAATGACATCCATGACCTTACCGGTCATACAGCGAACCAATTTCCCTTGTCCATGCGGATTCTTTTGAAAATGTAAACCTCTCAGTACTCCCGGAGTAGAAAAGGAGTAATTATCTTGAACGAAATTTTCCGAAATGCCACTGGCAGCAAATAATTTTTGGTTGTAAGACTCGTAAAAGTGGCCTCTAGCATCAAAAAACTTAGTTGGGATACATTCAATTACTCCTAGGAGCTGGTGTTTAATAAATTGCATAAATTCGAGATCGTGATTGCTTTCCTCTTTTTTTGATATTGCTTGGAAAGAACTTAATTTGCGCCAAAATTATTCATATTTCGGCATTTAAACAATGTCCTTTCCCAATCTCTATGAATTCATCTGCATTAGTCAAACAAATAGAACAAAAACGGTCATTTTTATGTGTTGGCTTGGATTCTGACCTTAGTCTGATTCCAAGTAAATTTAGGCAGGAGAAAGATCCGATTTTTGCATTTAATCAAGCCGTCATAGATGCGACGCATGCCTATGCCGTAGCCTATAAGCCCAATATCGCTTTTTATGAGGCTATGGGACCACGAGGTTGGGAGAGTTTGCAAAAAACGATGGAATATATTCCCAAGGATATTTTTACCATAGCGGATGCGAAAAGGGGTGATATTGGAAATACAGCCTTGAAATACGCTCAAACTTTTTTTGATCCGGCAAGCAGTGGTTTGGAATTTGACTCCATCACGGTGGCTCCTTACATGGGTAGAGATTCGGTGGAGCCTTTTTTGACTTACCGAGATAAATGGGTGATTCTTTTGGCGCTAACTTCCAATGTGGGAAGTCATGATTTTCAAATGACTAAATCGGAAGATTATATGCCTTTGTTTGAAAGAGTCATGCGTACCGCCATGACATGGGGTTCCCCAGAGCACTTGATGTTTGTGATTGGTGCTACTCGTTCAGATTTTTTACAAAAGGCCCGCGAAATTGCTCCCGATAATTTCTTTTTGGTACCTGGTGTGGGAGCACAAGGAGGAAGTTTAGAGGATGTGGCAAAGTATGCCATGAATTCTCAAGTGGGCTTATTAGTGAACTCCTCTCGTGGCATTATTTACGCAGGTGAAGATACAGCGGTATCTGCAGCGCGCGAGGCCAAGAAAATTCAAGAAGAAATGGATCGGTATTTGGATGAATATCGGAGGTAAAAAATTAGTGATTAGTGATTAGTTATTAGTGATTAGAGTATAGTGATAAGGTATTTTTATTACTTATAAATTTTGGATTCTTTTTGGATGATAATGCATCATTCAACATTTACATAATCGCATTAAAACATGGAACTAAGTATATCTACTCCCGCCTTATTGTTTTCGACTGTTTCCTTATTGATGATCGCCTTTACGAATCGTTTCATGTCGATGGCTTCTTTGATCCGTGATTTACACGTGAAATTTCAAAAGAATCCGGAAGATGCCATTTTCAAACAAATTGAGAACTTAAGGCTACGCATGAAATTGATTCAATCCATGCAAATCATTGCCATTTTCAGTTTGTTATTAAGCGTCATGTGTATGTTTCTTCTTTTCATGAATGAAGAAATCATCGCTCGGTGGTTTTTCGGGATTGGACTTATTGGAATGAGTTTAGCCTTGAGTTTAAGTGCTTGGGAGATCATTATTTCGACCAAAGCATTGGAAGTGGAATTATCTGATATGGAGGATATCATCGCCAAACGAAAGTAATCCAAGTTTATTTTTATTTTTTATTTGAATAGTTAAAAATATTTTTTGGAGCTATTTTAAGTATTGAATATTAATACTATTTTTGTGTACAATTTCAATGTAAAACAAGATGAAATTGTATTGAAACAGAATCAACTATTAAAAATACTACTTAGGCGGATTGAATAAAGGCTCGGAATTTTTCTGAGTCTTTATTGTTTTTAGGCCTTTAGTATCAATGCAGCCATAGGAGGGAGGTTCAAGGAAATAGAGAATGCCTTTCCTTGCCAATTTATCTCTTCGGTCATCACGGCTCCAGAAATTGGATAATCACTTCCTCCAAATTCTTTTTTGTCGGAATTAAATATGACTTTCCAAATACCAGGTAATGGAACACCAATTCGATAATTTTCTCTAGGAGCTGGGGTTAGATTTAAAATGACAATGACCTGTTGTTTAGCTATTTCGCCTTTACGTAGGTAACTAATGACCGAGTTTCCTTGATCATTGGATTCAATCCATTCAAATCCTTCGTGCGAGAATTGTTTGCTAAATAAAGCAGCTTCTTCTTGGTATAAATGGTTGAGGGCTTTAACGGTCGACTGTATTCCTTTGTGGTAAAAATTATCTAATTCATGCCAATCGAGGGATTGATTGTGATTCCATTCCTCTTTTTGGCCAAATTCTCCGCCCATAAATAATAATTTACTTCCTGGGTGAGTGAATTGCTCACTTAGTAAAACCCTTAGGTTGGCAAATTTTTGCCATTCATCTCCAGGCATTTTATTCAGTAAGGAATTTTTGCCATACACTACCTCATCATGAGATAGGGGTAGGCAAAAGTTCTCGGTGAAGGCATAAATGAGTGAAAATGTTAAATCATTTAAGTGGTATTTACGGTGAATGGGGTCCTTGTGAAAGAAGTTTAAGGTGTCATTCATCCAACCCATCATCCATTTTTGCCCAAAGCCTAAACCACCCTGAAATACGGGTTTAGTTACACCGGGGAAGCTGGTTGACTCTTCTGCAATCATCTGAATATCAGGGAATTCACCATACATGTGAACATTTAGTTCTTGTAGGAATGAAATGGCCTCAAGGTTATGATTTCCTCCATAAATATTAGCTTCCCATTCTCCATCATTTCTGGAATAATCCAAATAGAGCATAGAAGCAACAGCATCTACGCGTAGGCCATCGATGTGATAACGATCAAGCCAAAATGCGGCATTGGACATCAAGAAGCTTCGGACTTCATTTTTGCCGTAATCAAATATATAGGATTGCCAATCAGGGTGGAATCCACGTTTAGGATCAGGATGTTCATAGAGGCAGCCACCATCAAAATTTCGAAGTCCGTGGGCATCTCCAGGGAAATGGGAAGGTACCCAATCTAAGATGACACCAATACCTTCTTGGTGGAACCTTTCTACCAAGGTCATGAAACCTTGAGGATCGCCGAATCGGGAGGAAGGAGCGAAGTAGCCCGTAATCTGATATCCCCAAGACGGGGCATATGGGTGCTCCATTATAGGCATGAACTCTACATGCGTGAAGCCCATGTCTTTGACATATTGGACTAATTTATCACTCAGGTCAGCATAGCTCAAGTAATCATTTTCTAAGGTTTTTTGCCAAGAACCTAGGTGTACCTCGTATATGGACATGGGGGCATTTAAGGAGTTTTTATGACTTCTTTCTTGCATCCAGGTCTGATCTTTCCATTCTTTATAGGTATTCCAAACGATACTGGCTGTTTTGGGAGGAGTTTCGCAGAATAGGCCCATGGGGTCTAATTTTTCTAAAATCTCTCCTGTTTTGCTTTTAATCCAGTATTTATAGGTTTCACCGGTTTTGACATTGGGGATAAATCCTTCCCAGATTCCTGAGGAATCCCAGCGAGGATAGAGCCCGTGGGCGCTAGAATCCCAGAAATTGAAATTACCTACTACGAATACGGATTCGGCATTAGGTGCCCATACGGAAAAATAGGTACCAATTTCACCATCTAGCTCAATTTCAAATGCACCTAATTTCTCATATAAACGGGTGTGTTTCCCATTCAAAAATAGGGCAATATCAAAATCGCTAAAAAAAGAATGTGGTTTAACTATGGCCATAAGAGCGTGTGTTTCAATGTAAAGGCTAAAATAATAAAATTAAATTGATTAAAACTCAGTTTTTTTTTGCGCACAGTATTTGAATTTTTAAAGGAAACTCCTACCTTTGTGCCACCAAAATGACAATTGGTCCGTTCGTCTAGGGGTTAGGACACGTCCCTTTCACGGATGAAACACGGGTTCGATTCCCGTACGGACTACTTCGGTAGACAAATTGACCCTGTGAATGTATAATTTACAGGGTTTTTTGTTTCTAGGCCAAATTCCACCAATTCTTATTTCTTGTTTTCTGATTAGATGATTCAATGCTTTTCGTGCTTTTAATGCTATTGCAATCGGCCTGATTGATTACCTACTGGCCCCTAACTTGGCCCAGAATAATTCGATGATTTTTGTATTTTCCCTTGTTTAGCAGAAAATATTCTAATCTTTCAACCATGTTATGATTGAATTATAAATTTCAATCATTTTAAAGAAAGGTATATAATAGATATCATTCCCTAGTTAAACTTTACTAATTGGGAATTTTTTGTACAAATTCACAATCTAGCTTTTCTTCTATATTTTACTTGAAAGTATATTCAAATTGTCACGTTAAATAAATTTATAAAAAGTCTCTCCAACTTTTCATCAAGTATTTGCGGATAAATTTATATGTTTGTGTATCTCCGTGTCACCCATCATACTATTTATACGATTGTAAATATTATTGGTCAGCATGAATTCTTGGTCACCGGTAGATTATTTGTTTTACCTGAGTTTTGTATTTTTTGCATTTGGTGTATCCCTATTTTTCAAGAAGGGGCTCATTGCCACAAAATTTTTGGGTATTCAATTTCTTGGATTAGCCTATCAGCTTTTTGCGGGATATTTTATTCAACCTAGTCATATATATGACTATCCCCATTTTTTCAGAACAGTTTCTCCATTTTTCTATTTACTAGGCCCATTGGCTTACCTTTTTCAGCATTTTTTGCTATACCCTGAGCGAAAATTTAAGCTTATTTTTCTACTGCATTTTTTGCCCTTTTTTCTTCATATAGTTGAATATATTCCTTTTTATTTACTTCCTGCTGAGGTAAAATTGGAGGAAGTCAATCATGTATTTAGTCAAAATACTTTTTATAATACCGAGTCCCAATACGGCTGGATTTCCATGAGGGACCATTTGTTTATAAAAACCATTTATTATTTGGCTTACATACTATGGACGCTCTATGAATTGTATAAATTTTATAAAACGACATCTAAATCCTTCCTTCGGAAAAATTCATTGATAGTCTACTGGTTAACGGGTGATATGATCATAAAATTTATTGTCATCATTTTGCATTGTTTCAATTTGATTTTTGCCCAGAAAAAGCATTTAGAGCTTACTTGGATGGATTATATTTTCATTTTGGAATATTTCACGATGATGGTCTTTATGTTATTCAATCCAAGGTTATTAAAAGGACCTACGTTGAAAGGATTAGTATTTCAACATTCCGCGGGTTTTAATGGCAAAGAGATCATCGAATTATCCAAGCAAGAAAAGGCTCATCAAAAATCATCTCGGGATAAATCCGTCATGTTTACCTTAAATCGTTATTTTGAAACGGAACAGCTTTTTCTCCGTCCTGATATCACCTTAGCTGAGGTTAGTCGCTCTTTGAAAATTAAGCCTCGTATCATACGCATGGCCCTTCAAATGGAAATGAATTTATCATTTTCAGATTACATCAATACCTGGCGCATTCAGTTTGCTGAGGAGCAGTGTCGGGAAAATCCGAAATGGAAAAATTATAAATTAGAAGTGATAGCCATGGAATCTGGCTTTGGAACCCGTCAAAGCTTTAATTCGGCCGTGAAAAAAATTAAAGGGGTCTCCCCAGGCAAATATTTTGAAAACATCATCCAAGATTCTACTAAATAGGTTCATTATTTTTCCTCTTTCCAATTAATACGTTCTACTTATAAAACCTATACATTCATGGCACCTATAGATTACCTGTTTTATCTGTGCTTTGTTTTTTTTGCCTTTGGAGGCTCTTTTTTCTTTAAAAAAGGCATTGTTGCTACTAAGTTTTTAGGTTTATTGTTTATTGGCCTTGGCTATCAGACCTTTGCGGGATATTATATACGACCAGAATATATATATGAAAATCCCCATTTTTTCAGGACGGTATCACCTTTGATACTCACCATGGGGCCTTTATATTTTTTATTTCAACAATTTTTACTTTATCCAGAGAGAAAAGTTAAGCCCATTCATTTCTTACATTTTTTACCTTTTGCCCTTCATGTCATAGAATATATCCCTTTTTATATTTTGCCGGCAGAACTTAAGATTCTTGAAATAAAGGAAATGATTTCAGAAAATACGTTTTATACTATCCATTCGAAGTATGGCTGGATTACCATGAAAAATCATTTATATGTGCGTTTCTTTTTGTTTATTTTTTACAGCTGTTGGGGCCTTTATGAATTAATAAAATATTATCTATCCGCTTCGAAAACCTTTATTAAAAACAATCTTTTGATTGTCTATTGGTTGTTTTTCAATATGTTTTTAAAATTCGTGGTGGTGGGTTTAATTGTGTATAATTTTATTTATCCTGAAGAGAATAGAATTTATTTACCTTGGAAAGATTTCTTCTACTTAGTGGAATATGTGCTGATGATGCTGTTTATGTTGTTTAATCCTAGGTTGCTACATGGGCCAAGCTTGAGAGGTTTAATTTGGCAACAAGCCAATACTAGGATGGACAGTTCGGAAGTATTTACCCTTCCAAAAGACCATAGCATTAAAATTATTTCTGAAAATGATCGAGAAAAAGCACTTTCAGATAGCTTGAATCGATATTTTGAAACTGAGCGTATTTTTCTAAACCCTAATTTAACTTTGAATGAGGTGGCCAAGAAGTTAAAAGTTAAGCCCCGTATGATTCGTATTGCTTTGCAAACAGTAATGAATTTGTCATTCACTGATTATGTCAACACTTGGCGAATTCAATTTGCTGAAGAACAATGTCGCGAGAATCCTAAATGGAAAAATTATAAGTTAGAAATTGTGGCCTTGGAATCTGGCTTTGGAACCCGACAAAGTTTTAATTCGGCGGTCAAGAAAATTAAAGGGGTATCGCCGGGAAAATATTTTTCTGAATTTTTGTATTAGTTTCATCCTTACTAAGGAGTGTGTTCATACTCCTAGTTTCTACATTTTAACATAAATAAGTCAGTATGGGGTTATTTTCAGCTATTTTGGGTAATGCGGGTACTGTTTCGCAGGATCAATTGCAAAAAGATTTTGCCAAAATTTTAATTGATGGTGAGGTCATTGAAATCGGATTTAAATTATTGCGTGACACCTTTATTTTCACCAATAAACGCTTAATTCTAATTGATAAGCAGGGTTTAACTGGATCAAAAACGGAATATAAATCCATCAATTATAAGTCTATTTCTCGCTTTAGTGTGGAAACGGCTGGGACATTTGAATTAGATGCCGAATTGAAAATTTGGATATCAGGAGAGGCCAACCCAAGTATTATCAAGCAATTCAATAAGTCCGTGGATGTGTATGAGGTTCAAAAAGTTTTGGCATTTCATGTGCTAAAATAAAAACCATATAAAAAAGCATGGCCTTGGGAGCCATGCTTTTCTTGTTGAAAATCTGATGATTATAATTTCCAGCCAGCGCGATATTCGCGTTTTACGAATTGATTAGCATCCTCGAAATTGGTGATTTTCATGTTTTGTCCATCCCAAAGTAGCTTTTTACGGCCTGGATATGTGAATCGATTCGCTTGGCCTTGGATAGGCGTGCGAAGCGTATAACTACGAATGGCTAGGTTACCCATTAATACGGTTTCAGACAAAGGACCTGCATAGTCAAAAGATGAACTCAATTCCTTATGTTCCTTGGAGTTAAAGCCTGCCTTACAAGCTTCCGCCCACATAGCCTGGTGCCCATATTCTTTTAAGTTATTAGGTTCTTGCTTAGGCATCTCAATCTTATCGCCATTATTCAAGTAAATGCGTGGCTCTAAACCATAGGTAGCATGAGTTAATACCCCTTTGCTACCAATCATGATCACCCCATTGCTATTATCAGCTGTACCTATTGGATCATCTGCTGGAATGAGGTCTGGGTGGAATCCACGTAAACCTCCGTCAGTCCAGTTCATGGTTACGGCCGACTTATTCTTTTTCGAAGCAGGGAATTTCAATTGGATGGAAGCTGACGGTGGACAACCCTCAGGGATGTATTCAGGTTGGTTTCCGCTGATAAATACGGAACCGATACTGGCTTCTACCTCGGTAGGGTAACCCAGTCCTAAGGCTCTAAATGGCCCATCAATTAAATGGCATCCCATATCACCCAAGGCACCTGTACCAAAATTCCACCAACCTCTCCATTTAAATGGATGGTAGGCTGGATTATAGTCGATTAATGAAGCAGGCCCTAACCATACATCCCAGTCTATGTCGGCAGGCTTAGCATGCTGACCTGTTGGTACAGGTATTCCTTGAGGCCAAATGGGACGATTCGTCCAGATGTTTACCGTATGAACTTTCCCTATCAATCCTTGATCAATCCATTTGACAATTTGTTGGGTACCTGGGCTTGAGGCACCTTGATTTCCCATTTGCGAAACAACTTGGTATTTTCTGGCCGCTTCCGTCATGGTTCGTGCCTCAAAAATATTGTGTGACATGGGTTTTTGAACGTAAACGTGCTTGCCCAATTGCATGGCAGCCATGGCAATGGCCGCATGGTTATGATCGGGTGTAGAAATGGTTACGGCATCTATGCCTTTTTCTTTTTCTAGCATGACACGCCAATCTTGATATTGCCCCGCTTTGGCATATTTCTCAAATAAAGGCTTGGCTCTGGTCAAGTCAACATCACAAAGTGCTCCAATGTTATTGACACCCTCATTGAAGGCGTTATTGACATCGGAAAGGCCTTTTCCATTGATACCAACGCCTGCAATGTTTAGCTTATCACTCGGTGCTCGATACCCTTTTCCCAACACATGACGTGGAACGATGTAAAAGCTACCAGCTGCCAGTGCGCTTTTACCTAAAAAACTTCTTCTTGAAATGCTCATTGGATATAAATTTTAATGGATGGAGATGAACGGTTAAAATGATTTGTCTTTAAATACATAAGCCAATATAAGTTAAAATAGAATAATTTCTATCTGTTTTTGGATTATTTAGGCAAATTACTCAAGCCTATTATTTCAATTTCAATTACTGCCTTGGGTCAGGATAGTCTCTCGGCTAAAAATCCCTAATTTGGCATTTATTTTATTGTGGTTTATTCCTTTATTTTTCGTTTTTGTGAAAAGAAGTCTTGTTATTTTCCTTTTGTTTCTGGGACTAAATATACCTCAGCTTTTGGCACAAAATATTGCCAGGATGCGCCAGGATGATAACTTTTCCTATTTAAAGTTAGATACTAATCGATTTAAAAGTTGGGATGAATCCTTGAAATATATTCCCTTTATTCTTAAAAGTACGATTAGTTTTGGTGGAGAATGGAGGGAGCAATACCAATCTTACCATCAGGTGAATTTTGGGGATGTACCAGATAATTTTATCACAGAAGATCCGCATCAAATCATGCATCGGGTGTTGCTTCATGCCAATTGGGAAATAAGTCCTCGATTCCGAGTTTTTGCTCAATTGAACAATACCCTACGGTTTTTAAATGAAAATCCAATCACCTCTACATTAGACAAAAATGCCTTATCTCTTCATCAGGCATTTGTGGATTGGAAAATGAGTCCTAAACTTATTTTGCGTTTGGGAAGACAAGAGTATACTTGGGGTTTAGAGCGCTTAATGGCGCTAAAAGAGGGGCCTAATACGCGTCAGCCTTTTTATGGAGCTACGCTCAAGTGGCATCAAGGCAATCAGAAAATTGATGCTTTCATAGCCAATCCAATTAGGCAAAATAAGGGAGTTTTTGATGATGTGCGTTCCACAGAAGTGCTTTCAGGTACTGTTTGGAATCACACATTTTCTTCCAAAACCGATTTTTTTGATGCCTATTATTTCTTTTTGGAAAGCTCTTTGAGAGAATATTACCTAAAGAAAGGATTGGAAGCTAGAAATACCTTGGGGACTCGCTGGTACTGTGAAACGAAGACATTTAATTATGATGTAGAGGTGGCAGGTCAGTGGGGGCATTTTAACGATTTAACGATTCGGGCATTTCTGTTTGTGTATGATTTTAATTATGAGTTGAAACGTCATTTTTTTGTAGGATTTAGTGGAAATTGGGTTCCTGGTGATGTGTCTAATCATGATCAGCAACTCAATACTTTTAATACCTTGTATTCTCGTCCGCCGTTTGGACAAACGGTTTCTTTGAATATTACCAATACGCTTAATCTAAGCCCATATATCCGGTATAGTGATAATCATAAGTGGCTGACAACGCTCAGGGCTTCCTTTGTGCAAAGAGCCAGTTTACGGGATGGTATTTTTACGCCTAATATGTCGGCTTTGTTACCAGTTATGGGTCGTCAACTTGATAGTAATGCCAGTGGAGTTGCAGATATTTTTGCTTTAGAAACCAATTATTTTGCCAATAAACATTTGGCATTTCAATTTGAATTGGGTTATTGTGCAGCAGGTGCTTACTTAAAGGAGAGTGGTCCGGGTAAGGACGTTCAATATTTAGCTGCTCGGGCGGCGTATAAGTTTTAATGCCGTTGGCTTTGAGAAACGCTGTTCGACATGTATAATCGTTGGCTTCGAGAGCCTCAGCCAACAAACGCTGTTCGACATGACCCTTTGGAACATGTCGAACAGCGGAAGAAGTGAACATGTCGAACAGCAGATTAGCCTTTTTCACGATATTTTAATCCCTTCTTAATAAGCCTTTAGCAGAAGAATCTTAACTTCGCTAAATTTTATAAACCTATGAAAACTATTATAACTTCACTGGCACTGGCGGTATGTGCATTTCAATCCACTGCTCAGACGATTTTAGAAGTACCCGGGCGTGATATGACCGCCAAAATTGATGTCAATGGTTTTTCGGTATTACCATCGGGTCGATTTGTTAAACCTGCTGGAAAAACACTTCGGATCAATAGCGATCCTTTTGGAATGGTGATTAGTCCTGATGGAAAATGGGCCGTCACCCTACACAATGGGGCTTTTACCCGCATTGACCTAGAAAAACAAATCAGTAAACGTTTTCCTCCATATGGCACGCCTTCCAAGCTTTCACCCTATGGAAAAAGTACCTATTTGGGTGTTGTCTTTTCTCCCAATAGTGAATTAATCTATTTGAGTGGGGGGGATTCAGGGAATGTGTTGGTAGTGGAATTGTCTTCAGGTAAAGTACTAAAGACCTTTAGTCTCAATGGAATTTTCAAAGGTTATGATTTCGATGATAGCTTTACCTCGGATTTGGTTTTATTGCCAGAAAAAAATGAATTATTAATCCTAGATCGTGCCAATTTCAGAATGGTGCGCATGAAAGCAGATACAGGTGAAATAGTGGGTGTGGTGCCTACTGGTCGACAGCCTTTTGGTATTTCTCTAAGCCCAGATCATCATTATGCCTTTGTGGCCAATGTGGGTATGTATGCTTATCCTCTAGTAGAAGGAACAAATTTGGCGAATTTACAGAAACAATACATCCCATGGCATCCTTATCCCAATGATTCCAAAGAGTCTAGAGAGGGAACGGAAATCATGGGTAAAAAGATTCCTGGGGTAGGAGATCCTCGATCAGACGAAGCCATGAGTATTTTTCAGATTGATTTGTCGACGAATCAAATTACCAAAAAATATAAACCAGGTTTTCAATTGGGTGAAATGGTGGAGGAGATGGAAGTAGTAGGAGGGGCAAGTCCCAATTCCCTTGCCGTTAGCTCAAAATTTGCTTATGTGAGCAATGCCACCAACGATAATATCGCGGTCTTGGATTATGCGACCCGACAAATCAAAGCGCATATTCCCATCAAATTGACTCCAGTTTTAGATAAGAGAAGAGGTTATTTGCCTTTTGGTTTATGCCTGAGTAAAGACGAAAAGACCTTGTATGTTACGCTTTTGGGTTTAAATGCGGTAGCAGTGATTGATGTTCCTAGTCAAAAAACTAAAGGTTTTATCCCTACTGGCTGGGGACCGACCCGTGTTCGATTGTCTACCGATGAGAAAACGCTTTATGTGACGACTTGTCGTGGCTATGGTGCCGGCCCTAATGGTGGAAAAGACTTTAAAGCTCCCGAGCAAGGGTCCTATGTAGGTGATATACAATTAGGTACGTTCCAAACCATCGACATGCCCAATGAGGCACAATTGGCTGTTTATACCCAAGAAGTTAAGAATAAT
This sequence comes from Aquirufa sp. Wall-65K1, assembly GCF_054558475.1. Lineage (NCBI taxonomy): Bacteria > Pseudomonadati > Bacteroidota > Cytophagia > Cytophagales > Flectobacillaceae > Aquirufa > Aquirufa sp. Wall-65K1. The sequence continues at coordinate 540,825 of NZ_JBPXKD010000001.1, read as the reverse complement.
ACCTACCAAGAGTTTTCAGCAAAAGGTAGAGGAAATAAAATCCTATCCTTAGATCCCAAGAAACAAGGCAATTCTCCCATTAAGCACATCGTTTACATAACCAAGGAAAACCGTACCTACGATGAGATTTTTGGTCAATTTAAAGGGGCAAATGGCGATTCGACCATTGCAAGATATGGCCTAAACCAGACTGTGGTATTGCCGGATTCTTTTAAAACAACATTTCATAACGTCAATGTGATGCCAAATCACTCGCTTTTGGCCAAGCGATTTGCCATGAGTGATAATTTTTATTGCGACAGTGATGCATCCATTCATGGTCACCACTGGATGGTGGGAGTGATTCCCAATGAATGGGTGGAAGCAAATTCTAGTGTTAGTAAAACGGCTAAAATATTCTCCAAAGCGCCTGGAAGAAGACATCCAGGAACTACAGGAAGCATTGATCCAGAGGATTATGCCGAAGTAGGTGGGCTTTGGGAAGCTTTAGAAAGAAAGAAAATTTCATTTTATAATTTCGGTGAGGCTAATGAAACCGCTCATACTCGAGAAGAATGGTTTGATACCTTAACAGGTGCAGGCCATGTGGTGATGGTACCCATGCAAAAAGCACTTTGGAAAAACACGAGCCATAATTATGCAGGCTTTAATATGGATATTCCAGATATGTTTCGTGCAGAACAATTTGAAACGGAGTTTACCAAGATGTGGTTAAAGGGTAAACAAAAAATGCCTTCGGTCGTAACAATTCAGCTTCCCAATGACCATGGCTCAGACCCAAGGCCTGAAGATGGTTATGTGAGTAATCATTCCTTTATGGCTGATAATGATTTGGCCTTGGCTCGTATGATTAGTTTCTTGTCGACCACGCCTTATTGGAAAAACATGTTGGTGGTGGTAACAGAAGATGACCCACAAGGAGGAGTGGACCACGTAGATGCGCATCGTAGTGTTTTAATGATGGCTGGCCCTTATGTGAAACGAAATTATGTTTCCCATAAACATGCCAATTTTGGTTCATTATTGCGTTTGATTTATACCAATTTTGGGGTACCCAGCGTGAACCATTACGATCAAACTGCTACACTTTTGGATGATTTCTTTACCGATAAACCTGATTTTAGTCCAGTGGGTTTTGTTTTTCCAGACCGTCGAATTTTTCAACCGGAAGTAACGATGAAAAAATACCATAAGGACATTGATTGGAAAAAAATCAAAAAAAGGGTAGAGATGGACAATGTGGAAGAAATGCGTAAAGACCATTACAAAAGCCTAGGAGACAAGTAGACTTTTTCGCAGGATTTTGGATTTTTGTCGCAAATTTTTTGACAAGCTGAACGATTTTTTGATTTCTTAATTGATTTTGTCCTAATAAATGGTAGTTTCGATTTCTATAATTAACCCATTAAAAAATATTATTATGAAAAAATTACTTTTAGCTATTGCTCTTTTGTCATGTGGAGTATCTGCTCAAGCTCAAAAATGGAATGTAGATAAATCCCATTCCAAGTTAGGATTTAGTGTTGTTCACTTATCAATTTCAGATGTTGAGGGAGCATTTAAAATTACTGAAGCGACTATGGTTTCAGCTAAAGATGATTTTACGGATGCTAAATTTACCATTTCGGCTGATGTAAATACTGTTTTCACGGACAATGAGCGTCGTGATACTCACTTAAAAAGTCCGGATTTTTTCGATGCGGTTAAATTCCCAACTTTAACTTTCGCTAGTAAGGCCATCAGCAAGGTAGCTGATCGTAAATATAAATTAACGGGTGATTTAACTATGCACGGAGTTACTAAGCCGGTAACTTTGGATTTAACGTTAAACGGAACTACTACTAACCGTCAAGGTAAAAAAGTAGCTGGATTTAAAGCATCTGGATCCATCAATCGTACAGCATGGGGTGTTGGTACTATGCCAGCAGCTATGGTGGGTGAAGAAATTGAATTACGCGCTAGTGGCGAGTTTATTCAAGAGTAATTATTATTCCTCGTTCTAATAGAAAGGCGACCCTAGGTCGCCTTTTTTATTATCTCTTATTTTTTAATTCGGATGGCCCACAATAAGGCAAAACAGATAGCGCCATTTAATATCAATTTGGCGAATCCAAATCCCCCAAATAAAGCTTGAGATTGCCATTCCAACAAGAAGGTGATGATAGGAGAGGCCACACAAATGATGGGCACCCATTTGTCTTTTACCTGGGTTTTGGTAAATAATCCAAAAGAAAACAGACCTAGTAAGGGGCCGTAGGTGTAACCTGCCAAATTAAATACGGCGGAGATTAATTCTTGGTTATTGAAAATGTGGAATAAGCCAATCACCACAAAGAAGAGAGCTGAAAAACCTAAGTGGACATAATGTTTAATTTTATGTCTTTTTTGCTCTTGAAACTTCTCTATCCGCAAGAAATCAATACAAAAAGAAGTAGTTAAAGCCGTTAATGCTGAATCTGAACTGGCATAGGAGGCGGCAATAATTCCTAATAAAAAAGTAACGGCAGCTAAAGTGCCAAAGTGCCCATTTAAGGCCAGCATAGGATATAAATTATCTGTTTGCGCAGGAATGGCTATGTTTTTGCTTTGGGCATAAATGTATAATAATGCGCCAAGGGAAAGGAATAACAGGTTGATCAAGAGAAGTACCCAGTAAAACCAAAACATGTTTTTTTGAGCTTCACCAATGGATTTACAAGTCAGGTTTTTTTGCATCAAATCTTGGTCTAGACCAGTCATCACGATGGCAATAAAAACACCCGCTAGAAAATCCTTTCCAAAGAAATGGGTGTTCTTCCAATCCCATTCAAACATGTGGGAATACTTACTGTCAGAGATGGTATGAACCATATCCATGAATCCCATGTTCATTTGTTGGCCTACCAAAAAGATGGTAATAAACAAGGCAATAAGTAAAAATAAGGTTTGTAGGGTGTCCGTCCAGATGATGGTTTTCACTCCTCCTCGGTGGGTGTACAACCAAATTAATAGGATAGAAATAAATACCGTTAAGCCAAAAGGCACCCCAATAGGAGCGAAGATGGCAATTTGTAAGACATTGACGGCTAAATATAAACGGGCTGCCGAACCAATGGTTCTAGATAAAAGGAAAAAGGCTGAACCGGTTTTATAGGACCAAAAGCCAAATCGACTTTCTAAATAACCATAAATGGAAATGAGGTTGAGTCGGTAATACAAGGGCATGAGAACCAGGGCTATGGTCAAATAGCCTAAGGAATGCCCTAAGATTAATTGGTAATAGGTAAAAGATGTTTTACCTACTGCTCCTGGTACTGAGATAAAAGTTAATCCCGAAATGGAAGTGCCAATCATTCCAAAGGCGACTAGCCACCAAGGAGATTGCCTATTGGCCGTAAAAAATGCGTGTGTATCTGCACCTTTGGAAGTAATGTAGGATATGATTAAAAGTAGGCCAAAATAGATGGCAAGAATTCCTCCGGCTAAAGTTACAGACATAGGTGTTTCAAAGGATTTTTTTTAAATTTGCTAAGAGGTCGTTTTTTAAAATCGTATCAAAAATATGGAATTCTCGGAAGATAACATTTCTCGTTTTCGTATTTCTTTTCAAAACCAAGAAAAGCATCAAGAAGATGTCGAGGTGGCCTTTGATGAAGAAGTGATAGCTTCGCATCAATTGGTGGTCTATAATGATGAGGTTAATTCCTTTGATTATGTCATCATTACCTTGATGGAAGTATGTGAGCATAGCCCTGAACAAGCTGAACAGTGTACACTACAAATTCATTTTAGAGGTAAATGTGGCGTTAAATCGGGTGGTTTTGATGAATTAGTTAGCATGCGGAATGAAATATGCCGACGAGGTATCTCGGCGGAAATTGAGTCTTATCAATAGCTTATGGCCATGAATAATTACCCTTCTCGGATCATTGAACAAGCGGTAGAAGAAATATCGAAATTGCCGGGTATAGGGAAAAAGTCAGCCTTACGTCTGGCACTGCACTTATTAAAAAGGCCAGAAACGCAATCTTTGCAATTAGCTCATGCTTTAGTTCAATTACGTACCGAAACACAGTTTTGTCCGCAGTGTCACATGATTTCCGATGGGGGATTGTGTGGAATATGCAATAGTCACAAACGTGAGGAGAATTTGATTTGTGTGGTGGAAGATATGCGTGATGTATTGGCAATCGAAAACACAGGGCAATTTGTGGGTCTATATCATGTTTTAGGTGGTATTATTTCTCCTTTAGCTGGTATTTCGCCCAGTGATTTACAAATTGATTCACTCATACAGCGAGTTAGTACGGGGAAGGTAAATGAAGTCATTTTAGGACTTAGTCCTACCATGGAAGGAGATACCACGGCATTTTACCTGACTAAAAAATTAAAGGAATTTCCTATTAAAATATCCACCATTGCCCGCGGTATTCCGATTGGCGGTGATTTGGAATATACCGATGAAATTACCCTTGGGCGAAGTATCGTCGGCCGAGTAGTCTATGAATAAACCATTTTCCACGCTCATGAAAAGATCACAATTTTTGCAGAAAACAGCCGGGCTTTTAGGCGCGAGTATCGTTTTACCTCGTTTTAGCGCTTCGGCAAAAAGCACTATTGAAACAGCCCCATTTAGCTTACCAGCACTCGCTTATTCTTTTGATGCTTTGGAGCCTCATATCGACAAGTTAACCATGGAAATTCACCACGATCGTCATCACAAGGCCTATGTAGATAATTTAAATAAAGCCATTGCAGGAACGGCTGCAGCTTCTTTATCGCTAGAGGCCATGATGGGACAAATGAGTCAATTACCTATTGCCGTGCGTAATAATGGAGGAGGACACTGGAACCATAGTTTTTTCTGGAAATTGATAGGGCCAGCTAATGCATCTAAACAAAGTGCTGATTTATTGGCACAAATTCAAAAAGATTTAGGTGGCTTGGATAATTTTAAGGCTGAATTTGCGAAAGCTGCCACCGGTCGCTTTGGTTCTGGTTGGGCTTGGTTAATCTGGAAAGACGGAAAATTAGTTATCAGTTCTACCCCCAATCAAGATAATCCACTCATGGATGTGGCGGAGGTAAAAGGAACCCCCATATTGGCTTTAGATGTTTGGGAGCACGCTTATTATTTGAAATACCAAAATAAAAGAGCTGATTATATTTCTGCTTTTTGGAATGTAGTCAATTGGGATTTTGTATCTCAACAATTTTCATCCATTAAAAAATAAATCATGTTATTAGAAGAAATACCTTCCTTGGATTTGAATGAATTTAATTCTGGCGATCCTGTTAGAAAAGCCAAATTTGTTCAAGATTTAGGTAATGCCTTTAATACCATTGGCTTTGTCGCGGTGAAAGGGCATGGACTGTCAGATGATTTTACAAAAAAATTGTATCAAGAAGTTGAGCAGTTTTTCCAATCACCTGATTCATTAAAACAGGCCTATGAGGTTCCAGGTATCGCTGGTCAACGTGGTTACGTAGGTAAAGGGAAAGAGACAGCCAAGGGTTTTAAAGTTCCTGATTTGAAGGAATTTTATCATGTTGGTCAAAAGCATCAAGAAGATGGAGATTCAGTTTGGAGTGAATATCCGGCCAATGTGTTTCCAAAGGAATATCCTGATTTTGAAACGTATACTGTTGGTGCCTACCAAACCCTAGAAAATGCTGGAAAATCGCTTTTACGCGCGATTGCCTTATATTTAGAATTGCCAGAGGATTATTTTGAGGACAAGGTGAAAAATGGGAATTCTATTTTACGCGCCATCCATTATTTCCCAATTGCCAATCCAGATGCTTTACCTGAAGGGGCAGTGCGTGCTGCTGCTCATGGAGATATTAACCTGATTACCTTATTAATGGGTGCTTCTGCCGAAGGATTAGAGGTTTTACGCATGGATGGTAAATGGATACCTATCACCGCTTTACCAGATCAAGTCGTGGTAAATGTGGGCGATATGCTTGATCGATTAACCAATCACCATTTAAAATCAACGATTCACCGGGTGGTGAATCCTCCTAGAGAAAAAATGGGGACTTCTCGTTATTCCATTCCATTCTTCATGCATCCTAGGTCCGAAATGGATTTAACCTGCTTGGAATCCTGTGTTTCAGCTGATAATCCCAAAATGTATACCGATATGAGTGCAGGAGAGTTTTTAACCGAGCGCTTGATTGAATTAGGATTGAAAAAATAAGCCCATGTGGAGAAAGCCCAAACATGTCGAATTCCTTTGGGATGTGTTAGTGTTGGCTATGACTTCATTTGGTGGCGTTCAAGTGCATATAGCCCTTTTTCTTAAAAAATTAGTTCAGGAAAAGGGCTATCTAACTGAGGATGAATTGTTTGAAATTCAGGCCTTATGTTCTTTCTTACCAGGCCCAACTTCCACGCAAATGATAACCGCTATCGGGTATAAACGTGGTGGTGCCAATATGGCTTACGCCACTTTAATCGCCTGGATAAGTCCTGCCGTTTTTGTAATGACCTTGGCTGCCTTTGGAATGACTTATCTCAGAAATAGGGATATCATTCAGTTTGTTACTCCGGTGGGTATTGGTTTAATCCTGCAAGCTGGCTGGATTATGGCTAAGAAATTCCTTCGGGCTCCCATGTACATTTTCATATTCTTATTTACTGTGTTGATTGGTTTGTATTTTCAAAGCCCCTTTATATTTCCACTTTTATTGCTGATGGGAGGTTTGATTTCATCCTTAAATTTCAAAGAATTTCCTCGGCAGAATAAGCACAAAATGATTATCCCTTGGGCCAATTTTCATTTATTCTGGGGATTTTTGGTCTTTTTGGCCGTTTTAGGTCATTTTACGGATTATTACCCCATCCGTATTTTTGAGAATTTTTACCGAAATGGTAGTCTAGTATTTGGGGGAGGGCAAGTATTAGTACCTGTTTTATTTACCGAATTTGTGGAATTTAAGCAACTCATTCGGGAAGATGATTTCTTAACAGGAATGACCTTGTCTCAGACTCTTCCTGGTCCTGTATTTGCCCTGACTTCTTATCTGGGTGTATTATTGATGAAAGATTATGGCATTTTGGGAGAACTTGCCGGAAGCGTGATTGGGGCTTTAGGAATATTTTTACCGGGGACCTTCCTTATCTTTTTTGTGTACCGAATTTGGGGACAATTAAAGCAATATCGCTTTATTAGAGCCTCTTTACCAGGAATCCAATCTGTTTCGGTTGGATTAACCATCGTGGCGGTTTATACTTTCATTCACCCGATGGTTGTACAAGCGAACCTGATTGGATTCGGTATTGTGATTGTGACGTTTTTGGTTGCTCAAATGACGAAGCTTCCTCCCATCGCCTTATTTGTGATTGCTTTAGTAGCAGGAATTATCGTTTCCTAACGCAATAAATTCAATAAATACTGGCCATAGCCACTCTTTACCAAAGGTTTAGCAATGGCTTCTAATTGTTTAGCATCAATAAAACCCATGCGGTAAGCTACTTCTTCAATGCATCCGATTTTCATTCCTTGACGCTCTTCGATAACCTGAACAAATTGCCCCGCCTGCATTAAGGAGGCAAAAGTTCCTGTATCTAACCAAGCTGTACCTCGGTTTAAAATGCCTACTTTTAACTTTCCTCGCTTCAAATATTCTTTATTGACATCGGTGATTTCATATTCACCTCTAGGAGATGGAGCTATGTTTTTAGCTATTTCAACTACCTCATTATCATAAAAATATAAACCAGGAACCGCGTAATTTGATTTCGGTTGACTTGGTTTTTCTTCAATAGATAAAACATTATTATCTGCATCGAATTCTACAACACCATAACGTTCTGGATCATTGACAGAATAGGCATAAACCACACCACCATCAGGGTCATTGTTGGCTTGAAGTAGTTTACTCAATCCAGATCCATAAAAAATATTATCTCCAAGAACCAAGGCCACTTTATCTTTTCCAATAAACTTCTCTCCAATGACGAAGGCCTGTGCCAGTCCATTGGGTTCTGGTTGAACAGCATATTCAAAATGACATCCAATTTGTGAACCATCACCCAATAATTTCTCAAAATGAGGTAAATCATGAGGCGTGGAGATAATTAAAATTTCACGTATCCCTGATAACATCAAAATGGATAAAGGATAATAGATCATTGGTTTGTCGTAAACAGGCATTAATTGCTTACTTACTGCTAAAGTCAATGGATGAAGGCGAGTTCCTGAACCGCCTGCTAGAATAATTCCTTTCATTTTATCTTCCTTGATACATGTTTTGATAATATTGCTGGTAGGCTCCAGAAGTTACATCTTTCAGCCATTTCTCATTGTTTAGGTACCAATCTACGGTTTTCTCTAAACCTTCGGCAAATTGCAATGAGGGCTCCCAACCCAGTTCATTCATAATTTTGTGTGCATCTATCGCGTAACGTAAATCATGTCCAGCACGGTCGGTCACATAGGTGATTAGTTGCTTGGATGTTCCTTCTGCTCGTCCAAGTTTACTATCCATAATTTGGCATAATAAATGAACTAAATCAATATTCTTCCATTCATTGAATCCTCCAATATTGTAGGTTTCACCTATTTTACCTTGGTGAAAAACGGTATCAATTGCTCGCGCATGATCTACTACGTAAAGCCAATCCCGCACATTTTCCCCTTTTCCATAAACCGGTAATGGTTTGTTATTGAGGATATTGTGAATCATTAAAGGAATTAGTTTCTCTGGAAAATGATTGGGGCCATAATTGTTGGAACAGTTCGTGATAACTGTTGGCAAGCCATACGTCTCATGAAAGGCCCTTACAAAGTGGTCAGAAGAAGCCTTGGAAGCGGAATAAGGGGAGCGAGGGTCATAGGGAGTAGTTTCTAAGAAGAATTCCTCCGGATTGTGTAATTCACCATAAACCTCATCAGTGGAAATATGGTAAAAACGCTTTCCCTCAAACTGATTGGCCCAATGTTTTTTAGCAGCTTGTAATAAATTCACAGTTCCAATGACATTGGTTTTCACAAAAGCCAAAGGATCTGAAATGGAGCGATCTACATGCGATTCAGCTGCTAAATGTAAAACACCATCAAACTGATGTTCAGCAAATAAAGCATCTATATGGTCGGCATCGGTGATGTCAGCTTTGATGAAATGGTAATTAGGCAAATGAGCGATATCCTCGTTATTGGCTAAATTACCTGCGTATGTTAAGGCATCTAGGTTGTAGATTTGGTAATCTGGGTATTTTTGAACGAACAAACGAACCACATGTGAACCAATGAATCCGGCACCCCCGGTAATGACTATTTTTTTCATAAAATTATGATTTAAGAAGCTGTTCTTGCCATCTCCAAGAATCTAGTAAGGCTTCTTCTAAACTTTTTTTTGTTGACCAATGTAAAATCTCTTTGGATTTATCCGTAGCAGCATAAACGGCCGTAATATCTCCAGAACGACGAGGTTTTATTTCATAAGGCACTTTTCTTCCGGTGGTTTTTTCGAAGGCTTGAATGACATCTAACACAGAGCTGCCTTTGCCAGTACCTATATTAAAAAAGTCATAATATGTGGATTTTGGCTGGTCTAATAAGTAACTCAATGCTTTAACATGGGCTTCAGCCAAATCACAAACATGAATGTAATCCCTAATGGCAGTACCATCAGCTGTTGGATAATCATTTCCAAATACTTGTAATGGACCTCTCAGTCCTGCCACCGACTGCATCAGGAAAGGCACTAAATTGGCTGGTGGTCCCAAGGGTAATTCGCCAATTAAGGCACTTTCATGGGCTCCAATCGGATTGAAATAACGTAAGGATATAGCTTTTAGATGAGCATCTTTGGCTTGAACACTATCTCGAATAATCTCTTCGCAAATCTGCTTGGAATTTCCATAAGGAGATACAGCTGGCTGCACTGGTGCTGACTCGGTTACAGGTAGGCTTTCAGGCTGGCCATAAACCGTACAAGAAGAGGAAAAAACGAGGTTTTTTACCCCGTATTCATTCATTTTTTCTAATAATAGGACTGTAGCAGCCACATTATTTCGATAGTATTTCAATGGGTTTTCTACCGATTCTCCTACGGCTTTTGCTGCTGCAAAATGAATGACGCCATCGATGGAGTATTGTTGGAATAATTGATCGTATACTGCCGCATCATTCACATCGCCTTCTAGATAAATTACCTCATCCTGGGTGATGGTCTTTAATCGATCAATCACATCTACTGAGGAATTGGCAAAATTATCGACAATAATAGGAGTGAAGCCATTTTCTTTTAGGACCACATAGGTATGAGAGCCTATGAAACCTGCTCCTCCAGTTATTAAAATATTCATATATTGAAATGGTGCTTCAATGAGCTAGCAAATTTAGGCTTATATTCTCTTGAAAAAAAATTTATGCAGTCAACATTTATTGTAAGGGCTTACCATGTAAGAGGTTTGTAATTCAACACTTAGTACTTATTTTTGATTTAAATTACAACCCATATGAAGGAACCAGCTATCAAAGCCATGATTCAATTGCTCGACGACAGTGATTCTGAGGTCGTACAATTGGTTGAGCAACAGATTCGAACCTTGGGACCCTCCATCATACCTGTTTTGGAATCTGAGTGGGAGCAATTAAGTTTAAATCCTTTTCTTCAGGAGAAAATTGAGAATCTGATTCATGATTTTCAATTGGAATCCATGCGAAATCGCTTAATGCATTGGAAGGAAGCAGGAGGGATGGACTTAATGGAGGGAATGTGGATTGTAGCTACCTATCGTTTTCCGGATTATTCTTACTCCCAATTGAAAACAGATTTGGACCAACTTTACTATGAAGTTTGGCCTCAAATAAGGGAGAATTTGCATCCTATGGATCAAATCAAAGTTTTAAACGGTGTTATTTTTGATCAATTGAAATTTGGGGCAAATACCAAAAACTTTCATGCCGCCAATAATTCCTATATCAATGTCGTGTTGGAGAGTAGAAAGGGAAACCCTATTAGCCTTTGTGTTATTTACATGTGGATTGCCCAGCGACTAGGATTCCCGGTTTATGGGGTTAATTTGCCTAATTTGTTTGTTTTGACTTACAAACAAAAAGGAGTTCAGTTCTATATCAATGTTTTCAATAAAGGATTAATTTTCAATCGAGTGGATATTGATAATTATTTAGCTCAATTGAATTTAGCTCCGAATGAGATTTACTACAATCCTTGTTCTAATCTAGAAATTATTCGTCGGGTGCTTAGAAACTTAATCATGGCTTATGACAAGGCAGGGGATGAGGAACATAAAAATGAGTTAAACCAAATCATTGAATCCTTGGATTAATGTCGAATGGCTAGGCTGATCCAAAAATCAGGGAATTCTTCTTGCCATAGCTGAAAGTCATAACGCGCTTCCGCTAAGTGGATGTATCCTTTTTGAAGTGGAAATTCTAAATCAAAACTAATTTCTTTTCTGAAATCAAGCCCAGCTTGATGCTGAGCCTTGTACATGGCTTCTTTGACTGTCCATGCCGCCACTTGTTTTGATGCATCATTTTTAGACCAATCCAGTTCTTCCATGGAAAGAAATCTAGGTGCAATTTTTAGTATTTTTCTAGCTTTTTTTTCCAGATCCAGGCCAATGTTTTTTTGGTGACTGATGGCCGCAGCAACATAAGGAAATGAGTGGCTGAGGCTAATTTGCCAATCTGAATGATTTAAATAGGGCCTATTAGTTGTTGATTTGACCAACAAGACATCTTGACCAATTTGTTCTTGCACTAATTGCCACAAGCAATAACGGGCTGCCAATGATTCGATTTTTTTTGTTTCATGGGATTGTTCTGGAGGGAGTGTTGTTTTCCATGAATCAGGTATTTGATCAAAAAAGTTTTCATTCTCCTTAATTTCCCAAATTAACCAAGAAGTTCCTGGTAAGCTTAATTCAAGATTGGGGAAAATTTGAGGCATAGTTGAGCGTATTTGCTGGTAAAATTACCATTTTTGTATTCAAAAGTCGACATCATGCAAATTGAGCGGATAGATACCTTTTCTGGGCATCGAGGACCGATTTATTCTTTAGCTTCTGGGGAACAGGCCCATGAGTTTTATTCAGCAGGTTCTGACGGATGGGTGGTACAATGGAATTTACAGAAACCAGATGTTGGTAAGGTAGTAGCTCAAATCAACGGATCTGTTTATGCCATGAAGCAAGACCAACAAGGGGTTTTATGGGTTGGTCAAAATTTTGAAGGTATTCATGGAATTCAATTATCGAATCAAGATAGAATTTTTTCTATTGCCCTAGGGCCAAATTCCATCTTTGATATCTTGTTTAATCAAAAGCAGGTCTGGGTAGCCCATCAAGATGGTTTGATTACTGTCCTTGATTTTGATTCCAAACAAATCATCAAACACATCAAGGCCAGCGATAAAAGTGTCAGAACCCTACGATTATTGCCAAATGGGCGTATCGCCGCGGCATACAGTGATGGTTTTATCCGAATATTTAATTCCAAATTTGATATGGAATTGGCTTGGAAAGCCCATGAGGGTAGTGTTTTTGGTTTACAATATTGGGAAAATGAAGAGGTTCTATTGTCGGTAGGTAAAGATGCTCGAATTAAAAAATGGAAATTGAAGACTATTGAAACGGCTAATTTTCAAGCAGATAGCGAAGTAATTGCTCACATGTATTCCATCCACGATTTGGTTTTTCATCCACAGCAGCCATTGTTTGCCAGTGCCAGCATGGATAAAACCATTAAGATTTGGGATGCACGTGACTTAACCTTACTGAAAGTGATTGATGCTGCTCGCTACGGAGGGCATAAAAATTCGGTTAATAAATTAATATGGACTCCATTTGAAGATCAGTTGGTCTCTGCTTCAGATGATAAAAATATCTCCGTTTGGAAGATTCATTAATCTTTTTTTCTATTTTAGCAGATTATGGAGCATACATACGAACTACCCGAGGCATCTTTTTCTAAATCCTTTCGTGGATACGATGTTTCTGATGTACATGATTATTTATCGCGCATCGAGGAGTACCACCAGTCTATTCAACAAAGTCGAGATCGTTTAGAGTCTAGAATCGTGGAACTAGAGAAAGAGCTCAATCGTTTGCGAGAAGCTGAATCTTCCATGTTGAAAGCCGTTCAAATGGCTGAGGAAGCTCAATTGAACTGGAAAATCAAGGCGGAGAAAGATGCTGCTCATGCTCATCAACAAGCTCAAAAGGAGTCAAAGCTTCTGATTGAGCAGGCTGAGAAAGAGGCAGCCAAAATCAAATTATTGGCAGAAGGAGAATCGAAGCAGATTTTATTGCAAACCAATCAGACAATTAAAGAACAGGAACGTGTTTTACGAGGTCTTCAAGAGGCTCAGAAAGAAGTAGCTGAGCAGTTGATGGGAATCTCACAAAAGACTTTGCAACAAATAAAGACCTGGTCGGTATCCAACGATGCGCTCGTTCAAACCAATGACCTTACGGAGAAGTTTCAAGAGCGAACAAGTAAACCAAGCCCAGCTAAATCTTCAAGCCCTTCGAAGCTCACCAAAAAGCCTAAAAAAGTAATTCCACAAGCTAAGCCAAAAGCGAAAGTCGGACGGCCCAAATCAAGCCCTTCAGCGACCGTAGATAAAATTCCAGCTAAGCGCGGTAGAAAACCTTTGGCTGACAAGGCCAGTCAGACTGTGCAACCGACTAAGAAAACGACAGTAAAAAAAGCGGCGCTAACTAAGAAAAAAGTAGTAGATCCTTCGAATTTAAGTCCAGATGATAGTTTGCCTACCTTAAATAAGGTGTTAGAGGCTTATGCCAAATCTTCTGGACCACAGGGTAAAATTGGAGAAATTAACTAATATGGATTTTTACCAAGTAGCTTGGCATGGTTTACGTTTTTATGCCTATCATGGCTATTTTCCTGAAGAAAGAATTTTGGGTAATTGGTATGAATTAGATATAACATTGAGCATCCTGGCACAGGATACATTAAAGGATAATTTAAATCTTACGATAGACTACGGTCAGGTTTATCAGATTTGCCAATCTACCATGAAAGAGCCTGTGGATTTATTGGAAACTATTGTAGAAAAACTAGCCAAGGCCTTGGTTCATCGCTGGCCGCACCTAAAAGGGATTGAAATAAGTCTTAAAAAATTGAATCCCCCATTGGGTTTAAGTCAGGGTAATTCAGCTATTCATTGGAATAAAACATTTGAATAGTCACTTGGTTTTAGCACTATAGAAACAAAACGTTAAAAGGAATGGGTCATCAAGTAACGATCAAAGATATTGCCAAGCAGTTGAATGTCTCTGTGGCGACCGTTTCTCGCGCACTTCGTGATTTACCTGACATTCATCCTGATACCAAGAAATTAGTCTTGGATTTAGCAAAAGAATGGGACTATCAGCCAAATCTATTGGCTACAAGTTTAGTTAAAAGTAAAACAAAGACCTTGGGTATTATTGTGCCTGATTTGGGCTATTACTTCTTTTCAACAGTGATTAAGCACATTGAGGAAGCGGCCATTAAAGCGGGCTACAGTTTGTTGATTACCCAAACTCAGGAGTCTTATGAACGGGAATTAACCAATATCCAAAACTTATCGAGAGGTCAAGTGGATGGTATCATCATATCACTTTCTCGGGAGACGAGTAACTTTGAACATCTAACGCGCTTACAAAGACGCGGAATACCATTGGTGTTTTTTGACCGTAATTGTGAAGATATTCAAGCTTCCAAGGTGATGGTAGATAATGAGCAATCTGCCTATGAAGCTGTCAAACATTTGATTGAAAATGGCTGTAAACGGATTGCTTTTTTAGCGGGCCCAAAGAATGTATCAGTTAGTAATCAACGTCGATTAGGATATATACATGCCTTGGAAGAGGCAGGATTATCGGTTGACCCAAGCTTAATTCTTCATTCAGATTATTACCAAGATACGGCAAGGTCCCAAACCCATTTATTGATGCAGTCCGACAACCGTCCTGATGGTATTTTGGTCGTTTCCGACCGTTTGGCTATCGGTGTTTTGACCGCATTGAAAGAACTTAAAATTCGAGTGCCTGAGGATGTTAAAATGGTAAGTTTTAATAACGAACCTATATGTCAGGTGATTTCTCCAACTATTACCTCGGTTTCTCAACCCTTGGATGAAATTGGTAGAATTTCAGTGGAATTACTTTTGGCGCAAATTGAACAAAAAACAGGAGAATCTATTCCTAAAGTAGAAGTTTTGAAGACGAATTTGGTTGTCAGAGAGTCTTCAACAAAACGGAACTAATGATTTAGTTTCAGGGTAAATCTTTTTCCTTGGTATTGATACTCCAAAATATACTGTCCATTGGGTATACCATCCAGGATATGCTCATCTACTAGGCCTGCTTTTTGAATGGATTTCCAAGGTCTGCCAAGCAGGTCGTAAATTTCTAATGAATCAAAAGGTTGTGCAATTAATTCTTCCCATTTCGTGGTTCCTAGGGGAGGGTTTACCGTAATATCAAATTGATCTTGCAAACACTTTTGAGTATCAGTTACAGTGTATGTTACTGATTTTAAAGGCCTTAGGTTGATTTTTTGTGATTTATCTCCGGTAGACCAATTGTAGGAATTAGTAGGAGCAGGCCAGGAAGCTTTCAGTTCAATGGCATCATAAGCATTTATGGTTTGCTTGGTGACTTTATTCACTTCCTTGAAAAGGGTAAACTGATCTAAAATAGCACCATCTTCATCAATGAATTTGGCATCTAAGCGATTGTTTTCGATGTCAATGGCCATGGATCCTCCTCGTTTATCTAATGAATACTCCATAACGGGATGGGGCCAGTTGAAGCGATGTGCAGCAGTTTGCCCACCACAGCCATTGACAACATAGGTAGTCCCTTTTTTATTTGGGTCGGAGTGATTGATGACATAAGCACAGGATTTGTCAGAACCATCATATCTCCCTGAGGAATTAAATGACCAATTCTTTTCAGGCGAAAACTCGCTAGATAGGCCATATTGACCTTTCAGGGGCCTTGATCTTTCGTATACATGGCTATGGCCTGACATGACTAAATCTACCCCGTATTCGTCAAATACCCGAGTTAAATAATCCCGTAACTTGATGATTTCACCGCTGACATCAGAGTCATAGGTACCTTTGGTGTATAAGGGAAAATGAAAATAAACTACTTTCCAGTCTTGTTTTGTGGCTTTTAGGTCTTCTTTTAGCCAATTAAGTTGAATGTTATTCACTTGATCGAAAATGCGAAAATTATCTTTGCCCCAGGCATAAGAATCTAAGCATACAAAATGGACATTGCCAAAGTCATAAGAATAATAAGCCTCTGATGAAGAGGGTATACCCCCAAGTTCTCCTTTACTTGGTAAAGTGAAATTTTGATAATATGCCATTTTAGGCTCATCTTGTTGATATGGGAATGCTTGGTTGTCGTAGTCATGATTCCCCACGGAAGGGAATAGGGCACTTTGTCTTAACAATCGACCTGCGTGGTAGGGGGTGAAAAACTCATCTTGCCAACAAGCGTCACTTCCTCCGCAATAAACATTATCGCCTAAACTTAGAAAAATATGGGTATAGTTGTTCTTTTGGTAGTTCAAATAAGCATTATATACCTTCTTTTGAGTTTCTCCTGCGGCCATATCGCCCACTGAAAAAATGGAAATCTTTTCTTTGGAGCCAACAGTAGGAGCGGTTTTGAAAAAGTACGTGGAATCCCCCAAGATTTCTTTCTCTCCTAAATGAACTCGGTAAAAATATTTCGTGCTTGGCTGCAGGGAGTTTAGAGATAGACTATGTTCGGTTTGTGCCGAACTACTTTTTACACTAGGATTAAACGTTTTTCCGTCTGTACTTAAACTGATCTCAGAGATAATTGCCTGATCGGTTCGATAACGAATTAACACCCCATTGGACTGGACCATTTGAATGTAGGGAAATCGGGTGATTTTTTGAGCCTTTGCCCCAGGTGAATGACTAAGAATCAATAAACAGGCGATGAGTCCTATGAAGGAAAAAGCTGAGGTGATTGATTTTCTTAGGTCCATATTTTTTGAAATCGAGTAAAGATAAACAAAAGCCTAAATTTTTTATTTCACAATGGCTCAATTACTCATGAAAATTTAAAGAGCTTAGGATAGTTGATCCGATAGGTAATGACATTCCAATGTATTTTTTATATTTTATGTTAATATAGAATTCAAAAAAATATACTAAAAGGATAAAATTGGTTGATTGAAATTTTGATTTTCAACAGCTTGTACATTTACTTCAAAAGGGTAGGGGATAAATAATGGAAATGCCATGCTCATTTTCAGGGGTTTAGCTTATTTTGGCAGGTCTAGAAATTAAGTTAATAAAGGTCACATACGATTTACAAGTATAACATTTGAGCCATATTGTGTGTGAAAAAGAGGGCCTATTTTTTAGTCTTGAAATGCAATTATTTAATGCTTGAAAAATTGTCAATTTATTGTGATTTATCTTGGAAAAATTGGCATAATTAATGATATTTGTAGCTATTGGAAATCTCTGTAAATCAAACATTTTTTTGTGTTGAAAACGGAAGGTAGTTCAACGCATCAAACCATAATTTATGTCAGTATCAACAAATATTATCCCAATCAACATCGAAGATGAAATGAGAGGGGCGTACATTGATTATTCAATGTCAGTAATTGTGTCTAGAGCATTACCCGATGTTCGAGATGGATTGAAACCGGTTCATCGGAGGGTATTGTTTGGAATGGAGGAGTTGGGTGTTAGTTATAATAAATCATATAAGAAATCAGCGCGTATTGTCGGGGAGGTTTTAGGAAAGTATCACCCGCATGGTGATTCATCCGTGTATGATACGATGGTACGTATGGCTCAGGATTGGTCTTTGCGTTATCCATTAGTAGATGGCCAAGGTAACTTTGGTTCGGTGGATGGAGATTCACCCGCTGCTATGCGTTATACTGAGGCGAGATTGAAGCGTATTGCCGATGAGATGTTGTCGGATTTAAACAAAGAAACCGTTGATTTTCAGCCAAATTTTGACGATTCATTGGAAGAGCCAACGGTTTTACCGGCTAAGATTCCTAATTTATTGTTAAATGGTACTTCGGGTATTGCGGTGGGTATGGCTACCAACATGGCGCCTCATAATTTATCTGAGGTTGTGGATGGAATTTCGGCCTACATTGATAACCGAGATATTACCATCATGGAGTTGATGCAGTATATAAAAGCACCAGATTTCCCTACAGGCGGTACTATTTATGGCGTTCAAGGTATTAAAAATGCTTTTGAAACGGGCCGTGGACGTATTGTTGTGCGAGGAAATGCCACATTTGATACCTCCAAAACGGGTAAGGAGCAAATCATTGTTTCGGAGATTCCTTACATGGTGAATAAGGCTTCATTAATTAAGCAATGTGCTGACTTAGTGAATGATAAAAAGATTGAGGGTATTTCAGAGATTCGTGATGAATCTGACCGTCAAGGAATGCGTATAGTATTTGATTTAAAGCGTGATGCCGTAGCTAACGTTGTTTTAAATAATCTATACAAGCACACCGCTCTTCAATCATCGTTCAGTGTGAACAATGTTGCTTTGGTGAAAGGTCGCCCGATGATGCTTAACTTGAAGGATTTAATACATCATTTTGTTGAGCACAGAAACGAAATCATTGTTCGTCGTACGAAATACGATTTACGTGAAGCACGTAAAAGAGCCCATATTTTAGAAGGATTTATTATTGCTCTGGATAATCTTGATGCGGTAATTAAATTAATTCGTGAGTCAAAAGATCCCAATTCAGCTCAAGAGGGCTTAATGGCGACTTTTAACTTATCTGAACTGCAGTCGAAAGCCATTTTGGAGATGCGTTTACAGCGTCTTACAGGTATGGAGCGTGAGAAAATCATGAACGAATATGCAGAAATCATGAAGTTAATTGAGGATTTGGAAGACATTTTGGCAAGACCTGAACGTCAATTACAAATTATCAAGGATGAATTAACCGAAATGAAAACCCGTTATGGTGATGAGCGTAGAACGCAAATCAACATGACCGATGATGAATTCTCGGTAGAAGATATGATTGCAGATGAGGAAATGTTAATTACCGTTTCTGCACAAGGTTATATTAAGCGTACACCAATCACGGAATATCGTGCACAGACCAGAGGGGGAGTAGGTTCCCGTGCGGTAGCTACAAAAGACGACGATTATACTGAGCATTTATTTACCGCAACCATGCACAATTGGTTGTTATTCTTTACGGAAAGAGGTAAATGCTTCTGGTTAAGGGTTTATGCTGTTCCTGAGGGTTCAAAAGTATCCAAAGGTAGACCAATTCAAAACTTGATGAATATTGAGAACGGTGATAGTATTCGTGCCGTGATTAATGTGAAATCGATTACTGATCCGGATTACATCGACAATAACTTCATTGTGATGTGTACGGAAGATGGTACGATTAAGAAAACAAGTTTGGAAGCCTATTCTCGTCCACGTCAAAATGGTATTATTGCCATAACGATTCGTGAAGGGGATAGATTATTGGATGTAGCTTTAACCAATGGTAATAATCAGATTGTGATTGCAACCAATACAGGTCGTTCTGTTCGTTTTGAAGAGACGCGTGTTCGTCCTATGGGTCGTTCAGCCGCTGGAGTTAAAGGTATTTGGATAGACGAAGATATTCCTACAGAAAAAGTGGTTGGAATGGTTTGTGTTTCTGATCCTGAGGTCCAACAATTGTTAGTTGTTTCTGAAAAAGGATTTGGTAAGCGTTCAGAGGTAGAAGATTACCGATTGACTAATCGTGGAGGAAAAGGCGTTAAGGCATTGAATATCACGGAAAAGACAGGTAATTTAGTTGCGATCAAAGAAGTTAATGACAATAATGATTTGATGATCATTACCAAAGCGGGTATTCTAATTCGTACAAGTGTAGCTGAGTTACGAGTAATGGGCAGAAATACCCAGGGAGTTAAATTGATTCGTTTAAAGAATGAGTCAGATGAGATTTCGTCTGTAACTAAAATCGACAAAGAGCCGGAAATTGAAGAGGCGGAAGTGGTAGAAGGAGTGGCTACGGTTGTGGAAGATACTATCATCACGGATTCTCCTGAAAGCGGAAATGAAGCTGAAGGTTTAGGAGCAGAAGATGAAACTTTAACTGAAGAATAATAATTTTATCGGCCCGAGGTGAAAATCGGGCTTTTTTTTAATTTAATCAATCACATGAAAAAACTAGTTTTAACCCTGTTTACTGTGGCTATGGCCATGGGCTCGACCTTCGCTCAAGCGGATAAGGCTTTGGTAGAGGCTCAGAAAAAATCAATCTTAGAATCTGTAAAGAAATCAGATGAAGAGGTAAAAAAAGCGCCTACGAAGGCCAAATCATGGTTAAATAGAGCTTTAGCTTATGTTGACTTAGCCTCTTTTCCTGATTCGACATTTGCATTAACGGATGCTGATGCTGCATTTAAGGCCATTGAGTACATCAATGAAGCGGTAAAATTGGATACCAAAGAAGGTAAAAAAGGCTCTGTGGCAAAAGATGCAGAGAAATTGTTTGAAGAAAAGAAGATTTACAGTGCTTTGATGAACATGGGCGTTATCAAGTATCAAGGAAAAGATTATAAAAGTTCTTTGAAATACATGTCCAAAGCTTCTGAATTGACTCCAAAGGATACAACTTCAGCGATGTACACAGGTGTGGTAGCTCAATTGTCTCAGAATGATGATGTTGCTCAAACAGCTTATGAGCGTTACATGTCAATAGGAGGGAAGGACGTAGCCATCATTTATGGTTTATCTCAAATTTATAAAACGAAGAAGCAGGAAGATAAGGCATTGGCTTTGTTAGATCAAGGTATTGCCCTATATCCAGCTAGCAAGGATTTAAAAAATGAGAAATTCAATATGTTGATTTCTTTCAATCGCATTGATCAGGCTATCGATCAATTGAAGAAGACTATTGCAGCTGATCCTAAAGATGCTATGTCTTTATTGAACATTGGTTTATTGTATGAGAACAAAATCAATGGTTTGAGTGATGATGCTCGTAAAATTTCTGAAAAGGCTGTTAAAGTTGACGAAGCTAAGCGTAAAATTGCTGCTCAAAAAGAGCAAGTAGCAGCCTTCACGGAGGAGATTACGCGTAATAAAGCTAAATTAAAAACAGCACAGCCAAAGCAAAAAGCAGCTATTACGGCTCAAATAAACCAATTAGACGGAACCGTTAAAGAGCAAAATGGTAAATTAGAGGAATTGAAAGGGGAGTTGGCAAAGGCAGAAGCAGAAGTAGGGGATGCCGCTCAAAACACGGCTAAATTGGCAGATTTAAATTCTAAAATAGATGCATTAAAATCTGAAGTTCCAGGTTTCTACACCAAAGCTTTGGCTATTGATGCAAATTACTATGATGCCTTGTATCAAATGGGAGCTTTCCGTTACAATGAGGCTGCTGAAATCAAGAAGAAAGTAAATGCGATGGATATGGAAACATATAAGAAAGAAGGTAAAAATGTAGAAGCTCAAATTTCAGCTAAATACAATGAAGCATTACCATTCTTTGAAAAAGCATATGCTACTAAAAAAGATGAGGATTTAAAGGAAATCTTAAAGCAAGTTTACCGCGAACTTAAGTTGGAAAGTAAATTGGCTGAGTTGAAATAGTCTATTACCACCAGCCTGGATTTAAATCCAGGCTGGTGTACAAATAATGTTCAAAATTACCAATAAAAAGGCCTAATCGTTAGATTGGGCCTTTTTTATTAGGCTTCAGTTAAGGATTTATGCCCTGGATATCAGCCCTGGATTTAAATCCAGGGCTGATAATGAAATTATGATGAAAAACGCCTCTGATCCATTGATTTACGCCATGGATTTACGCCCTGGATTTAAATCCAGGGCTGGGAATGAAATTATGGTGAAAACGCCTGATCCATTGATTTATGTCATGGATTTACGCCCTGGACTTAAATCCAGGGCTGGGAAATGAAATTATGGTGAAAAACGCGTGATCCATGGATTAAAATCTAGGGCTGGGAATGGAATTATGCTGACAACGCCTCATCGATGGATTAAAATCCAATTCCGGTATACAAATTGTGGTGAAAAATACTTGAGCCATGGATACCAGCCCTGGATTTAAATCCAGGGCTGGTAATGAAATTATGGTGAAAAACGCCTGATCCATTGATTTATACCATGGGATTTACGCCCTGGATTTAAATCCAGGGCTGGTAATGAAATTATGGTGACAACGCGTGATCCATGGATTAAAATCCAATTCCGGTATACAAATTGTGGTGAAAAATGCTTGAGCCATGGATACGAGCCCTGGATTTTAATCCAGGGCTGTTAAAATAATATATATTCAATAATGGAACATCTATTTAACATAATATAAATTATATAACAAATTGATTTGGTTATTTATATCTGTATTTCATCCTGATAATTATGGTTTCGTCTGTGGCAAAGACATCGTAAATTCAGTCCATTCATTGGGATTAGATTGAACTTGAATAGTTCCATTGTGTAAATGAATGATGCGTTCTACCAAAGATAGCCCAATTCCATATCCTTTAGATGAGGCTGTATTTTCGCCTCTGAAAAATGGTTGGAAAATAAATGGTAAATCAGATTTAGGAATTCCTTTTCCTTCGTTTTTAACGCGGATATTGATGGTATGATGGTAAACTCTTAATCCCACAAAAGCACAGTGCTTAGGACTAAATTTACAGGCATTTTCCATTAAATTTTTAATGGCTGTTAATATCAGCTTTTCATCACCACGTATCATAAGTTCTTCCTCATCATCTGGCATGAATGATGTATCAATACTTACTTTATAGTGACTATTTAGCTTTTGTGTTAAGCTTCTAGCTTCCCAAATTATTTCATCAATTCGAATTAATTGGAAACCTGCTTGGTAATCAGAAACACTAATTTTGTTTAATTCTAATAAAGATTCTGTAATGGCGGCTAACTCCTGGGAATCCTCTAAAACAGATGCTATGGTTTCTTTATAATCTTCCGCGGCTCTTTCTTTCAACAAACTCACTTCCAATTGAGAAGAAATCTTCGTTAATGGATTTTTAAGTTCATGGGAAACATTGGCTATAAAGGTTTTTTGCAATTTAAAGGCATTCTCAATGCGTTCTAATAAGCGATTGATCGTTGATACCATCTTCCCTATTTCATCCTCAGAATCAGAGGATTCCAGCCTTTCTTCAAGGCGTTTGGGTGAAAGGTGATCAACTTGTTTGATGACCTCTGAAATGGGATTTACTGCTCTGCCAGCAAAAAACCAACCAGATATCACGACAATAAATACAAATAGCAAAAATAGAGCTATTAGGATGTTTTTTAAGTCTTTGGCATTTTCCGCCGAATATTGATCTACAGCACCTGCAAAAACAACAATCCTTCCCTCAGGCGTAGCAAAAACCGTTCCCAAAATCTCAATATCCTCATGTGCAAATCGGACTTCCTTTTTGAGGCGAACTTCTTTAACTCGATTGACATCGATATGGAAAGAAATAGTGTCATTAGATCGATAAATGCGCTCATTGCAAGTATCATAGGCCATGATATTTTCCCTAAAAAGGATATCACGATTGGCTCGGTCAATGATACGCAATAGCTTGGAATCTACTTGATTTACATTGACCAATAATTCGGCAGCCGTATTGGCCTTTTGACGAAGTCGACTGTAAAAATTTTCTTTATAGTTCTGTTGGGAGAAAATATAGATAATCAGATAGGATACGAATAAAATCGCCGACACCAAATAGGTAAACTGATATGTCAACCGGGAACGTATCTGCATATTTTTTTATTCTTGTCGGAGGATATACCCCATTCCAAATTGCGTGTGAATCAATTTACTTGGAAAATTTTTATCCACTTTTTTACGTAGGTAATTCACATATACCTCAATCAGGTTGGATGAATTTTCATCCTCCACCTCCCAAATATTTTCTGCTATTTCTGCCTTTGAAATCACCTTTTCCTGGTTCTTGAGGAAGTACTCCAATAATTGAAATTCCTTGGCAGTTAGGTTAATCTTTTGACCTGAACGGGTGACTAATTTACTAGTAAGATCAAGCTCTAAATCAGCAAATTTTAGCACTTGAGAGTCTACCAGAGTTTGATTGGAACGCTTAATCAAGGCTTTAACCCGAGCCATAAACTCCTTAAAATCAAAAGGTTTGGCTAAATAATCATCTGCACCAGCTTCAAACCCAATCAATTTGTCATCCGTGGTACTTAGGGCAGTTAACATCAAAATTGGAGTTTGAATTCCAAAGCTTCGTAATTCTTTACATAATTCAATTCCATTCATTCCTGGAATGATAATGTCCGATACAATCAGCTGGTAGGTATTTCTAGTAGCTAATTGTTTCCCCATGAGGCCATCGTAGGCCACTTCTACTTCATAGTTATTTTCCTCCAATCCTCTTTTTAAGGATTGAACAGTTTTGGGTTCATCTTCTATGAGTAAGATTCGTATCATCCAATGATGTCTTTTAAATTCGCCGGTGAATATGCTATTGATTTTAATACTTTATTATCAGATTTACGGTACACTTTCCACAACCCATGTTCTTCCTTGATTTCGGCTTCTGTTCCATCCTTCAAGAAGTAATATTCAACCGTTTTTTCAGCTTCTTCCAGGCTTTTACATGCTTTGGACATGTTTGATCGTTGGACTTCATTGAATAAATCAACAAATTTTTCACCCAAGCCAAATTCTAAAACAGCTCCTGAAAGTACATATTGAAGGTCACACAAAGCATCGGCTATTTCCACTAAATCACGGTCTTGGATAGCTTGTTGTAACTCTTCCAATTCCTCTGCCAATAAGCTCACTCGTAATTTGCAGCGTTCTTCTGAAGGAATGCATGGTTGAGCCAATATAGGTGCTCCAAAAGTTTCATGAAATAAGGCAACTTGATTTAAGGAATCGATTTTTTTCATATGGTATATCTAATAGAATAAAATTAGTCAATTAATTGATTAAAGTAAATCCTTAAAATCGAAGCTTTATCCACATCTTCAGCAGATCTCTCCCGATACAAATGTTGGATTTAAGGGAAAATAGTACAATTCAGTTTCCTTTTGTACACATTTCCACGACTTATCCACAGAAACATGTGGATAAGTATAAGCCAAAACCTTAGTTTATATTAAATTTTAAGAATTATTATATCAAAATGTTGAAATATTGGTGAACCAAAATACAATTGTGCACGAATGTGGATAAGTCGTGGATAAGTTAATAGCCAGGTTAATAAATGTTAATTAATAGAACAACAGGAATGTTAGAACAGCAGGAATTAATTAGTTAAGTTTTAATCATTCGCTTGGCTTGCTTTCTGAAAAGGATCCGTCCGAATAAAATAGTATAATGCGTTCAATTTTTTTAGTCAAGTGATTGCTTGGAACAAAGGAAGCGGCTGTATGGCTAACATTCATCTCCATTGAAGTATTTCCCGTGTTATTTTTAGTGCTTTCTCTGTTCCGCCTGAGATTTGATTGTACGATGGTAGGTTCAGCCAAAGAATTTTTATTCGATTCTGAAGGGCTTGCTTGCGGAGCGTCAAAAAGAGATGGACTACTCTGAGTCAGATCTAATTTAGGAGCAGCTGACGAATTTAAGGAGAGTAGTCGATCGTCAAATAATAATTCCTCTGCCGTAAGCTCAGGAAATGCTTTTAGTATTTTCTGAACAACATCTAAGCTAGGTTTATTTCTACCAGACAAGATATGGGATACACTACTTCGTGGTATACCAATCTTGTCAGCAAACTGAGAAGAACTAATCTGTTTTCTCTGAATTAACAATTCTATCTTTTGACTTAAATTCATCTTTGTAAAAATTCAAACGGGATTACAAAGTTAAATTTATAAAATAGAAATGCAAATTCTAATTGCGTTACAAATGTTTATAGTTTAATTATACAATTGTTACCAAGTGAAATGAGTTTACTTTTGTACAAACCTCCAATAGCCTTTTTGAAATCCTTTTTTGACATCCCTAATTGTTCATATATTTCTTCAGCAGGGCTTTTGTCATGAAGGTTTAATACACCACCATGTAAATTTATGGCTTCCATAATCTTTTCCCTTTGTGAATCCATACGCTGAATACCAATAGGCTCAATACGTAAGTCTAATTTACCATCTTCACGGATGTTATCAATGTAAACATCAATTAAATTGCCAAGTTTAACATTTGTAAATATTTCATTTTTGAATAATTGGCCCAGTTTACAATTGTTTACCAAGCATTTAATTCCCAAGTTGGTATATTCAAATGGTAATGCTTGTACTTTTTGACCTATGGTGAATTCTTCAACATCATCCAGCAAGGATAAAAACTTATCTATGCGGGCAGATGCTACAATTCGATCGGTTTGTGGGTCTAGGTAAACGTATACTAGGTAAGATTTGCCTACAGACATCTTTTCCCATTGTTGACCAAATGGAACTAATAGGTCCTTCATGAGGCCCCATTCTAGGAATACACCTATGGGGGTTACCTGCTTAACTTCCAAAAACGCAAATTGATTAATCGTCGCTAGAGGTTTTAGCGTAGTAGCAATAATCCGATCTTCAGAATCTCGGTAGATGAATACATCGATAAAGCCATCTATTTCATAGCTTTCTGGTACATACTGTAATGGTAGAAGTATTTCATCCTCATAACCATCTAAATATAATCCGAAGGAGACTTCTTTTACGATTCTTAGTCGATTGTATTCCCCAATTTTTAATTCATTTTCCATAAAAAAACCCGGTGATTAGCCGGGTGTAAAGGTATTCAATTTCTGACGTTAAACGACTACATTGTTTTCACGTAAGGCCTGATTTAAGGATGTCTTTAAATCTGTACTTTCTTTTCTTTTACCAATGATTAAAGCGCATGGTACTCCATAAGTTCCTGCAGCAAAGGTTTTTTGAATACTTCCAGGTATAACCACGGAATTTTCAGGGACAAAACCAATGTATTCTACGGGTTCTGGACCACTTACATCAATGATTTTAGAGCTACCTGTGATGGTTACACCTGCCCCTAAAACGGCTTTTTTACCGATATGGGCACCTTCCACTACAATGCAACGAGAACCAATAAAGGCTCCATCTTCAATGATTACTGGGGCAGCTTGAGGTGGTTCTAATACGCCACCAATGCCCACACCACCACTTAAATGGACGTGTTTACCAATTTGAGCACAACTTCCAACTGTTGCCCAGGTATCAACCATCGTTCCCTCATCTACATAGGCACCAATATTGACATAAGATGGCATTAAAATAGTTCCTTTAGCTAAGTAGGCGCCATAACGGGCAACCGCCGGAGGAACCACACGTACACCCAATTCTTTGTAATTAGATTTTAAACGCATTTTGTCGTGGTATTCAAAGATACCTACCTCACTTACTGACATCTGACGAATAGGGAAATACATTACAATAGCTTTCTTAACCCATTCGTTTACTTGCCAGCTTCCATCAGCTAATGGCTCTGCTGTACGAAAGATTCCTTTATCGACCTTTTCAACCACTTCTTCTATGGCTTGAATAACTTCCGGGTTTTGACGCAAGGAAGTGTCTTCCCAAGCTGATTGAATGATATTTTCTAATGAATTCATATAATATGTATGCAAAATTTGATAATACAAAGAACGTAGAAAATGCCTGCATAATCAATATGGCCATGGAATTATCTACTGGAAAAATGTGTTTAATGTATAAAACCGCCAAAAAACTTACTAAAATTTAACTTCAACTTTAATAAGTTAATTGATTGATTATCAGATAGTTGATAAATTGTTCAAAATAAAATTTGGTGAAAAACGAGCTAGAAATTAGCTAAAAAGACAAGTGACATTCTGTCACGCCCCTACCCTGCTGATTTTGCCGAGTCATTGGTATATGTAAATATGCAAAAAAAGCTTGAATAAAAAACGTATCCAATGAAATTTTTACAAAAATCTATTTAATTAGCCAAATGGGTAAATATTTATCGAGGTGTTTACTTTTGTATAAAGTGCCTTCTTTGCGATTAAACATATATTTATCGTCCAATTTTTGAGAATTGGGGAAAAATGGCTATTTTTGATTTTAATCTGAAATCAAATTATTTGTATCAATGAAAAAAATTAAAGTAGCTATTAATGGATTTGGTCGTATTGGTCGACTTACTTTTCGTAGATTATTAGAAAAGGAAAATGTCGAGGTTGTTGCGATCAATGATTTAACAGACAACGCCACGCTGGCCCATTTGTTGAAGTATGATTCTGTTCACGGTCGTTTCAATGGAACTGTGACTTCTGATGCTGATTCTATTACTGTCAATGGAAAGTCAATCAAGGCATTAGCTGAGCGTGATCCGAAATTATTGCCATGGGGTGCTTTAGGAATAGACGTGGTGTTAGAATCTACAGGTCGTTTCGTTGATGAAGCTGGCGCAGGCCAACACTTAACCGCTGGTGCTCGTAAAGTTATTATCTCAGCTCCTGCTAAAGGAAATGTTCCTACAGTAGTATTGGGTGTAAACGAAGATACATTAACGGATGATATGACAATTATTTCCAATGCTTCTTGTACTACTAACTGCTTAGCTCCTATGGCTAAAGTTTTAGATGATGCATTTGGTTTGGAAAAAGGATATATGTCGACTATCCACGCATATACTGCTGATCAAAACTTACAAGACGCTCCACATGCTGACTTACGTCGTGCGCGTGCAGCTGCTTATTCTATTATTCCTACTTCTACAGGTGCTGCTAAAGCGGTTGGTTTAGTACTTCCTCACTTGAAAGGTTTATTAGATGGCTCATCCATGCGTGTTCCTACTCCAGATGGTTCTGTTACCGAGTTTACTGCTATCTTGAAAAAAGAAGTAAGCGCAGATGAGATTAACGCAGCTGTTAAAAAAGCAGCAGAAGGTCCAATGAAAGGTATCTTAGAATATAATACAGATGAAATCGTATCTATCGATATCATCGGTAATTCTCACTCATGTATTTTTGATTCAAAATTAACTTCTACTATGGGAACTTTAGTGAAAGTAGTAGGTTGGTATGATAATGAATACGGTTATTCATCTCGTGCAGCAGATTTAATTGCTCGCGTAGGATAATCATTAAAACATACAACAAAAAAGGGAGGCTTGCCTCCCTTTTTTATTTATTATTGATAGCCCGTAAATACTTGATTGAAAATCCTTTTCGATAAAAGATATCTTCAAATCGGGTTTTAATTCCAAAATGATCTTGATTCCATTCCGATTGATATAAATCCCAAGTCTGGATGAGTAATTGCCAAGGAGCTTTGACTAATTGTTCAAGTGAATAATCAAAAAAGGAATCTGAATCAGTTTTCAGGTGAACGATACCTTGACTTTTCAAAACTGTTTGATATTTATCTAAAAAAAATGGGAAAGTTAACCGCTTTTTTTCATCACGGTCTTTGGGCCGAGGATCAGGAAATGTAATCCAAATTTCATCAACTTCATTTTCGTCAAAGAATTCAGGTAAATGTTGGATGTGAATTCTCAGAAATACCACATTTTTTAGTCCTTCTGCTTCAGCTTGCCTAGCACCTGCTGCCAAGCGATCCCCTTTGATATCGATACCTATAAAATTTTTATTTGGGAATAATTTGGCCAAACCCAAACTATATTCTCCTCTTCCGCAGCCTAATTCCAACACGATGGGATTCGCATTTTGAAAATAACTTGATCTCCATTTTCCTCGGCAAGCATCAAAAAAATCTTTTCCAGATTGAATAACCCAGGGAGATTTGATGGCTAAATCATATTTAAATTCTTTTCTTCTACTCAAAACCTACGCATTTATTTCAGCCACCAAATAGGTACTGCCAGTAATTAATATAAAATCATTTTTCTGTGTCGAATTTTTGGCCAAATCTATGGCCTTATTGACATCCTTCTCACATATACCCACTAATCCGTGCTCTAGTGCCATTTCTTGTAAATTTTCAGCTGAAAGGGCTCTTGGATTTTGTGCTTGGGAGAAAATATAATGAGCTTTCTTTGGGAATAATTTCAAAACTTTGTGAATATCTTTGTCCGCCACCATTCCTAAGATTATCCATAAATCACCCTGATTGAGACGCTCAACTTGACTTAATAATTGGCTTATTCCACTTTCATTATGTCCTGTGTCGGCCACTATCCATGGATTTTTCTGAATTTGCTCCCATCGACCGTGTAATTGGGTATTGATTTTTGATTTTTCAATACCTTGAATAATTTTTGTCCATTCCATTGGAATGATATGTTGTGATTGAATTTGCTCACACCAGGCCAATACACCAGCAATGTTTTTTACTTGATATTCTCCTGCATAAGGTGATAAAATTTCGAATTTCTCCTGCTGCTTAGATTTTCCAATTAGCCGTAGTTTATCTTGCTCATGAGTAATGCCAGTCCATTGAATTTGGTCTTCAGCAAAAACTATTGAGGAATTCATTTCCTTAGCCTTCTCTAAAAATACATTTTCTGAAAAGGATTGTCTTTCTGAAATACAAATGGGAACGCCTTGTTTAATGATCCCTGCTTTTTCTGCTGCAATTAATTCAAGCCGGTCTCCCAAAATATCTTGGTGATCCCAGCTTATATTGGTGATAAAACAAGCTTTAGGCTGTATGATGTTGGTTGAATCCAATCGTCCACCAAGACCAGTTTCAATAATAGCCCAATCAACCTGTTGTTCTTTAAAATAAGAAAAGGCCATCAAGACCGTCCATTCAAAAAATGAGGGTTTGATATCTTGAATGAGCTGAATGTTTTTTTCTACAAAATCAACCACCCAATCTTCCGCGACATTTTGTCCATTTATTTTAATCCTTTCCGTAAATGATTTGAGGTGAGGTGAAGTATAAAGACCTACTCGATAGCCATGCTCCTGTAAAATGGAAGCCATAAAATGAGAAGAGCTCCCTTTTCCATTGGTTCCAGCAATATGCAAGGATGGGAATGAATCTTGTGGATTTCCTAGACGGGCACAAAGCTGCTGTATATTCCCTAGTCCAGGTTTAAAAGCTTTTTTCCCTTCCCGATGAAATACGGGTAATTGGCTGTATAAAAAAGCTATGACTTCTTTATAATCCATTCGATGATGAAAAAGAATTATTTCGAATTGATTTTAAATACAATGGTTCCTGTAGAAACCTCAGGACGCTCCCCAGCTGAGGTTGGTTTAAAGCTTAATTTTTCTACGGCTCTTTTGTATTTCTGAGCCACCGAGGCCGATAAGGTATTTTCAATGATTCTAAGGGAAATAATGTTGCCACTCTCATCAATTTTTAAAGAAAAACGAATGATGCCAGATTCATCCGAATCGTCATTGACTTGTGGTCTAGAGGCTAATGCCCAGCCTGTCATATTTAAGGCTACTCCATTTCCACCTCCAATTCCTCCACCACTGCCCCCACCTTTTCCTTTTTGTCCGGAATAAATGGCTGAATTATTAATATCTCCGTCTAATTGACCTTTGTCACCAATTTTACCCTTATCATTTCCATTGGAATTCCCACCAGCAGCATCACTGGTACCTCGAGTACCATTACTGCTTGATTTCTTTTTGAATAATGCGGATTCATCTATTTTAGGTTGCTCCTCAACAACCGGCTTAGGAGGTTGAACGGCCGTTTTTTCAGCTGGTTTATCAGCTATTTTTACGGTACTTTTTACTGTTGAACTCAATAAGGGGGTCTCCTTGGTAGGCGTAGTCTTAACAATTTCCTTCTTAGGCTCTACTTTTTTATCAGCAGGTTTTGATTCAACTTCATTGAGTAAATCATTGGCTTGATTATGAGTTTGAATATCCCCACCCCCTTCATTCGTATTACCATAATTCACTTCAAAACCACCAGCTGGTATTTCCATTTTTACCTCATCGCCTGACCAAATATTTAAAGTCCAGAAAAGTAACAATAGCCCTCCATTGATTAAAATGGTGAGTACTAATGCTTTTAACTGATTTTTTTTATCAAGTTCTTTCTGTGCGAGAACGCTATTCATATTCTTATGGTTTAAACACCCAAATGTCTAATTTCTTTTGGCTTTTTAATTCAGCTGCCTTTTTATATCCAGCTTCCATACTGGCTTCTGTACCAATACTGACACGAAAATGGATGGCGTCTTCGTCTTTAGGTAATATTACAGCTTGATCAAAACCTTTCAACTTTAATTCTTGAATGGCCATTTCGGCTTTGGCTTGAGTTAAAAAACTCGCGGCCACTAAATAAACTTTCTCAGTTGCATCTTTCGTAGGGCCTTCTGATAATGCTTTTTTAGGTTCTTCCAATGGCGCATCTACAAGCGAATCAACAGGAATCTCTTTTTCTGTTGGAACAAAGGCTTTTGTTGCTATAGGAACCGGAGCAGATTTTTCTTTTTTAATTTTAATAGTAAAGGGGCTTAAAGAGCTATTTACATAACGAGAATTGGGTTCTGTTAAAAAATAGGCACTAAGACCGCCCAATATAAAGGCTAGTAATGCATATACGTAGACTTTGGTGCTTATTCTTTTAGGTGCTAATTCCTCTTGAATCTCCTCCAATTCCACTTCGCTTATCTCTTCATGCAAAGACATGGATTTTTCTATTGGGTTTTCAATCAAAACCGGCTTGGAAATACTAGGCGAATTTGGTAAAGCTACAGGCATTAGTCCAAACTGACTTAAATCGAAATTTTGATCAGGATTTGGTGTAAACGCGATTTTAGATTCTGCTGTTAGGCTGAATGTCCCTAACTTGTTTAAAACCATGTGTTGCTCTGACATGAGCAAATCTTTCAATGATTTACTGAATTGATTGATTTGGTCAAAAGCAATTTTATGACTGATTCCCTCCTTTTTTGCCCAAGCGGTAGCCAAAATACCATCATCTGAACGAAGTCGCTCATTAAAGGCAATCCATCTTTTTCTAGGGTAAATGATTTCCTCCTTGGCATTGAATTCAAAATCTTTAACATTGACCACAAAACCCCCAAAATTGGGAATAATGATGCAGTCATGCTCATAGAGTAAGGTTTCAATTAAGTTGACAATGGAGTTATTAAGGGTCATATTAGAATGAATAAGCTACGCTTACGGTATAGTTTAATCCTTGTGAAGGGTAAAATAAATACCTTTCATAATTTTTTCCAAGTAAATTATTAGCACTCACTGCTGCATTGAACTTTTTAGTGATTAAATAATTCACTTTTAAATTCAAATCAATGATGTCTTTCATGGCAACTGCAGTATTGGTTCTAGGATTCAAACCATAAAGTCCGTTCATATAAAATACATCGGGTGAAATGATGATTTTATCTTTAAACGTAATGGAATTGGTGAAAGAGATATTCATCGCTGGTCGGTGATAGGCTTTTTCTAAAGTACCTAAATTTTCATACTGATTGATATCGTATTTCAATACCGATAGAAACCGCTCATTCAATTGGTAATTAAATTGACCGGAGAAGTTCATCACTTGTGCCTTTTTCAAATCACCAGCATAAACAATAGCATATTTTGAACTATCAGCTGAACTAGGGACAAAAAAGGACAAATTACTGAACTCAGAATACATGAATTTAAATTCAAAATCAAAACTACGTTCATTGGATCCTTTAAATCCACCAAAAACATTAGCCGTTTGAGCGGTGTTTCTTAAATCAATTCGATTTCTCAACCAAGGATTTTGTGCCACCATTTGACTTAGGGTATTGAAATAAGTATCTCCTCCTAAACCTGCGAAAAAGTGGATAAAATTGGCAGCTTTATAATCCAATTTAACTACTGGGAATAAACTGGTGGTGTTTAGGCTTCGCAATTTATCTTTCTCATTAACTACATTGATACCTGCGTGTATGGACACCCGGTCATTCTTGTAGAAAAAGCTTGGCTTTACACGATATAATTCTCTTCGGTTATTTTCCAAACTTGCATATTCGCTCATGGTCATATCCCCAGAGAAATGTGCCGACAAGTTATCATTGATCGTTAATACGGTTTGAATTTTACTATCCCAGATCCATTCTCTTTCATTTTGTGAAGTAGACATCATGGTTAAACCTGACGTGGCGATATAGTCAAATTTTGCATCTTTTTTGGCACTTGAAATGCTTCCTACATAATTAAATCGGTCATAATATACCCCAAATGTCCCATTGGCCATGTTGTTGAATTGTTCTTCAGGTCTTCCATACCAATTTGCTTCTACCCTTTTATAGCCTATTGATCCATTTAATAAATAAGAAGGTGTAAAAGTTTTACTATATACCTTAATCTCATTTTCGTTTCTACCAGAAAAACTCGTTGCAACGGGTCCTCTACGATTGGCGTCGTGGTTTACATATAATCCATGGAAAGAATTTTCATTTGGAGTAAATCCGAAATGGGCATTCATTAAGGTATGTCCGTAATTTCCGGCACCTACCTTAAATACATTTTTGAATTTTGGCCCATAGGAAGAGGTTAACTCATCTCCTTCTCTGGGATCCACTACGGAGGTGCTGATTTTGGGTAATTGAGTACCCTCCCATTTCCTGTCCACTAAATCGTATTTCATTTTACGGTCCTTGCGCAAATCTTGAGCTTCTTCCAATGGGTCAAAGCCGCGAGATACTTGAGGCTGTAATTCTATTTTTCGAGTCTTTTCTACTTCGATGGCTTCATCCTGGATAGAGCCTTCTCTTTTTTGGGCAAAACCCTCAAATGTGCCTAAGCAGAGTCCGAATGTAGCAGTGAATAGTACTTGTTTAGCTGTTCGATTGAATCTCATCTTATTTTATTTTAAGGGTAAGCTTTCTAATTTAGTTTTCGCAGTTTGTATTACTTCGGCATCGCTGGAGTTATCTACGATGGATTTTAAAGTGGCTCTCGCTTGTGGTATATTTTTCAATGCTATGAAATTATCTGCCAATAAAATATAAGCTTTACCCAAAATAGCGTCAGAAGCTTCGGAATAAGTATTTCTGAATTTATCTAAAATCATTTCACTGGATTCTTTAAATTTAGATTCCTTGAATAACAACGAAGCTAGTTTCAATTGGGCCGCAGCTCCTATGTCATTTTTATCCAAATTGGTGGTTATGCCTAACCAATTCCTTTGATTTACTACATCACCCCCTGCCTCAAAAGTATTTGCCATTTTTTCTGCCAATTTGGCTTTATCCTCCTCGAGGATATCTTTTGACTGAATTAATTCATCGGTTATATAAGCAGCAGAATCTAGCATATTGGCCGCTAGGAATGTTGTCAATAGGCCATTATTTGCTAAAATCTGGTCTTTAGGTCCTGTGTATTTTGTCTTAAACACATGATACCAATTGGCTGATGCAGAATAGTTCTTATTTTCCAATTCCATTTCAGCGCTACGTTGAATGGCTTTATTAATTTGAGGATGAACATTTTGTTCAATCATCTTTTTGTAGAAAATCAAAGCTTCTGGTTTGTTATTGGTACGATAAGCTGCATCGGCAATTAAAAAAGTAGCTTCCACTAAATTCTCATTATTGGGATACTTCTCAATAAAGGCTTTCAATGGGGCAATGGCTTTATCGTATTTTTCACCTAAATATATCCCTTTGGCAGCGCGATATTCTAAATCCACGTTTTCAGCTTCATCCGGACTGTTTTTCTGAAAGTTTCCTAATAATTGACCGAAGTCCTCAGGCCTACCTACTTCATTTAATTCCTCTTGAAGACCCACCAAGGCATCTTTAGCCGTTTTATCTGTTGGGAACTCCTGGATGATTCGCTTGTAATCAACGATGGACAATTCATGCTGGTTGGTATTGGCATAAGATTGTGCACGTTTAAGTAAGGCTTGGGTAAAATATGGACTTTTCGGATTGTTCTCAATCAAATCGCTAAAACCAACAATGGCCTCTTTGTATTTATTGGTATTAAAAGAAATGACATTTTCTTGGAACGCAGCATCATCCACATATTTTGAATTAGGGAATGAAGTTCTTAGTTGTTTGAAACTAGCTTTTGCTTCATTGTCGCGGTTCAAATAGGTCAAGGTTACTCCTTTTTGATACAAGGCATAATCCTTTTCTGTTTTGGCCAAATCTATGGCTTGGTTGTAATAGGTTAAGGCTTCATCATATTTTTTAGACACTAAATATGTATCAGCCAATCGTATTAAGATGGTTGGATTATTTTTAGCATCCGGACTTAACTTCAAGCGATCAACATAGGCCTTAAATAAAACATTGGCTTTATTGAAATCTTTGGTGTTGAAATAGGCATAGGCCAATCCCATACGTACCTTTTGTAAAAAGTCATTGGGCTTAGCAACTGGTGGAGTACCTATCAATAAGGGAGAATAAACCTGAATGGCTTGTTCATATTTCTTTTGT
Organism: Aquirufa sp. Wall-65K1; assembly: GCF_054558475.1. Taxonomy (NCBI): domain Bacteria; kingdom Pseudomonadati; phylum Bacteroidota; class Cytophagia; order Cytophagales; family Flectobacillaceae; genus Aquirufa; species Aquirufa sp. Wall-65K1. The sequence goes on along the minus strand of NZ_JBPXKD010000001.1, from coordinate 504,472 downwards.
TGAGACAAAGCCTCTCCTTTCCCAAATAAGGCCTGAAATTTCAAGTCAGCACTTTCTGGATTTTCTGAGGAGGTTTGAAACAATTCCAATGCCTGATCAAATTTGTTTTCATTGTATGCCTTTACACCTAAATTATAAGTCAAGGTTTGATATGCGGCATTTAATTTTGAATTGCGATTGGCCAAACCTTTTAAATAATCCAAAGCAGCCTGAATGTTGTTGGAATGGATAAAGGCATCAGCTACCAATTCAGTGGATTCCTCTAAAAACTTACTCTTAGGGTATTTTTTATTGAATTCTTGAATCGCATAAATAGTTTCACTTGCCTTACCTAAGTCTAATAATACTTTGGCATGATTAAAATAGGCTTCTTCTTGTATTTGTGCATTGAATGCCAAGGCTTTAGCTTGTCCAAAAGCCTGCAAAGTAGCTTCTAGATTTCCAGCCTTCAATTGGGATAATCCTAAAGTGAAAGCTGCATATTGAGCCAAGGTATCTTTTTTGCCTGCCAAGGCTTTCAACTCGTCTGAGGCTTCGTTGAATTTATTGGTTTTGTACAAAGAGTATCCAAAGCGGTATTGAATCTCTGGAGTAATTTTAGTGGGATTAAGTTTCTTGTATAGGCTGTAGCTGATAGCTGCTTTTTCAAAATATGCGAGCTTAAACTGAACCTCAGCCACTAAAAGAGAAAGTTCATCTAGATTATACCCAGGCTTTTTCTGTTTTAAAATTGGTTCAGCATAATTCAATAATTCATTAAATTTCCCTTCATGGAAGTAGCACATGGCTATCCAATTGGGGATATCTTTTCTAAAACGGCTCGAACCTTTGGCTTTTTTAAAGTCTGTATTGGCCTCACCGTATCGCTTTTCTCCAAAATTAATGACCCCAGCATAATAGGCTGCAGCAAAAGCAAATTCTTCCTCCGGTTCAGCTTTAATTTCATTGAATAGCGGCAATGCTTCTCTAAGCTCCTTTAATTGATAATAAGAAACGGCCAGTTTGAACTTAGCTTCTAGATTAGTCTCAGAGGACTTACTTAAATATTTGATGGCTTTTTTATAATCACCGTTGTCGTAAAAGAAACTACCAATACCTCGCATTAATTTAACAGCTTGAGGATGCTCTGGATAATTGGCTACAAAACGATCGGCTACAATTTCTGCTTCAGGCTGACTCATGTACAAGGTACACATGGTCATATAATACTCAGCTAAGACTTTTTGACCCGCTTGCTCATTATTAAGTGGCTCCAAACTTGCTAGATAGGCTGAAAATTCTTCTTTGGCCGCAACATAGTTTTTTGAATCAAAATATTCTTTGGCCTGTCGGAAGTGTAGTGTCTGATCCCCAAAACTTAAGGTTTGTTGTGCCACTGCCGACCAAGAAAGCAAGAAAAATAAAATAGCTGGAATCCAGCAAAGTGTACGGTTTTGTTTTCTCATTTGTAGAAGATTACAGCATTCTCAATTACTACAATAATACGATTTTTCTTCCAAATAATTGTAGCGAACTCCCAATTTATTTAGGCTAATTTGGGGATACAATGTCCAATTTTAGTTTGATTAAGGCGATTTTCTTATCTTTATGCCCTACACCTGATCAACGTTTAATTTTTAAAAAATTCATGACAAAATTTACTAGAAATTCCTGGCTATTAGTCACACTTTTATTGGGAATCAACCTATTAGGCTTTGGTGCCTCCCCTGCTATACGACATGAAATCAGTATGGCATCCCCGCATACGCATTACTTTCAAGTTAAAACGACTGTCGATCTAAGCCAAGCCCACTGGAACAAATCTTATATTGATTTTAAGATGGCAGCATGGACTCCTGGTTCTTATTTGATTCGGGAATTTGCTCGCAACGTGGAATCTTTGACTACCCTTAAAAATGGACAATTGATTCCTGTTGATAAAATCAATAAAAATACTTGGCGTGTACCCATCAGTAAGGGTCAAAAGCAAGTGAGTATCAGTTATGACGTATACGCATTTGAGTTATCTGTACGTACTTCTTTCCTAGATGATACGCATGGCTATATCAATCCTGCTTCTGTTCTACTTTATGTGAATGAGTTAGCTCAACAAGCTCAGGGGCTTCAAATTAACCCGCATAAATCCTTTCATCGAATTTCTACTGCCATGAAGCAGACAGCTCCGAATACTTTTGAAGCTAAGAATTTAGATGAATTGATTGATTCCCCGATCGAAATTGGTAATCATCAAGTATTCCAATTTAAGGTGGGGAATATTCCTCATCAGATTGCATTTTATGGTCAAGCCAAAGTAGACACGACTAAATTTATTGCCGATGTAAAGAAAATGTGTGAAGAAGCGGCACGCGTTATAGGTGTACATCCATGTGATCATTATTTATTCATCATACACAATTTACAAAGAGGCACGGGTGGTTTGGAGCATTTATACTCTACCACATGTCAAGTTTCAAGAACTGCCTACGAAACGGAAAATGGATATCACGGAATTCTTGGCTTATTATCACATGAATATTTTCATTTATGGAATGTGAAACGCATTCGTCCTAAAGCCCTAGGGCCTTTTGATTATGAAAATGAGAATTATACCCATAATTTATGGTTATCTGAGGGAATGACTTCCTATTATGGAGCATTAATTTTACAACGTTCAGGGCAATCGACTACGGATGCTTATTTGAAATCGGTGGCTGATGAGATTTCTTCGGTTGAAAATACACCAGGAAACAAAGTGGAATCTGCAGCCTCTGCTTCTTGGGATGCTTGGATTAAGTATTACCGTCCTAATGAAAATAGCCGTAATTCCACTGTTTCATATTATTCTAAAGGATCAGTTTTGGGAACAGTCTTGAACCTTTGGGTGATTAAGCAGAGTCAAGGAAAGGCCAATTTAGATGATGTGTTTCGTTATTTATACCAAAATTATTATGTCAAATTACAGCGAGGATTTACGGATGCTGAATTAGAAAATGCTTTTTCAAAAGTGGCTGGAACTTCAGCAAAAACGATTTTTGAACAATGGGTATACGGAACAAAAACTCCTGAGTATGCCCAATTATTTAAGGAAGTTGGATACGATTGGGCTGACTCCAATGTGGGAAAAGCCATTCCTTTTTTAGGTTTTAGCGTAACCGCAGGTAAAATCACAAGTGTTTTAAAAGGAAGTACAGCTTATGATTATGGTTTAAATGTGGGCGATGAAGTTTTAAAAGTCAATACAGAAACCTTTGAAAGCATTGAAAAATCTTTGAAAGACAAAAAAATAGGTGATACCTTATTATTTACGGTTCGTCGAGATGGATTAGAAAGAACCTTTGCTGTTCCAGTTGGACAATCAAGCATGGCTGCTTTTAAACTGACTACGATGAATCAATTGACCGAGGGTCAAAAGTCTTTACGTGCTAAATGGTTGGGTAAAATGAACTAAAGCGTATGTTTGCCCATTTCGGCATACATGGAATGGAAATTATTTAAGACGAAATTTTGAAAGGAGGAGCTGGATGCCAGCTCCTCTATTTCTTTTTGAGAGGAAAAGTCCAAGACTGAAAATTTGTAGCTTTGTTCCAAATTAGGGGCTTCAAATTTCAAAATGTATTTGGAGTTCCATTCAAACAAGGAAATTCGCATGGATTCGTGGGGAATTTCTTTGATGAAATGCATATACTAAGCCTCTTCTACGATTTTAATACTTTGTATTTTATCTCCTTCACGGATTAAATCAATCACTTCTAAACCTTCTACCACCTTACCAAAACATGTGTGTTTGCGGTCTAAATGTGCTGTATTGTTTCTAGAATGACAGATAAAGAATTGGGAACCACCTGTATTTGGTCCACGGTGTGCCATCGACAAAACTCCACGATCATGAAATTGATTGTTACCCGTTAATTCACAGGGAATAGTATATCCTGGGCCACCAGCACCAGTACCTGTTGGATCTCCTCCTTGAATCACAAAATCAGCAATTACTCGGTGAAATGTTACTCCATCATAAAATCCTTTATTGGATAAATCAATGAAGTTTTTCACGTGGATGGGAGCATCTTCCTCATAAAATTTAATTTTCATCAACCCTTTATCGGTCAACATTTCTGCGTATGCCATAATTTCATTTAATTTTGAGGCACAAAGATGCGAATGAAAATTGAATTATTTAAATTGAATTCTTTTTATTGCCTAAACTAAAAACATCACATGTCTTCTATCAAACGACTTAGTCCCATTTTTTGCATGCTCTTCTTTGTGGGGCTATTAGCTTGTGATTCTGAAAAGGAAAAAAAAGAAGCTACTCAATTCTTTTTACGAGGAAATCAAAAATTTAAAGAAAAGGAATATTTTGAGGCGATTAAATGGTATAGCGAAGCGATTTTGAAGAAAAATGACTTTTCGGATGCGTATTATAATCGAGGTTTGATTTATGAGCAATTGGAAAAAAATGAGGAAGCTTTAACCGACTTCTCCGAGGCTGTTGAATTAGATGCGAAATTTGGTCCGGCATTATTTAAAAAGGTTGAAATGCTTCAAAATATGAAGCGATTGGATGAAGCCGAGCTTGAGGTACAAAAATTAGTTAAGTTGTTTCCTGATTCCTCAGCCTGCCACCGTTTGCAGGGAGATATTTTCTTTGAAAAGGAATCAAATAACCAAGCCTTAGCTTCGTATGAAAAAGCGATTCAGTTAGATAGCAATTTGGTGGAAGCATTGATCAATAAAGGAGTGGTATTACAAACCATGGGTGAATTGGATTTAGCTGAAAAAGCATTTCAACATGCCTTGCTTAAAGGAAAGTATAAGCATTTGATTTACAATAATTTAGGGTACTTGGAGATAGAAAGAAGGCAATGGAAATTAGCTGAAAAATGGGTGCGTAAAGCTCTAGAGATAGAACCTAACAATGAACTATTTTTGAAAAACTTAGCTAAAATTAATAAGGAATTAGCCCTTAAATAAGGCCATGTATTGTGCCAAAGCAGCGGCATTGATGCTTGAATTAGTTTCGATTTCCATTAATTGTGCGCGGTCGGACTCTTGAAAAAAGTTTTTTAGAGCGTGAACTAATTCATTTTCATTTTTAACGCTGATATAATTTATTCCAGCATCCTTTGCTACGTTTTCTGCATGAAAAACTTGTTGAGTTTCCATGAATTCTTCCAATTCAGGTAAATCTTTAGCTCCATCTAAATTTCTAAAAATACCTCCCCCACGGTTATTCATTAGTATAATTCTCCAATTATTGGGTAAATAGGAATTCCAGAATGCATTTTTATCGTAATGAAATGCCACATCACCAATAATGGAAATCACTAGATTGGAATTACTTTGTGCAGCACCCAAGGCTGTACTCAAACAACCATCAATTCCAGATGTTCCCCGATTAGCAAAAACCTCAATGCCTTTTGGCACGAATTTAATCCAATTTAAATATCTGACAGATAGCGAATTAGCTACATGAATTTCAGCCTTACTTTTTGGAAGAAATGGAGCTATTTGCTGAAATATATGTAATTCATTCCATCCAGAAGTAGATTGTACTTGCTGGGTTGAAACCATTTCATCGGCATTTTTCCAAGCTTGAAAATATGATTGCTGTTGATTTGGGATGTTCAGTTGGACTAATTCCTTTAAAAAATCAATTTCATCCACTTCTATCAGATGTTGTAAACCTTTGAATGGATCAGCTACAAGAGCCTGAGCATGAGGATTTATTTGCCATTCCTGCTTTTCAGAATTGGCTCTTAAAAATTGCTTGATTCTTTTGGTAACAAAACTTTTACCTAAGTGAATATGAAGATCGGGCTGTAGGATTTCCCAGTTTTGCGAATTTGCTAGAATCAAATCATGGCTATCCAGGGCAACTTCTGATAAATTGGCAATTGAATCAGCCAAAACAGGTATTCCTTTTTTCATCAATTCATCCATGAGGTCTTGAATTTGTTTGTTCAAGGCCATTTGTCCTACCGTGATTAGGATCTTATTGGAAGCACTGACATTCCTTTGAATAAATGTTTTGATGTTGATATCCAAGGATTTTTTAGCAGACCATCTTTGGATTTTTCTGATTGGTTTTACTTGAGCTAGGGCTGCTCCTTTTTCCGGATAAAAGGGCTCTTGGATAGGAATATTGATCTGTACTGGCCCCTGTGGTGCAGAAAAGGCTGACCAAAATGCGTCATTGGCTATTCTATTTCTATGCCAAAGTTCATCTGAAGATTCATGTGAACGGGTTGAATAGGAAAAATATTGTTTGGCATGAGCTCCAAATATTCGTTCCTGATATATGGTCTGCCCATCCCACTGTCCAATCCACTCTTGCGGTCGGTCTGCCGTTAGAATTATCAATGGTACTTCCTGAAAATAAGCTTCTGCGATGGCGGGAGCCATATTTAATGCAGCGGAACCAGAGGTACAACAAAGAATTACTGGCTTATGAGATTTAAGTGCTAAACCGAGAGCAAAAAATCCAGCCGAGCGTTCATCACTGATGGAAAAGGATTGAATAGCTGCATGTCGACTTATCGCCAGCATGATGGGTGCATTCCTAGATCCAGGACAAATAACAGCCTGATTTACACCATGCTGGTTAAAGGTTTCGATTAGTTCTACAAGTCCAGAGGGGAAGGCCATAGGTAAAAAAAGCCTCGTGAGAGGCTTTTTAAATTATCCAAGATATGTTTTCAGTGCTTTACTTCTCGAAGTGTGACGTAAACGACGAATCGCTTTTTCTTTGATTTGTCTTACTCGTTCACGAGTCAAATTGAATTTTTCTCCAATTTCTTCTAAGGTCATAGCATGCTCTCCATTCAAACCAAAATACAAAGTTACCACATCGGCTTCACGCTGTGTTAAAGTTGAAAGAGCACGTTGAACTTCTCTACGTAGTGAATCATTGATCAAACCCGAATCAGGTTTGTCTTCTGAGTCATTTTCTAATACATCTAATAAGGAATTTTCTTCTCCTTGCACGAAAGGTGCATCCATGGATACGTGACGTCCAGAGATCTTTAATGTATCTACTACCTCACCGGTTGAGATTTCCAAAACTTCGGCTAATTCTTCCGGAGAAGGTTCACGTTCGAATTTTTGTTCTAACTCAGAAAAGGTTTTTGAAATTTTATTCAAAGAACCTACACGGTTCAAGGGTAAACGAACAATTCTAGACTGTTCTGCTAAAGCTTGTAAGATGGATTGACGAATCCACCATACGGCATAGGAAATAAATTTAAAACCACGAGTTTCATCAAAACGTTGCGCTGCTTTAATCAAACCTAGATTACCTTCGTTGATTAAATCACCTAAGCTAAGTCCTTGGTTTTGATATTGTTTTGCTACGGATACGACGAAACGTAAATTGGCTTTCGTGAGACGTTCTAAGGATAATTGGTCCCCATCTCTAATTTTTTGAGCGAGAATTACTTCCTCGTCTGGGGTCAACAAATCCACCTTGCCAATTTCTTGAAGGTATTTGTCGAGTGATTGACTCTCCCTGTTGGTAATCTGTTTGCTAATTTTTAGCTGTCTCATAGGGGCTTACAAAAGAATGAATGGGTTATAAAAACATATAACCCATGAAATAACATATTAGTTGTCAGAATTTTCTGAGCTACGTTCTGGTTTTGGTAATAACACTTTAGCAGATAAACGGAATTTTCCTGTTTTCTTGTCTACTTCTACCAATTTTACTTTCACTTTGTCTCCTTCTTTGAAAACGCCATCCATGGTTTCGATGCGATCCCATGATATTTCAGAGATATGAAGTAAACCATCTTTTCCTGGTAAAAATTCCACAAAAGCACCAAATGCTTGAATGTTTTTTACTTTACCATCATAAACCTCTCCCACTTCTGGAATAGTTACTATACCCTTGATCATTCTAACCGCGTGATCCATGGCTGCACCATTCGCTGAGAATACACTTACATAACCACCATCTTCTTTTTCTTCGATGGTTACAGTAGCTCCTGATTGCTTTTGGATATCTTGAACCACTTTACCGCCTGGTCCGATTACCGCACCAATTTGGTCTTTCATGATTTTGATAACAGTAGCACGAGGAGTTTGAGGCTTGAAATCTTCTCTTACCTGTGGAATCGCTTTTTTCATCTCATTCAAGATGTGTAAACGACCTTCTTTAGCTTGAGATAAAGCTTCCACTAAAACTTCGTAGGAAAGTCCTTGAACTTTGATGTCCATTTGACAAGCCGTGATACCGTTTTCTGTACCAGTTACTTTAAAGTCCATATCACCTAAGTGATCTTCATCACCTAAAATATCAGAAAGAACGGCATATTTACCTGTTTTAGGGTCGGAGATTAAACCCATGGCAATTCCAGAAACCGGTGCTTTGATTTTTACACCTGCATCCATCAAAGCTAAGGTACCTGCGCAAACAGTGGCCATAGAAGAAGAACCGTTAGATTCTAAGATATCCGATACAATGCGCAAGGTATAAGGGAAATCTTCCATTTTAGGAAGAACTTTCTTGATGGCACGCATGGCTAAGTTACCATGACCAACTTCACGACGACCTACGCCACGATTCGGTTTTACCTCCCCTGTTGAGAAACCTGGAAAGTTATAATGCAGCATAAACTTATTATAACCTTGTGTCATAGGTTGATCGATGATTTGCTCATCCATCTTAGTTCCTAATGTCACGGTAGTTAATGACTGAGTTTCTCCACGAGTAAACACGGATGAACCATGAGGAGTAGGTAAATAATCTACTTCGCAAGTAATTTGACGAATTTCGTTCAATTTACGTCCATCCAAACGGTAGCGCTCTTGCAATACTAATTGACGAGCAGCTTCTTTTTCTATATCGTGGAAATAATGTTTGGCCAATGAAAGGTTCACGGTATGATCTTCCGGTAAAGAAGCAACATATTCGTCAACGATGGCTTTGAAAGCGGCTTTACGCTCATCCTTTTTAGGATTAGCTTGCTTAGCTACTGCCAAATATTTATCGTAATAGTTTTTCCACAATTCAGCACGTAGTTCTTCGTCGTGTGTTTCATGTGAATAAGCACGCTTTTCAGTCTTACCTGTCGCAACAGTTAATTCTTTTAAAGCAGCACATTGTAATTTTATAGCTTCGTGAGCGATTTTCAAAGCTTCTAACATTTCTATTTCAGAAACTTCGTCACCTTCACCTTCCACCATTAAAATATCATTTTCGTTGGCAGCCACGATTAATTCTAGGCTGGCACCAGCTAATTCACTTACGGTAGGATTTACTTTATATTCCCCATTGATTTTAGCAATGCGAACTTCGGATATTGGTCCATTGAAAGGGATATCGGATACCGCCAATGCCGCCGCTGCAGCTAAACCTACAAAAGCATCAGGTAAAACTTCTGAGTCAGCTGAAATTAAATTAATTAAAACTTGCACGTCAGCATGATAGTCATCTGGGAATGTGGGACGCAAAGCGCGGTCCACCAAACGTGAGATTAGAATTTCATAATCAGAAAGGCGAGCTTCTCTTTTAAGGAAAGATCCAGGGATACGTCCGTTCGACGCAAATTTTTCTTGATAATCGACAGATAATGGAAGGAAATCCACTCCTTCTTTGGCCTCTTTGTTGGCTACTACTGTAGCTAACAACATCATATTTCCTGATTTGACAACAACGGCTCCATCGGCTTGCTTGGCTAATTTGCCAGTTTCGATTTGGATTTCCTTGCCGTCAGGCATTGAAATATGTTTTGTAATAATGTTGAATGACATACGTTTTTGAATAAATTGCTACGCCCTATGCGTAGAATAAAGATGTTTGTTTGATGATTCAAACTGTACCGCAATGAATAAAGCAGGGCTTCATGAAATGAAACCCTGCCATTAATCTTATTTACGAATACCTAATTCAGCGATGATTGCACGATAACGTGTAATATCCGTACGAGTTAAGTAATCAAGTAAACGACGACGCTTACCAACTAATTTCAAAAGACCTAAGCGAGTGCTATGATCTTTTTTGTTTTTCTTTAGGTGCTCCGTCAAATGATTGATTCTGAATGTAAATAACGCAATTTGCGATTCAGCAGAACCAGTATCGATTTTTGACTTTGCTTTCCCTTTAGATTCAAAAATTTCTTGTTTTTTCTCGGGTGACAAATACATCTTTTACCAGTTTTTAAATTGTGAAAAATTAATTTGCAAAAGTAGGAATTTTAATGAGAAATTCCAAATATACCTGCTTATGCTTGGGTGGAAACTTTGTTCTTACGATTGTTCCAATAGGTTTTTATTCGATCCCAAAGAATTTTATAAAAGTCGGATTCAAATAGTCGGGAGTCTTTCAGTGCAATTTGTAAGAAATAAGCTCCAATTAGGGCTAAAATACCGTTAGAGATCCATGCACCAATTTCGACTAGCACCTTCCCTTCTTTCGCCATTTTGTCGCCTTGTTGGGTTAAAATATACATTAGAATAAAGAATGAAACGGCCACTACCACCGGAATACCGAAACCACCTTTTTTAATAATCGCACCCAAAGGAGCTCCAATTAAAAACATGACCAAAACAGCGAGTGAATTTGTGAACTTGTGGTGCCATTCTAAATCTGTCTTTTTCAGTTCGGTTACTCGTTCATTTAAATTGACTTCATTTGTTTGTCCAAAGGCAATTAAATTCTGAACTTCTTGTCTGGCCATTTCCTCCATAGGCCGATAGTCCTTATTAATTTTAATTTTTTCGGCTATTTTGGGACCTATCCATTTCGTGTTGAAATTCATGCTTCTTAAAGAGGCACCTACGGGTTTTCTGAAATAAACATAATAAACGCTGGAAGCCAAGGTGAATCCTTTTCTCATATTGCGAATGTTTTTTGACAAAGAGTCGGCATCATCGGCTAACTGGTTGTTATTTCGCATGATTTGGTGGTGTGCAAACTGATTTTCTTCAGTTTTTTGTAAATCAAATCCGGCCAGGGACATGACTATTTTACTACGTTTGAAGCTATGGATGGCTAATTCGGAAAGGTCATTTCCTGGGCCTCTGTCGGCATCTTCTATGTAATCTTTGCCATTGAATAGTTCGAAAATCAAATATTTCCGGTCTAATATGGTATACATTTGGGCAGAATCCGCTACGGTAACATGTCTGTTTCCATCATTACCTGTATGGTCATAAATGATGAGTGACTTTAAGGTTTTATTATCCGGAAATTTTTTTGCCACTTTGATGGAATATCCGGGAAGGTCATTGTAGAAAATCCCTTCTTTTATGTTGAGGGTTGTCTTGGTGGTTTTAATGTCATACAACAAGCTCCACCCTTTTAAGTTGGCCCAGGGTAATGCCACATTGACAAACCAAAACATGAAAACGCAGATAACAAGGGTAGTGACAAAAATGGGCCTAAAAATACGAAATATGGAAATACCGGCACTTTTTAGGGCAGTCAATTCGAAATTCTCTCCTAATTTTCCAAATGTCATCAGTGACGATAATAAAATGGATAAGGGCATGGCAAGCGGTACGGTAATGAGTGAGAAATAAAAGAATAATTCGACGTAAACGGTGGCCCCTAGGTCTTTTCCAAACAGGTCGGCAAAGTAAAAGAGGACCAATCGTAAGAGGAAAATAAAAATGACAATAAGGAAAGTAAGAACAAATGGTCCCCAAAAGGCATTGAGGACTAGTTTATCTATTTTACGCATAATTAGCTTCCTACGATTTCTTTTAATTTATCGCAAAGATAATCCCAAAGTTCGGCAGCATCATCGTCCGACTTGAAAGTTGATGCACTATCACTTACTTTTAAATAGGTCGTATTGGAAAGTTCGCTTACATCTAATTTCAGTTCAATAAATCCTTTGGATGAATCATCTTTGGTATTGAAAAACTCGAATCGTACGAATTTATTCAATTTACTCTGAACTAAAGTTGCAGGATGATTTTCGTCATCCCAATAAAAATGAAAGGTACTGGCATTAGGTACGGTAACCTTGTCGGCAAACCATTGTTGTAGTCCTGAAGCGGTACTTAAATATGGATAAAGTACTTTTGGAGAGGCTTTTACCTCGTATTCAAACTCAAAATTGTTTGCTGGCATATTATGTAATTATTAATGGATTAGGCTTTACTGACAAAATTCTAGCCCTCTTTAGCAAAGGTATTATTTCTAAGCTAAATCCCAAATCTGCCACAAAATTAATCAATATTAAGAATTTATTTGTGACTGTAATCGCTTTCTGCTACCTTTGCAACGCAATTTGGCGGGGTAGCTCAGATGGTTAGAGCGTTGGATTCATAACCCAAAGGTCGGCAGTTCGATTCTGCTCCCCGCTACTTTTCATGTAAATTAGAAGACAAACTTAAGGGTTTGTCTTTTTTTTTGTGCTGGTTTTTGGTCGAGGTGGCGCTGTCGAGAGCCTCAGGCGCCTGTTTAACCTTAACTTTTACGCTCAGAAAGATTTTTGTGGTATGGAATGCTCTAAAACAAAAGATGGCTGAGGTTATCGAAGCCACCTTTTATGAATTTGATTCTTCGGCGCCTTCGAGAGCCTCAGGCGCCTTTTTAACCTTAACTTTTACGCTCAGAAAGATTTTTGTGGTATGGAATGCTCTAAAACAAAAGATGGCTGAGGTTCTCGAAGCCACCTTTTATGAATTTGTTTTTTCGGCGCCTTCGAGAGCCTCAGGCGCCTGTTTAACCTTAACTTTACACCTTCAGAAAGATTTTTGTGGTGTAGAATGCATTAAAACATTAGGTGGCTGAGGTTCTCGAAGCCACCTGCATTACCTCATTTGAAAAATAAATCGGATATTTGTTCCCTGATTTTATCTCAATGTTTCTTTAACCTGTATGAATAAACCTCCATTCGATGCGATTTTCATGGAATTAGCTCAAAATTTAGCTTTGAGATCACATTGCACGCGTGCTCAAGTAGGTTGCGTGCTGACCAAAGAAACTCGTATTATTTCCATTGGATACAATGGTCCTCCAGCTGGAACACATAATTGCGATGATGAATTTGGAGAAGAAGGATGTCCCAGAGATTCTAAAGGATCTTGCTCCTTGGCTTTGCATGCAGAACAAAATGCCATTTTATATGCCTCTAAAAATGGGGCAGATGTAGAGGGTTCGACCATTTATGTGACCCTCTCCCCTTGTATATCATGTGCAAGGATTATTTACAGCATGAAAATTAAACGCGTAATTTACCTAAATTCCTATGCAGCCTATAAAGGGCTTCCATCTGATGAGGGAGTGGATTTCTTACGCAAATTTGGCGTGGAAGTTGAGGCTTACGCTGAAATGGACCTAAAATAGGGTGAAATATTTGGAAAGTAGTATGTAGAATGAAGAATGTAGAATGAATTTTGGATACTATTGCAATTCTACATTCTACATTCTTCATTTATAATTAATGATGATGCACCCCACCCTCACCATGAACGTGGCCATGAGCAATTTCTTCAGCTGTTGCTTCGCGAACCTTGATTACCTTTCCATTGAACATTAAATCTTTTTCTGCCAAAGGATGGTTGAAATCCATAGTTACAGTTTCTGGACCTACTTGTACTACCATACCCTGCATTCGGTTTCCTTGGTCGTCGGTCATTGGAATGAAATTTCCAACCTTTAACATATCGCTGGTATCCTGTCCTTCAATTTGAAAGATCGATTTTGGTAAATCAATAATGGCGTTCGGGTCCACCACACCATAGGCGTCCTCTGCTTGAATGGTGAAATCAAAGGTATCATTGGCGGACAAGCCATTTAAATTTGCTTCAAAAGCTTCTGGTAAGCCACTCAATCCATGAATAAATACCATAGGTTCATTTTCATCGACAATCTCTACCACTTCTGGTTGGCCTTCTTCATTTGGGAAGGATAATTGATATGAAATGAATACTACGGAGTTCGGTTTAATCTGCATATTGTTCTATTTTGCAGCAAACCTACGGGATTAATTTGTAAAGCTTGTTGCACTTTGATTATTATTTTTGGAACAGAAGCTTTTGATTAGCTTTGTATTTCGTTATAAATTCTATTTTTCCATGCAAAAAAGTGCTCAAGACGTATTAAAAGACATCAAACAACAAAAATTGGCACCGATTTATTTGATTCACGGGGATGAGCCATTTTTCATAGACCAGGTAGTTGATGCTTTTGAAAATAAGGTGTTGAGTCCAGATCAACAAAGCTTTAATCAATTTGTGATGTATGGAAAGGATCAAAGCTTGGGTGAAGTAATATCCTATGCTCGTAGATTTCCCATGATGTCTGACAAACAAGTCATCATTGTTAAGGAAGCGGTATTTTTAGAAGCCATGGTAAAAGGGAAAACAGATGCCAAGGAAAAAGGGAATTCGGATTGGAAAGCATGGGTAGATTATTGCGAAAGACCTACGGAGTCTACTATCCTTGTTTTTACTCTTAAAACTTTACTGACGGATAAATCAAAAATTTTGTCGCCCTTGGATAAAAAGGGAGTTGTAGTGGCTTCCAAAAAGATCAGTGAAGACCGATTGGGAATTTGGTTAAAGGATTATTTAGGATCACATTCCTTACATATTCAGGCCAATGCACAGGACTTAATGGTTTCTTTTGTTGGAACTGATTTAAAACGAATGGCCCATGAGGCGGATAAACTAATCGTCAATGTACCACAGGGCAAAGAAATTGGTTTAGACGAAGTTGAAAAGTTTATTGGGATTAGTCGAGAGTATAACTATTTCGAATATCAAAAAGCCATCGTTCAGCGAAATGCCGAAAAGGGACAGAAAATAGCTTTTTATTTTGCTGAGAATACCAAGCAAAATCCGGCTGCACCTATGCTAATCATGTTATTTAATTTTTTCTCCAAGGTTCTGCAAGTTCATGATTTAGGATCAATTTCTGACGGAGAAATGGCTAGCGCCATAGGTGTCAATCCTTATTTTGTAAAGGATTATATTATGGCAAAACGCAATTACCCACTTGGCAAGGTCGTTCGCATCATAGAAGCTATTAAAGATGCTGATTTACGCGTGAAAGGAGTTATTGGCAACAGTGATAAGGAAAGAGAAATAATTTTGGACCTTAGTTTTGAGATATTTAACCTTTAATTGATAGGTAAATAATCATCCGCTTTAACAAAGCCTAGCTGTCCCTCGAAATAGCAGTTTACCCAGATGTCCTTTTTTTGCCAATGGACGATTCTATTTCCTTTTTTTAGCATTTGTTTGACCGGTGCTGCTGAGGAGGCAAAATCTCTCAAATATGCCTTTTCCTTGGTGATTATCCCATATTTAAGTAAAGATGGAAAATTAGCAAACCATACCAAAAACAATAAATAAAAACCTAGGTAATACAAGCTATAGGCTTTGATTTTCATTTTTTTGACTTTTTTAAAGCTGAGAATTCCAACCACATAAAAAGCCAAGGCAAATAAAAATCCCATTAGGTAAGGAAAATAGGTAAAGTAAATCCACAGAAATTGATCCATGAGATTGATTTGAAAACCAGATAGCGACTGCCTATCCCCTATTTCTTGGAGCCTTTTAGCGATAGCAGGTCTATCCTGTTCTGCTTGCAGGCTGGATAAATAATATAATTCTTGTAGCCAATCGTTTTTGGCTTTAGCGATATAAGCTAATTTTAGGCGGATACTTTCATTTTCACTTCGCTGAGCATCAGCGAATGGTAAATAAATTTTTTCCGCCTCCAATAATCGATTGGATTTAAATAGAGAATCTGCTAAGGCTAATTGATTTCTATCTATTTGGCTATAAGCAGGTTGCCAAATGCCAAAAGAAAAAAGTACAAAAAATATAATTTTATTTAGATGGTACACTTGCATAATTCGAAAAACCGTACTAGTTTTGCACCGCAATAAGGGGAAAATGTTCTGCTTTTGCAAACTGAAGTTGGCCAGTGGCTAAACTTCCTTTCGACTCCAGAGTGGGTCAATTGATATACAAGCGTAAGCTTGATGATTCCGTAGCTCAGTTGGTAGAGCAATACACTTTTAATGTATGGGTCCTGGGTTCGAATCCCAGCGGGATCACTTCTAGTAAAATTAAAAGCCTCTAAATCAATCGTTTAGAGGCTTTTTTCATTTCAGGATATTCGTGACAATGATCTGAAAAAAATGAAAGCCCTTTCGGGCTCTCATTAAATAATCTAATCAAACTAAAAAACTTAATTCCAGGTACCAACGGCATATTGAAAAAGGACCATTTGATTTATGTGCCTCAACTGATCTATCTTTTTTAAGAGTTGATCTGAATTTAATTGCAATCGCTTTTGAGCAGATTGAATAAAATTATTTCCACCGGCATCCAAATGAGCTAGATCCTTGTAATACGTGAAGGCATAAAATTGACCACGTGAATCATCCGCTATGGGTACTATGGTTTGCCAAAAGCTCCATTCTTGTATCTCCCCTGCCTTGATTCGATCTTGGTGAACGCTTTTCATTTGCTTTTCGAAATTGACATAATTAAAGTAGTTTGAAACTGTAGTTTTCATCGTTTCTAACATGATAATGGAGTTCAAATCATTCGAACTTCCAGTACCCTCCAATAATTTGATTAGCATATTATTGGATACCGATTGTACCTTCTCTGTTTCAGCTAAAATGTTCGCAAAGCTGGGATCTTTTTTAACTAATTCCTGGTACTTATCCATAGGATACTGAGTGATTTTATTCAAATCAGAGCTAACATTGACAGAAATATAGTCATAATCGACACTGGCTGTCTTATAACCGTTTACTATAGGAAATGCAGCCCATTCATCAATAAAGCCCATTTCTTTTCTAATAAGATGAATGGTTTTCCACCTTTTTTCCAAGTTCATGGCTTCTTCTAAGCTATGTCCAGGTTTTAATTTGTGAAATGCGATGTTGGCATAAACGGTTTTTCCTTGCGCTTGTAGTTGAGTACTCACACTGATCATCACCAAAATGGAGAAGCTTAGAAAAAATATTTTTTTCATAGTTAAATAGATATGTTTTTTAATTGTTGGGAATGCGGGTTAAATAATCAATACGAATGGGATTTCTGAACTTAGCAGCTTTTTGATTTAATTCTGTCATCTTTTGATTTCCCTTTCTCGTTTCATTTCTAGAAGTTTGATGGGTATAATAATCCAATCTAGAACGATCAGGAAGCAATAACATAAAGGTATTGTTGGAATATCCCTCAATAGCTTGATAAGTGATGTAGTTATAATTAAATCCAGCTGCTTTTTCTTCCTTTAGGACCTCCTCTATGGTAGATTTAAATTCAGTTATTTTAGCCGATGGTACGGTAAAGAGTAATACCTTTCTAAAGTCATAATTTTCAATCTTGAAATCTGGAACAAGCATGGTATTGTTCTTAACTTGAACCCAAGTGGATCTACTAACAGGCTCTGCTTCATTTTCTCTCAATGATTTAGTAGCCTCAGGAAGCTCATCTATTACTTTTTTGGAAAGACTAATCCGCTGACTGGCATAGTCACCCAGATTTTTTTCTCCCGAAATAAAAATTAAACTGTAAATTTTACCCATTTCTGAAGAATGAGAAGCACGATTACTGACCAATTGCCCAGTGGTTTTTAACCACCAATTTCTAAGTATCGGATAGTTCTTTTTATACACATTTAAATCCGTCACCTTATTTTCATTTAAAATTAAATAGGTGTTTGGGGCTTCTTGTGCCAACATGAAACTGCTTGCCCATGTAATGCCCATTAATAAAAGAATGATTTTTTTCATAGTAGTATATTTATTGAAACTTGTGTTCACAATATTAGTATGCTACCTGCTCCCAATGGGACAGAATTAGGCTTTCATTTGTCCAAAAAATGATACAATTTGTCCGTATTTCGATCAAATACGGGTTCATGATGGGTCATTCACCCATTTTATTCCAAACCTTGGCTAATAAAATAGTAGATCCCTTTTTAATCAAAAATTAAAATATGATGGATTGAATTGAACTTAGTACATATCTACCACTACTTTGGTGGCTCTACCACTCACCGCCATTTCCATTGCCTTACCAATTTTGTTTAAAGGAAAGCGACCAGAAATAATTTTTCCTGGATGAATTTCACCTCGAGCAATCAAGTCGATGGTTTCCGCAAAGTCACTAGGATGGTCATAAATGATAGAAGGTAATATGGAAATACCCTCCCGGGCAATTTTTAATGGTACAAATTGTGCCAATTCATTAGCTAATCCTACTAAAATAATTTCGGAGCCTCTTGGAGCTGTTTCTAAGATTAAATTAGTGGCTTTGGCTACACCAACACAATCAAAAATGGCGACTACTTCCTGATCATATAAAAATGATGCTAATGATTCTTCTGGTAAAGATTTGGCTCCCATGGCGATGGCCATGGCTTTTTTTTCCTCGTTTAAATCTTTTACATATACCTGAAATCCTTTGCTTAAGGCCAATTGACATAATAAAAGTCCGATGGCCCCTAATCCAAAAATGGCTATTTTTTCAGTTGATTTGGCGGAACAACAATGTAATGCATGTACTGCCACGGCAAGAGGTTCAATGCAAACCGCATCTTGATCGGAAATGCCATCAGGTATTTTCCAACAAAATTTAGCATCAATACAGATATACTCCGCAAAACATCCAGGTGAATTAACGCCCAAAACTTGCTTGTTTGGACAAATATTGCCTTTTCCCTGTAGGCAAAATCGACAAGCTCCGCAGGGAATATTGGGCTCAATGACTACTCGTTCACCCATAGAAAAACCATGTGCTTCAGTTCCCAATTCTTCGATATGCCCCAATCCTTCATGGCCTAAAACGGTAGGTACAGCTAAGCTTCGATCACCCAAAAATAAATGTACATCTGAGCCACAAATGCCAGTTGATTTTAAACGGATTAAAACCTCATTCGACTTGGGAATTGGCTTGTCGAATTCTTTAAGGCTTAATTGATGGGGTTTTTCTAAAACGGCAGCATTCATAGTTTTTCAGATGGTAAGGTTCGAATAATCAACCCCATCACCAATAGTGGTAAAGAAAATAAGACAAATAATATTGTGTTTCCAACTTGGCTATCTGATAAGATTCCGAATATGGCTGGACCTAAAATGGCACCTAGTCGACCAATACCCACCGTATATCCCACTCCTGTAGCTCGAATGGAGGTCGGATAAATACGTGAAAGTATGGGCCAAATTCCATTGAAACCTCCTTGGGCAAAAACACCGATGAACATCACCAAAATAAATATGAGTAGGGTATTTAATGTCAAAAAGGCATACAATTGCATGACGGTAAAGGCTGCCAACATATAAATGAAATGAGTCTTTTTTAATCCAAATTTTGAACCCAAAGCACCAATAGAGGATGAACCAATTGCTGCTCCAATATTGAGTGAAATACCCACATAGGTGGCTAATTCGAAGGGCATACCTGCGTCTTTTGCAATGGTGGGTACCCAGCTCATAACAGTATATAAAGTCATAAAACCAAAAAATGCAGCCAACCAAAGTCGCCAAGTATTGGGTTTAAATTCTTCTGTCAACAAAACTTTAACCCCTTGTTCTTCCGTCTTTTTACTCCTAAATTCTTCCGAATCTTTCATCACAAAAAAGACCAAAGCTGTCATGAAGGCTGAAAAACAACCCGCCAGAAAAAACGCATAGTGCCAACCTTTCATAGGAATAATTTCAGCAGCAATTAATCCTGTAAGAATAGCACCAATGGGCCATCCAGCTTGAATTAAGCCAACATTGAAATCTCGGTATTTGTCGTTAGAATACTCGGCAGCCGTGGTTGCAATGGTGGGTAAAATACCTCCAATTCCCAAACCTGTTAGAAATCGCCAAGCGAGAATCGGTACATAAGCATCTGCAAATGCTACCCCAAACATCCCCACACTAATCATAAACAATGAAATAATAAATATTCTTCTTCTGCCGTATTGATCTGCTAAGGGAGCTAAAGAAAAGCAACCTAGGGTCATTCCTGCTAAACCAGCACTAAAAATATAACCCATTTCAGCTTTTGATAAACCAAATTCACGAATGATTTCGGAACTAGAGAATGAAACAATAAGTACATCTATTCCATCATTGAAATTCATTAAAAAACACAAAGCCACCATTAATACCTGAAATGCAGACATGGGGGTATCACTGCTACTTATTTTTTGTTCTTTCATTATTCTAAAAATCCTCCTTGCGGTTTAATTCCTTTTTTTACCCAATTCCTTAATGTGTCAAATGATGTTGCCATTTGTTGGGCTGTAAAGGCACAATGAGCTTGCCCATTGGTGTATTTCACAGTAAAATACTGATCTTTTTGCAGCTGGTGCACCATGTTTTCGTAATTCACCACTGCGTAAGTCGGTGGAATCAATTGATCATAAATCGTATGCACTAATAATACAGGCTTATTGATATTGCCAGTACGATCATATCTGGAAAATAATGGGTTGGGATTTTTAGTTGCCACTAATCTTTCTGCTAGCCGGTTCGTTAATAAATCATCCGGAAAACCTGAATAGACCGTTTGGAGGTTATCAAATGGATTTCCTCCGAATCGGATGGCTAAATCCCGGAGTACATTTTGATTAAAAAATAAGGAACCTCCAAGATCCTTTAATTTTAAGTCAAATCGCTTGGCGAATGCTTTTGCCAATACAGAATCCTTCTCCATGATAGCTTTAATGATTTGACCAATTTTAGGTCCAGCTTGGGCTAAATTGACATATCCCACAGATGAGTTTACATCAAAAATTTCTTTTAAACTGGGTATAATTCTAGGAAATAGCCCATTGAAGGTAGCGTACATATCAAATTCTTTTCTACACTGTAAATATGGCCTAGAAGATAATGGACATAATGGAAGAGCACCATGGTAATTTTCTCCATAATTTTCCATGATTCCTAAAGTAATTCCTCCTCCCATGGAATGTCCCATCATGAAGGTTGAATCAGGTTTAGCTACCTTTTTGACAAAGGCCTGTCGTAGTTCTTCTGTAGCATCTATACCTTCTGATAATACAAAACCAACATCAGGGTAATCAGAGGCTGCTATGGCAAAACCCCGATCTAAAATGACTTGTAAGCGTTTATCTAATCCGAGGTTGGCATCTTGGGGCTTTTGACCTTGAAACTGGTAGCCATGGGCATACATGACTAATTTTTTATTCCAATTGGTAGGAATTAATATTTGGTATGTCCCTCCTTTTAGGACCCCAACATCTTTTTTTTCAATTTGGCCAAAGAGAGAAAAGCTGACTAATAAGGTTAATAAGATTACCTTCATGGTTAATTTTGGATTAGGTATTTGATGGTATTATTCGGTTTCAAACTTTTAAATTACCAAATTTTCTCCCATTTTTTCTAATTCTAATTCCTGAAAATAAATGAATACAGTCCAAATACATGGCCAAAATTACCGAGCATTTTTTGGATGGGAATTGATAGCTCAGTTTATTTCAGCTTATTTTTTAGCTTTTAATATTTAGCTTAACTTTCCTTATCTGAAATTTGAGTAAGAAATTACTCAAATTGGGTTTTAAGGATTATACATCTATCACATTTTATTTGATTGGGATTATTTATGAAAAAATCAGTCTTTTTAGGTCTTTTTTTGCTTGTTTTCTTTTCGATTTCTATATGGACACCCCTTCGGGCTCAAAAGAATTCATTAAAGAACAGTCGGGTTTTGGTCTATACCAAAAATGGAGTGGGCTATGTCCATGATAATATTCCTTCGGCTGTAGCTTGCATACAAGATCTAGGACTAGCCAATAAGTTTTTAGTGGATGTTTCCGACGACCCTACTGTTTTTGCAGAAGCAAATTTGAAAAAATACACCTTGATTATTTTTACAAGTACCAACAATGACGTGTTTGCCACTGATGAGCAGCGCCTGGCATTTAGAAGGTATATTGAAGCTGGAGGAGGTTTTGTCGGGGTTCATTCCGTTACCGGTACCGAAAGAAAATGGTCATGGTTTAAATCAATGGTAGGTGAAACATTTACTTGGCATGCCAATTTCCAGTCCTTTTCTTTAATCAATATCAATCCTAAACATCCATCTATGGAAGGTATACCCGCTGTTTGGACAAAAGAAGATGAATGTTATTTTGGTAGAGAAATGTACCCGGGCATTCAAGTTTTGATGATGCATGATGTGCGTAGCTTGGATAAAAAGCAATCGGATTTAATTCAAAAGCATGTAGGTACATTTGGTGATTATTTCCCAGCGGTTTGGTTTCAACACTTTCAAGGGGGGAATATTTGGGTGACTACCTTGGGGCATTCTAAAACGGATTATCAAAATCCATCCTACCGAAATCACCTTTTGCAAGGGATTAAATATGTGGCAAGTCAATTCAAAGGAATTGATTTCAATAAGGCTTTTTCCACTGGCAAAGATGATCAATTAAGATTTGACAAATAGTACGGAAAATTTCTAATATTTGACAAAATATTAAGATTTGAGCGATCATTCTTTTTAATGAATCTTTTTTTATTTCTTTTCTATTTTAAAGGTTTAGGTGATTATTTCCAGGTATAAGGATATTAATTGTCAAATATTTTTCTACTTTTTGGAAAAATTTAATCATGGATAAAACTACTTATCTATCAGTAGACCATTATATTGAGTGTCATGATTCGGATAAACAAGTGCGACTACAAGCTATTCGTAAAATAGTGAAGCAATTGCTCCCAGACGCCTTGGAAGTAATTTCATATTATATGCCGGCTTTCAAGTGGAAAGGGAAGATTTTACTCTACTTTGGAGCTTTTAAAGAACATATTAGTTTGTTTCCTCATGCAAGTTGTATTGAAGCATTTCAGGATAAATCAACAGATTATGTCATGTCTAAGGGTACCATTCAATTCCCAATGAATAAAGATTTACCTATTCAATTAATCCAGGAAATGGTGCAATACCGAATTCTGGAAATGGAACTCAAGTTTCAAAAGAATAAATTAACCTAGCATTTTAAACCTATTTTATCATATGATCAATCGTAGACATTTTTTACAATCAAGCAGCCTAGCTTTAGGTGCCTTAAGTTTCTCTCCTTCAAGTTGGACCTGGGCAGGTGATGAACCAGAACTTTGCCGTGGAGGCTATTTTACAGAGGCCGAAGGAAAGGCGTTTTTGGAACAGCATAAACCCCAGAATCTTAAAGCTTGGAATAAACGCTCCGATCAAATACGAAAGCAAATCAAAGCAGGCATGGAATTGAATAAAATGCCTATAGCGCCTAAATCTACGCCTATTATTCATAGTAAAAAGGAATATAATGGCTATACCATTGAAAATGTAGCCTTTGAAAGTATTCCAGGATTTTATGTGACAGGAAACCTGTATCGCCCAGCTGAATTAGTTGCTGGAAAATCGTATCCAGGAATATTATGTACCCATGGGCATGATGGAGCAGCAGAAGGTAGGTTTAGAGAACAAACACAGCGCCGCTGTGCTACGCTTGCCCGAATGGGTGCTATTGTTTTTACCTATGATATGTTAGGGTATGGAGATGCACAGCAATGCTCACACAACATCAAAAAGTCTTTAAAATTACAGACTATTAATGGCACACGCGCATTGGATTTTCTTCTGAGTCTTCCACAAGTAGATCCTGAACGAATTGCTATGACGGGTGAATCGGGTGGTGGTACACAAACCTTTTTATTGGCAGCGATCGACAGTCGGATTAAAGTAGCCGTTCCCTGTGTCATGGTTTCGGCTCATTTCTTTGGAGGGTGCAATTGTGAAAGCGGCATGCCTATTCATAAGAAAGGTGATTATCAAACGAATAACGTAGAAATAGCTGCTTTAACAGCTCCAAGGCCTATGTTATTGATTTCCGATGGAGCCGACTGGACCAAGAATACCCCTCAAGTTGAATTTCCATTTATACAACATATTTATTCCTTATACCAGAAAGATACTTTAGTTGAAAATGTTCATTTAGCCAAAGATGTTCATGATTATGGTATAAACAAGCGATTAGCCCTATACCCATTCTTAGCCAAGCACTTGAACCTGGATATGAGTCTGATTTTGAATAAAAAAGGAGAAGTAGATGAAAATAAATCAGTCATATTGACCAATCAAGAACTTCGTGTTTTCAATGCTCAACATCCTCTGCCATCCAATGCCCTACAAGGTGACGATGCGGTGATGGCGGTTTTGTAAGTGAATAGGGATTAGGGTTTAGTGATTAGGGATTAGTTGTTAGGGTTTAGTGTTTAGAATATAGTTATTAGGGTTTATTGAATAGAATATAGTTATGAGGGTTTAGTGATTAGAGTATAGTGATGAGGGTTTAGTGTTTAGAGTATAGTTATGAGGGTTTATGGTTTAGGGATTAGTTGTTAGGGTTTAGTGATTAGAGTATAGTTATGAGGGGAATATAGTTATGAGGGTTTAGTGATTAGTTATTATTGTTTAATGTGTGCTTGAAACGATGGTAATGCTTTCATATAAATTGACTTTTTTGATCAATATATTTCAAGACTACCCCCTAACTCCTAACCCCTAAACCCTAACCCCTAAACCCTAACCCCTAAACCCTAACCCCTAACCCCTAACCCCTAACCCCTAACCCCTAAACCCTAACAACTAATCCCTAATCACTAAACCCTAATCCCTAACAACTAACCCCTAATCACTAACAATCAACACCTTCCCATTCCTCCCTGGAGTTTGATAAGCCTCAATGGCTTCTTGAAAATTCTCTAATGGATAGGTAGTAGGCACATCCATTTGAATACTTTCTTTAGCTAAGTGTTCAAATACCGATTTAATGGCCGAAAACCGCTTTTCAGAACTAAGACTTTCCATCCAACTAGTTAACCAAAAGCCCTTTACGCTTAAATTTTTAAAGATTAGTAAACCCGAATTTAATGGAATGTTTTCTAAGCTTAATAAACCGAATACATGCATGGTCCCTCCTATTTCAAGGCAATTTAAAATTTGAGCGGCAAGTTGTCCACCCACAGCATCAAAAATGGCTTGAACCCCTTGAGGAGCTTTTTCTTTGATGATCTTGCTTACTTTTTCATTTTCTGTATCAACTACTAAATCTGCCCCTAAATCATAAAGATGTCTTTTTTGAGCAGCTTGGCGAACCGTAGCTGCCACCCAAATACCTTTTTGCTTGGCCATCTGTATCACCAATTTCCCCCATGCCGAGGCTCCGGCAGTTATCAATAATTTATCTCCCTCTTTCAATCCACTGGCTTCCAACATGGCATAAGCCGTTAAGGGATTAATGAAAGCCTGACAAGCCATTTCATTGCTCATATTAGTAGGCACCGGAATAACCGAATTGACAGGAATACATACATATTCTTTCCAAGTTCCTATAGCCGTAAATATAACGCGAGTACCTATGGGATATGATTGATTACTATCTGTTGTTTCAATAAGTCCAACGGCTTCAAAGCCAGCACTACAAGGTAATTTAGGCTGAATACCATATAATCCTTGAATAAACATGATATCAGATGGATTGATATTCCTAGCTACAACCTTTATTCTAAGCTCATGAGGTTGCGGTTCAGGCATAGGGGATTCAACTAGCTTAAGGACATCTTTGGGTAATCCAGTTTGTTCAAAAATAACTTGTTTCATGCGGTTGGATTTTAAAAGCGGAAATAAAAAAGGAATATAAAAAAAAACTTGGAGAGCCCACCTAAATTTAGCTTAGAATGCTTAAATTGTTTCTTAACAAAACAATATTTTATGTATCCATTTACATTGTTTTCCCTAGAAGGGAAAGTGGCATTAATTACTGGTGCGAGCAAGGGAATTGGTTTAAGTATAGCAGAGGCATTTGCCCAGGCTGGCGCTAAAGTGGTTATAAGTAGTAGAAAACAAGAGTCTTTGGATGAAATGGCACTGGAGCTTCGCGAAAAAGGTTTATCGGTAGAAGCGGTAGCTTGTCACGTAGGTCATATGGATGAATTACAAGCTTTGGTGGATCAAACCATTGATTTATACGGACAATTAGACATTGTTGTGAATAATGCCGCCACTAATCCGGTTTTTGGTCCAGTGGAAGATACCAGCTTGGAAGCTTTTGATAAAATCATAGAGGTTAATTTAAAGGCTCCATTTCAATTGATGAAAATTTGTTTTCCCTATCTTAAAAAATCAGATGCTGCTTCCGTCATTAATATTTCATCCATTGGTGGATTATCGCCAGAGGCTGGTTTAGGAATATATAGTGTCAGTAAAGCGGCATTAATTTCCATGACTGAAGTATTTGCCAAAGAATGGGGCGAGCATGGTATCCGAGTAAATGCTATTTGTCCGGGATTAATCAAGACAAAGTTTTCGGAAGCCTTATGGGATAATGAACATATCTTAAAACACATGATGAAAAGCTTACCGATCAAACGGGTAGGAAAACCTGAGGAAATAGCTGCTGCGGCCCTTTATTTAGCTTCTGAGGCATCTTCTTATACAACAGGTACCGTTTTAACTGCCGATGGCGGATTTACCATTTAAACATTATGGAAGCTCTACCTCATTTATTTATTTCTGATCGGGTTGCTACTTTATTGCCTCAATATAGGCAATTTGTTGAGCAGCATATTTTTCCCTTGGAGCAAGGTGCTATTTATGGATCTTTTAAAGCTCATTTACCTGCTTTACATGATCTAAGGCGAAAAGCTAAATCTGCAGGTTTGTTTGCTCCCCATTTATCTTTACAGGATGGTGGTCTAGGTCTTAGCCTTTTGGAGTTTGCTTCTATTTCTGAGGTGCTGGGTCTAAGTCCTTTGGGCCATTTTGTATTTAATTGCCAGGCTCCCGATATCGGAAATATGGAATTGATGCACCGATTTGCTTCCGAAGAACTAAAAGCCAAGTACTTGCATGCTTTGCAACAAGGTGAAATACGTTCTTGTTTTGCCATGACAGAACCAGAACATGCGGGGAGTAATCCCATTCACTTGTCTACCAGAGCTGTGTTGGATGGAGATGAATATGTTATCAATGGACATAAATGGTTTACCTCCTCCGCTGATGGAGCACATTTTACGATTGTTATGGCGGTAACAGATCCTGAAAATACCAATCCCTACCAAAGGGCTAGTATGATTTTAGTTCCATTGGATAATCCAGGGTATCGACTTATCCGAAATATTCCCATCATGGGTGATGTTGGGGAAGATTATTTATCCCATGCTGAAATTGAATTTAAAGATTGCCGCGTACCCAAATCGAATTTAATTGGAGAAGCTGGAGCAGGTTTTGCATTAGCTCAAGAGCGTTTAGGGCCTGGAAGAATACATCATTGCATGCGTTGGATTGGAATCTGTGAGCGAGTAATGGAATTAACATGCAAAAGAGCCCTTTCAAGGGAATTAAATCCACATCATGTATTGGCTGAACAGCAAAGCATTCAACATGGAATAGCTGAAAGCGCGGCTGAAATTAAGGCTTCCCGTTTGATGGTCTTACAAACAGCTTATCTCATAGAGAAATATGGTTCCAAAGCTGCCAAAGAAGATATTTCAACGATCAAGTTTTATGTTTCTAATGTATTGATGCGTGTGATAGATAAGGCCATTCAAGTACATGGCGCCTTAGGAATCACCGATGACACCTTATTATCTTTTTGGTATCGTCATGAAAGAGGGGCTAAAATCTATGATGGTCCTGACGAGGTTCATAAGACAGTGTTAGCCAAAAGAATTATTCAATCCTATGCCAATCGATGATTGATTTACAGCGTGCATCCTTATTAGCCTATTTATCGGAACATTTACATGTTCCTGCATCTGATTTTCAAATAAAACCATTTAAAGGTGGGTTTTCCAATTTGACCTTTGGAATCGAAGCTCAAGGTAAAAAATGGGTTCTGAGGAGGCCACCATTAGGAAAGAAAATTTCCAAGGCACATGATATGGTGCGTGAATTTAGGATTTTGGAAGGATTGCAAAGGGCGGGTTATCAGAAAATCCCTAGACCCATTTTATGTTGTGAAGATGAAGGAATTTGGGATGCTCCATTTTTTATTATGGAACATGTCGAAGGGCCCATTTTAAGAAATAAAATGCCTGAGGGTTTAGATTTGGCTCCCTCTTTTTTTCAAAAACTATCGGCTCATTCTTTAGATGTTTTAATTGAATTACACCAGTTGGAACTAGAAAAGTCAGGTTTAGGACTTTTGGGTAAACCTGAGGGATTTGTTTCAAGGCAGGTTCATGGATGGGCAGAGCGTTATGAAAAGGCAATGACGGAGGAGATTTTAGATATGAATCATCTTGCTGATTGGTTGAAACAACATTTGCCCAAGGAAGAACAGGTAGGATTTATCCACAATGATTTTAAATACGATAATTTGGTCCTAAGCAGTTTTGAAAATCCAGAAATCAAAGCAGTACTTGATTGGGAAATGGCTACCGTGGGTGATCCCTTAATGGATTTAGGAACAGTTTTAGCCTATTGGGCGGAGGCTCAGGATCCCGAAATTTTAAAAATGTTTAATTTGTCCTATACAGAGGGAAATTTTACTCGGCAACAAGTCATTGATTATTATGCTCAGCATAGTTCCTTGAAGGTAGATAATATCCATTTTTACTATGCTTTTGGTTTATTTAAGGTAGGTGTGATAGCCCAACAAATCTACCAAAGACATGTGCAAGGTTTTGCACCAGATCCACGATTTGCTGCCTTAATCCATGTGGTTAAAGCATGTGGGAAATTAGCTGTTCAAAGTATCTTAACTCATCGAATTTAATATGGAAATCCAACAAGTATGTATTTTAGGTGCTGGAACCTTGGGTAGCCGCATTGGCTTTCAAGCAGCTTTATCAGGCTTTGAGGTTAAAATCTATGATGTCCATGAGGCTTCATTTCAATTGTCCAAGAAGATGATAGACAAGATTGCCGAAGGTTTGGTGTCCAGTAAAATTTATTCAACCGAAGCTATTCAGTTGGCTCTTGCTCGATTAAGCTACACATTGGATGATGAGGAGGCTGTAGCTTCTGCTGATATTATTTCTGAATCAGTAACAGAGGATTTATCTATCAAGCAAAAAGTTTGGGAAAGAATGGGCCAAATAGCCCCCGAAAAAACCATCTTTACTACCAATACGTCTTATCTCCTTCCCTCCTCTTTGGCCTCTTTTACGGGCCGACCTGCCCGCTTTTGTGCTTTTCATTTTCATGATGTTTTTTATTCAAGAATTGTGGACATCATGCCTCATCCTGGCACAGATACAGCGTTAATCTCCGTCTTAGAGGAATTTGGGCGGAGGCTTAATCAAGTTCCTGTGTTAGTCAAAAAAGAAAACCACGGCTATATTTTTAATGTCATGCTGCTGTCTTTTTTGGGTGCCGCAGGAAAATTATTAGTTAATGAGGTGGCTTCGATAGAAGATATTGATAAATCTTGGATGGTTAATTTTCATGTACCCATGGGACCTTTTGCCATCTTAGACTCGATTGGACTAGATACAGCTTGGCACGTAACGCATCAATTACCCGATGCTAATTCTAAGGCATTTGCGGCACTATTAAAGACTTATATTGATGCTGGTAAACTAGGCCAAAAATCGGGAGAAGGGTTTTATACTTACAAACCTTAATCAATGTAGAATGTAGAATGAAGAATGTACAATTAGTTGGTAGTAAAACTTTCCCATTCTTCATTACCCATTCTAAATTCTTCATTCTCCATTCTTCATTTACTCCGGATGATACACCCTCTTCGCTTGTTCCAAAACTTCTTTCTTGTCTAGGCTCATGCGTTTTACTTTCTGTGCTTGATATAGCGGTCTTTGGTCTGCAAAATGCGGACTATCTGCGTTTGAACTGGCTCCAAAGGTATTGACTGATTCGATGAAAGGTAATCCTCCATCTTTCGGGAATTTGACAAATTGTATATAGGCATCTCCACTATTCATTCGTCTTTTTCCACCCTCCATTTCCACGGACATTACAGCTGCTAAAACATCTGGCATTCCACCCTGTGGCCAATTTTCCTTTCCTCTAACCAGTCGTTGTACATCCCCTAAGTTTACATCAGTACGTTTAAAATGTTGAATTAGTGTCTTTTGAATATACTCAAAAACTTGCACTGCTTCCTTGGAAGTCAATTTTTGATCTTGTCGACCGGCCATAATTTTAGGAACATGGTAATATGCCATCAAATAAATCAAAGCTCCTTGGCTTTCTGGTGCGGCCACATGATCCCAAGCTTGTAATTTTTCTACCAAAGGTTTGATATGAGGGTATTTTGAAGCATCTAATAAAAACAAAGAATCAGCTGCATAACCATAAGGAAATAAAATTTTCTTAGGTAATTGGCGGTCAAATTTGATACGTTTTAATTCTTCATAACTGATTTTTTCTTCTCCTTCCAATAATTCCTTAGCTCGGGCGCTTCGGTTATTATGATAAAGTTCATATCCGTCATTTGAATCAAAATCTTTGGGATTCAAGTTTTCCTGTTCCGCCGTGGCTAAAAATGGGGAGTGGTTGGTATTAAACAAATAGCCACTTTTGGGATTATGGTATTGTGGTAATGCTGAAAAGGGTTTAAAAGAGGTCCATAAACTAGCTCGGGTATTTCCTGGAATGGTGGATGACCAATTGTATTGTTTATCTGGATTTCGGAAAGGTATTTTACCATTGGAAACATAGAATATATGGCTGTCTTTATCTGCATATAATATGTTAAACATGGCCAAATGATTCTCTTCCAAAGCATTCTTGAATTCAGTAAAATTGTTAGCCCGATTCATGTGATACCATTGTTCTAATGCTTTGGCATCCATCAATGAAGGCAAACGCATAGAAAAATAAGCTCCTTGGGGACTTTTAACCGTTGGGCCATAAATAGAGCGATAGGCCATTTTTGAAATACTTATGGGCAATCCTTTAATTTTTAATTTGATTTTTCTTTTTTCTAAAGGCAACCATTCTCCATCCACTTGATACATGTTGGGATGCTTGGCATCTGTCTTCAATTGATAGACATCAATCTTATCTTGGAAATTAACCGTGTGGGCCCAGGCTAAATTAGGGCTGGTTCCGTGAAAAATCAAAGGAGCTCCGGGAAATAAGCCTCCAAGCATATTCCAACCTTCCTCACTTTGAAGATGAGCTTCATAGAAGGCTGTGGCACCTTCTATCGGTTGATGCGCATTGATCACCAACATATTTTCTCCACTTTCTGATTTGGAGGAATGAATGGCAAAAGAATTACTTCCTTCACCCGTAAATCCGGGTAAGTTGGCAATGCTGCCATTCAATAGTTTAGGTAAGGTTCTTTCTACACCACAAAACACGGCTACTGAAAATACCGTGGTTGATAAATATTCTTCTACATTTATTGGAAAAACATGTTTATTTAAAATTTCTTTGGGATGAGCATCGGCATATGCTTGTAAACCCAGCAGGTATCCTTTGATCAATAAAATGAATCGGGGATCCATGGAGCTAATTTGTTCTTCTACCAATTTCTTTGTTTGAAGTAGTCCGAATACATAATCCACGGGCGCTCCTTTTTTTCCAAGGTAGGTCCCTAATTTACCTTTTCCCGTTAAAATTAAAGTTTGTATGGTTTTGAAATCATCTTCTGCATGTGCCCAGGCCAGCCCATAAGCCACCTCGGCATCAGTGGGTGCAAAAATATGAGGGACTCCATAGGAATCCCTCGCTATTTGAATTTTTTCCGTTCTTATGATGGGGAAAGAATAAGTTTGCGCACTTACATTTTCCTGAACAATCCATACATATATAAAACAAACTAAACCTAGAATACGTAATTTCATTTACTATTGGGGTTACTGATTAAGTTGGCAAATAAGCGATAAGCTCCAGGTACACCTGCGGGTAATTCTCGGAAAAATACTAAGCCAGTATAAATGAATCGGCCTTTGCCATAAGGAGCAACAGCAATATTTCCCTTTTCCATTTTTTCACCAGGATCCATGAAACCCAATGGGAACTCAACATGTGGATCCGATGATTCACCAAGGTATATGCTGCGTTCTTGTACCCAATCTTGAAAATCATCTACCGTAATTTTATTGGGTTGATTGAAAACGGAATGACTGGCTATTAAAAATTCAGGTTGAGCATTTTCTCTTGTAATTCTACTACGTCCAACTTGAAATGGATATGGTGCCATTTGAGATTTCATGGGACCTAAAAAACTAGCAGTATTGTATTGAACCACATAATTTCCTCCATTATCGACATACTTCATTAATTCTGGATGAGCATTTCCTAAATAATCCTCTGTATTATACGCTCTAATTCCCGTTACAATGGCATCATATTTCTTTAACAATTCAAATTTCAAATCACTCTCTTTCAGGAAGTCGACCTGGTAACCCATCTGATTTAAAGCCTCTGGAACTTTATCTCCAGCTCCTTTTATATAAGCCACTCGTTTACCTTTGGCCACGATGGGACTGTGAATGATATCCAAACCTACCCCAGTGAAGTATCGCTGGGTAGGAATATGGGGGTATTCAATGGTATGTAGCTCCAATGAATCTATCCAATTCCCTTTTTCAGTGGTATAAGCCAAGGACAATTGATGGTGAATTTTGCCCATCTTTTTTAAGTCACTTTCTTGAAAAGTTATACCAAAAGATCTTTTTTCTCCTTTTTTTAGCCCTTTTTCTAAGGAAATTTGAGCCAGGGTTTCACCTAATTCATTTTTAATTTGAACGCTACCCGGACTAATAGCCGACATGGCAGTAATATTTACCAAAGTACTTTTACTTGTCTTAGATCCACTTGGTAATAACAGTACTTGAGAACTTAAAGAAAACACCGATTTAGGTGTAATGGCAATGGGCTGATAAATTTCTCCTTTCACAGGATCTACAAACATTTGTTGAACCGCTTTTTCAATTTGAAATCTTTCTCCCTCTAACTGAAAACTTACTTGAACACTCACAGCTGGGTCCACATCGGCTTGTCCAATTTTAAGCGCATCTTCCACAACAAAATTCCCTAAATTTCGTGCTTTTTGTAACCAATAAGGTTGGGTATATGCTTGATTTACAGGAATTTTAGAATTCCAGGTGAGCTTTCTCGAAGTATTAATTTTACCAGTAAAAGTGGTATCTTTTTGAAGTATTTTTACCTGTACATTTTCCAAGTTCAAAGGGCTTCTTAAAATGATTTCTGTTTTAAAATTTAACGTATCTCCGGTAGCAATGGTGC
This sequence comes from Aquirufa sp. Wall-65K1, assembly GCF_054558475.1. Lineage (NCBI taxonomy): Bacteria > Pseudomonadati > Bacteroidota > Cytophagia > Cytophagales > Flectobacillaceae > Aquirufa > Aquirufa sp. Wall-65K1. Next base: position 471,352 of record NZ_JBPXKD010000001.1, on the reverse strand, counting down.
TTTGCTGGGTTGTTCCAGAAACATATAGAGCAGCAGCCTTTAAAATCCAATCATTGACTTGTACCCATTTTTTTTGTTGATAGCTGGATTTGGGTAATGCCTCAATGGATTTTTTTAAGGCAATCATCGCCTTGACGCTAGCATAAGGCTTTTCCCATTGGTAATTTTGAATGATTTCTTTTAATTGAGCTTCCACAGATTCGGAACCTGGTATTCTGGACCAAGAAGTGGAAATACCATCCCATAAATATTGCTTAGGGGCCTCTCCTGCTAATGTTTCAAAATACTCCGTGCTTAAACCTCGATCAGCTGCAAATCCAAATCCTTGGCATTTGTGCTGACTTCTGCTTAAGGCCGCCAACTCACCTGTACTTACTCCCAGAGCTGGAAGGTAATTACCAATTTGAATTTTAAATTGATTTTCGTTGATGGTATTATTTGCCGATCCTGGAAAACGAAAAGTATTCCAAAGTAAACGTTTCGCTTGCCAAGTTTGTACTCCTCGACTTAATTGTTCGGGAAAGCGTTTAGGGTCTGCAGCTGCTGCATAGGCCTCTATGGCTAAGGCCGCAGAAGCTGAATGATGGCCATGGCCAGCTCGTGAATCTGGAGGAAACCTAGTGAAAATGATATCGGGTTGTAATTTTCGAATAACCCAGACTAGATTGGATAATATTAAATCATGATTCCAGGTACTAAGTGCTTCATCAGTGGATTTAGAAAATCCAAAATCTAAGGCCTGTGAGAAATATTGATGTGCTCCATCAATTCTACGAGCTGCGAGCAATTCTTGGGTTCTTAATAAACCTAAGGGTACACCTTGTTCATCACCAATCAAATTTTGACCTCCATCACCTCTTGTACAAGAGAAATAATTAGCTTCCCAATGTTGCTCTTGAGCAAACCATGTCAGCATATGGGTACTCTCATCATCCGGGTGTGCGGCTACGTGTAATACGGTTCCTAACACTTGGATAGATTGTAAATCTTCATATAATTGAGCATTGCTACGTTGAGCAAAACTGGGAAAACTACTTATGGCTAATAGGCAAAGAATTAGTTTTTTCATGGAATGATGGTAGGCTATGTATGTTTGGATTAATTATCCCAATTATCGGTACGGAAAAGATTGACTGGTAATCCTTCTCTGCTGAATAAATTAGGGATGGCGTCGTTGCTAAAAGAATAGCGTACAGCAACTGGATTGGGAACTTCTGGAGCAGAAACCAAAAGTGTATTTCCATCGATTTTCCCTTGAGCTGGATAAAATTTCTGGTCCTCTCCTGCAATCATTAAATGGGATGGATCACCATCCTTAGCTACTAATTTGCCATTTAATTCTCTAAAATAGATGCGGATTTTGCCTTTCTCTACCCGATGTCTGTCATATTTAGGATAAAAGATTGGACCGGCCTCTTGACCATAATTTTTCACCAAGGCCAAACTAGCAAAACGATGTGCGACTTCTACCTTTTTAGTTGGATGGATGTTACTTACATCCGGAACTAAATCACTCAGCACCACCATGGCCGTTTTTTCAATGGCCAAATTTTTAGTTTGCGCTTCTCTCAATTTGGCACCAAAGTTATTCTCACCGTACTTGGAGTAAGGGGCAATTTGTGCAAAATAAAAAGGAAAATTATTCTTGAAAGCAGCTCTCCAAGAGCCAATCATGGTTTCCATTAATTCAGCATAGGTTTTGTATTGACCCACATTACTTTCGCCTTGATACCACAATGCACCTGCTATGGTGTATTGGGTGATGGGCGCTATCATGGCATTATAATTTAAGCCAGGATATACAGACCAAAATGCATTGGGCCTCAATTGCTTAGCTGCTTCCCATAAATTACTTTTTTTAGCTAGTACATCCTCCGGTGTCCATACTTCAGCAGGTGTTCCTCCCCAATTGGAATTTATAAGTCCCATGGGTACTCCTAACTTTTGATTTAATTCCTTACCAAAAAAATAGCCTATGGCAGAGAATGATTTCATGGCTTCGGGATTACAAACCACCCAGTGTGCTCTTATATCTTCTTGGGGATAAGATGAGGTCGCCTTAGGAATGTAGAAAAAGCGAATGTCCTTATTGACTGCATTGGGCATTTCATCCAAGGTTTCTTGGAGGTTTTGATCGCCACTCCATTCCATATTACTTTGGCCGGAAAATACCCAAACTTCACCAAATACCACATCTGAAATTTTGATGGTGTTTTTGCTTCCTTGAAACTCTATTTGATGGTTTCCTCCCGCTGCTGGTGTAGGGATTTGAATGCTCCACTTCCCTAAAACGGCTTTGGTTTTAAAGTGGGTGGTATCCCAATCTACATTTATTTTAACGGTCTCTGTAGGACTAGTAGTCCATCCCCAAAGAGTCACTTTACTTTTTTGTTGTAAGACCATGTGGTCTCCAATGATTGCAGGTAATTGAACATCCGCTCGACTGACAAAACTGGCTAGCAATAAAACAGCGGAATATAAAATCTTTTTCATGTAAGATAAATTTATGATTTCAACATATTTCTATTCCATGGCCCACGGTAAGGTCTTGCCAATAATGCAGTGGCTTGTGGATCATTGACAATAATTTTGGCACTTGGGTCATAAATAACTGGTCTGCCACCTAATTCCATAGAAACATTGGCTAATAAACAACTAGCTGTTGAAATATGGCCTTCCCCTATATCCGCTATCGGTTTAGATTTTTTATCAATAGCAGCTATAAAATCCAGCATATGTAAACGAGTGGCTGGGGCAGCATTGAGCTCAATACGTTCTTCAGTTAGATCCTCTGGATATTTTTCTTTTTCATAGACCACATCCATGTGTAAGCTTTTTTGCTTAGAATCTGTTGGAGTAAAGTCATATTTCATGGTGCTAGCTCGCAGAGTTCCTTTTTCGCCATAAATGGTTAATCCCCATGGATATTCTGGATCGTTTGGCGTACCCCAAGTACGGTGCTGCCATACACAGTTTAAACCATCATATTCAAATACCGCCGATTGGGTATCAGATATATTCGATTTGCCCTCTTTTTGAACATAGATACCTCCTTGGGAACTAATCCGTTTTGGCCAGCCTAAATCCAGCATCCAGCGAGCAGTATCAAACATGTGGATACACATATCACCCATGATGCCATTGCCATATTCTTTGAAAGTTCTCCACCAACGGATGTGTGGGCTTCCGTCATATGGTCTCATAGGAGCAGGTCCTGTCCACATATCATAGTCAAAATAATCTGGAACAGCCTGAACTGGGGGATTCCCATTATTTCTCATGTGGTAATAGCAATACATTTCCACATGAGCTACCTTACCTAAAAGGCCTTTATCAATGATTTCTTTTTTGGCGTGGATTAAATGGGGAGTGCTTTTTCTTTGAGTTCCCACCTGAACCACTTTACCATATTTGCGGGCTGCAGCAACCATCGCCTCTCCTTCTAATACATCCACAGATATTGGTTTCTGCACATATACGTGTGCTCCTGCCTTAACAGCGTCAATCATTTGTAAGGGATGCCAATGGTCAGGACTACCGACCAAAACAATATCCAATTCGTTTTCACTTAACAGCTTTCTATAATCACCATATAGACGGGGAACTTTACCTGATTTTTGTCTTTCACTGACTAATTTACCGGCTTGGTTTAATTGATTTTTGTCGACATCGCATAGTGCCACTACTTCTACCGGAACTACTTGAATGAGTCTGAATAAATCACTTTTCCCGTACCAACCTGTGCCAATTAAGGCAACCCTTAATGGTTTGTCTGGATGAATTAAATCAAGGCCATAAGCACCGAATTGAGACAAGGCTAAACTGGCAGTGGCACCTTTTAAAAAATGTCTTCGATTAATGTTAAATGTTTTCATAGCTAGAATAAAAAAGTTGATACCGATGATCCTGGAATTGAAAGATCAATGGTTTTATGTTGATATTGAATAGGTAATCGTTGATTTTCTTTCATCTCATTTTGGACCAATATACAGATTTTTTTATCCGGTCTAAGAAATGCTACCATGGATAATTTAGACGGGGAATTTAAACGGATTCGTTTAGAACCTGCTGGTAAAAACTGTGATGCTTGAGCTAAAATATAATAAGCCACATTTCGCTGAACGCCTTGGTATATGGTTAAAGCTCCCAAACACTCGGTACATCCTCCTGGACTATGGGGTCCTATGTTTTGGTCATTGGCTAAATTCCATTCTAAAGCTGTTTTAGAACCTTGGTTCAGTGATCCAATAACTACGTTTTTCATATGCCACATAAAATCTCCATAAAATTCACCTTTCACTCCGGTCCATTGTTCAGTGAAATAGAGATTTTTATCTGAATGCTTTGTCCTTACCTGTGCTAATGCACTAATATCTCCATTGTATAAATGAAAGGCAGAACCGTCTACGTATTTACGAGCTTGAGGATCATTTAATATATGAATGGGGTATTCTGGTTTATCGCAATTATGATCATAGCAAATGATTTTAGTAGCTAGGCCATTTTTTTGAAATTGTGGACCTAAATAATCTCGGATAAACACTAATTGTTCTTCTGCGCTCATGGATAAGCTAGGATTATTTCCGGGATGCAAAGGCTCATTTTGGGGGCTAATTGCGTAAATAGAAATGCCTAATTTCTTCATTTCCTGGATGTATTTGACGAAATAACGGGCATAAACATCATAGTAGGTTACTAATAATTTACCCCCTTTTGAGTCCTTATTATCTTTCATCCAGGTTGGTGGGCTCCAGGGTGTGGCGAATAGCTTGATCTTGGGATTTATTTGTAAGATTTCTTTTAAAAGTGGTATGAGAGCTTTTTGATCTTCTTGCAGACTAAAATGCTTAAGGGAAATATCTTCTTTTTCATGGCTTAAATCATCGTATGAAAATACTTTTTCATCCATATCAGAGGCGCCGATACTTATCCTTATAACCGACAAATTCAATTGTTGAGGCTTATTTCCAAATAATTCTCGTAAAAGATTTTTTTTGGTTTGGGCATCAAGCGCTTGTATTAAATGTGCACTTCCGCCTGTTAATGTATATCCAAATCCATCTAAAGTTTGATCAAGAGATTGTGGATCTATTACCACAGATTCATTCTGTTTTGAACTACTTGCTGATTTCCATGCTAGCTTAGGCATTTTTTGAAACATCTGTTTATTTCCAGGAAAGGAAATCCAGGATTCAATGGATTGCCCTTGGCATAAAATAGGATGTAACAAAACAAAAAGCATCCAAATGACCTTTGGATTTGCTTTAATGACCTTCATAAACGATGTATTAGAATGTAAACTTAAAGATATTCATATTTTGAAATTGTTCAATTCTATCTTACTATTTTTCAATAAAAAAAGCGAACCCGGAGGGTTCGCTCTGTGACACGGAATACTTGGATTTGGATTAAAAATAGCGGTTAGAAAATTCAGTATGTGTTTTGGAATTAGGCCCCATAAATATCCTTGCATAGATACGCATGATAGAAAGGCCATCTAAAATAAAACTTAAGGAAATTACCCCTGCCAGAGCAAATTGATCTTCGTGGATGTGGGAAAATATAACATCCTCTCCGATAAAGTTAGGTGTAATAGGAAAACCCGTTAATCCAAGGCAAGCCAATAAAAAGACCAAGGCAATTTTTGGATGTTCCTCAGATAATCCATGAAAACGGTTTAAAAGTATTTTCCCCTCCAAACGGAATAGTCGCATGATGCATGCATAACCAATTAATCCAGCTAGTAAAATACCACTTAAATAAATCCATGTTTCTTTACTATCATAACTTTCATTAAACGAAATAGCTAAAGCAATGGTGATGTGGTTGATAATGACCAAAATCCAACTTAAGCGTAGGCTTCTTCTTTGCGTGAATGACTTAAAAACAAAGATTAATCCTAAGCTTCCGAGAATTAGGGGCATATAACGCGTCCAATCTTGGTTAAAATAATTCCCTTGCTTGATGATAAAGATGACCAGTAAAATAGGAACAAAAATACCGATCAATCTTTTCACCGTAAGGAAATTAAGTTTGTTTCCTGCCCATTTCATGGGATTCCATAAGTATTGGTACATCATGGAATCCAAATTCCATTCCTTTAGACAAAGCAGGTATAAGGTATTTTGGATTTTCTCTGGAAAGGAATTTTCCACCGTTTTATCCTTGGGTTCAAAATGGTAGAATTGTTCCCGAATCAAGTAACTAACCACAGAAGGAGAAACCAATAACTGGTAGGTTCTCAAAAATGCATTCCCTGCAAAATGAAATAAGGCTAATTTTTCAAATCCAAGGGAAATTTCAATGAAAATAAGACCAATTTGGGCAATGGATGAGTAGGCAATCTGACTCTTAACGGAAGATTGTACTCGGGCAATGCCCGTGGTTATCACCGCGGTAGTTAATCCCATGCAGGCAATAAGGATGCGAATGGAAATTTGATGTTCCCAAAATGGAAAAGTTCTTAACATTAAAAAGACACCAATGTGTACCGATAAAGACCCATAAAATATGGCACTAGAGGGAGTAGGCCCCTCCATAGCTCTAGGTAACCAAGATGAAAAAGGAAGTTGAGCTGATTTGGCACTTGCAGATACTAAAATCATCAAAGAGATAAAAACTCCGATAAAGCTATGCGTTTGCAAATGTTCATGGACCAATTCCGCATTGTTTAGTTGCGAAAATGTAATGTTTTGATGCCAAAGATGATGGCTCGCCCACATAGCTAATATGATTCCTACATCACCAATGCGGTAAATGGAAAATACCTTGACAGCATTTTTAACGGGTAAATACCGCTCTCGGTAAAAGGAAATTAGGAGAAAAGAAGATATTCCTAGCATTTCCCAACCAATAAACAGGGTTTCCATATTGCCTGCTAAAATGGTGATGCTGTATCCCAAATAAAAGAATAAGGTGGTATTAAAAAAACGTTTATAACCAGGCTCACGATGTAAGTAATAGCGTGAATATAATGTCACCAAAAAGGTAAGTATAGCTCCTACTACTAGATAGACACTCGTGATGTAATCAAATAAAAAATCAAGCTGGAATACATAGTCACTGTTTTTAAACAGTATCCAACTGTTCATTTGCCATTCGGGAGCTCCTGAGAATAACCAATTGACAACGAATAAAATGGCAGCAGCCAATTGTACTCCTAGAGTTCCAAAGGCCGTAAAGGAAATTTTCCTCTCTTCGTTTTTGGCTAAGACTAAGCTTATCAAAAAACCTGCCAGAGGAATCAAAATAAATATGGGAAGGTAATTTTGCATGATATTAGTCTTGTTGGATTAAATACACAGGAAAATTCTCTTGATTACTTTCCAATAAACCTTCTAATTCACGAATGTGATCTAGTTTTTTAGTTATCGGTAGATACGGATAGAATTGCCCTTTTTCAAATACTTGAATTTCCTTTGTTTCCGGATTAACCGAAGCCAAGATCACCCAATCGTTAATAAACCATTCATAGGTTTCTGCCGATTTTTGAATGGTTTGTAATACCACCTCAGGAAAATGCTCAACGATGAGCAATAATCGTATCGGATCATGGACCTCTGTCATTTGAGAAGGTAAACCAGGTCTCAAATCGCCATCGATACCATTGGCGACCCCAAACAATCCCATGACATTATGAGGTAATTTGGTTCCTGCACCCAATTTTTCACTATCCACCCTTGAAAAATAGTATTCTAAATTTATACCGCCACAAACAGGAGCAGCCGCTTTTAAAATATTTAATAAATAGTTCCCTTCTGGGTCAACTTGATAATCGAATGAGTTGAGAAAGGATCTTCGATCTAGAAAAAGACCCTTGGAAAGTTCCCTTCTCCCTACCAAACATAATGCATTGGTGGCATGATTTAATTCGGGGCGTGGCTCAAATAACGAAACTGAGCGTAAGCGAATTTTTTCATGAATCTCCTTGGGACTAAGCTCTGTATTGATGGACTCAAAGCGTCTAGATCGTTCTTTGGCATTTAAATCTAAGGCATTTTCAAATACCTTCACATGAGTGGCATGTAACGATAAGTAGTATTCATCTTTGATTTCATCATCATAAAAGACAATCTCATCTCGAGTGGTGTCGTGTAATGCGCCTACAAAAATGGTATTATCAGGAATTTCAATACCCCTTTCTTTTAAAATAGCACGTACCTCGGGCTTATTGGCCATTTTGCTGACTACACGAGCATTCACAGACCCGGCTCTTCCTGAACAAGCTCCACAGTCATAGGCTGCATAATGAGGATTATTAACCGAACTAGCTCCATGCCCAACAGCATAAACGATGGGTGCAAAATTTTTGACAAGCCCAATACTTTTAAGCATACCCTCTACCCGATTGGCCATTTCCTCAACTTTAAAGCCAATTTGTAAGCCATTTTCTTGCTCAAACAAGGCATCATAATCCACTTGTAATTGGGAAAATTTATCCATGTGCCGCAGCGATGAGGCTGTTGCCGGGCTCATACTAGGTTTGAAAATATTAGCAAATAATTTCAGGGCTGACCAAAATCCTAAGGTTTGAGAAATAATCCAGCCCGTATAAAAATTATGGCTATGCTTGGAAAAATGCAGGTCTTTTTCCCGTTTCTTTTCATCGCCAATCTCTTTAATCAGGTATTTCGGAGTAACGGGCGCTGGGCATAATTTGGAATAAAATTTACCTCCAATGGGTTGGTAAAAGAATTCCACACTAAAGAATCCTGGCGTTCCATAGGTTTCACATTGGGGATCTATGCCTTCCAAATACCTTCGGAATGAACACTCTCGGTCATCGATACAAAATAATCCTTGAAAACTTTTTTCATGGATACTTTTCGATTGGCTTCCCCCCTGTTGAATTCCTGCTAATACCTGATCATAATAGGTCCATTCAAATGCTTCTTGGAAAATGGAGAGAATTTCCATGACCTCCGAATATTCAATTGGGTCTAATAAGGAAGGAAGTGGATGCTCCAAGGTATTACCCAAGCCTATCCATCCTTTGTTTAACAGATGATCAATGGTATCAATTTCCAACAAACACTCGAGCATGATTAAATCGTGTAGACTAATTTGCCTTCGATCTAATAAGGATTGTGGTAAATCTTCCACGGTAGATACCATTCCTGACCAACCCTGGTGGGCAAACTGCTGGTCAAAAAGGTATTGTTCATACAAATGTGGATGAGAACCTACTAAAATACTCAATAAGTCCTCTAAGGTTGTATGCTCATCTAGGAGCATATTTTTAGCTCTTTGACCTTTAAAAAGACTGACCCAGCTCTTTTTTTCTAATTCCTTGATGGCCTCTAAAAAACTTTTGTTTTGAATAGGGAAATGCCAAATAGAAATCCCTTGATCCAAATAACTGGAAATCAAACGAAATAAATTTGGATGAACCATGGAATCCAAATCAATATTATACACGTTCTTCCATTGACCTCTCAATGCACCAATTCTAGGACGGGGTAAACTGTCTAATTCTTGATGCAATAATTTATACTTCCATTGACTCGTCTTTTTGGCGCCTTTTTTATTTTCAATGACACGATTCAATATATCATCATGAATACGTTTTTCATGATACAGTTTTCGAAATTCATCAATGCTAAGATAAACCTGATAGCCGAGTGTAGTTTGAGCCTTTCTCAGCGCCTCATGAAAAGGTAAATGTTGAAAGGCATGTAAAGTATTATGATGCACAAAATCCATCAAAGGAGCCTGTGCAGGTAAAAAATGTTTCAATTCATGAAGAACATGCTCTACATGAAATCCCTTATGTGTTGTAGTCATCTTCCTTAATTTATAAAAGCGATGTGCTTAATAGTCTCATCGGCTTATTTGAAAAATGTTGGCTGATTGAGCGATAAAGCTCAAAATGAAATTATGAAACGATTGGTTTCTTTTTTCTAGCAGCCAATTTGTGTTCAGAAAGTAGCGTATGTTCATCCAAACCAATAATGGTAAATGTCCCTCCCGATGCTTGATATTCAGCTTCAAAGTGATGTAGATTTTCCATCACAGAATGGTCTACCAAATGTGTATTACTAAAATCCATGGTGACATGCATGCCTTGAGGTATGGCATCTAATTTAGCTTTTAAGCCCATATAGTTGGTAAAAACCGCAGCTCTAGTTACCTCTACTAAATATTGATCCTCATTAAATGATACAGCGACATTGGCCTTGAAGAAGCTGGATAATGGGGCTCCGTTCATTATATGTAACAGTATTTTGACCAACATACCTGCGCCAATTCCGACCAATAAGTCTTCATATAAAGTGAAAAATATTGTGACTAAAAAGATGGCCAATTGTCCTTTTCCAATGTTGAAAATATGGATAAACTCTTTGGGATGAGCTAATTTAATGCCCACAGAAACCAACATAGCTGCTAAAGCGGCATTCGGAATAAGTTCAATAATGGGTGCGGCAAATACCACAAAAACCAAAATAAATAATCCGTGGAAGAAATTCGCCCAGCGAGTTTTGGCTCCATTATTCACATTGGCTGAACTACGCGCTACTTCAGAAATCATCGGTAAACCGCCTAAAATTCCTGCTAAGGTATTTCCTATTCCAACAGCAATTAAATCCTTGTTTGGATTGGATTTACGTTTATATGGATCCTGCATGTCAATGGCCTTTACAGTCAATAATGATTCTAATGTTCCTACCAAAGCAAACATGATGACATACTTGATAAATACAATTTTATTGTTGAATCCAGCAAAGTCTACATTGACATGAATATTATCAATCAAGCTTCCAATTTTCACCAAAGCAGATGCCGGCTCTGTATGTTTGAAGTCTAAAAATATTTCAGCTGGAATGGCGATGCACAATACAATTAAGGCAGCAGGAATTTTACGTAAAAAAGTAATAGGTAATTTCTGCCAAGTCATCATAATGATAAAACTTAGTATTCCTACAATAGCTCCATTTCGATCTAAATTCATGATAAATTGAGGAATGGAAGCAGCTAATTCAAATGGACTTTTACCTTTAGCTAAAATGGGATTCACATTCAATAAAACAGGAATCTGCTTGAATATGATGATTAACCCAATGGCAGCTAACATACCATGGACGGCGGAAAGTGGGAAGAAATCTACTAGTTTTCCCAACTTGAAAACTCCGAATAGAATTTGAATAATACCTGCCACGACAATTGCCCCTAAGGCATAATGCCAGCCTTGTTCTCCCCCTCCAAAATCCGCTACGGCTCCAACAATGATGACAATCAGTCCAGCTGCTGGTCCTTTGATGGTAAGTCTTGAACCAGAAAATAAACTGACAATAATACCACCAATGATGGCAGTTAATAATCCCATCAAAGGTGGGAACTCAGATGCTTTTGCAATGCCTAAGCTTAAAGGCAATGCCAATAAAAATACAATAAACCCAGACACAGCATCAGAACTGAAATTTTCTTTCAATCCTGCTAGTCCATCTTTTGGTAAGTTAGATGTTATATTTTTCATTTTTTTTCAGTTGATGCATGTATTTCTCTTGGCTAATAGAATCCAGAATTGAATCTCAATTCTTTAAAGAAAAATAAATGCGCAGTGGGAAATTTTGGATATGATCCAAGAAGGCGAATTGAATAAAGGATAATCGTACAGATTAATCCTACAGCCTAATATTCCTGAAAAGTATGAAAAATGGAGTGGATGAATAGCTATCTTCCATTTGTGATGGAATAGCTACAGATTTTAATGCCCCTGAATACGGGTTATTGAATGAGAAATGTCCTGATATAGGAAGGCCTGAAAAGTCAAAAAGAACATTTTCAGCTTCATCATCTTCCTCGGTAGTATCTCGATCTTCTTCAAATAAAAGGTTAAAAAAACTAAGCTCTTTTTGCTCTGTTTTTTTAACCTTCAAATGATTATCAATAGTACTTTCTTGTGTTATACCAATAACCTGCTTCATCGAGGCCGTAACCAAGAAAAAGAAGATACTGATGAACAATAAGTAGTGACGATTGAATTTCATATAAACCTATAACGGCACAAATGTATATTTAATTTCGTAAAGATGATAAAAATTCTACCACATCTCTAATTTCTCTCTTGCTCATTAAGCTTCCCATAGGTGGCATACTGGATGGAAAATTCTCTCTGGACTTAATCCGAGATATTGCAATTTTCAAAGGTTCTGCCTCAGAAGTTTTTAACTGAATCATGCTCTCTGTTTCAGAAATCACGGTTCCACTTACTTCGGTTCCGTCGGTTAATTTCAAGTTTATTGTACCGTATCCAGGGGCAATTCTTGCACTAGGTTCGATTAATGCTTGTAAAATTTGTTCTCTACTTAATTTAGCTCCAATACCCTTTAAGGATGGTCCTACGATACCCCCTTCTCCTCCAGCATTATGACAACGCACACACTGAACAGTTTGGTTTCGGTAAAAAATGAAATATCCAGCTTGAATGCTGCCGCCAAATAAAGCATCTTTAAATTCATCCGTTAATGTACCTTTCGTTTTTAAAGCATCTAACTTAGCAATAAGCATTTGAGACTTAGTCGCTTCTACCGCTTCCACTAAATCTAAACGGATTTCGCTAGATAATTTATTGCTTACCATCCTTTGGATTAAATCTGCTAACACATCTTCAGTTTTATCCACAGGCATTTTACCAATACTTTGTAATAACTGCTGCTGCTCAATTACACTACCTTTTTCAATGATGGGATTAACCACCGTAGATAATTGATTTTTCGAAAGCTCTACTTTATCCAAAAATCCTAAGGAAGCTCCACGAACACTTCGGTCAGCATCGTTCATTCCTTTTTGTATAATCAAGGATAGATTGGCATCTTTCAAGGCAACTAAAGAACCTAAATGTGCAGCTTTTACTTTCGCATTGGCATGATTTAAGAAAATTTGAGTTTGTTCACTTTTGAAATCTGTAATTTTTAATTCAGATAACAATTTCGCAGTGGCTATTAATACCTCTGGATTTGAACTGCGTAAAAACGCCGCAATTTTTGGTTGGATTCGTCCAACCACATCAGCTGGATTTCTTTGTAAAACACCCCTATGACGACCATCAACGCGGTCCAAAACAGATGGATTCGCCCAAGAACCTAAGGTGGCGATGGCCTCTGCACGAATGACATCCGAAATATCATTGCGTTCGCTGAAATTGATTAATGCATCAATTTCTTTGCTACTTCCAACGCGTAAACAAGCATTGATCGCTCTGCGTAATAATGGTTCACCTTTCCAAGCTTTGTTGTTCAATGCCTCAGCTAAAGCAGGTAATGCAGCAGGAATGGATTCATCATCATTGATGGCTCTAGCTGCTTCTGTGGCAATGTATTCATCTGAATCTTGCAAAAATAAAGCAACCTGTGGACTAGCTAAACGACGAAGGACTAAAACTGCTGCTGTTTTTAAAGCGGTGTTTGAGGATTTAGCTAATGCTACGATTGGCTCTTCTTTTCCTATCCTAGATAATGCCAATACCGCTGCATGTCGGATGTAGTGATCCTCATCATTATTTTTCTCTATCAACTTCAATAAAGCAGGAATAGCATTTTCTGATTTTATTCTACCTAATGCCTGACTAGCAAAGAAACTAACTCGTGGGTTTTTAGAATCTATTAATTGAATTAATCGATTCTCATGGTTTTTATTGAAAATATCTCCTAACACCTTTGCCGCTTGAGCCACAATCTCCTCATCTTGATCATTTAATTGTTCTCCAAGCATACTTCCCACGGAAGCATCATTAGCACCTATTTGGCCCATTCCCCAGATGGCATGAATTCTTGCTAATTGATTTTCTCTTTGTTGAATTGCTTTTTGAAAAATAGCGACTGAAGCATTTCCTCTTCTAGCTAATTCAAATTGAGCTTTCATGCGAATACGCAAATCATGGTAGAATAAAAGGTCGTACAATGCATTCACTGATTGTTTCTCATAATCCAATTGAATCAATCGTTTCGTTTCAGCTCTTTCTTTTTCTAAATCATTGTTGTTGCCATCTACGTCAATCTTCCAAACTCGTCCATATTGTTTAGTATCCCAGCCATTTACCCAGTCAGCCGCGTACAAGGCTCCATCTGGTCCAAAACGCATACCAGTAGGTAAAATTCCACTAACTACATCTTGTTCTGAATTGAAATCAAAAGAGGCCCCCTTCGGTTTTAAGTCAAATGACCAGATGTGAGAGGCATTAGGATTTCCAACAAACTCCACCAAAAAGAACTTATTTGTCCATTTTTTACCTAGAGCAGTTCCTGGGTTAAATAACATTCCCGTAGGTCCGTTGTGGTAATTTCTGATGGGAGGAATGATGTAAGCAGCTTGTCCTTTCCAACGAGGAACATATAATTTCTCATCCATCCAAACCTTATATAGGTTGTTTCCGGGGTCTGTATATTTACCATATTGCCAGTTGGATCTCCAACCTGCGTCAGAACCTTCCACGATATGGACTAAACGTTCACTTTCACCCGGATGATCGCCGTCATTGTCCGAACTGATTAAATTTCCATAATGATCAAAAACAAATTCGTGGGTATTGCGTAATCCCGAAGCAAATACCTCAAAATTACTTCCGTCTGGATTCGAACGAACGATTACCCCGGAGTTCGGGTATTTATATTGCTTACCGTCTACCGCAGTGATGTTGGCTCCAATGTCACCAATTTGCCAATATATTTTTCCATCAGGCCCTTCTATGACCCCCGACATCCCATGTCCACCGAAACCAATATGAACCGCATAACCAGTAGAGATAGAAACGGGATCAGTTAAGAGACCATTTTTCTTATTGTTTTTCAAACGCCATAAATCAGGTCCAACCGCAATGAAGGCATCTTTTTTACGCACCAAAATACCTCCAGCTACGTCCGTATATTCTTCATGAAAACCCTGATGAACACGTGTCGCCTGATCAGCTAGACCATCTCCATTTTTATCCTCAATTTTCCAAACCTCCTCTTTTTCCACCTTCAAGTCGTTCACATCATGAATTCCATCTTGGTTTAAATCCGGTAACCATTCGTTTTTGGATGAATTTTCAGGAGCAAAGGTTTTATGCAAAAAGGCCTTTCTATCAGCCACTGATTGAAATCCAATGGATTCGGTCATCCAATCGCGATGACCGCGGATATCAAATTCTGAATATTTCCCACGATTAGTACGAGTAATGTAAACCGCACCTTTGTCATCCATATCCATAGCTACCGGATCTGGGGCTAATGAATCAGATGCAAAACGGGTAATTTGCAAACCAGGGGCAATTTTTATAGGTAATTTCTCCTTGGCCAACTTAGCTTTTTCAGCCAAATTATCTTGATCTTCCAGGATGACACGGTAAGTGTCTTTTTCTAAAGAATTACTGCAGGAATAGGAAAGAATGGAAACAAGTCCAAGGGCATATAAAAATTTCAATTTCATTATATATGATGGTTTTTGAAAGCAAATATTTCAATCAGAATTACAAACATAAAAAGACAAATTCATATAATTTATACCCAATCGCTTTAAATAATCGAATGTAAAATGATAATGGAAGGCTAGTGTTAATTTTTTTAGGCTACCCATGAAAAAAATGTATTTTTGTTTTACCAACATCAACACTATGAAATCGCGGATTATCTTACCTACTTTATCTTTGATCCTCCTTGGATTTGGCTTTTTAAATGCCCAATCAATCTCCCCTAATCAAGTGAATCAATGGAAGGCCCAGTCGAAACGGGTTACCATTATCCGTGATAAATATGGCGTTCCACATATTTATGGAAAATCCGATGCGGACGCGGTATTTGGTTTATTGTATGCTCAATGTGAAGATGATTTCATGCGGGTTGAAATGAACTACATTGAGAAACTTGGAAGAAAAGCCGAAGTATTTGGAGCTCAAGAATTAGCTAACGATTTATATATTCGATTGATTATCAGTCAGGAAGAAGCTAAGCAAGATTATGCCAAAAGCCCCATGTGGTTGAAAAAATTATTGAATGCCTATGCCGATGGCATCAACTATTATTTATACAAACATCCCAAGGTAAAACCAGCCTTATTAACACATTTTGAACCTTGGTATCCCCTATTATGGACTGATGGAAGTATTGGTGCTATTTCTACTGGTAGTATCAATCAAGCCGAGGTGGCCAAGTTTTATGGTCTATCAGGGAATAAATTGAGTTATATTAAAAAGAATCCTTTGGATCCTGAGGCTGATTTGACTGGATCGAATGGATTTGCCATTGGACCTGCGAAATCAAAATCAGGAAATGCGCTATTTTATATTAATCCCCACGTTACTTTTTATTTTAGACCTGAAGTACATGTAAACAGTGAAGAAGGATTACAAGTCTACGGAGCTGTTACTTGGGGACAATTCTTCGTTTACCAGGGTTTTAATACATACGGAGGTTGGATGCATACTTCCAGCCAGGTAGACGTAGCAGATAATTATGCCGAAACAACCCGTGATGCCAAGGGAGGAAAAGAATACCTCTTAGACGGGAAATGGCTACCTATGAAGGTAAAAAACATCGTGTTAAATGCCCAAGGACAGCCCGCTCGAACAATACAAGTATATTCCAATCACCGAGGGCCTATTATGGCAGAAAGAAATGGACAATGGATTTCTGTTAGGTCCTATAATCGCTCCATGAAAAGTTTAATTCAAAGCTGGGCAAGAACTAAAACTAGAAGTTTTGAAGAATTTCAAAACGTCATGAAAATGCGGGCCAATACCTCCAATAATACCGTATATGCTGGAAAAAATGGACGAATTGCCTACTGGCATGGAAATTTTGTTCCTAAAAGGCAGCCTGATATTGATTGGTCACTGGTTCAAGATGGTACTAAATCGGCATTGGATTGGAAGGGTTTACATCCTTTGGAAGAGATTGTTCAATCCATTGATCCAGTCAGTGCTTGGATTCAAAATTGTAATTCAACGCCCTTTACTGTTTCTGGTGTTTCAAGCCCCCAAAAATCTCAATATCCTGTTTATATGGCCCCTGATGCTGAAAATTTCAGAGACCGTAATGCCGTTCGCTTATTTTCTTCACGTGATAAAATTGATTTAGATGATTTAATTCGTCTAGGCTATGATCGTAAACTTATTGCATTTGAACTCCTTATTCCTGCTTTAGTTAAGGCAGGTGAAAAAAGAAATATGGCGGCTAATTCTCCATTTAAATTGGCTATTGATACCTTAAAACGCTGGGATTATCAGGCCAGATTGAGTTCAGTGGCTCAAACCATAGCCATACAGTGGGGACAAAAAATATTACAAAGAATACCAAGAAAAACTATGTTCGGAGGGGAAATTAATCTCATAAAAAGCGCCGAAGCCTATATATCATCCTCTAAGGAGGAAGAAATGTGCCAAATATTGGATACGGTGCTCGATGATTTAATTAAGAATTGGGGAACATGGAATGTGGCTTGGGGAGATATCAATCGCCTACAACGCATTGGCAACCAAGTGGAATTGGCTTTTGATGATTCTAAACCCAGTTTCTCTGTTCCATTTGCTTCTTCTACTTGGGGAATGTTACCTTCCTATAACAGCAAACCCTTTGCTAATACTAAAAAATGGTATGGCGTCAATGGTAATAGTTTCATTTGCGCGGTGGAGTTTGGTCCAAAAATCAAGGCTAAATCTTTATTAGCGGGAGGGCAAAGCGGTGATATTCAATCCCCTCATTTTTTTGATCAAGCCCAAAACTATGCCGAGGGAAAATTTAAGGATGTTCATTTTTATTTGGCCGATGTATTAAAGCATCAGAAATCAGCTTATCATCCCTAAATTCCATTGTTAAAGCAGGCAAAATTTGTAAATTAGAAGGGTAATTTCTCGAATATGTCCCAATCTATTGTTTCCAGATTTCAATATGAAGCCATCTTTAATGAAGCGGCAATTGGCATTCTGGTAACGGATTCATCGAGTAATGTAGTCATGACCAATAATTTTGCTGATCGATTGTTTGGTTATGCGCCAAATGAATTAAAAGGTAAGAATATCGATATATTGATTCCCAATCATTTGCGATCTAGGCATCATGGGCATCAAGCTAAATATGCTGAAAAACCGCAAGATCGCCCCATGGGTGTTGGCCTAGATTTAAAAGCCAAAAGAAAAGACGAATCACTTTTTCCCGTAGAAATTAGTTTAAGCCATTTTAAGGAAGACGATCAAATGTTTTACATCGCTTTTATCAGTGATGTGACCCTAAAACGGAAAGTGGAAATGGAGTTGATTTTGAAGAATCAAGAGATTAACCAGTTAAATGAAACCTTAGAAGAAGAAGTAAAAGCGAGAACTCAAGCCCTACAAAATACCCTAGAGCAGTTAGAGGCCAATACGATTGAACTTGAAAATTCCTTGCAAAAAGAAAAGGAATTGGGAGATTTAAAAACCCGTTTCGTTTCCATGGCATCGCATGAATTTAGGACTCCCCTAACTTCAATTCTTAGTTCAGCCACATTGCTTGAGAAGTATCAAAAAGCTGAGGAACAAGAAAAAAGGGAGCAGCATATTCGACGCATCAAAGCTTCTGTCAATCATTTAACCATGATTTTAGAAGAATTTTTATCCGTTGGGAAACTGGAATCAGGCCATGTAGAAATTCATGCATCCACCATCGAACTGGAACCATTGTTCTTAGAAATAAAATCAGATTTGATTTCTTACAAAAAGAATAATCAAAAGATTATATTAGATTTTAATGCTTCTGAAACTTGGGTCAGTGATGAATCTGTTTTGCGTAAAATTTTATTAAACGCTCTCTCAAATGCTTTGAAGTTTTCAAATGAAAATGTTGATTTAATTGTCAGAGAAGAGAATGACCTTTTGAAAATAACCATCAGTGACAAAGGAATTGGGATTAGTGATGAGGACAAAAAACATTTATTTCAACGTTTTTTTAGAGGCAGCAATGCCACAGTTATTCCAGGAACTGGTTTAGGATTACATTTGATTGATCGATATTTGGAATTAATTAATGGGCGAATGACTTTAGAATCTGAACTGAATCGAGGAACCCAATTACATATAGAAATACCAAGATTAAACCATGATGAATAAAATATTACTTATCGAGGACAGTGATGATATCCGTGAAAACACGGCAGAATTATTGGAATTATCAGGATATGTGGTGGAAACTGCTGCGGATGGTATAGAAGGAGTTCGAATGGCTCAGCAAAACCTGCCTGATTTAGTAATATGTGATATCATGATGCCGCATTTGGATGGCTTCGGAGTTTTACAAGTTTTTTCCAAACACGAACAATTATCCCAAGTACCCTTTATTTTCCTGACCGCCAAGACGGACCGCTCGGATATGCGAAAAGGCATGGAAATGGGTGCTGATGATTTTTTAACGAAGCCTTTTCAAGAGGTTGAATTGTTGCGTTCCATAGAAACACGTTTAAAAAAGAAATCACTTCAGCGGTCAGAAAGTCAAGTTGATACGGAATTACAATCCGAGGTTACCCTGGCACAAAGGGCCTTAGATTTTCTTGATTTTACTCATTTTGGTGGAGAAAAAAGAACCCACCATGTACAAAAAAAGCAAAGTATTTATTCTGAAGGAGATAGTCCATCTCGCCTATATTTTTTAGAAAAAGGTAAGATTAAAACCTTTCATACCAACCGAGAAGGAAAGTATTTCATTACCTCATTCATAAAAGAAGGTGAGTTTTTTGGTTATGTCGATATCCTAGAAAATCAAACTTATCGGGAAACAGCCGAGGCATTGGAAGAATCGGTTATTCTAAGCATTTCTACTACTGAGTTTAAGGATTTATTAAAGCAAAATATTCATTTAGAAATTTACTTTAGGAAGGCATTAACTACTTATCTCATGAAAAATGAGAAAATTTTAGTGTCCATGGCTTATCAATCATTGCGTTTGAGGGTGTCACTGGCATTGGTTGAGTTGGCAAAAACCTACGGTGATGATTTAACTAGTCCAGTAGTCATCCGACTTTCTAGAGAAGATCTGGCCTCACGTGTGGGTACAGCCACCGAAACGGTTATTCGTACGCTAAGTGATTTTAAAAAAGAAGGTTTATTGGAAATTCGAGGTAGTGAAATGACCTTGTTAGATGTTAATAAACTGGCTAATTTGCGTTATTAGGCCCAAAAGGATGACAAATGATGGGGCTTAATGGAGAGTTTTTCAAATAGTTAGAATGGCTCATCCCTATTCCCCACGCTCCTCGAAACAATAGTAAAAAGGCAACAGCCCAGCTCAGGTATTTGATATAATGCATGAGCTTTACTTGCTTTTTTTCTAACCATTGAAATCCCCAAATAGCCGTTGTTATGGCTGGTATGGTACTTAATCCAAAAATAAACATGGTCCAAGCGCCCAATATCGGACTTGGTTGTATTAATGCCAAGCTTAGACCACCGATCACTAATCCACAGGGTAATAAACCATTTCCCATTCCCAACAAGAAATGACCTGTAATCCCCATTCCTCTCCCCGACTTTTGCAATGGCTTACCTAGCCAACGGTACAAAAAATCAAATGAACTGTCCTTGATTTTTCCTGTGGAAAGAAATACTAAAACCAAACCCGCAAATAAATAATAAAAATGCCACCAGGCCGGAAAAATCCAAATGGAACCCATGCTTGCAACCAATAAACCTAGGATAGTATAAGTAACTATGCGGCCAACTTGATAGATGATTGTACTCAAATTCGCTTGTTGGTTTTTCTGCCTTAAATGCAGCATAATAGGGCCACACATAGCCACGCAATGCCAGCTACCAGCTAATCCAAGTAAACAGCTAAGGTACCAAGTTTGCATTAAGGAACTAAAATACGATGATCATCTAAATAGGTTTTATCAGCCACCATCCACTCTAAACTGATTTTCCATGGCCCCTTTACTAAAAAATCTCCAGAAATAGTCCAGGTGCTATCTTTTGGCGCTTTCAAGGTAAATACTTTGTCTTGAGCGGCAGAGGATGGTCTAAAGAAATTGACTTTGATATCATGTGTCCCAGCAGGTATACTTAATTTTACCTCTTTATTACTTTGGTTGAAGGCTAATTCGATTTTCTTATCCAATAGCTCCGTTTCCTTTCTTTGATCTATTTTCTTTTGAAATTTTTGTCCGTCTTCATAATAGTGATCCCCTACTAATTCGATGGTTTCATGGGTCATATTGACATAAAAATAGGCCATAAACGCTCCAAAAAGTATGAATACGCCAATGATGGCATGTCCCCAATTCAATGATTTTTTTTCTGTATTACTCATCAGGCTGTATAAATCTAGTTTTGATTGTTTCTTTTTTTCCGTCTTTATTCAAGATGTGAATTTCAACTTTGTCTTTACTTTTCCAAGCTCCCAAGGGCGCTTTGATAAAAAACTCAGACTTTACCATTTTTCCTGGTTCGATGCCGTTGGGAGGAGTTCCTACCCATTGTATGCGCATGGGAGCATCAATTTGGAATTGTAAATTTTGTAAATCCAGTGATTTGTTCAAAATCTCAATGGAATACAAATTACTCACTTCCTTGTTTTTTTCATCTAATTGGAAGGTCATTCCTGGGGTTCTCAATAAGGTTGTTTCCCATGGACTTCTTGTCAACAAAAGAAATGCAATAGCGGAGATTAATAAAACTAGGACACCACTGTATGCTCCAATCCTTAAATTGAATTTAAGTTTTTTCTTTTCATTGATGCCATTGACTGAATCATATCGAATTAAGTTTTTAGGCTTATTGATTTTTTCCATAACCTCATCACACGCATCAATACAAGAAGTACAGCCTATACACTCCAGTTGATTGCTCCCATTTCTAATATCGATACCAGTAGGACAAACACGCACACACCAGTGGCAATCAATGCAATCTCCTTGCTGACTCTGATCCACTCCTTTTTGAATTTTCCCTCTTGGTTCCCCGCGTTGATGGTCATAAGATACCAATATGGAATTATTGTCTAATAAAACACCTTGCAATCTGCCGTATGGACAAACTACGATACAGACTAATTCACGGAATCTAGCAAAAACAAAATAAAAAGTACCCGTAAACAAAAGAATGGCAAACAATCCTGCCAAGTGTTCTAATGGAGGTTCTGTGACCAACTTAATCCATTCTTTTTTACCCATGAGGTACATCAAAAAGGTATTTGAAATGGCAAATGACAACAGGATAAATAAGGTATGTTTACTTGCCCGCTTAATGATCTTAGTTGTATCCCAAGGCGCAGCATCTAATCTTTTTTGGGCTTTATCATCTCCATCGATCCAATATTCTATTTTACGAAATAGCATTTCCATAAAAATGGTTTGTGGACATGCCCAGCCACACCATACTCTCCCAAAAAGTACAGTAAATAAACTGATGAAAATAAGTGAAGTCACTAAGCCTAAAGCGACTAAATGGAAATCTTGAGGAAAAAATGGAACCCCAAAAAAGATGAATTTTCGCTCTATGACATTGAATAAAAATACAGGCTCCCCCTTTCTTTCTATCCAAGGAAGGCCAAAAAGTAATAACATCAAGAGGTAGGAAAAATACGTTCTTAGGCGATATAATTTACCTATAATTCTACCTGGGTATATCCAAAGACGTTTACCATCTTTGCTTTGATTATATAGATGATTACGATAATCATCATTTTCTAAACTGATATTTGACATAAAAAAGAAGGTCCGTTTCCGGACCTTTTTAACTTAAAATGGAGCCTTTTCTCTACAAGTACTTATACCAAATGGTTTATACAGGGGACAAAAACGAACGATTCCTGTCAAGGCAATAATGCCCGCAATTACATATACGACTACAGCTAAATTCTCTGGAATTATACCTGCATAAGTAAGGATACTAAGAGCTACCGCAGCAGCTATTCGTGCAATCCGATCTGTACGTCCAACATTCTGTTTCATATAGGTGAGTTTTGTTTACTATTTTAGCTCGGTTCCTTGTGGCTCTTTTGCCCCTGGAGGGTTAGTACCCTGCAAAGTTAAAATGTAAGAAGATACTTGCTGAATCTGTATAGGATTTAAAGTTTTATTCCAAGCAATCATCCCTTTTTCTGGAACACCATTGGTGATGGTATGAAACAAGTCTTTAATGCTTCCTCCATGTATCCAGTACACATCGGTTAGATTAGGACCCACTCCTCCTTGACCTTTATCACCATGACAAGCTACACAATTTGTCGAATAAATAGTAGCACCTTCTGTTAAATCTTTAGCGGCACTAATTACCTTAACATTATCCTCATTCACCGAATTAGCGAACTTCTTCATGTATTCCTCCCTGGCTTTTTCAGCTACTGCCACCTCTGATTTATATTCTGCCTCTTGAATGTTGCCATCTTGGGCCACGTGGTAATAGAATAAATACACCACGCCAAATAAGATAGTGATATAAAACAAATACATAAACCATGGGGGTGTTGGATTATCTAATTCAACAATTCCATCGTATTGATGCTCCATTTCTAGATCTTTTTCCTTTTCCAAGGGTTTTAACCCAGTAAATTTCTGCCACCAGCTTAAAGATGCTTCTTCCTCCTGTTTAGTCGGATCTAAGGTTAATTTCTTAAGTGCAGAAGCAAGCTGCATTGTTACGATTAATACCAAAATGCTTGTTAATAGAATCAAGCTGATTAACCAAATTTCTGTGAATGAATTAAACATATTGTTATGTATAAATGTTATCAAAAATGTTTTAGACCTATTCTAGGGGCATTTTTCTCATTTTATCGAGATGTTTTTTATCCATCCAGAACAAATAGACGCCTACCAA
The DNA here is from genome assembly GCF_054558475.1 of Aquirufa sp. Wall-65K1. NCBI lineage: Bacteria > Pseudomonadati > Bacteroidota > Cytophagia > Cytophagales > Flectobacillaceae > Aquirufa > Aquirufa sp. Wall-65K1. The sequence goes on along the minus strand of NZ_JBPXKD010000001.1, from coordinate 447,597 downwards.
CACAAAGAATACTAAGAATATCAATAAAGAGAAAATCATATAGGAATCTGCTCCTGGTATGGTGGAAATAAATTGCTTAAACATGGCCTTATTTTTTAGAAATGTCTGTACCTAATCTTTGTAAATAAGCGATCAAAGCAATAATCTCTTTGTCAGCACCTACTTTGATTTTTTCCTCAGCTAAACGTGCTTGAATCTCTTTGGATTGAGCTTCCAAGTCTTTCACGGCATTTTTGATTTGAACATCATCATATGGTACACCCAGCGTTTTCATAGCTTGTAACTTAGCCTGAGTTTGAGATGTATTTAGGCTTTGTTCATACAACCACTCATATGCTGGCATGATAGAACCTGGAGACATGGAGGCTGGCTCCCGCATGTGGTGATAGTGCCAAGAATCAGGGTACTTACCTCCTTGACGGTGTAAATCTGGACCAGTTCTTTTAGATCCCCATAAGAATGGGTGATCATAGACAAATTCACCAGATTTTGAGAATTCGCCATATCGTTCTGTTTCGCTACGGAATGGTCTTACCAATTGAGAATGGCAACCTACGCAACCTTCACGAATATAGATATCACGTCCTTCTAACTCCAAAGAGGTATATGGTTGAACTGCGGCAATGGTAGGCACATTGGATTTCACCATAAAAGTTGGAATTAATTCTACCAAAGAACCTATCAAGATCATGATCAATGAACCTATCAATAATTGAATAGGTCTTCTTTCAATCCAGCTATGCCAGTGTAAACCTTTAACTTCTTTTTCAGAAACGATAACCTCAAGTGGAGCAGCTTCTGCTGGCTCATTGGCTAAAAGTGAACCTTGAGCCATTGTTTTGAACAAGTTATAGGCCATCAAAATAGCACCGACTAAATACAAAGTACCACCTAAGGCACGCATTTGGTGCATAGGAATGATTTGCAAAGTTGTATCCAAGAAGTTGCCATATTGTAAAGTTCCTTCTGGAGTGAACTGTTTCCACATCATTCCTTGAGTGAATCCTGAGATGTACATCGGAATAGCATAAAATGCAATACCTAATGTACCAATCCAAAAGTGTGTTTTAACTAATTTTTCAGAGAATAAAGTAGTTTGGAAAATACGTGGAACCATCCAATACAACATCGCGAAAGTCAAGAATCCATTCCATCCTAAAGCACCTACGTGCACGTGCGCTACGATCCAATCGGTAAAGTGGGCTATAGCATTGACATTTTTTAAGCTTAACATTGGACCTTCAAATGTCGCCATACCGTAAGTAGTAATACCTACTACCATGAATTTCAAAATAGTATTTTCACGAACTTGATCCCATGCACCACGCAATGTCAATAATCCGTTGATCATACCACCCCAAGATGGAGCAATCAACATAATTGAAAATACAACACCTAAAGATTGCGCCCAATCAGGTAAGCTAGAATAAAGTAAGTGGTGTGGACCAGCCCAGATATAGATGAATATCAATGCCCAGAAGTGCAAAATTGATAATCGGTAAGAATACACAGGACGATTCGCCATTTTAGGAAGGAAATAATACATTAAACCTAAAAATGGCGTAGTTAAAAAGAATGCCACCGCATTGTGGCCATACCACCATTGTATTAATGCATCTTGAACTCCAGCATATACATAATAGCTCTTTAAGAAGGAAATGGGTAATTGTACCGAATTAGTTAAGTGCAAAACAGCCACGGTTACAAAGGTGGCTATGTAGAACCAAATCGCTACATATAAGTGACGCTCTCTACGCTTGATAATGGTTCCAAACATGTTGATACCAAATGCTACCCAAACTAAGGTAATAGCTATATCAATCGGCCATTCTAATTCCGCATATTCGTGCGATGTAGTAATACCTAATGGTAAAGTAATAGCCGCAGCTACAATGATTAATTGCCAACCCCAAAAGTGGAACGATGAAAGAAAATCACTGAACATACGTGCTTTTAAAAGCCTTTGGAGAGAATAATAGACACCTGCAAAGATGGCATTTCCTACAAATGCAAAAATTACCGCATTGGTATGCAGTGGACGTATACGACCAAAAGTACCGTATTGAGTTACGTTCATTGCAGGTTCGAATAATTGTGAGGCAATAATGACCCCAACGAGCATTCCAACAATACCCCAGATAATGGTTGCAATGGCGAAATTCCGAACGGTTTTATTGTCGTACGAGAATTGATCCAAAGTAGTCGTTTGTGACTTCATAAGCGTTTAAATTGAGATTAATTGATTGTCTTTTTTTCATCGTTTAGAATGCGCATCCCTGGAGTAATGAGGTCATCTTGCTGTCCTGTGCGCACAAACCAAATAAACGCAATCAGGAAACCGATGGCCATGAGTAAACTCAAAAAAATCATTAAGTACATTATTTCCATGGCATTCAAAATTTAGAGAACAAGGATTGCAGAAAGAGTTATTAATACTCTATACTACGCTGTAAAGTTCTTTTTATATCAGGGCTTAAAATATGATTTTCCTCAGCAATGTAGGTCATTGTATATGATTTCAATTTGCTTTTTACTTGCTTACCATATAGGTTCATGCCCCATGTTGCGATAACCAACATACTAATTGAATTAACAGGCATTAAAATGGCAGCTACTAGAGGTGATAAATTACCCTGAATAGCAAAACTTAATCCAATGGCATTATAAACCAAGGACAAAAGGAAACTCATTTTGATTAAATTCAGCCCTTTATGAGCGAATTGTAAAAATTCCGGTAATCGACTAAGTGATTGTCCTTGTAAAATGGCATCACTCGCTGGTGTAAAATGTAAATGATCGTCGGAAACAGCTACGCCAACATGTGCTTGCTGTAAAGCTCCGGCATCATTTAGGCCATCACCTACCATCATCACTTTTTTACCTTTTGCTTGTAATTCCCTAATAAATTCCATTTTTTCCATGGGACTGCATTCAAATTTCATATGGTCATCCGATGAAAACCAATCTTTTAAACTGCTGGCATGGCTGGCTTTATCCCCTGATACTAAATAGACATCGTACTGATGTTGTAGTTTTCTTAGCATATACTCTACTCCATCTCTGTTTTCCCATGGGAAGTCCCAAAATCCCAAGGACTCCTCTCCTATTTGAATAAATAATTGTGATTCAGATGAAAAGAAATCTTGTGGAGCCTTGTCATGAATGCCTAAGAATTTTGCAGAGCCAAGTTTTAGGGTGATATTTCCCCATTTTGCCTCTAATCCTTTTCCAGGAATTTCTTGGAAAGCGGCTAATTTGACCAAATTTCTTGTACCTAAACTTTGGGTATAAGCACAAAGCCGTCTAGAAAGTGGATGTGTTGATTGTACCGACAAGGAATACAATAAATCTAATTCTTGCTCACTTAATTCACGTTGTAAGTGACTTTTAGGAGCTTCGGATTTGGCTAAAGTTAAAGTACCCGTTTTATCAAAAACCAAGGTATCTACTTGTGCCATACGCTCTAAAGCTTGAATGTCTTTTATATAAAATTTAAATTTAGATAGCCACCGAACGCCATGGCCTAAAGCAAAAGGATAGGAAATAGCTAGTGCACATGGACAGGCAATAACCAAAATACTGACGACAGAGTTTTGCCATTTGCTAGGATCAATCTGCATCCAATAGGCTGCTACGATGGTCGCCAAGCTAATTAATCCAATAGTAAAATAGACGCCTACTTGATTAGCAAAGTTCTCCCAATTTTCCATTTTGAAACTAGGGTCTTTGAAGGCTTGCTGTTCCCATAATTGGGTTAAATGACTCTGTTGTAGGTCTTTTTTGACCTCAATTTCAATCATTTCACCATGGTGTTTACCTCCTGCGTAAATTAAATTTCCCGACTGAATAGGGATCCATTCGCTTTCACCCGTCACAAAACTATAATCCATGTTGCTTTTACCCTTCATTAAAATAGCATCAGCGGGGATGATTTCTTCATTTCGGATTCGAAGGCGATCTCCTACTTGGATTTCGCTCAAAGGTGCTGTTTCTTCATTTCCTTGAATGATTTTGGTAATCACCAAAGGAAAATAGGACGTGTATTTTCTTTCAAAGGATAAAAAATCAAAGGATTTTTGCTGAAACCATTTGCCGACCAACAAGAAAAATAATAGACCCGAAACAGAATCCATATAGCCTGCTCCCGTATGACTTAAGATTTCATAAACACTTCGGGAATAACCAACTAAGACACCTAAAAGTATAGGCATTTCTATGGTCATCTTTTTTAATTTTAAATGGGCCCAAATGTTTTTGAAATAATCTGAACCGGAATAAAATAGGGCTACTGAGCCTAGAACTAAATTTAAGTAACCAAACAGATTTTTAAGATTTCCGTCCTCAATACCTAAATATTCAGGAAAACTAAATAGCATGATGTTACCAGCACAGAAGCCCGCAACACCTAGCTTGATGAAAAGTTGTGTTTGTTGAGAAAGTCTTTTTTTCTTTTCTTTTCCTTCCGATTCCTCAGATAAAAGTGGTTCATATCCGATTTTAGCCAATAAAGAAGCCAAATCCCCTAAACTGATTTCTTTTTCTTTAAACCAAATACTTAAATCCTTTTTGCCAAAATTCAATTGAGTTTTGATGATTCCTGCATTCAGCTTATGTAGGTTTTCTAATAAATACAAACAAGATCTGCAGTGAATACTGGGTAAATTGAAACTGACTTTGGATACTTCTTGATTGGAAAATTGTATTAATTTATCTCGAAAGGCTGGTTTATTTAAATAATCAAAGTTTTGATTGCTGGGCGATATACCCGGATTTACATCACACGTGTAGTAATTGCCTAATTCATGGTCATTCAGGAGCTCATACACATTCTTACAACCTTGGCAACAAAATTCTTTCTCTTCAAATTCGATGATTTCATCCACAAATGGCTCTCCGCAGTGGAAGCAATTTGTGGATGTCAGGGTGGTATGGACTTTTTCTTCCATCATATAAACAATCTTTTCTCAAAGGTCCTTTGAAAAAATTGCTCTGTTAATGATAAAAAGCAGTACAAAACATGAGCATTGTCATAAAATAAATTCCTGAGTAAATATACTTTCGTAAACAAATTTTAAAAAAGTATGGATCAGATGATCGAGACAGAACGTAAAGTATTAGCTAGCGGAATAGAAATCAACTATTTGGCTAACGAATTTTTGTTCCGTCAAGGTCAAAAAGCGGAATTTATTTTTTATTTTCAGGGCGGAGAAATCGCCTTAAAGTCGTTTAACTCTCCTGAAGGTATTATTTATCATGCTAATCCTATTTTTTTAGGAATTTCTGAGGTATTAGAAGGTAAAAAGCACACATTTTCGGCTGAGACCTTACAAACTTCTAAATTTCTAGTTTTTGAAAAGAACTATTTCTTGATGTTACTGCAAGAGTTTGATTTTGCGGCATCCTATTTTGAACAAAAAAGTAAGGAGTTTGATGCCGTATTTACCGAATTAGTTCCTCAGTGATCTTTGGTTTTAATTAAGAGGTTAAGCCTCTATAAAAAATAGAGTGGTAAGTTAAAAGGGTTGTACTGCCCTGCTTGATGATGTCGGGCAGGGCTTTTAATTTTAGAATGAAGAATGAAGAATGTAGAATGAAGAATTAAAAATTAAAAATTTAGCGTTGCTAACTAAATGTGGATTCTACATTCTACATTCTACATTCTACATTCTACATTCTACATTCTACATTCTACATTCTACATTCTTCATTCTTCATTCTTCATTTTTCATTCTTCATTTTTCATTCTACATTCTACATTCTACATTCTACATTCTTCATTCTTCATTCTTCATTCTACATTCTACATTCTACATTCTTCATTCTTCATTCTACATTATATCAGCGGACTATCCTTCTCCTTTTTCAAGGTATTATACACGAGCCGATCCATCAAACCATTCATCCACTTATTTAGAAAGACCGTCAATTTTCCTTGAAAGGTTAATACTAAGGTCTTTTTCTTTTGTTCATAGGCTTGATAAATTTGTTGGGCAACTTCTTCTGCTGACATCATTTTTTCTTCATCACGCATGCTATCTCCCGTGATTTTACCTTCAGAATTCAAAGAAGTATTTCGAATATTGGAAGCGGTAAATCCAGGGCAAGCCGTTAGTACATGAACGCCCGTTTCTAATAATTCAGTCCTTAAGGCCTCTAAAAAGCCATTCATGGCAAACTTGGATGCCGAATACCCCGTTCTTACAGGTAATCCACGGTAACCGGCTATGGATGAAATACCAATAATGCCTCCTTTGCTAGCTTTAATGTAGGGTAAAGCTGCATGGGTAGCATAAACCGTACCCCAGAAATTGATGTCCATGAGTTGTTTTATCACCTTTAAATCTACATCCTCAAACATCGATCGCATGGAAATACCTGCATTATTAATTAATATATCAATGCGTCCAAATTCTTGCACTACTTCGTTTATCATCGACCTTGTTTGTTCCTCTGAGCTAGAATCGCAAACGATGGCCTTGCAAGCAATATTGGAAGCTGAAATTTCGCTCCAAGCTTCTTGCAACTTAGCTTCATTTCGGCCTGTAATAACTACCTGCGCTCCTTTATTTCCAAATTCAAATGCCAATGCTTTTCCTATTCCGGAAGAAGCGCCTGTGATGATGACAACTTTATTTTTCATAGACAAAATTTGAACTCAAAGTTAAGCTTTTATCCCATAATTGATTGACTAGCCAAATGAAAGCCCTATTTTTGTGCTAGAATTTAATTATGAGCGCCAGAAAATATAAAATCCCTCAAGTTTTAGAGCAAATTTCCATCCTTGATTTTGCTGCAGAAGCTAAATGTATTGCTAAAGTCAATGATGAAGTCATCTTCGTTCAAGGAACTGTTGCCCCAGGTGACATTGCCGATTTGCGTATACTCAAGTCCAAAAAGAAATTTAAACAAGCTCAGGCAATTAATATTCAAGCGCTCTCTCCTTTTAGAACAGCGTCTCCTTGCGAACATTTCGGCTTTTGTGGTGGCTGTAAATGGCAGCATGTTTCCTATGAAGCCCAATTATCGTTTAAACAGCGACAAGTAAAAGATAATTTAGAAAGAATTGCTAAAGTGAAACTCCCTGAATTTCAGCCCATTTTAGGCTCAGAGGAGGAATACTATTATCGAAATAAATTGGAATTCACATTTTCTTCTTCTCGTTGGCTTACCAACGAAGAAATAGGAAAAGAGGACTTAGGTTCCATGAATGCTTTAGGTTTTCACGTGCCAGGTCGTTTTGATAAAATCCTTCCTGTGGATCATTGTTATTTGCAACCAGATCCTTCCAATGCCATCCGAAACGGAGTACGTGATTTTGCTGAGGCCCATGGAATTTCATTTTATGAATTAAAAAATCAGCAAGAAGGCGCATTACGCAATTTAATTATTCGAAATGCGAGCTCAGGTGAATGGATGGTGGTAGTCCAATTTGCTTATGCTACTGAATCTGAGATTTCTTTAGTCATGAACTATTTGAAAGTGACATTCCCTATGATCACTTCATTGAATTATGTTGTCAACCAAAAAGGAAATGACACTTTTCATGATTTAGAAGTTATATGCTTCCATGGAAAACCATTTATCGAGGAACAAATGGAGGAATTACATTTTCAGATTGGTCCAAAATCCTTTTTTCAAACCAATGCCAAACAAGCGCTTCGATTATACCAATTGGTTCGTGAATATGCTGATTTACAAGGAGATGAATTAGTTTATGACCTATATACAGGTACTGGAACCATTGCTTTGTTTTTAGCCAAATTTGCGGCTAAAGTGGTTGGATTAGAGTATGTGGAAATGGCTGTAGAAGATGCCCGCATGAATGCTATTCAAAATAAAATTGATACAGCTTCTTTCTTTGCTGGTGATATGAAAAAGCTACTTACCCAAGAATTTATAGAACAACATGGTAAGCCTCAGGTCGTAATTACGGATCCACCAAGAGCTGGGATGGATGAAGATGTAGTGCGTCAACTTTTACAGGTTCGACCAGAAAAAATCGTTTATGTAAGCTGTAATCCAGCTACCCAAGCACGTGACATTGCATGGTTAGATGAGGCCTATGAGGTGGATGTGGTGCACCCAGTAGATATGTTTCCCCAAACCCACCATGTGGAAAACATCGTCCGTTTACGTTTAAGAAAAAATTAGAAAGGTTCGTTTAGCGGATCAAAGTCGGCTGGAGGCAAATTCATTTTGCTTCCTTTAAATACTGCGTCGCTATTTCCTTGTTCAAATTGAGAGGCTGTATCACCTAATTCACTTAAATTAAACACTCCGTTGCCATTTCCATCAGCAAATGGTTGAAAATCTAAGTCGCAGTATTTCGTGAACTTACCTATGAACTTCAACCATACATTTTCTAATGAACCAGAACGGTTTTTAGCCATGATGATCTCTCCCATCCCTGCAATGGAATTACCCTGCTCGTCAGTCGTTATACCATAGTATTCCGGACGATAGATAAACATAACCTGGTCAGCATCTTGCTCAATGGCTCCTGATTCACGAAGGTCAGAAAGTTGAGGTTTTTTATTGCCACCACGCGTTTCTGTTGAACGATTTAACTGTGACAAAGCAATGACTGGTACGTCTAATTCTTTCGCCAGTTGTTTTAAAGCACGAGAGATTTGAGCAATTTCTTGTTCACGGTTACCACTTGCCCCTTTCCCAGAGGTATCACCTGTCATTAATTGTAAGTAGTCAATCACAATCAGCTCAATGTTTTTCTGAGCTTTCAAACGACGGCATTTGGCCCTTAATTCCAAAATGGATAAGGCGGGCGTATCGTCAATATAGATAGGTGCTTGAAATAATTTATCAATCTTGGTATGCAATTGTTGCCATTCATGTGGCTCCAATTTCCCTTTTCTTATCTTTTCAGCTTCAATCTCCGCTTCGGCAGATACAATACGATTCACCAATTGTATGGAACTCATCTCCAGCGAGAACAAGGCTACAGCATGACCAAAGTCTAGGGCTGCATTTCTACAAGCTGAAACCACAAAGGCGGTTTTTCCCATACCTGGACGAGCCGCAATGATGATTAATTCCTGTTTTTGCCAACCTGAGGTATGACGGTCTAATTCAGTAAAACCAGATGGAATTCCAGTCAGTCCACTTTTTTGCTTTTGTTTCTTCTCTAATTCATCAATGGCCTTCTTTAGAATGTCCGACATACTCTCGTAATTCTTTCGAATATTAGATTCGGCAATGGAAAACAATTCTTGTTCCATTCGATCCAAAATTTGAAATACGTCGGTGGTATCCTCATAAGCCAATCGCTGAATTTCTGAGGATACATGAATCAATTGGCGTTTGATGTATTGCTCAATGATAATCCTAGCGTGAAATTCAACGTTCGAGGTTGAACTTACTCGAGATGTTAATTGGGCTAAATAACTCGTGCCTCCTGCTTTCTCTAGATCTCCGTTTATTTTGAGGTAATTGTTGACTGTTAGTAAGTCGACAGGTTGAGAAGCTTGAAATAAACCTTGAATGGCCTGAAATATTTTTTGGTGAGCCTCTTTATAAAAGGTTTCAGGTTTTAATAATTCAATAACATTGGCCAAGGGTTCCTTTTCCAACATCAATGCTCCCAGCAAAGCTTCTTCTAGCTCAGGCGCTTGTGGAGGAAGCTTTCCTAAGCCTAAATCACTTAATCGTGCTGGTTGATTCGTACGATTATAGCCAGAATTTGCTTTTTTAGAAATTGATGAGGGATTGTTTGATTCCATAGACTACAATTTTACAATATTTTGATAAAAATATCATTCTAATCAGCCGATTAAATTTCAATTATTCTCTATTTTAGTAAATATTTTTCACCTTAACTTTTTCATACTTGTTAGAAAAAATTATTGCCTTAACGGATGTGTCTCTGGTAGATTTTCTCGGAGTCTCAAATTCCAACTTAACCTTATTGACAGAAGCTTTTCCTCAGACCAAAATCATTGCTCGCGGAGATCAAATTACGGTTCGTGGTTCAGATGATCAAATTTCTTTGGTAGAGGCCATTGTCAATCAATGTATCAAGCATTTAGAAAAACATAGTTCTTTGTCGGCCAACCACATGAAGGCCTACATTGATTTGATCTTAAATCCCACCGGAGAGGAAAATGAAACTCCATGGGTGGAAGATAAAGACGTGTTGCTTTTTGGGACCAAAGGTTTAGTCATTAAAGTCAAAACCCCCAATCAACGAAAATTAGTAGAAGCAGCTAGTAAAAATGATATTGTTTTTGCGATTGGCCCTGCGGGAACCGGTAAGACATATACGGCAGTGGCTTTAGCTGTCAAAGCGCTCAAAAACAAAGAAGTCAAAAAGATTATCATCACCAGGCCTGCGGTAGAAGCAGGAGAAAATCTGGGTTTTTTACCTGGAGATTTAAAGGAAAAAATTGACCCTTATTTACGTCCAATTTACGATGCATTGGAAGATATGATTCCTGCTGAGAAATTGAAATTTTATATTGAGAATCGAACCATTGAAATTGCTCCTTTAGCCTACATGCGTGGTCGCACCTTGAATAAAGCATTCATTTTATTAGATGAGGCGCAGAATACCACTTCCATGCAGATGAAAATGTTTTTAACTCGTATGGGTATTCAATCAAAGACTATCATAACAGGTGATAAATCTCAAGTGGATTTACCTAAAAACCAGGTTTCAGGATTGGGGGAAGCAGCACATATATTAAAAGGTATAGCAGGGATATCATTTGTTGAATTAGACGGTTCTGACGTCGTTCGTCACCGCTTAGTTCGTGAAATCATTGAGGCCTACGGAAAACAAGAAAAATAAGATGGTTGAAATTATTCAAGCCAAATCACTAGAGGAAATTCACCAGGTTTTTGATATTAGAATCAAAGTATTTGTTGTAGAACAAGCTTGTTTGCCCTCAGAAGAATTTGATGAATTGGATGCACAAGCCCAACATTACCTACTTCTGGAGGATGGAAAACCTGCGGCTACAGGCCGTTTTCGTAAAACCGAAAAAGGAATCAAAGTCGAGCGAATTGCCACTTTGGCAGATGCTCGTGGTAAAGGATTTGCCAGTCAAATGGTTCGGCATATCCTGCAAGAAGCTCGAAATACTTATCCTGAGTGCACTTATTTCTATTTACATTCCCAACAAACTGTCATGCCCTTGTACGCAAGTTTAGGATTTGTTCCTTATGGTGAAACTTTTATTGAGGCAGATATTGTTCATCAAGCAATGGCTCTGATAATAAGTGATTAGTTCTTAGGGTTTAGTGATTAGTGGTAGGTTTTTTCTCCAAAAATAAAGATGAGTATGACAAAGAAAGTCGAATTAATATACCCTCCCGGAGAGGTACATTTTGTAGGTGATGGATTTAGAGTGCATAATTTTATTCCAAGCCGATACGGTCTGGATATGCAACGAATGAGTCCTTTTATCATGTTGGATTATGGTTCCAAACATTACTTCTCTCCTTCTGCTGAAGCAAGAGGCGTAGGAGTTCATCCCCATCGAGGATTTGAAACGGTAACCATAGCTTATAAAGGTCGTGTGGCTCACCATGATAGTAGTGGTGGTGGAGGAATCATTGGTGAAGGTGATGTTCAATGGATGACAGCTGCTTCTGGAGTATTACACAAAGAATACCATGAAGAAAGTTTTAGTGCTGAAGGAGGTGATTTTCAAATGGTCCAGTTATGGGTGAATTTACCTGCCAAAGACAAGATGTCAACACCCAAATATCAGGCTATTTCGAATCAACAAATCACCAAGGTTGATTTAGGAGAAAATGTTGGCCTAGTTGAAGTTATAGCAGGTGAATACCACGGTCATAAGGGCCCAGCATCTACATTTACTCCAGTCAATATGTTGAATGCAAAACTGAAAGCAGGTGCTAAAGCGAGTTTCTCCTTTCCTGCAACCTATAACACTTGTTTATTAGTCATTGAAGGAAGTATTACCATCAATGGAACGGAAGTAGCCGAATTAGATCATTTAGCCTTGATGGAAAATGTAGGAGAAGAATTTAGTTTGGAAGCTAAAGAAGATAGTATTGTTTTGATTCTAAGCGGAGAACCTATTCATGAATCTATCGCAGCCCATGGACCTTTTGTTATGAATACTCGTCAAGAAATCATGCAAGCTTTCCATGATTTTAATTCAGGAAAATTTGGGTTTTTGGCATAATATAGAGCCCAAGCATTGCACGGTTTAGAGCCCAAGCAATGCTTGGGCTCTATGTTATGCCAATTGATTTTTAAAAAGGAAGATCATCTCCAGATTCAGCTTCCAATGGAGGAAACTGATAGCCACCACCAGCTGAAGGAGCTACATTAGGAGGAACTGACGGAGCCGACCCAGAACGATCTAAGCGATAAGCTCTTATTTCTGTATACCAGCGATCATTATATTCTCTAGATTCTACATTGAATTGTACTTTCACTATTTCACCTTCTTGTACCGGAGCTAAATCTTGAGTCTTATCACCCCAGACCGACATACATACTTTTTTAGGGTATTGATCTTGAGTTTCAATAACAAATTCTTGCTTAATCCAATTGGTTCCATTACGTCCTGTACCGGTTACCTCAGGAAGTTTTTTAATTAATTTTCCGCTGATTTCTAAAGCCATTCTGTTTATTCAGATTTGATGAAAACTTGATTTCCTTGCAAGTAAGCAAATATTTGGTAATTTTGCTAACCATTTTGGCGATGTGGTGGAATTGGTAGACACGCTACTTTGAGGTGGTAGTGCCGTTTTAGGTATGGGAGTTCGAATCTCCCCATCGTCACTTATTTTTTTATTCATAATCTGTAAATCATGTTGAAGATGAAACCTTACAGTGTGTTGCTTTACTATAACTACACCCCTGTGCCAGATCCTGAGGCTTATCGGGAAAAACATCACCTTTTTTGTATTGAAAACAATATCCTGGGCCGCATAATTGTAGCATCAGAAGGATTGAATGGTGCCGTCTCAGGCCTCAAAGAAGATTGTGAAAAATACATGAGGTGGCTGGAAAGTGATCCTATTTTTCAGGGTAATGACTTTGACTTTAAAATTGAAGAATTTGATCAGCATACGTTCAATAAATTGCATGTACGTGTTAAAAAGGAAATAGTTCATTCTGACTTGCCTGTAAATCCATTAGAAAGGACTGGAAAGCATTTGAAGCCCAAAGAATTCAAAGAATTACTTAAAAACGATCCCAATGTAGTTTTAGTGGATATGCGTTCAAATTATGAACATGAATTAGGTCGTTTCAAAGGTGCTTACACTTTTGATATGGAAAACCTTCGTGACCTACCGGATCATGTACATGAAATTGAACATCTAAAGGATAAAAAAGTCATAACCTATTGTACAGGAGGTATTAAGTGTGAAAAAGCCTCTGCCTATTTATTGGAGAAAGGTTTTAAAGATGTGTACCAATTGCACGGAGGAATTATAAAATATGGATTAGAAGAAGGTGGAGAGGATTTTGACGGTTCTTGTTATGTATTTGATAGTCGGGTAGCTACGTCCGTAAATTGTGTAAATCCAATGGTTATCTCCAAATGCCATGTATGCCAAGAACCTTCTGATCACATGGTAAACTGTGCTAATCCAGAATGTAATGAGCATTTAGCTATTTGCCCAGCATGTTTGAAGGAAATGGATGGGGCCTGTTCGCCTGAATGTAAAGATCATCCTAGAAAGCGGCCTTACAATGAAAAAGGATATTATTCCAAACAATCAGTAGGCTACTCTCCTATTCTTGGATTTAAGTCCTTCAGCAGAAATGCCAAAATTGAAGAAAAACAAAAAAAGGCTCATTCTTGAGCCTTTTTTATTTCATATAAGTGAAATTCTTGAATGAGTGCTGGGTTTTCTGGACTGAGTGTGAAACTTACCTCTAAATCCCCTTTTTCTCCTTCGATTCTGAATTTTCCTCTTAATTGGTTCTCAGGTACCATTTCATGTACTTTTTTTATTTTTCCAATTTTGCCAAATAAAGTTTCAGCCTCTTTTTTCAAAACAGGGATGAAATAATCTGAGAAAAAGTTAATGGCAAATAAGCCACTTGATTCCGCTTGATTCCACTGTGGCAATAATTGCATTATTTCACTTTGTCTTTGCTTCAAAATCGCCGAAATAGGTAAATCACGCTTGGGTAATGCCTTAGAATTAATCAAAGAATCAATAATTTTCAAGTTGATTCTGCCCATATTGGCATACGTCAAATTGCTGAAGGAAATAATGCCAAGTTGATAGTCAGGGAAAATTCGCCAATTACTCCCAAATCCTGGTAATCCGCCTGAATGTGATACCGAGGTTCTATTGGCATAATCTTTTGAAAAGCTTAAACCATAGGCATAGGCACTAAAGTTTAACCCTACCTGTCCGTTGGGGTATTTTTGTTGGGCATTCACTCCAATGAAATTCCACGGGAATTGCATTTCTCTCACAGAAGATCGCTTGATTGGTCCCGTTTCAGGGTCATTTCTTTCTGGCCAAGCAGATAAGTGAAAGGCTACATATCGACTAAAATCCTCCATGCTTGTAATTAAACCTCCCATGGCCCCATAAGCTCCGTCGTGTTCCAAAGGTTGCTCTACCCATGTGTCATTGATCCATCGATATCCTAATGCTAATTTGTTTTTAGGTATATCAGCATATTCCCAATAGGTGTCATTCATGCCTAAGGGCTTCAAGATTTGCTCTTTAATATAAATTTGATAGGGTTTTCCGCTTACTTTTTTTATGATGCTACCTAACAAAGCAAATCCCATATTGCTATATTCAAAACTTACCCCAGGGTTAGTTGAAAAAGAAATACCTTTGCTAAGCATCTCAGAAAAGGCTTTTTCAGAAATGCCCAATTGTCTATCGCCCCAGGGATTATCTTCTGGAAAGCCCGCTGCATGGGTCATTAAATGCCGAATGCTTATCTCTGGAGCATCTTGAGTCACATATCGTTGATTTTTTAATTCTGGAATGTAATGATGGGCCGGTTCATCCAATTGCAATTTCCCTTCATCACGTAACTTCAAAATGGCCATGGTTGTAAAACTTTTGGTCATAGAAGCTATTCGGTAATCCATCTGAGTACTTGCTGGAATTTTTTCCTTCAAATTGGCAAGTCCTATCGAATGGCTATGTATCAATTTGCCTTGATAAACTATTCCGTAAACCACACTAGGTAATTTTTCTTGCTCCGCATATTGTTTAAATAACTGGTCAATTGTTGGAATAAATGCTTTGATTTTTTCCTCTGAACCTTGTCCCCAAGCGATTTGAACACATAAAGTAAGTAGGATAATACTTGAAAGTCTTTTCATCATGTTGAATTAATAAATGCCTTGAATGTGAATTTTTTGATCTCTTAAATAGATAAACTCCCCTACTTTCTTTCCTAAAAATAGGCTACCAATGGGTGATTCCGGTGAAATAACAAAATAGTCTGCCTGGTCAAAGGTCATTTTTCCAATACCCACCAACATATAATAAATTCCCTTGTCTGTTTCAATGATCGCTCCCTTATCAATGTTTTCATAATTTCGATGCAAGGGTATATGCTGGATAATTTGGAGTAAATGATTGTTTTGATCCATCAAAGCTGAGCATTTATCCATTTCTCTTTGCATCATTTCTCTACCCGTTTCATACTTGTCCCCAGCAGAACTCTTGGTGTCCGAATCCCGGGATTCCTTTGCTTGAGCATAGGCTAATTGAGCCTCTTGGATATTTTGTTCCAAACGCTGTATAACTTCTTGATAAATTTGAGATTTAATGCTTACCCAATCGCGCATATCCTTGATGTTCCAATGATTCTTTTGGGAAATTATCAATAAATTTGCTCATGACCTATTTCTCACCGACCGACTTGATTATAAATCCTGATGGAAGTTCTTACCATTTGAACATTCGTCCCGAGCAACTAAGTGATACCATTTTCATGGTAGGAGATCCTGAACGAGTTGAAAAAGTATCCTGTCATTTTGACCGTATTCATACCAAAATCCATAAACGGGAGTTTATCAGCCATTTTGGAGAATTGGCCGGAAAGCCAATTGGAGTGCTTTCTAGTGGTATTGGGGCGGACAATGTTGAGATAGTCATGAATGAATTAGACGCTTTGGCTAACATTGATTTTTCAACTAGACAAGAAAAAAAGGAAAAGCGTTCTTTGAATCTGATTCGAATGGGTACTTCTGGTTCCATTCAAGAAGACATTCCTGTAGATTCGGTTTTAATTTCTCAGGCGGCTATCGGTTTCGATAATTTGGCTCAATTTTATGATTTTAATTCAGATAAAAGCTTATCCCAGGCCGATTTACAACACTTTTGTCAGCAAATAGCTTACCCTCTACCCATTTATGGCGCGGCAGCGTCTGAAACACTATTGAATTTGTTTTCGCAGGATTCTTATTTTAAAGAAGCATATCGAGGTATAACACTAACTGCGCCTGGTTTTTATGCTCCGCAAGGACGTACTGTCCGTATGGAATCCATTTTACCCAATTTCCTGCAAGATTGCTCAGAAGCGTTTCTCGGTCCTGCTAAAATCACCAATATTGAGATGGAAACATCGGCATATTATGCTTTTTCTGGGGTTTTAGGACATGAAATGATTTCAATCAATGCTATTTTGGCAAATCGTAAAACGCATCAGTTTTCACAAAATCCTGAAAAACAAATTACTCAATTGATTGAAAGAGCTATAGCACTCTTTTCATAATGTAATCATTCATGTAATAGCCCTCTCCTACGTGCAAATCAATTTCTTGGTCGATTTGAAACCCTCTTTTTATATAAAATTGAACGGCTGAATTATGGCGATTGACGTTTAATAGTAATTCCTTTTGGCCATTTTCAAGAGCAAATTTGGCCACAAATTCCAGTAAGTAGGTTCCTGCGCCTTTACTTTTTTGTTGAGGCCTCAAATAGATTTTATGCAGCTTACCTTCATTTTCATTGACAGCCTCATAAGCGGCAAAACCAATGGCTCCCTCCTCCGATTCTAACATAAAAAAATGGACATTCCCTTCCATTTGATTGCTTAAAACATCGGTTCGATACATCATGTCCAACATGTAGACACATTGCTCTTCACTCAAAATAGCACCATAGGTTGGCCGCCAAGCTTGAGCAGCTATTTCTTGTATGGTCGGAATATCAATTATTTCAGCTTTTCGGATTTGCATCGTGCAAAATTAAGGGAGCAAATTTGTAAATTCGTTAAAATTAATAAAATATGAGTCAAGAGAAACCACTTATTCTAATAGCTAATGATGATTCCATTCATTCCAAAGGAATCAAAGTATTAACTGAGATTATGTCAGAGATTGGTGAAGTAGTGGTTGTGGCACCTGATAGCCATCAATCTGGCATGGGCCATGCCATCACTATGGGAACTCCTATTCGTGTGACAAAGACGGAAACTTTTGGTCCAAATATTCAGTCTTATAAATGTTCAGGTACCCCTGCCGACTGTGTTAAGTTTGGTAAACACTATATTTTAAAAGGAAGAAAGATAGATTTGATGGTTTCTGGGATCAATCATGGATCCAATGCATCCATATCAGTTTTGTATTCTGGCACCATGTCAGCAGCTATTGAGGCGGCTATGGAAGGAATTCCTGCCATTGGATTTTCTCTTTGTGATTATGCGGGTGATGCTGATTTTAGTCACTGCCATGATTTAATCATCAAAATAGCTCAGCAAGTATTAGCGCATGGTTTACATGAAGGCTTAACCTTAAATGTTAATTTCCCCGCCAAAACAGATGCTCCTATTCAAGGAATTCGGGTGGCTAGACAAGCTAAAGCTGTCTATCGCGAGTTTTTTGAAGAGCGAAAAGATCCTTATGGCCAACCCTATTTCTGGATGGATGGCTTTTTACATAATGAAGATCAAAACAATGGAACGGATTTAGATTGGCTGTCAGAAAATTATGCTACAGTTGTTCCCGTTAAGTATGATTTGACTGATTATCAGGCTTTAGAAGAAATGAAACATTGGGATTTTACGATATAAGGGCTTTAACTTTTAGTATGGTTAATAGACTTAATGCATCTTGAATTTCCCCATTTTCTGCCATTTGAAAGACTTCATGAACAGGAAGTTTCTTAATTTTTAAAGATTCTGTTTCTTCGGGTGCTGCAACTCCCATCTGTAGACCCTGAGCTAAAAACATGTACGCTTTTTCATCAGTGACCGAGTTGGATAGGTAACAAGTCCCCAATTCTTTCCAGTCTGTTGCTTTAAAGCCTGTCTCTTCTTCTAATTCCCTTTTGGCAGCCTCTAAAGGTATTTCTCCATCTTGAATGAGACAGCCACCTTCCGGTAACTCCCATGAATATTCGTCCAAAGTATAGCGAAATTGCCCTACCAAATAGGTATTTCCCTCTTGATCTATTGGAAAAACAGAAACGGCCGTATTTTTAAAATGTACGAGGCCATATATCCCTGCTTTATTGGATGGATTAATGACTTCATGATGTTCTATTCGAATCCAAGGATTATCATACACGGTATGCTTAGATAGTGTTTTCCAAGGCTTATCTTGTTCTTTCATTCCGTAAAAATAAGAGGAATTGATGTATCTTTGTGCATAATTTCTTCCAATGAAACAGCGGCTGCTGCTTATTACGTTTTCGGTCAGTGTCCTGATTTTAATTGGGAAGTTTTATGCCTATTACCTTAGTGGTTCCACGACCTTATTAACCGATGCCCTTGAATCAATCATTAATGTTGTCGCTGGGGCATTTGCCTTTTATTCGGTGTATTTGGCGTCTTTACCTAAGGACCTAAATCATCCTTATGGACATGGTAAAATTGAGTTTTTTGCCTCTGGATTAGAAGGGGTTTTGATTTTACTGGCTTCAGCCTATATTTTCCTTCATGCCTCGCAGCATCTTTTGACTAAGCAAGAAATAAAAAGTTTAGACTTGGGTATGGCCATTTCATTAGCTTCCTCAGCCTTGAATGGCATCATGGGGTATTTCTTAATTCAATCAGGTAAAAAAGAACATTCTCCTACCATGGTTGCTGATGGGAAACATTTAAGATTAGATGCTTATAATAGTTTATTGGTCGTATTAGCCTTGGCAATCACCTATTTTACCAATTGGCTTTGGGTCGACTCGGCTGCTTCTATCTTATTCGCAATTTTTATGTGTTGGCAAGGTATCCACCTTATTCGAACCTCGGTGGCTGCATTGATGGATGAAACCAATCCTAAGGTTTTTCGAATGGTAATTGAATGGATTACTAAAAACCAGCGCGATGAGTGGATTGATTTACATAATTTACGCGTGCAACAATATGGTGGAGATTTACATATTGACTGTCACTTAACTCTTCCCCGATATTGGGATTTACATCACGTTCACGAAGAAATTCATGCTTTTGAAGGTACCTTGTCTCAGGTTTTACCTACCCACATTGAAATTTTCGTGCACGCTGATCCATGCTTGGATGAGTGCTGTGCCCACTGTCAAATAGCAGATTGCCCTATCCGAGCTCATGCTTTTCAAGAAAAAATTGAATGGAACAATGTCAATTTAGCTTTAAACCAAAAGCATTTTTTAGAACAATTAAACCGTTCTTAAGCTTCCAATTCCTCCGTCAACACCTATTATTTGTCCTGTAATCCAAGAGTTTTCTGGTTTTAACAAGAATACCCCCAAATTAGCTACATCTTCGGCTCGTCCAACCCTACCTAGTGGATGTCTTTTTCCTCCAGCCTCTACTTTTTCTGGAGTACTCAACAGGTTTTGAGCCAATGGTGTTTGCGTCAAGGATGGAGCAATGGCGTTAACACGAATTTTGAAGCTACTTAATTCTGCTGCTAAAGATCGAGTAAGACCTTCAATAGCCCCTTTTGAACTGGCTATAGATGCGTGGAAACCCATACCCGTTTGTACTGCAACAGTACTGAACATGACTATGGAAGCACTTTCAGATTGTTTTAAAGAAGGTAAAATGGCTTGAATTACCCGAACGGCTCCTAATACATTGATTTTAAAATCTAATTCAAAATCTGCTGTACTTAGTCGATGAAAAGGTTTTAAGACAATACTACCTGGGCAATAAGCCAGACCGTCGATAGGCCCTTGAATAGAAGCGAATACGCTATCATCTTCTTGGACTGCATCCCATGTATAATTTTCAAGGCCTGGTAAATTAGATGCTTTTCTAGAAAAATTAAGTACACGATGACCAGCAGCACTCAATTGCTCGGCTATGGAGTAACCAATCCCTTGGCTAGCTCCTACTACAACATAGACTCCCATTATACCGACTGAATACTACCTAAAAATTCTTTTTTAGTAGCCTCTTCCTGAAATTTACCTCCGTAAAAAGAGGTTATGGTTGATGTAGCATCGTCTTTTACACCTCTAGATGAAACACATAAATGTTTAGCATCAATGTAAATGGCAACATGCTCAGTCTCCAACACTTTTTGCAAATGCTTGGCAATTTGCATCGTCAAGCGCTCTTGAACTTGGGGTCTTTTGGCATAATATTGAACGATACGGTTCAATTTCGATAAACCAATTACCTTACCCGAAGAAACATAAGCAATATGCGTTTTACCAACTATAGGTACAAAATGGTGCTCACAATTTGAGTAAAAACTGATATTTTTCTCAATAAGCATTTCATTGTAGCCGAATTTGTTTTCAAATAAAGCTACCTGAGGCTCATTCTTTGGATTTAAACCACTGAAAATTTCCTCAATATACATTTTAGCTACTCGCTTGGGTGTACCTTTTAAGGAGTCATCCGATAGGTCTAAACCTAAAGTCAACATGATTTCTCTGAAATGACCTTCAATTTTTTGGATTTTTTCTGCATCAGAAAGATCAAATGCATCCGATCTCATAGGCGTTTCTATCGAAGTCGCTATGTGATTATCCCCAATCTCATCATCTGTGAAATGGAAATTTTCCGTATCAATGAGCAGGGAATTCAACAAAATTTCTTTCTGTTTCATATAATCTAATTTTTAAGTCAAGGTTGGTGGCCAGTTCAGCTCTAATTTTTTGATAAATAATATAAGCAATGTTTTCAGCCGTAGGGTTCAAATGGGCAAATTCAGGAACATCCAAATTTAAATTCTTGTGATCGAATTTCTTGATAATTTCCCTTTGAACTAGATTGGAAACTTCTTTCATATCTATCACATAACCCGTTTCAGGATTAATTGTTCCAGTAATTTGCACAATTAATTCATAATTGTGTCCATGGAAATTTGGATTATTGCACAAACCAAACACTTCTTGGTTCTTTTCATCTGTCCAATTGGCATTATATAATCGATGGGCAGCATTGAAATGCTCTTTCCTAAATACACTTACACGGGGAAGCTCTATCATTTTTTTAAATTGGATATAAATTTACAGCCATATTTTGATTAAATTTCAATTTCATTTTCTAAAAACCGTTTAACTATTTATGAAAAGGCGAAACTTTATTTCTAAATCGCTGCTATATACGTCGTCTGCTGCCCTATTTCCAACTATTTTAAAAGGCATACCAACAGAACAAACAAAAGTGCGTTTAGGTTTCATTGGTGTTGGACTTCGAGGAAGAAATCATCTGGAAATGGCAATGTACCGTCCTGATGTTGAAATAGTAGCTATCTGCGATATTGATCCGAAAGCCATACAGATTTCACAAAAAATGATTCGTGATAAAGGCCGCCCAGAAGCAGCTGTTTATCAAAAAGGTAATCATGATTTTGAAAACTTAGTTAAACGAAATGATATCGATGGTGTCATTATTGCTACTCCTTGGGAATGGCACGTACCAATGGCCTTAGCTTCCATGAAGGAAGGGAAATATACGGGAGTCGAAGTCTCTGCTACCGTAACTTTGAAAGAATCATGGGATTTGGTGAATATGTATGAGAAAACAGGAGCCCATTGCATGATTTTGGAGAATGTTTGTTATCGAAGAGATGTATTGGCTGTTTTGAATATGGTTCGTCAAGGTATGTTTGGAGACTTAACCCATGTTCAATGTGGTTACCAGCATGATCTAAGAGAAGTTAAATTTAATGATGGGGTAAAAGCCTATGGCGGTGGAGTTGAATTCGGGGCTAAAGGTTTTTCGGAAGCTAAATGGAGAACCCAACACTCGATTGATCGCAATGGTGATATATACCCTACGCATGGTTTAGGTCCTGTGGCTGAGATGCTCAATATCAATCGCGGAAATCAATTTTTACATTTAACATCCATGGCTAGTCCAGCCTTGGGTTTACATAAATATGTGGTGGATAAAGGAGGGAAAGATCATCCTAATGCCAAGGTTAAGTTTAAATTGGGTGACGTAGTGACTACCTTAATTAAATGTGCGAATGGAGAAACCATCATGATTTCTCATGATACTAATTCGCCGAGACCTTATTCTTTAGGATTCCGTGTGCAAGGAACTAATGGTTTATGGATGGATGATAATAAATCGATCTATTTAGAAGGTGTTTCCCCCAAAGCACATAGTTGGGAACCGTTTAAACCTTACCAAGAGAAATACGATCATCCACTATGGAAAGCTCATGCCCAAGATGCTGAAAATGCAGGTCATGGCGGTATTGATTATTTCGTTTTAAGAGCTTTTATCGAGTCCATTAAAAATAAAGTAGCCCCTCCTATCGACGTTTATGATGCAGCTGCATGGTCAGCTATTTCTCCACTTTCAGAAGAATCAATTGCCAAAGGATCGGCCCCTGTTAAAATACCTGATTTCACTCGTGGAAAATGGAAAACGAATCAACCTATTTTTGCTTTACATGATAACTATTAAACCTTTATGACAACTACAAACAAACCTACCAACACCTCTGCTGCGCTATTAATCATCGGAATACTCTTTTTTGTATTTGGATTTGTGACATGGGTAAACTCCGTATTAATTGCTTTTTTCAAAGCAGCTTTTGACTTAAATAATTTTGAATCATTATTAGTTACCTCTGCGTTTTTTATTTCCTACTTTGTCATGGCTATTCCTTCTTCTTGGGTTTTAGCAAAAACAGGATTTAAAAATGGTATGTCCTTAGGTTTGATGGTCATGGCTGTGGGAACTATTTTGTTTGTTCCTGCTGCTCAAATGTCTAATTACCCCATGTTTCTTTTAGGACTATTCGTTATTGGTACAGGTTTAGCCCTTTTACAAACAGCTTCCAATCCATATGTAACCATCTTAGGATCACCTGATTCCGCAGCCAAGCGTATTTCTGTAATGGGAATTTGTAATAAAGTGGCTGGTATTTTAAGTCAATTTATTTTTGGAGGTTTATTATTATCCTCCACCACAGATGCCAAAGATTTAAGTATTGTGGTGACTCCTTATTTAATTATGACGGGAGTTTTGGTAGGATTAGCCTTATTGGTTCGCTTTTCTACTTTGCCCGAAGTGGAAGCAGAAGAAAGCGAAGAAGCTGCTTCAGTTCAACACGCTAGTGTTTGGGCTTATCCCAATTTAGTATTAGGTCTGGTAGCATTCTTTTTATATGTGGGTGTGGAAGTAATGGCAGGTGATACCATCATCAATTACGGTGTATCGCAAGGTATAGATATGGAAGTAGCTAAAACCTTTACCACATATACTTTGTATGGCATGTTGGCAGGTTATGTAGTAGGTATCTTATTCATTCCTAAAGTTTTGTCTCAACAAAAAGCCTTGAATTACTCCGCCATTTTAGGGGTTGTATTTTCATTAGGAACAGTTCTATTAGATGGTTATTATTCGGTGATGTGTTTGGCACTTTTAGGCTTAGCGAATGCTTTGATGTGGCCTGCATTATGGCCTTTAGCCATTAATGGTTTAGGTAAATTCACCAAATTAGGCTCTGCATTGATTATTATGATGATTTCTGGTGGGGCTTTGATTCCATTATTGTATGGAGATATTGCCGATAGAATCCAAGATACCCAATTGGCTTATGTCATTATGGTTCCTTGTTACTTGTTTATTCTATTTTACGCAACAATCGGTCACAAAAAGAGTTCTTGGTAATAACATGAATGAAAAAGAGCCTCATCTTATTTTCATGAGATGAGGCTTTTTGTTTGTATTTCGTAAATTTGAGATAAATATACTACCTATGTCAAACCTCCTTCAGTCGTCTTCTGCTCATTTGATAAGCGATGGGAACATCTACGCTCCTACTTTATTTGGCTATCAACGGAGAGAAACGATACCGGTTTCCATTGGAGATCTGATGTTAGGTTCTGATTTTCCTATTCGAATACAATCCATGACCACCGTGGATACCATGGATACACAAGGTTCCATTGAGCAATCCATTCGCATGATTGATTTTGGTTGTGAATTGGTCAGAATAACCGCTCCATCGGTTAAAGAAGCCCAAAATTTAGAGAATATTCGTAAGGGTTTACGTGCCAAGGGCTATAAAACGCCTCTGGTAGCAGATATTCACTTTACTCCCAATGCTGCAGAATTAGCTGCTAGAATCGTGGAAAAAGTACGAATTAATCCCGGTAATTATGCAGATAAGAAAAGGTTCGAGACGATTGAATACACGGAAGCTTCCTACCAGTCAGAATTAGAAAGAATTCGGGATAAATTCTTACCCTTGGTTAAAATTTGTAAAGAATACGGTACTGCCATGCGTATCGGTACCAACCATGGATCTTTGTCAGATCGTATTTTAAGTCGATATGGCGACACACCTTTAGGTATGGTGGAGTCAGCATTGGAGTTTTTGCGCATCTGTGAAGATGAAAATTATTTCAATATTGTACTTTCCATGAAAGCCTCCAATACTCAAGTGATGGTAGAGGCCTATCGTTTATTGAGTAAGAAGCTAGCAGACGGTCAATTTAAAGCTTATCCTTTACACCTAGGTGTTACCGAGGCTGGAGAAGGCGAAGATGGTCGAATTAAATCCGCGGTGGGAATTGGTACTTTATTGGAAGATGGTTTGGGAGATACCATACGCGTTTCTTTAACCGAAGATCCAGAATTTGAAATACCCGTAGCCAAGGATTTAGTAGAGCGTTATGTAGGTCGAAATCACGCCAATGCTCCTATCCCAAGTATTTCTAATCTAAGTCAGGGATTTGATTCTCCCATAAATCCATTTGCCTACACACGAAGAAAAAGCGTAGAGCGAGCTAATTTCGGAGGGCATCAAGTTCCACGTGTCATAGCCGACTTCTCTCATATGAAAAGTATTGGCATGGATGATCTAAAAGGTATAGGTCATTTTTATTTGCCTGAACCCGATAAATGGGCAATGAATGATTTGGGGGCTGATTATATATTTACCGGCTCGGTGGATTTAGATTTCATGCTACCCAATGGTCTAAAGCAAATTCAATCGGCCAAGCATTGGAGTCAATCCAATCCTTCAGAACATCAATTCCCTTTGTTTGAAGCAGCGGATTGGTTATCAAACTCCAAGAAGCATGAATCCCTTAATTTTGTTCATGCAGATGCTGAGGAAATTTGGAACAATCAAGTTTTAATAAATGCTCTAAAATCGGCTCAAAATGAGGTGCTTGTACTATCTTCAAGCTTTTCAAACCGAATGGCGGCAATTCGTCGAGCCTTTTTTGAATTAGAAAATCAAAGTATTTCCATTCCAGTAATTATACGGCTGAACTATCAAGATATTCCAGCCGATCAGTTTCAGCTTTATGCTCCTACCGATGCCGGTGCTTTATTGATTGATGGCTTTGGAGATGGGTTGATGTTGTCTCTAAAAGGCCTTCACGCACCAATATTCCTGATTAATTCTACCAATTTCGGTATCCTGCAAGCCTGTCGTGTTCGTATTTCAAAAACAGAATATATTTCATGTCCTTCTTGTGGAAGAACCCTATTCGATCTCCAAGAAACAACAGCAAGAATCCGACAAGTTACCGATCATTTGAAAGGTGTGAAAATTGGCATTATGGGCTGTATTGTAAATGGCCCAGGTGAAATGGCTGATGCAGATTATGGCTATGTGGGTATAGGAAAAGATAAAATTGCCCTATATCGTGGGCAAGAAGTTGTTAAAAAGTCGGTTCCAGCAGATTCTGCTGTGGATGAATTAATTCAATTAATCAAAGAAGACGGAATTTGGAAAGATCCGCAAGAAACGAACAACTAACATGAGTAGACTAAGAGAACAATTCAGAATTGGGGAGGTTTTTACTTACTTCATTCGGGTATTTCAAAAACCAAAACCAGGTGCACCAACGAATTTTAACATTCGTACGATGCACACGATTAATAAAATATCGATAGTGATGTTTCTGTTTTGTGTAGCTGTGATGATTTACCGCGCTGTATTTCGCTAGAATTATTTCATTCCATATTTGCACCACTGTGATTTAGCATAAGCCAAAGCCTTTTTATCTTTGGTTTTACCATTCACATAATCGCATAAATATTGGTACTCCTTGGGTCCTGGAGCATTAGGAAGCACAGCTAATAGTTTTTCAATCACTTGAATGGCTTGTGTGGCCTTCTTTTGTTTGAATAACAAGGAACTTTCAACCATCCACATTCTCCTTTGAATCGAACTGGCATCTAAACCCGCCTTGGTCATTTGATTCTTTATTTTTTGAATATCTGCCAAGTTGAGTTTATTTGCCTGAGAACTCGTCAAAACTATTTGAAAAATATTCTCATAACTCATTCTTACAGGATTCGCCTCATAAATTCTCTCATATGTTGGAATGTTATTGATGAAATAATCAAATAAGGCATTGTTATTATTCATCATCACCATCTGAATGGCATTGAAAGTACTTTGAGAGGTATATTGACTTGGATTTAAAGTCTTAGCAAATTCTTTAAATGCTAGGATATTCGAAGTCGTATCTCCAACAATTCGTGCGTATTCAGCGTAGTTTAATAAGAACTGTGGATTTTTATCTCCTGCCTTTAATCTTTTCCCATAATTCTGAGCATGCTCAGCAGGATTTATCGCCTTCTGAGCAATAGAATTCACATTAATGACGGAATTATCTCGCTCTCCAAAAATCTTTGCCCCTACAATTTGTAAGGTATTGGGATCTATGAAAATGAAAGTGGGAGTTGCATTAATGATGATTTTAAGCTTTTTCAACAGCTTTTGATTTTCCGGATTTCGAATATCCAACTGAAAATTGACAAATTTGGCATTGTACAATGCACCTACCTGGGGTTGAGCAAATGTGCCTTTAAATGCGTTGCAAATATGACAGTCAGGCGCATAAACTTCCATAAATAAAAGTTTATTCTGCTGTTTGGCCGCCGCTATTGCCGTATTAAAATTGCCTGTTTTAATAAAGTTTATTCCTTTTTGTGCCATGGATGGCAGGGTAAGGAATAGCAATAGGGCAATAAATGAAAATGATACTTTCATGTTGATGGATTATTGGCCTTTCTCAGCCGCAATGATTTCTTTCTTCAAATGACTCGATAAAGTCATGCACACTTGTTCAATTTCCTGAGAGAAAAAGGTATCACCAGTAGCTTGCAATGAAGCTTCTGAAACTGTCCCCAAAATTTCTATGAAAAAACGTTTCATGTCTAATACTTCCATGTCTTTGGTCCAAAGAGGCAAAGTTAGAGTGCCTTTATGATAGGGATCCCAAGTGGCCACTAATATGGCTTTGGTCTCCTCAATACCTTCGTTAGGGTTATCAGTAGCCGACCAAGATATTTGTTCAGGAATGTTATTGTCGTCTAAACTTATTTTGAAATTTATCTCAGATTGTTTCATTGCTTAATTTGAATTGTTTTTCGATTCAGGGATTAAATTCTATCCCAAATAAATCGTATTTTCGTACAAAAGTAAGAAAACTTAATGGTTCGAGCAGAAATTATTACGATTGGAGATGAGATTCTTTATGGGCAAATATTGGATACTAATACCCAATGGATTAGCCTTGAATTAGATAAAATTGGAATTAAAACCATACGGAAGTCGTCCGTAGGCGATCAAGAAAGCGAAATTTTAAGCATTTTAGAGGAAGCACAGCATCGGGCTGATATTGTATTTATCACAGGTGGCCTAGGCCCAACCAAAGACGATTTAACCAAGAAAGTCTTAGCTAAATTTTTTGGATGCGATATGGCTTATCATCCTCAAGCATTGGAAGATGTTCGTGTTTTCTTTGAAAAAAGAGGTAGAGAATTAAGCGATTTAAATCGGGATCAAGCCTTATTACCTACCAAAGCACAGTATGTGCAAAATAAACAAGGTACAGCTCCAGGTATGTGGTTTGAAGAAAAAGGAACTGTTTGGGTTTCCATGGCTGGAGTTCCCTTTGAAATGAAGGCCATCATGGAGGAATTGGTTTTACCACGTGTGGCTCAGCATTTTCAAACACCTACCATTGTTCATAAAATAGTTAAAGTAGTAGGAATCGGTGAATCCTATTTATCGGATATGATTCAAGATTGGGAATTATCTCTTCCAAGCCACATTAAATTAGCTTATTTGCCTTCATTGGGCATTGTTAAACTTCGCCTGACAGGATTTGGAGATAGTGTTGCTCAATTGAATCATGAAATACAACAAGAGATTGATCGTGTCATGCCCATCATCAAGCCATTTGTTTTTGGTTATGAAAAAGATGAATTATCTCAAGTCATTGGACAATTATTGGTCAAAAATTCGGCAACGATATCCTTAGCAGAAAGCTGCACAGGAGGTTATTTATCGCATTTATTTACAGAAATACCCGGAAGTTCTGCTTATTTTAAGGGCGCTGTCATTTCTTATGCCAATGAAGTGAAAATGGATAGTTTAGGAGTATCTCCAGAGATTCTAGAGAAACATGGAGCTGTCAGTGAAGCATGTATAATGGCCATGGCTAATGGCGTTAGAGAGAAATTACAAAGTACTTTATCATTGGCTAGTTCTGGAATCGCAGGACCAGACGGTGGAACGGAGGAAAAGCCTGTAGGTACAGTCTGGATAGCCTTATCTCACCCTCAAGGTGTGATTACTCGAAAATTACAACTAGCGGGCACCAGAAAGCAAATTATACACATGACGGCCCTCAACTGCCTGAATTTAGTTAGGAAATTTTTGTTAAACGAATTGACTCAATAGTTATGGCCATCATGGAAGTCATCATGCCTAAAATGGGTGAAAGTATCATGGAAGCGACCGTTTTAAACTGGTTGAAAAAACCAGGTGATTATGTGGAAGCTGACGAATTTATATTGGAGGTTGCTACCGATAAAATTGATACTGAAGTGCCAAGCCCCGTTTCAGGTTATTTACAAAAAATTATAATTTCAGTTGGTGAAATAGCTACCATTGGCAAGCCAATATGTGTGATTGATTCTACTGAAAATTCAGCAGACACCTCTCCTAGCCCTTCTACAGCCAATTTGTTTCCAGAACATGCGGAATTGGCTTTATTGACCGATGTAAGTTTAGGTATTTTAGGCCAGAATGAGGAAAAATCAAATCCTTGGATTTCACCTTTGATTAAACAAATTTGCCTACAGGAAAATGTCACTCAGAGAGAGTTAAGTACGATTAAAGGCTCTGGATTGGATCAACGCGTGACTAAAAAAGACGTTTTAAATTACATTGCAGTACGTAATTCCAAACGTATGATTGCCTCTGGAACACTGAGTCAAGGTCCCGGTTTACGATTACCAGGTGATGTCGTAGTGGAGATGGATCGTATGCGTAAAATGATTTCTGAGCGCATGGTTGACTCTAAGCGTATAGCTCCTCACGTTACTTCCTTCTTGGAAGCAGATATGACTGCTATGGTTACGTGGCGAGAGACAGAAAAAGCTAAATTTTTGGCTAAATATAAAGAGCCTATTACCTATACTCCTTTGTTGATAATGGCCACAGCGAAGGCCTTGAAGGATTTTCCCGGTATGAATATATCCGTGGAAGGGAATTACTTAGTTCAGCATGAACAAATTAATATTGGCATGGCAGTGGCATTACCCAATGGTAATTTAATCGTCCCTGTTATTCATGAAGTTGATAAATTATCACTTTTAGATTTGACCAAAAAAGTAAATGATCTTTCTAATCGAGCTAGGTTGAATAAATTAACTCCTGCGGATTTAGAAGGAGGTACTTTTTCTATCTCAAATATTGGATCCTTTGGTAATTTGATGGGAACACCGATCATTGTGCAGCCCCAAGTAGGTATTCTAGCCTTTGGAGTAATAGAAAAGAAACCAGCTGTCATTTCAGGTCCTCAAGGAGATCAGATTGCCATCCGTCAAAAGATGTTTATTTCCCATTCATATGATCATCGAGTGATCGATGGTTCTTTGGGAGGTGGTTTTCTGAAACGAGTTTCAGACTATTTGGAGAAATTCAATATTGACGATCACGAATTATAATCACCCATGGTTTAAAAGAAGCTCAGGATTTAATTCTGAGCTTCTTTTATGAATTTATCATGTAGTGCATAAAAAAAGCCCTGAATGAATCCAGGGCTTTCTGTGTATGTAAGGTATTAAAACTTAGCGTTCGGGTCCTTAACGTTCGGACGAATAATTTTCAACCAGGTTAATAATTTAACCATTGGATAGGTCGGATCAATTTCAAACCATTTGGTAGCAAAATTAACACGATTAGGTAATTTGTGGTGGTTATTTTGAAACAACTCTCCCATCATTAATACATCAACAACCAATGAGTTCTTAGAATGATCATGGTTGTCATAATTTTGATAACCATATTTATGTCCAGACCAATTTACAATAGCCCCGTGAACAGGTCCCATTAAAAAGTGAACAGGCAATAAAAAGAAGAATGCCCAGTGCATATCAAAATACTTATAAGCTACAATGTAAAAAGAAGAATAGGCAACTCCCCAACCAATGCGAGAAAGCCAAGAATCTCCAATTTTTTCAATTGTTTTTGAAACTGGGTAATCATGTTCAAAGCGATCTTCTACTTTTTGAGAACGGTTTAAAACAGCATTATAAATGTTTTTTGTTTTCCACATCATAGTAAAGACATTGCTTGAGAACATCGGTGAATGTGGATCTTTCTTTGTATCAGAGAACGCGTGATGCATTCTGTGTAAAATAGCATAGGCTCTAGGACTTAAAAAAGAAGAACCTTGAGATAAATAGGTAAGAAAATAGAAAAATTTCTCCCAGAACTTGTTCATTAAGAACATTTTATGCGCTGAGTAGCGGTGTAGGAAGAAAGTTTGACTAAAAAGGGATACGTACCAATGGATAATGAAAGCTGGAAGTACTAATTGCATAAATTAATAATAAATATTTGTGCAAATTTAGCTACGAAAAGTTAAAGAATCTCTAGTATTTCAATATACTTTTATGATTTTTATCAGTTATGGATTCAGGAAGGCGTATTGAAGGATATTTACCCCCATTTTAAGGGCTGACTCTCTTTTTTCAGCTGGATCATGATAAATACTTTCGTCTTCCCAACCATTACCCAAGTCACACTCATAAGAATAAAAACAAATTAGTCTTCCTTGATAAATGAGGCCAAATCCTTGCGTAGCTTTACCATCATGCTCGTGAACCTTAGGTAAACCTTTCGGGAAAGGGTAGGCTTGAGAGTAAATGGGGTGAGTAAAGGGTAGCTCAATAAAACTTAATTCAGGAAATACTTTGGCCATCTCTCTACGAATGGATTTATCCAATCCATAGTTATCATCAATGTGTAGGAAACCTCCGCCCAATAAATATTTTCGTAGATTTTTTTGCTCTTCTTTATCAAAAAGCACATTTCCGTGCCCTGTGAGATGCAGGAAAGGATAATTCCAAAGCAAGGGGCTCGTCAATTCTACCGTCTCAGGTGTAGGATCTATCCCCATTTTCTTTTGTTGATTGGCAAATTGAATGAGATTGGGCAAGGAAGTCTTATTGGCATACCAATCTCCTCCCCCTTTATATTTCACCTTGGCAATTTTAAACAAGGGATTTTGGCCATGGAGATTATTGGCAAATACGAGCAAAAAGAAGAGAAAAACCTTATTTTTCATGTAATAAATGAATGGCGTGGGTTGCGGCTAGTCCTGCTGTTTCTGTTCTTAAAATGGCCTTTCCTAGGCTAAATGGCGTCCAATCGCTCGATAATAATAATTCACTTTCTTCTTTAGAAAAATCTCCTTCCGGCCCAATCAATATATGATAAGCATGATTCAAGTGAATACTTTTTCCCAAACTGAGACTAGGAGGTTCAGAAATATAGGCAAAAAGTCTTTGTTCTTGTTCTTTTGGACCTATCTGTTTGAGCAAATCTTTGAAAGGAACAATGGGGTAAATTTGGGGCAAAAATAGATTTTTCGACTGTTTTAATGCAGAAATGACTATTTTCTCAAGGCGATGGGTTTTGATTTCTTTCCTTTCAGAGTACCTGGAATGAAAGAAACCTATGGATTGTATTCCAAATTCTGCACATTTTTCAACCATCCAATCCATCCGCTCCATTTGTTTGGTAGGTGCTATCCAAAGATGGATGGAATAGGAAGCTTTTTCCGATTTTTCAATTTCACGTAATTGATGAAAAGTCGTTTTTTTACTGGTTGATTGCTCAATTTTTGCTTCAAATTTTTGACCTAAACCATTTAAAATAAAAATCGGATCCCCCGCTTTTAGCCGGAGGACCCGATGGGCATGAATGGATTCTTCTTCGCTTAAAAAAGTGCTAGCAGTAGGATTTGGCTCATAAAAAACCGGAATACTCATGCCTACTCTTCTTCAGATTTAAATGAATATAAGGAAGTGTCTAATTGTAATGCATTCGCGTTGAAATCAAGAATAAACTGTTCTATAACTTCATCCGTCAATGCAGGTACATAAAGAGCCGCCTCTAAGCCAATGCCAAAATCAAAATCTTTATCAACTTCTACATATTCACTAACCTTGATTTCATCATTTTCTTCCATTTCTTCGATGATTTCTAAAACCATCATTTCTACTTCTTCATCCAAGGAATCGTTGGCTTGATATGTTTCATCTCTATTTTCAATAGGGACATACAAAGGGAAATGCTGGATGGCTTCTCTTTCTGCCGCTTCATACAATAAGCTAGAATAATGTAATTGAAGCGTACATAAGATGGCATCATAGATAACCTCCTTTTGCTCAAAATGGCCCACAAATTGTATGTGGACCATTTCTCTATCATTGCTTACCGGAAGATCTTCGTCTTCGATCAAAACAAAAGTACGTTGTTCAGAAGCACAAAGCTCTTTCAAACGTTTGATTTCCTCGGGAGAAAATCCGGGATTGCTAATTTGTGTCATAAGGTGACAAACTATTTAATCATTAATAATTCTCTGTACTTTGGCAATGGCCACTCATCGTCGTCAATGATTAACTCTAGTTTATCCACTGCATAGCGAATCTCTTCGAAATAACCTTTGACCTTGGAGCCATACAAGAACGCTCTTTCTTCGATATTTTCCACATTATTTGCCTCTTTTCTTGCCTCTGTCATATCATTTTGTAACAAAACGATTTTGGAAGTGTACTCCGAGATTTTCTTGATCATTTCGACCGTTGGTGCATAATATTGAGGATCTATACCAATTTCCTTTTGTCCTTTCACGTTTTCTACCAATTGTGTTTGGTATTTCAATGAAGTAGAAACAATGTGGTTAATCGCCATATCACCTAATACACGTGATTCAATCTGGATTTTCTTGATATAGTTCTCTAATTCGATTTCATAACGAGCATGCATTTCCTCCTTAGAATAAATACCATATTTCGTGAATAATTCGATTGATTCAGGGCGAGTATATACTAATAATGCCTCAGGTGTGGTTTTCATGTTGGATAAACCTCTCTTTTCTGCTTCTGCTACCCATTCATCCGAATAACCATTTCCTTCGAAACGGATTTTCTTGGATTCTTTAGCATAACGCTTCAATACATTCATGATCGCCAACTCTTTCTTTACTCCTTTTTCTAATACAGCGTCTACCTCTTTGCGGAATAAGATTAATTGATTTGCAACAATCGTATTCAAAATGGTCATTGGAGCTGCTGAATTAGCAGAAGAACCAACTGCACGGAATTCAAATTTGTTTCCAGTGAAAGCAAATGGTGAAGTTCTGTTACGGTCTGTGTTATCTAAAATCAAGGAAGGGATTTTGTTGATACCCAATTTTAGGTATACGTTATCTCCTTTTTCTAATTGGAATTCCTCGATATCCTTCATGTTTTCTAGGTCATCCAAAACATTGTTCATGGTAGAACCTAAGAATACAGAAACAATCGCTGGAGGGGCTTCATTCGCTCCTAAACGATGCTCATTTCCTGAAGAAGCAATGGAGGCACGTAGTAAATCAGCATTGTCATGTACCGCCTTCACTACGTTTACGAAGAAGGTTAAGAAACGTAGGTTTTCTTTTGGTTTAGATGATGGTCCTAATAAATTAACACCTGTATCTGTTCCTAAAGCCCAGTTATTGTGTTTACCTGATCCATTGATACCAGCAAATGGTTTCTCATGGAATAATACTTTCAATTTATGTTTTACAGCTACTTTCGACATTAAGTCCATCAAAAGTGCATTGTGATCACATGCTAAGTTAGCCTCTTCAAAGGTCGGGGCAACTTCAAATTGTGCAGGAGCTACTTCGTTGTGACGAGTACGAACTGGCATACCTAATTTCAAGGCTTCAATTTCAAAATCAACCATAAAAGCATTCACACGAGTTGGAATCGATCCAAAATAGTGATCTTCTAATTGTTGACCTTTTGCAGGAGCGTGTCCGAAAACCGTTCTTCCAGCCATCATTAAATCTGGACGAGCATTGTAAAGTGCTTCGTCAACTAAGAAATATTCTTGTTCGATACCAACAGTAGGAACTACTTTAGTGACATCACGGTTGAAATATTCTTTCACAACTGCTGTAGCTGCTTTATCAATTAGTTCAATCGATTTCAATAATGGAGTTTTGTAGTCCAATGCTTCACCAGTATAAGATACAAATACCGATGGAATACATAAGGTAGCTGTTCCAGCAGCATTTTCCATGATAAATGCTGGCGAAGATGGATCCCATCCTGTATAACCACGTGCCTCAAACGTTGAACGAATTCCTCCATTTGGGAATGAAGAAGCATCGGGCTCTTGTTGAACTAAAGCTGAACCTTTGAATTTTTCTACCGCCTTTCCTGTGCTTAAATCAATATCAAAAAATGAATCGTGTTTCTCAGCTGTAGTTCCTGTCAATGGTTGAAACCAGTGAGTATAGTGAGTCGCACCTTTTGAGATAGCCCAGGATTTCATAGCTGCTGCAACCTCATCAGCCGCATCACGATCTATTTTGGAACCTGTGTTAATGGCCGTCGTAATCTTTAAGTATGCTTCAGGTGATAATAATGAGCGCATTACCTCATCATTAAATGTCATATTGCCGTAATAATCACTGACTTTTTCAGTAGGGATTTTCACAACTGCAGTAGCTCTACTTTGAGCTAATTCAAGCGCTTTGAATCTAGTTATTGCCATGGTTTGAATTTGGTTATCAAGAACGTAAAAATAGGATTTTTGCGTGTTACTTGAAACAAATTTAATCTCTTTTTCGTGTATATCTTGTTAATTCATATTATTGTCATGTTTTTTATTTTCAGGATTACATGTGATAAAATTGTATAATTTTTATTTCAAAAAATTGTTTTTCTTAAAAACAGGTTTATTTTTGCATTGTATTTGGTACAAAAAATGAATTTTTAATAAAAACACGTTTAAAATCATGGCAAAATCTAAACTTGAATACATTTGGTTAGACGGTTACAAACCTACTCAGAGTTTGCGTTCTAAAACTAAGATTGAAAATAACTTCAGTGGTAAACTAGAAGACTGCGATATGTGGTGCTTTGATGGCTCATCTACCGAGCAAGCTCCAGGTGGTTCTTCTGACTGTCTATTAAAGCCTGTGTTCATTTGTCCAGATCCTGCTAGAAAAAGTGCTTATTTAGTTATGTGCGAAGTATTGAATTCTGATGGTTCAGCACATGAAAGTAATGGTCGTGCTACTATTGAGGACGATGATAACGATTTTTGGTTTGGTTTTGAGCAAGAGTATTTCTTGTGGGATCCAGAAACCAACAAACCTTTGGGTTTCCCGTCTAACGGATATCCAGCACCTCAAGGACCATACTATTGTTCAGTGGGTGCTAAGAATGCCTATGGACGTGATATCGTAGAGGAGCATTTAGACATTTGTTTAGAAGCTGGCTTAAATGTAGAAGGTATTAATGCTGAGGTGGCTGCTGGACAGTGGGAATTTCAAATTTTCGCTAAAGGTGCCAAAGAAGCGGGAGATCAAATTTGGGTAGCTCGTTATTTATTAGAAAGATTAGGTGAGAAATATGGTGTTGCTATCAACTGGCACTGTAAACCACTTGGCGAACTAGATTGGAATGGTTCAGGTATGCACGCTAACTTCTCCAATACTGCATTGCGTACTTGTGGTGAGAAAGGAACTTATGATGCCATTTGTTCTGCCTTTGCTCCTGTGGTAAAAGAGCATATTGAAGTTTATGGTGCTGATAACCACTTGCGTTTAACAGGTAAGCATGAGACTCAATCCATTCACCAATTCTCTTATGGCGTTTCTGACCGTGGTGCTTCTATCCGTATCCCCATTGCTACAGTAGAAAAAGGATGGAAAGGTTGGTTAGAAGATCGTCGTCCAAATTCAGCGGCAGATCCATACAAAGTAGCTTCAAGAATTATCAAAACTGTAAAATCAGCTAAGTATTAATAAAGAGCTGTATAATTCTATAATTGCATGAAAATGGCGGATTTATCCGCCATTTTTGTTTTAAATTTGCAGCTTATTATTTTGCATGAAGAAGTTAGCTTTTTATACCTTAGGTTGTAAATTAAATTTCGCCGAGTCTTCTACCATTGCTCGCTCATTAGAGCCTATGGGATTTGAACGGGTAGAATTCCAGCAATCTCCCGACCTATTTGTTATCAATACATGTAGCGTAACAGACCAGGCCGATAAAAAATGCAAGAAAGTAGTCAAAGAGGCAAAAAAGATTAATCCGGATTCAATTGTGGTTATTTTGGGCTGTTATGCTCAATTAAAACCTGACGAAATTGTGCAAATTCCAGGGGTTGATTTAGTCTTGGGAGCCAATGAAAAATTTCAATTGGCGGAAATTATTTCTCCTTATTTCTCCTCAGAAAAGAAAAGTACTTTACCCAAAGTGATCGCTTCAGAAATTCGATATGATTTAGATTACCATGCTTCCTATTCGGTAAATGACCGTACTCGAACTTTTTTGAAAGTTCAGGATGGTTGTGATTACCCTTGCTCCTATTGTACTATTCCTTTGGCGCGTGGTCAAAGTAGATCAAGTAGCATAGAAAATGTGTTAGGCTTGGTGAAAGATATTGCCGATAAAGGTGTCAAGGAAGTTGTTTTAACTGGAGTTAATATTGGTGATTTTGGAATTCAGCAAGGTAAGCGAGTAGCCTCTTTTTTTGAATTAGTAAAAGCTTTGGATCAACAAAACGATATGCGTCGTTTTAGAATTTCTTCTATTGAACCTAATTTATTGCATAGTGATTTATTGCATTTTTTAGCTGTATCACAACATTTTGTAGCTCATTTTCATGTGCCATTGCAATCAGGTTCTAATGCTGTTTTGCGTTTAATGAAGCGTAGATACCAACGAGAACTGTATGCTGATCGAGTTCGAGAAATCAAATCACTCATGCCTCATGCTTGCATCGGAGTTGATGTGATCGTTGGCCATCCGGGTGAAACGGAAGAAATGTTTTTAGATACCTATCATTTTCTGAATGAATTAGATATTTCTTATTTGCATGTATTTACCTATTCGGAAAGGGCCAATACCTATGCGGTGGACATTCACCCTAAAGTTGATGTTAAGGTAAAGGCAGAGCGTTCAAAAATGTTACACATATTATCCGACAAAAAGCGTCGTGCTTTTTATGAAACCCAATTGGGTCTACAAGGAAAAGTGCTTTTTGAAGAAGCAAATTCGGACGGATATATGGAAGGTTTTTCAGAGAATTATGTTCGCGTTAGGGTGCCTTATGACCCTTTGCAAATCAATACTATTCAGCCAGTTCGCTACAAATCCATCGATGAGGAGGGAAACATGCGCGCAGAAATCTTAATTGAGCAATTCGTTTAATTTTTAAAACAAAAAAGCCGGAAACTAGGAGTTTCCGACTTTTTGATTGAAACAAAACCACAAGAACCATTACTTGCGGCTTTGTCTGTATGTTAGACTATTCCGAGATTGACTCGTCGTGCTGCGAAATGTCTAAACCTAATCTTTCTTCTTCCTCATTAACACGTAATGGAATAATCTTGTCCGTTACAATTAATAGGATATAAGATACACCGAATGCAAAAGCAGAAACGATTGCAAGAGCTAAAATATGTTTTACGAATAAATCTGTTTCACCGTAGAATAAACCGTTTCCTGCTACAGCTGAGTTAACAGCGCTTGTTGCAAAAATACCTGTCATTAACATACCCATCATTCCACCTACACCATGGCAAGGGAATACATCAAGTGTGTCATCTAAATTCGATGATGCTCTCCAGTGTGCAATGATGTTAGATACTAAAGCAGCAATAACCCCGATGAAAATGGCAATGGGTAAGGTGACAAATCCAGCAGCTGGAGTAATAGCAACCAAGCCAACTACAGCACCAATACAGAAACCCAAAGCTGATACTTTTTTACCGCGAGTTACATCAAATAAAATCCAAGATAAACCTGCAGAAGCAGCAGCAATGTGCGTAGTAGCAAAAGCGGTTACCGATAAGGAGTTTGCCCCTAAAGCAGAACCGGCATTAAATCCAAACCATCCGAACCAAAGTAAGGCAGTTCCTAATAAAACGTAAGGAATGTTAGCTGGAGGCAAAATGTTAGATTCGATGTGGGACTTTCTACGACGTAAGTAAAGAGCACCTGCTAATGCAGCCCAACCTGCGGACATGTGTACTACAGTTCCACCAGCAAAATCCAATACACCTAAATTGAATAAGAATCCATCAGGATGCCAAGTCCAATGAGCTAATGGTGAATATACACAGATGCAGAAAAGCACCATGAATAATACATAAGCTTTGAAGTTAATTCTTTCTGCTAATGCTCCTGAAATCAAGGCAGGTGTGATAACTGCGAATTTCATTTGGAAAAAGGCAAAAAGAGCAAAAGGAATAGTGAATTTTATTTGGTCAGCAGATCCTAAAGATAATTTGTGGTCAAACACGTTGTTGAACATAAAAAAGGTAGTTGGGTCACCAATCCAGCCGCCAATGGAATCACCAAAAGCTAAACTGAATCCAAAAATTACCCAAATGACGCTGATTACACCCATGGCAATGAAGGATTGCAACATGGTAGAAATTACATTTTTATGATTTACCATTCCTCCATAGAAATAAGCTAATCCAGGAGTCATTAGAAGAACTAAACCAGAAGCAACTATCAGCCAGGCTGTGTCACCCGTGTCAATTCCCTCAGTAGGAATAGAGCCCGGAAGATCTGTAAACAATGCAAGTACCGCAACGGCAAGTAATACAAGAAGCGGAATCCAAGTTGGTTTTTGTGTTGTCATGTCCGTAAGTTTTAGTTAAATTAAAATTTGTATATAAAGACTGTTCCAAATGTGGCTTGTGATTTTTGTGCCTTTCCATCACCATCGATGAATTGTGCTGTTTTGTAGGCGTCTGTTCTTAATTCAGGTTTGATTAAAAGGTGTCCCTCAGCAGTAGTGAAAGTAGCTGTTAATGTAAATGAACTTACATCTGTACCTACAGTCTCACCTGCGGCATTGATTCCACGTAAAGCTCTAGCCCCACTAGTATTATCAAATACTTCGTAACGACCGCCTAAGCTGAAGTGATCGGTGAATGCATAGTTAGAGTAAAGTGCAATACCACCCCATGTTTTGCTGTCGCCTACGCTACCACCACCTTGGAAATCTCCTGTTTGAGAACCGTAAGCAGCATTTAAACCAATTAAATATTTAGGGCTAATTTGGTACGATGTGGTTAAGTCTAATAGATTGTAACTACCTGAATCGTCTTTTCCACTTGCTAAAGGAGCTGATTCGTTGGATGTGATACCGTTGATGTATACATTCCAACCATCTTTAGGAGCGAAAAAGAATTGGCCTATTAATCCTTTAGAAGAGTTATTGTCATTTAAATTGTCTACGTTATTCACTATACCCAACATCAAGGCTGATTTAGAAGAGAAGGCATAGTTGGCTTTTGCTCCTATATGGTAAAATGGACCATTGTTGAATAAGTTAGATAAGGAATAATTGTAATTCACTGGAGCGTCAATGACCTCGTATCCAATGTGTGTTCCGAATTGTCCCACAGTAAAGGTCCATTTGTCGCTAGGCTTCCAGTTAAAATATGCTTGTTTGATAGCCAATGCTGTAGAAGCCTTTCCTGCTCCTAATGGCCCAACTACGTTTCCGTATTGACCAAGATCCGCATTGGGACCGAAAGTTAAATCAACCACTACATCAGATGTTTTAGTCGAGTAGCCAAATTTGGTTTGTACTAAACCTAAGGAGAATTGACCTGATTTTTGATCAAATGCTCTTTCGTATCCGGAGGTACCTAAATTACTGCGATTAGTCGGATTGTTAAAATTTAACATATAGTACGAATCGATGTAACCCGAAAATGTAAATTTTGAACTCTCAGCTTCTTTTTCTTGGGAAAATCCCAAAAAGCTAATTCCTGACAATAAGAGGGTAAAGATTGATTTTTTCATATTCTTTAAATTTTAATGGGAAAATAAATGCTTGACTACGGGACAAATATTGTTTGAAAAAAAATACAAAACAAGAGTTATTGATAAAAATTAAACCTAAAAATGATAAAAAGTTAAAAATATTACAATTTTAGGTTAAAAATTAAACCTAAAATATGAATAATTACAAAAAATGATAAAAATGAGATTAAAACAGAAACCTGTTTTTATAAAAATCGCAAAATTAGATTCTGTAATCTTAGAATAATATAAATTGCGAATGGGGATACTTGAAATTGCCGTTTGGATTAAACTGAGGGCAAAAAAAAAGACCCGCACTAGGCAGGTCTTTTCATTTATGCATATTGGTGTTAATTATTCCGCATGTAACCAGGCTTTTTTAGCCAATAAGGTTTCTTTATCTTCCACGTGATCTGGATCTGGAACGCAGCAATCAACTGGGCAAACAGCCGCACATTGAGGTTCTTCATGAAATCCTGTACATTCGGTACATTTATCTGGTACGATATAATAAAATTCTTCTGACACAGGCTCAACTGGTGCCTTAGCATCCATGGAAGAGCCATCTCCTAATTCTACTTCTGTTAAGGAGGTTCCTCCAGCCCATGTCCATTCTACACCACCTTCATAAATTGCTGTATTGGGACATTCTGGTTCGCAAGCCCCACAGTTTATACACTCATCAGTAATAATAATAGCCATAATCTTTTGTTTAAGACCTTAGTTGTCCTTTTTGAAAGAAATTTGTGCAATTTACATCCAAAATTTTGAATACTATATATTTTTAAAAGACTATTGCAAAATTTTTAGAACTTTGCATTCCATTTGCTTGCTAAGAACCATTTCATTTATGAGAAAAGCGTCATTTTTACAGCTCATTGCCTTTTTGGCTGACTATTTTACAAAGTCATCTAACAAGGAAAAAATAGAACTATTTATAGATAGAGCAAAAAATGAGAATCCTTGGTTTTCTGAGCACCTCATCCGAGAAGCTATGGAAGCGGTTCAGAAGCAATTTTTTGATGTGAAATCTTGGGAATTATTTTTTGAAGAGCACCCTCTTCAAGTTTCTAATCCGAAAAAAGTTGGTTTGATTTTAGCTGGAAATCTGCCTGCCGTAGGAATACATGATGTTTTGATGACTTTAGCTAGTGGAAATGAGGCTTGTGTCAAATTAAGTTCTCAGGATAAATCCATCATGCTGCTCTATATACAAGCCATAAAAGAATTTACTATTGATGTTCCCATACAATTAATTGATCGACTTCAAGGCATGGATGCGGTGATTGCCACGGGAAGCGACTTTTCTGGTTCTTATTTTGCGCATTATTTTGCTACCGTACCCCATATAATTCGGAAAAATCGGACCTCCATCGCTATCATAGACGGAACAGAAAGCCAAGAGGATTTTCATGAATTAGCCAAGGATGTATTTTCTTATTACGGCCTAGGTTGTAGAAATGTATCTACCATTGCTTTACCTGCGCTTTATAACCCAACTCTGCTCTTTGACGTATTAACTCAATATCACTGGGTTTTGGATCACACCAAATATTCCAATAATTACCAATACCATAAAACCTTATTCCTATTAAATCAGATTCCTCATTTTGATTTAGGAAACTTATTAATTCAAGAAAGTGAGGATTTAGTCTCTCCCGTTGGTGTTGTATACCTAAAAAGATATCATTCCAAAGAGGAATTACAAACTTGGATTCAAGCCTCAGAAGAGAAAATCCAATGTATCGTAGGATCTGAATCTTCTTACACCCATCCCATAGCTTTTGGAAAAAGTCAGCAACCTGGTTTAAGTGATTTTGCGGACGGAATTGATACTTATGCCTTCCTTATTAGTTTGTCATAAATGACGTATTTCAGGAAATAAGCTCCTAAAGTACCCACTAATGCTCCTGTTAATACATCCAAAGGATAATGTGCTCCAAGGTAAATTCTACTATAAGATACTAGTATAGCCCATACCAAAAGTAGGTTTCTGGCTGTTTTGTTCTGTGTCAATAAGTAAAATCCAATGGCTAAAGCAAAAGAATTGGCTGCATGTGACGAGCAAAATCCATAAAGACCTCCACAGCCATCCGGTAGGTGTATCCAAGACCTAAATACCTCTTCATGGCAGGGTCTTAATCTTTGAAAATTAGGTTTTAATATACTGGAAGAAACTTGGTCAGCCCAAACGATACACAGTATCAAATAAGTAAGTGAAAGTAAAAAAATACCTTTCTTTTGTTGATATAGCGTGTAAATCAAATAGAGGTACAAGGGAATCCAAATCCAACGGTTGGAGAATAGTACCATAATTTCATCTAAACCAGGCGCATGTGCTTGGTTGATCCATTGAAATACAATACTATCCCATTGTGGCCACATGACTAAAACTGAAAGATTTCACGTACTCGTTGGATAGTTGCTTCGGCGATGGGTTTTACTCTAGCCTCCCCTTCTTCTAATTTGGCCTCAATCTCCATTGGATTGGCCATGTAATAGTCGAACTTTTCTCTAGCCTCTTTGAAATATACCAGCATGGCCTCAAATAAGGCTTGTTTGGCATGTCCGTATCCATAACCACCACGCAAATAATTCGCTTTCATCTCAGCCACTTGCTCTGGCGTGGCGATTAATTGATACAATTTAAAGGTGATGTCCTCATCTGGATTTTTCGGATCTTCCAATGGAGTGGTATCCGTAACAATCTTTTTGATTTGTTTTAATAAATCCTTCTCTGGCAAAAAGACATCAATGTAATTATTAAGCGATTTGCTCATTTTTTGCCCATCAATGCCCGGGATGGTCATGACATGCTCCGATATTTCGGCTTCAGGTATGACAAAAATATTAACAGGAGAATAATTTTGTAATTTATATTTTGAAATAAATTGAAATTTATCCTCTTCATTATAATATTTGTAATCATAGCCATCTTTTAGATGATTTAATAAAGAATTTTCAATGCTACGTGTCTGGTTATATATTGTGTCTAGCTTTTCGAAATCTAAACTACCAGAAATTTTATTGTTGGATAAAAATTTATTGTTTTCGGTAGAAATAAGTTTTTTTAATTCAAAAATTTCTGATAAAATAATATTTGAAAATATTTTGTTGTTATCAATACATAGTTCAAAATTAAAATTAAAATGATTATTTAATTTGTTAATCCTAAAATTGACTTGATCTATACGATTAATAATTTCATTTGAGTTTCCATTCTCATTTTTTAAATTATTGTAAAACAATCGATTGATCACCCCTGCCATATCCCTCGTCATTTCAATATGCTGTCTTTGATCTTTTCCAACCGGAATTAATTCTGCATCATACAACAAGATATCAGCTGCTTGTAAAACGGGATAGGTAAATAGTCCTGCATTGACATCGGCCAATTTATTGGATTTGTCTTTAAAACTATGGGCATTGGCTAACATCGGGAAAGGCGTCACGCAACTTAAATACCATAATAATTCGGTATGAAATGGCGCTAGTTTCGACTGGCGATAAAAATAGGTATGTTGGGTATCTAGACCACAAGCTAGCCAAGCGGCAGCAATGGATAAGGTATTGGCACGGATGGTAGCCCCGTCTTTTAAACTTGTTAATGTGTGTAAATCCGCTATAAAAAGAAATGATTCATTGCCAGATTTCTTAGAAAGTTCAACAGCTGGAAGAATGGCTCCTAGGATATTTCCTAAGTGTGGTCGACCAGAAGATTGAATGCCCGTCAGAATGCGCATGCTTTAAAATTTATTGTTTTACAAAAATCAAGAAAATAGCGCGAAACTCCCAAAGTTTAAGGGTAAGTATTGACTTATTTATTTAAATTCGTTTATAAATTTTGTTTCAAATGCCCATGTCCATTCCTTCCTCTCTATTAAGCTTTTTATCTGATTTAAAAAATAACAATACGAGAGAATG
Organism: Aquirufa sp. Wall-65K1; assembly: GCF_054558475.1. NCBI lineage: Bacteria > Pseudomonadati > Bacteroidota > Cytophagia > Cytophagales > Flectobacillaceae > Aquirufa > Aquirufa sp. Wall-65K1. The sequence continues at coordinate 402,968 of NZ_JBPXKD010000001.1, read as the reverse complement.
GTTTGCAGAAAATAAGGAAAGATTCCTGGAGCAGAAGTTGGCATTTGATCAATTTACCATTCAATTGATTTCCATGTTTGCTGAGTTTGAAAACATGGATGGTGTAGAATTAAAGCATTGCTCCTACCGTATTTATCGGGATGTTCGGTTTTCTAAAGATAAGGCTCCTTATAAAACCTGGTTTTCAGCCAGTTTCTCAGAAGGTGGTCGTAAGTCGGGTTTAATGGACTATTATGTCCACATTGAGCCAGGAGGAAAATCGTTTTTGGGTGGAGGAATGTATGATCCTACTCCGGAACAATTGGCTTTATTTCGACAAGAGATCGATTATAATGCTAAGCATTTAAAAGGAATCATTCAGTCACCTACTTTTTTACAGGTATTTGGTGAACCGGTTGGTGACTCCTTAAAAAAAATGCCTAAAGGTTATGAGGTAGATCATCCCGAAATTGAATTGTTAAAAAAGAAACAATTATTTTTTTGGCGAAAATACAGTGATTCAGAGCTCACAAATCCCCTATTTGCCGATATGCTTATCAAGGATGCACAGGTCCTAAAACCTTATTTAGATTTCTTGAATGCCATTTTTTTTGATAAAGAACCCTTTTCTATTAACTAATTTATGCAGTTTTCGCATTTGCACAATCACTCTCAGTTTTCTCTTTTGGATGGTGCGTCCAAGATATCTTCCATGTTTAAAAAAGCTAAGGCTGACAATATGCCAGCGGTGGCTATTACTGACCATGGTAATATGTTTGGGGTATTCCAATTTGTAGCTGAAGCAGGAAAGCACGGAGTGAAACCCATTGTAGGATGTGAGTTTTATTTAGTGACGGATCGGCATAAACAAAGTTTTACGAAGGAACAAAAAGATAAAAGGTACCATCAACTCTTTCTAGCCAAAAATCCAGAGGGATACCAAAATTTGGTTAAGTTATGTTCCTTGGGATTCATGGAAGGAATGTATTCCAAATACCCTAGGATAGACAAAGAGTTAGTGTTGAAATACCATAAAGGTTTGATTGCCACGACTTGTTGTCTAGGAGCTAGTGTTCCTCAGGCTATCTTACGCTCCGGTGAAGAAGAGGCTGAAAAGGAATTTAAATGGTGGTTGGATTTATTTGGAGAGGATTATTACATTGAGGTTCAGAACCATCATATTCCAGAACAGCAAACGGTAAATGAGGTATTATTACGTTTTGCCAAAAAATATAATGTTAAAGTTATAGCCTCGAATGATAGCCATTATTTGGATCAAAAGGATGCCAATGCCCACGATATTTTATTGTGCATTAATACAGGAGAAAAGCAGTCTACTCCTACTTACAAGGATATAGAAGGCGATTTTGACATGAAGGGAAAGCGTTTTGCTTTTTATAATGATCAATTTTATTTCAAGACTACGGAAGAAATGACCCAATTATGGTCGCATATTCCTGAGGCCATTGATAATACCAATGAGATTGTTGGTAAGGTGGAAACCTTGGAATTGAAAAAGGATGTATTATTACCCAACTTCCAAATTCCGAGCACTTTTTTAAGTCAGGATGATTTCTTGGAACATTTGACCATGGAAGGCGCTAAAAAGCGCTATGTGGACATCAATCAGGAAATTGAGGAAAGACTTCGTTTTGAATTGCATACCATCAGAACCATGGGTTTTGCTGGTTATTTCTTGATTGTAGCCGATTTCATCAATGCCGGGAAAGATTTAGGCGTTTATGTTGGTCCAGGTCGTGGCTCTGCTGCAGGTTCCGTAGTGGCCTATTGTTTGGGAATTACCAATATTGACCCCATAAAGTATAATCTGCTTTTTGAGCGTTTCTTGAATCCAGATCGTAAATCATTACCCGATATTGATACGGACTTTGATGATGAAGGTCGACAAAAGGTGATTGATTATGTGGTTGAAAAATATGGTCGTAATCAAGTAGCACATATAGCTACCTATGGAACCATGGCTGCCAAAATGTCCATCAAAGACGTGGCTCGGGTTCTGGATTTACCTTTATCAGAATCCAATGCCTTGGCCAAACTAGTACCGGATAAGCCTAAAATATCCCTTGAACGTGTCATCAATGCACCATTGACTGGAGATGGCAGTTTGGCCGACAAAGAAAATTTGTCGAGTGAGGAATTGGAACAGGTGAAGCAATTGAGGCAAATAAAGGCTGATGGAGGATTGGCCTCAAGAGTTATAGAAAATGCTTTGGTCTTGGAGGGGTCGGTTAGAGGTACAGGTATTCATGCTGCGGGTATCATCATTGCTCCCAATGATTTGACGGACATTCTTCCTGTTGCTACCTCCAAAGACGTGAGTTTATTGATTACTCAATTTGATGGATCGGTGATTGAGAACGCAGGTGTAATTAAAATGGATTTTTTGGGCTTAAAAACCTTGTCTATTTTAAAAGAAGCCATACGATTAATCAAGCAAAATCATGGCATTACGATTGATTTAGATTCACTTCCATTGGATGATATTAAGACCTTTGAATTATATCAAAGGGCCGAAACCAATGGAACCTTCCAGTTTGAATCTCCTGGGATGCAAAAGCACCTGAAAGATTTAAAGCCCGATCAGTTTTCAGATTTGATTGCTATGAATGCCTTGTTTAGACCTGGTCCCATGGTCTATATTCCTAATTACATTGCTAGAAAACACGGTAGAGAAAAAATTGAATACGATTTGCCAGAAATGGAGGAGTATTTAAGTGATACCTACGGAATTACCGTATATCAAGAGCAAGTAATGCTTCTATCTCAGAAACTAGCCAATTTTACCAAAGGAGATGCCGATGTATTGAGAAAGGCCATGGGTAAAAAAGATAAGGCTACCATCGACAAAATGAAAGGTAAATTCATGGAGGGTGGTCAAACGAATAGCCATCCAGCTGATCGATTGGAAAAAATTTGGACCGACTGGGAAGCATTTGCTCAATACGCCTTTAATAAATCGCACTCAACTTGCTATGGATTAGTGGCTTATCAAACGGGGTATTTGAAAGCCAACTACCCTTCTGAGTTCATGGCAGCGGTACTTTCTAACTCTTTGGGAAATATTGAGAAGATTACCTTCTTTATGGATGAATGTAAACGCATGGGTATTCCTTTATTGGTACCTGATGTAAATGAATCAGAGAGGGTATTTGCTGTCAACAAAAAAGGCCATATTCGTTTTGGATTAGGAGCGATCAAGGGTGTTGGTGAGGCAGCCGTAGATGCCATTGTGGAGGAAAGAGCCAAAAATGGAGAATACACGGATATTTTTGATTTTGTTTCGCGAATCAATGTTCGCCAAGTCAATAAAAAGAGTTTAGAATCTTTAGCTTTGGCTGGTGCCTTTGATTGTTTTACGGAAATTCCTCGTTCTCATTATTTCCACGTAGATCAGGAAAATACCACATTCATAGAAAAGATTGTTCGGTATGCATCTCGAATGGCTGAATTGAAAGCTAGTGCTACCCAGTCCCTATTTGGTGAATTGGGAGCAGGAACCGGAAATGATATCGCCAAACCTAGGCTTCCCACCGCTGAACCATGGTCGGTTATGGAGCAATTGAAAAATGAAAAGGAAGTTGTAGGCGTTTATATTTCTGGTCACCCGCTGGATGAATACCGCATAGAAATCAATAATTTTTGTAATTCAAGTGTATCGCAATTGGAACTTAAAGGAGGCAATGTTCAATCAATGGCTGGAATAGTTACCAAAATGAATGTGAGAACTTCAGGGAATGGAAATCAGTTTATGATTTTTAGCTTGGAGGATTTTTCGGGAACTACGGAGTTCGCATTATTTGCCAAGGATTATATTGAATTTGAACGCTTTATCGGCCTGGATCGATTGTTATTTATTCAAGGAGTTTATAAAAATAAAAACTCTTATTCGGATCAAAAAGCCTTTAAAATTCAATCCATTGAGCTATTGTCAGAAATTTTATCTTCGCGGACCAAGGAAATGAAACTTTCTTTGAACTTACATAGTTTAAACAAAACTTCATTGGAACAGTTATTGGAGACTTTGGAAAGACATAAAGGAAACAAAAAGTTAGTGATTGAGGTTTACGATGAAGAAGAACGATTGCAACTAGATTTTATGTCGAGAAAAATGCAATTAAATATTGAAAAGTCCTTAATGGATGAATTGGCAGAAATAGACAATATTACGGTGAAATTGATATCTTAATTAGCCTGTTTTTCCAATAAAAATAATAAAAATGTTAATTTTGAATCTTAATAAAAATAAATCATGGGAAAATACGTAGAGGCAACTGATGCCAATTTTCAAGAGTTAATAGGATCTGATACACCTGTATTAGTAGATTTTTGGGCTGAATGGTGTGGTCCATGTAAAATGATTGGACCCGTTGTAGAGGAATTGGCAGGTGAAGTAGAGGGTCAAGCGATTGTTGCGAAAATGAATGTCGATTTAAATTCAGCTGTACCAGCATCTTTAGGTATTCGTTCTATCCCTACTTTGATGGTTTTCAAAAATGGTGAAATGAAAGAGCGTTTAGTGGGCGGTAACTTACCAAAATCAGTTTTAGCTGAGGCTTTGTTGAAGCACGCTTAATTTATTGATTAACTTCTTGAATAGCCTGTAGCAAAATGTTGCAGGCTATTTTTATTTCCTCTTCTGTAATCACCAAAGGTGGTGCAATACGGATGGAATAATCACAAAATAAAAACCAATCGGTTATTAAACCTTGCTCAATACAAGCATCGATCACAGCCTTGACAGTTTTAAAAGAATCTAATTCAACGGCCAGCATGAGGCCTATTCCTCGCACTTCTTTGATGCTGGGATGAACCAAAAGGTCTTTAAATAATTGACTTTTCCTTTCTACCTTCTCTAATAATGCTTCCTCAAAGATAGTTTCTAAGGTAGCCAAAGATGAGGCACAGGAAACAGGATGTCCTCCAAAAGTAGTGATATGCCCCAGAACAGGTCTTTCTGTTAAAGTTTGCATGATTTCCTCTGGAGCAATAAATGCGCCTATAGGCATTCCCCCTCCCATTCCTTTGGCTGATAATAAAATATCAGGTTCTATTTCCATGGCTTGAAATGCCCAAAAGGTACCTGTTCTTCCAAAGCCTGTTTGTATTTCATCTACAATCAATAGGCAGCCGGTTTCCTGGCAACGCTGTTTTAATGCCCTAAAATAAGCTTTGGAAGCTAATCTTACACCTGATTCCCCTCCTACTATTTCTATGACAATAGCAGCTGTTTTATGAGTGATTTGTGTTAAATCTTCTACTGCTCCATGACGAATATGGCGAATATCAGGAAGCAAAGGACGAAAACTATTTTTGAAATTTTCATCACCCGCTAGGGATAAAGCCCCTTGCGTAGCTCCATGATAGGCTTGAAAACATGAAATAATTTCAGTTCTACCGGTATATCTTTTAGCCAATTTCATTGCGCCTTCTACTGCTTCAGTTCCAGAATTGGTAAAATAAACTTGATTCAATCGGGTTGAATGTGTTGATTTTACTAAAGCTTGGGCAAGTAGGACTTGAGGGCTTTGAATGTATTCCCCATACACCATTAAATGCATATACTGATCTAATTGCTTTTTAATGGCGGAGATCACCTTTGGATGACGGTGACCTACATTGGATACGGCAATACCCGAAATTAGATCCATATAGGATTTTCCTTGAACATCATATAAGTAAATATGCTCAGCTTTTTCAATTTCCAAGGCTAAGGGTGCATCAGAAGTTTTAGCAAGATGATCAAGAAAAAGTTGTCGATGAGTAATGGCCATAATCAAAAGAAAAACAAATTTATCTTCTTTACGTTAGGAATGGTAATTCTATTCACTACTTTATTTTACCCTTTGTCATAAATTCAGTTTACTTATCAATTCTGGAACTATTTTTGTTTCAAAATCCCTAAGATGAAATTTATACAACTACTTTTTAGCCTTTCTGTTATCATTCTTTTTGGTTCTACAATACGCGCGCAGCAAATTCACGGAACGATTCGAAATAAACAAGGTGAAGTGATGCCATTTGCTACGGTTTGGGTATCGAATTTGAATAAGGGTACCACTGCGAATGAAGAAGGTAATTATTCCATTAAAACAGGAATAGGAAAGCACACATTGGTGTTTCGGTATTTAGGGCATAGTCCAAAGACCTTCAGCATTGAATTAGAAACATCCAATTCAGATAAATTATTGGATGTGATACTAGAAGAACAAGCCGTGGCTTTGGCAGAGGTAAATGTGGGAGGTTTAAAGGAAGATCCAGCCATTGGCATTATGCGGAGGATGATTGCTATGGCGCCATTTCATTTAAAAGAATTAGATGCCTACGAAGCCAAAGCCTATGTTAAAGGCTCAGGGAAAGTAACTGAAGTAAGTTCCTTAGTGAAAATGTTAGGTGGGAAAAAAATTGAAAAAGAAATGGGTGTTAAAGTCGGTAGCACCTATGTTTTGGAAGGAATAAATCAAGTTAGTTATCAAAAGCCCAACCGATTGCAAGAAAAGGTAATTTCCAACCGGAATAACCTTCCTCCTGCTTTAAATCAAGGATTGAATTTACGCGTTACGCAAACGAACTTTTATCGACCTAAAGTTTGGGGAGGTTTATGGTCGCCCTTTGGTCCACAGGCATTTCAACTTTATCGGTTTGCCTATTTAGGTAGTTTTACACAAGACGGATTGACTATCAGCAAAATACAAGTGCAACCTAAGGCCAGTTATGATGATTTATTTGAGGGAACAGTTCAAGTAGTAGAAGATACTTGGAGCATTTATTCCTTCCAATTAAGATTTAAAGATTCCAATGGGTCTTATGGATTTACACAACAAAATGCCCAGTTTCAGGGAGTTTGGATGCCAATTCAATATGATTCTCAAGTCAATTTTGATGCATTCGGGATTAAGGCAAATTTTAGATACATCACTCAAATCAAACAATATCAAATAAAGGTTAACCCTGCTTTTTTAGTAAAACCTGCCATTATAGAAGAGAGATTAAATAAAGAACTAGCCAAAGAGATAAATCGAGAAAAGATTAAAGATCCCAAAAAGGCCTTGGGGAAAGAGCTGACTAGGAAAAAGTTAAAGGAGGTTTTAAAGAAAGTAGATAATGAAGAAAAGAAGGAAAATCTGGTCAAAATGGATGGTTTGACATCTGATTATACCTTTGAAGTGGATTCTACATCAAAAAATAAACCCGAGAGTTTTTGGGAAGAAGAACGACAAGTACCACTAACCGAGGCTGAGAAAGTGGGATATAAGGAAGCAGATAGTTTATGGATTGCTGGTGCAGATAAACGAAGGAAGGATTCTATCAATGCTTTACCCACGTTCAAATTTGGTCATTTGCTTTACGGTAAATTGTATAATTATGAAAAGAATTTCATCGGTAAAAGTTTGGATTTAAGTTCCATAGGTGGGGGATTTAATGCAGTAGATGGATTTTATCTGGATAGAAGCATTGTATATAGAAATCGATTTGGTAGAAATAATTACCTGACTTTAGGGGCAAATATGCGATATGCCATAGCTCGCCATCATTGGAATGGAGATGTGTTTATGGAGCGTAATTTTGATGAGAATAGGCAGTATATCAAAGCTGAACTTGGTAGTAATGTCTTCCAAATTAATCGAAGTAACCCTATTTCGCCATTTTTGAATATGTTTTACTCTGTCATTTTATCAGAAAACTATGTTCGATTATTTCAAAAGAACTATGTGAGTTTAAATTATCAATACCAATTTACACCTAGCTTACGTTTCCTTTCCTTGTTTGAATATAGAAATAGAGAAGTTTTAAGCAACTCAGTGGAACATGGATGGTTAAATCAAGATAAACATTTTGAACCCAATATGCCTGAAAATGTAGCTTGGGGAAATCAAATTCCTGCAAGAGCTAATCAGTGGGCTAGTTCTCTTGGATTTCGATGGCAACCTAAAGCCACTTGGAATCGATTCAACGGCGTTAGGAGAATAAATAATAATGAAGGCCCATCTTTTAATTTTATTTACGCATTTGGAACGGGTGATGATCAATTTCAACGTTTGAATTTTGATTATAGTCAATTCATCAATTTAGCGCGATTAGGTACTTTGAATCTTCAAATGTCCTATACGACTTATTTACAAAAAGCTACTAATTTTTTAGATTACAGCCATTTCAATGGTAATCAAACCAATTTTATAAGTGCAAATGAACAATCATTCCGGTCCTTGCCTTATTATGCTTTTAGTACTACAGACTCTCATATTAAACTGTACATGAAATGGGAACCTAGAAAATTACTATTGAGTCAGTGGAATATCTTAACCCAATATGGTATTAGAGAATATGCCGTGTACAATCGACTTCAAATTCTACAAGGAGTCAATCAAGGTGCTTATCAGGAGCTTGTTTATGGAATTTCGGGCATCGGTAAATTTTTGGGTTTAGAGCTTGCGTATCCTATGAGCAATTGGGTTCCAGAGCGCTTCAAGCTCTTGCTTAGATTTCCTTTTTAGTTGTTTTTTACGCCAAAATTCTTATTTTTGTGACAAATTTTTTTGGAATAATCTAACACACACTTTATGGATTCAATTGTTTACTTAGTTCCTGCTTTTGGTATAGTAGGATTGTTGTACACGGCTTGGAAATTTAGCTGGGTATCGAAGCAAGATGCTGGAAATGACACAATGAAAGAGCTTTCGGGATATATCGCAGATGGTGCGATTGCCTTTTTAAAAGCCGAATGGAAAATATTAGCCTATTTCGCAATTCCCACTGCGATATTATTGGCGTGGTTAGGAAATCAGGAAGGTCCTGGATTTCACTCTTCTCCCTTAATTGCCGTTGCCTTTTTAATCGGTGCCATATTTTCAGCAACTGCTGGTTATATCGGTATGATTGTAGCTACGAAAGCTAATGTTCGTACGGCAGAAGCTGCTAGAACTTCTTTGGCTAAAGCATTATCTGTTTCATTTACAGGAGGTTCTGTTATGGGAATGGGAGTTGCAGGTTTGGCTATTTTAGGCTTAGGTGGCTTGTTTATTACATTTTATCAAGTTTTTGCTCAAGGTCAAGCCTTGACTTCGAATGAGATGAAAACAGCGATTGAAGTATTAGCAGGTTTTTCATTAGGCGCTGAGTCAATCGCTTTATTTGCTCGTGTAGGTGGTGGTATTTACACCAAAGCTGCAGACGTTGGAGCAGACTTAGTAGGTAAAGTAGAGGCAGGTATTCCTGAGGATGATGTGCGTAATCCTGCAACTATTGCGGATAACGTGGGTGACAATGTGGGTGATGTGGCTGGTATGGGTGCCGATTTATTTGGTTCTTATGTGGCAACAATTTTAGCAACCATGGTATTAGGCCAGGAAATTGAAGTAATTGACAACTATGGTGGCTTCTCCCCTGTTTTATTACCTATGTTAATTGCTGGGGTTGGTTTATTAGCTTCTTTGGTTTCAACTTTCTTTGTACGAATTAAAAATGAAACTGATTCTGTGCAAAATGCCTTGAATACAGGAAACTACTTATCTATTGTCATCACTTTTGTAACCTCTTATTTCTTGGTGAAGAATATTTTGCCAGAAACATTGGTATTACGTGGATTCAGCTTTACTGCTATGGATGTGTTTTATTCCATCATTGTAGGCCTTATTGTAGGAACCTTGATGTCTATCATCACTGAGTATTATACGGCTATGGGAAAACGTCCTGTGGACTCCATCGTTCAAAAATCAGGTACTGGTCATGCGACTAACATCATTGGTGGTTTAGCTGTAGGTATGGAATCTACTGTTTTACCTATTTTAGTTTTAGCAGCAGGTATTTACTTCTCTTATTTCTTTGCTGGAATTTATGGTGTTTCCATTGCCGCAGCTGGTATGATGGCAACTACGGCTATGCAATTAGCGATTGATGCTTTTGGTCCGATTGCAGACAATGCAGGAGGTATTGCAGAAATGTCCCAATTGCCTGCTGAAGTTCGTGAGCGTACAGACAATTTGGATGCAGTGGGTAATACCACAGCTGCAACTGGTAAAGGATTTGCTATTGCTTCGGCGGCTTTGACTTCATTGGCCTTATTTGCTGCTTTCGTTGGTATTTCGGGTATTACGCAGATTGATATTTATAAAGCGGATGTATTAGCCGGTTTATTTGTTGGCGGAATGATTCCTTTCATTTTCTCTGCATTATGTATTTCTGCTGTAGGTAAAGCAGCTATGGAAATGGTGAACGAGGTTCGTCGTCAGTTCCGTGAGATTCCAGGTATCATGGAGTATAAAGCTAAACCAGAGTATGAAAAATGTGTGGCTATCTCGACAGAGGCTTCTATTCGCCAAATGATGTTACCAGGTGCAATTGCTTTATCAGTTCCAGTGATTGTTGGTTTTATCATGGGACCAGAAGTTTTAGGAGGTTTACTAGCGGGTGTAACTGTTTCAGGTGTTTTGATGGGTATTTTCCAGTCGAATGCTGGTGGTGCTTGGGATAATGCTAAGAAATCATTTGAAAAGGGTGTATTAATTGATGGAGTAACTTATAAGAAAGGATCTGAACCGCATAAAGCTGCGGTAACAGGTGATACGGTAGGTGATCCATTTAAAGATACTTCTGGACCATCAATGAATATTTTAATTAAGTTGATGTCCATCGTTTCTTTAGTTATTGCCCCTTACATTGCAAAAACTGACGGCAAGGTTTCCCACGTGGAGAAAGCTCCTGTCGTGATGAAAGTGATTGCCAAGAAATAGTTTTACATAAATTGTTTGAAAAAAGGGTCAATCCAATAGGGTTGGCCCTTTTTTATTGTTTAGTGATTAGTGTTTAGTGATTAGTGTTTAGGTTTTAGTGTTTAGGTTTTAGTGTTTAGGTTTTAAGGATTAGTGAATTTGGAATAAGTTCTTATGTATATGGTGAATGGAATTACAGGTTTTAAATTTCTTTCTCCATATTACTTCAATTAAGCTCCTCCCTTCTTTACCATTCGAATCAATAATCCCTAACCTCTAACCCCTATTCCCTAACAACTAATCCCTAAGCACTAAACACTAATCCCTAACCTCTAATCCCTAATAAAAAACGCCCTCCAATTGGAAGGCGTTTTTTATCTCTATCAGAAAGATAACCTAGAACTAAGCGGTTAATTTACCTCTTAATGCTCTTGGGATATCGATCGTTGCAACTGGGTTAGACATTGGATTCAATATCTCACATCCTTCCACAACTAATTTGTTAACTTTTACTGTTTGTCCTAGATCTAATCCAGAAATATCAGCAGTAACAAAATCAGGAATGTTTTCAGCTAATCCTTTCAAAGTAACTTTACGTAACTTTTGGATCATTTTACCTCCTTTGATAACGCCAGGAGAGTTACCAATAATTTTAATAGGTACATCGATCTTAATAGGCTTGTTATCAACAATTTCTAAAAAGTCAACGTGTAAAATCATTTCGTTTACTGGGTGAAACTGCGCATCTTGTAAAATAGCGCGGTATTGATCACCTTCGATGTTTAATGATACTTCATAAACATCTGATGAGTAAAGTAAATCACGGAAAAGAATCATCGGAACAGCAAAGTGAACTTGCTCTTTTCCACCATACAATACACAGGGAGCTAAAGCTTCAGTACGCAAATCTTTCGCGCCCTTACTTCCGAGATTCGCTCTTTTATACCCTACAATCTCTAATTTTTTCATGTTGTTTTTGTTAAGTTTCCAGTCTTTCGCATGTGGCTATCCCCTGAAAACGGTTGAAATTAATATTTAATAAATAATGAACTGATAGATTCGTGATCTCTAATTCTTCCGATTGCCTTTGCAAATAACTCAGAAACGGTAAGAACTTTAATTTTGGCACATTCTTCTTTTAATGGTATGGTATCCGTTACCACCAATTCGGTTAACACAGAATTGGAAATGTTTTCGTAAGCCTTACCAGATAAAACAGGGTGAGTAACAATTGCTCTCACCGACTTTGCACCTTTATCCATGATTAATTGAGCGGCTTTGCACATAGTTCCACCTGTATCAATCAAATCATCCACTAAAACAACATTGGCACCCTCTACATCACCAATTAATTGCATGGATGCAATTTCATTCGCGCGTTTTCTGTGCTTGTCGCAAATAACCATATTGGCATTAAAAAATTTTGCCATATTTCTTGTTCTCACTACACCACCTACATCTGGTGAGGCAAAAGTGAGGTTGTCAAGCTCTAAGGATTTCAAATAAGGGATAAAAATCGCTGTTCCTTCCAAGTGATCTACCGGAAAATCCATGAAACCTTGAATTTGTCCAGCATGTAAATCAATGGTCATAAGACGATCAGCACCAGCCGCTGTTAATAGATTCGCAATCAATTTGGCTCCAATTCCTACTCTAGGTCGATCTTTTCGATCTTGACGAGAATATCCAAAATAGGGAATAACGGCGGTAACATAGTGTGCGGAAGCTCTACGGGCTGCATCAATCATCAATAACAATTCCATCAGATTATCAGCCGTTGGAAAAGTGGATTGAATGATAAATACATCGCAACCGCGAACTGACTCATCAAAACTTGGAGACATTTCTCCGTCTGAAAAGCGTAATGTCGTAGCTGCCCCCAAATCTTTACCGTAGTATTTAGCAATTTCTTTGGCCAAATAATTGGACGCTGAACCTGAAAATATTTTTACTGCATTAATCGCTGCCATTTGGGAAAATTAAGGAACAATGGTGGTGTTTATCTGAAATAAGGCGCAAAACTAGTGAATTTTGCGCCCTTTTACAATTTTATACTTTATTTAATCGAAGCACGAATGATATTCAATGCTCCTCCCGCTTTAAACCATTCGATTTGTTGAGCATTGTACGTATGATTTACTGGGAAACTATCCTTGCTTCCATCAGCATGTACTAATTCAATCGTTAATGATTTTTCCGGAGCAAATTCATTCAAACCAATGATATTAATGCTATCATCTTCTTGAATTTTGTCGTAATCAGCTTCATTAGCGAAAGTTAAAGCCAACATACCTTGCTTCTTCAAATTGGTTTCGTGAATACGCGCAAAGGATTTTACCAATACAGCACGAACTCCCAAATGACGCGGTTCCATAGCTGCATGTTCACGAGAAGAACCTTCTCCATAATTGGTATCTCCTACTACGATAGTTCCAATTCCTGCCGCTTTATAAGCACGTTGAGTATCAGGTACAGCACCATAAGCTCCTGTTAAATGGTTTTTCACATTGTCTGTTTTTTCATTGAAGAAATTCACAGCACCGATCAACATGTTGTTAGAAATATTGTCTAAGTGTCCACGGTATTTCAACCAAGGTCCAGCCATAGAGATATGGTCAGTAGTACACTTTCCTTTAGCTTTAATCAATAATTTCAATCCTTTCAAATCCGTTCCTTCCCAAGCTGAGAATGGAGCCAATAATTGTAAACGGTCAGATGTAGGCGAAACTTTTACTTGAACACCTGAACCATCCGCTGCAGGAGCTTGATATCCTGCATCTTCCACAGCAAAACCTAATTTCGGTAACTCATCACCTGTCGGTGCCTCTAATTTCACCTGCTCTCCTTTTTCGTTAGTTAAGGTGTCAGTTAAAGGATTAAACGTTAAATCACCAGCAATGGCCAAAGCCGTTACAATTTCAGGTGATGCCACAAAAGCATAGGTATTCGGGTTTCCGTCAGCACGCTTGGCAAAGTTTCTGTTAAATGAGTGAACGATGGTGTTCTTCTCTCCTTTTTCAGCACCTGGGCGAGCCCATTGACCAATACAAGGTCCGCAAGCATTGGAGAATACAGTTGCTCCAATAGAATCAAAGGTTGAGATAAAACCATCTCTTTCAATGGTGTAACGTACTTGCTCAGAACCTGGGGTAATCGTGAATTGGGCTTTTGTTTTTAAACCTTTAGCTGCTACTTGTTTCGCTAGTGAGGCTGCACGGGCAATATCTTCATAAGAAGAGTTGGTACAAGAACCTATCAAACCAACTTCTACTTTTGTAGGCCAGTTATTTTTAATGGCTAATTCTTTTAATTTAGAAATAGGTGTAGCCAAATCTGGAGTAAATGGACCATTTACATGTGGCTCTAAAGTATCTAAATCAATTTCAATAACTTGATCAAAATAGGCTTCAGGATTTGCATATACTTCCGGGTCAGCTGTTAAGTGTTCACGAATACCATTGGCTAAGGCTGCAACATCCGCTCTTCCTGTTGACTCTAAATAACGAGCCATGGAGTCATCATAACCAAAAGTGGAAGTAGTAGCACCAATCTCCGCTCCCATGTTACAAATGGTTCCTTTTCCTGTGCAAGACATGGAAGTAGCACCTTCTCCAAAATATTCTACTACACAGCCTGTTCCACCTTTTACCGTTAGAATACCTGCTACTTTTAAGATAACATCTTTAGCGGATGTCCATCCATTTAATTTTCCTGTTAATTTAACTCCAATCAACTTAGGGAATTTTAACTCCCAAGCTAAACCTGCCATGACATCACATGCATCAGCACCACCAACACCAATGGCGATCATACCTAATCCACCAGCATTTACTGTGTGTGAGTCAGTACCAATCATCATTCCACCTGGGAAGGCATAGTTCTCTAAAACAACTTGGTGAATGATACCAGCTCCTGGTTTCCAGAATCCAATACCATATTTATCTGAAACAGATGATAAGAAATCATAAACTTCTTTATTCTTGTCAACTGCCACTTTTAAGTCGGTAGAAGAAGCTACTTTAGCTTCAATTAAGTGGTCACAATGTACGGTTGAAGGAACGGCAACTTGCGGACGTCCTGCTTGCATAAATTGCAAAAGGGCCATTTGAGCCGTTGCATCTTGCATTGCAACACGATCTGGAGCAAAGTCTACGTAAGAACCTCCTCGAGTAAATGTGCTAGAAGGTGTTCCTTCCCACAAGTGACTATAAAGTATTTTTTCCGTTAAAGTAAGCGGTTTTCCTGTCAATGCACGTGCTGCGGCAATTCTAGCCGGCATGCGATCATAGACAGCTTTAATCATTTCAATATCAAAGGCCATGAGTCAATGTTGGTTTTAATAAATTGTTCGTAAAATTAATAGATTACTGCCACCTTTTTGCCACTTTTTGTAAATATCATTTCCTTTAAAGCAGTTTTTTGTGAATTTTACATTTTAATTGACTTTTTACCGAGTAATTTTTTAACCTTGATTGGCCCGAATTGAGATTTAAACTGATTTCTTCTTTTTCTTTTTTCCTGTATTTTTCCGCCTGCTACCTCGCTTTCGGTCAAAAAAGCAGTTCGATGGATACCTTGATTAACAAGGCCATGGAATTAGCTCCTCAGCATAGTGCATTGATGGGTCAATTTTCAGCCGAGGTCATCACCAAAGAAAAAGGTCGCTTTAATCAGGTGATTGGTTTAGCTAAAAATCGACTTAAAAGAAATGAAGGTATACAAGAAGGTCAATGGTACGGAAATCAGACGCATGTTAAAGTATATGTCAAAAGCTTGAATCAAATGATTCATGAAATCATTGATGTCAAAGGTTTCCATAAAAAATATCCAAGGCCTACCCTATTTTTCTGGCCTGATTTCTACCAGGATTTTATTGGAACCAATTGTGTATCACCTTTAAATTACCAAGGACGAGATTATTATTCTTATGAATATTCGGGTGATACTTTAGTGGACGGACAAAAAGGTTATCAATTTCAAGTCAAACCTACCTCCACGGGAGATCGATTATTTAGTGGTAAATTAACTCTAAATCATTCAGGCTGGATCATTCGATGGGAAGCTCAAGTAGAATCTGATGCCATATTCTACTACATGGATTTGCAGCATCAATGGGTAAACCAGGCTTGGTTACCCAAGGCCGCATACTTTAAGCTATCGGGTGGGCTAATGGGTAATTACGGTGAGTTTATTCTACAAGAGGAAGTGCAGCAAGCTCCCCAAAGCTGGAAAGCTGATGCTAACTTTCAGGTTCCGAATCAGATAAATGAGCGATTAAATTTCGCAGAAATAGGTTTTGATGAAGTTTTTGCCACCCAATTATTAGGAAATTTTCATCAATCCCTATTGAGAAAATGGAAGTCGCGCCCTCAAAGTGGGCTCATTACCATGGATTCCGTTCGTTATGTGAAGCGTGAAGAAGTCCAACATAATACGCAGGATGACCAATTTTTTCAAGGATCTATGAGCTCCAATCTCCTGGAGGCCTCCATCGATACCCTACGAAGAAGTCCTTTTTCTTTAAATCAATTAATTTTTTCAAAGTCCTTTTATTTCGGATCTAGACAAAAAGATTTTTATCCTTTTGAAATCTATTATAAATCGCCTGTATTTGATTCAAATTTCAATACGGCAGAAGGTTTTGTGGCAAATGCTAGTCTTTTGTTTCGGAAAAGATGGGCCCGTTATCAATTTTTGGAAGCTGAATTTTTAGGAAGACGTTCCTTTGGTTTGAATCGAAATACAGGCTATGTGAAATTAAGGTACAAGACAGATTCTTTTGATATATCCATTTCTCAGGGGGATTTTGTCCAACAAATGAATCCGGATAATTCAATTTCTCCTGAAATGAATACGCTGTCAACGCTTTTGTTGAAAAACAATCAAATGAAAATCTACCGTAAGGAGTTTTGGAATTTAGCCTTGATAAAGCGTTTTTCCTCTAAATTCTTTTTTAAAGGAAGTGTTGAATGGGCACGTAGAAGCCAAATGGATAATACGACTGACTACTATTGGTTCAATTATTTGAATCGAAAATTCACAACGAATAATCCTCAAAATTCGGAATATCCACAAGAAGGTTTCTCAACTTATAAGGCATTTATAAGTCAAGTTACCTTGGGTTTTAGACCTTTTTTAACTCAATATTATCGAAATCATATTCGTGAAAGTGAATGGGGATCTTCACCTTTAATTCTATTTAAATACCGGGCAGGCTGGAAAGGAATAGCCGAATCATCAGCTCAATTTAATATGTTAGAAGTTTCCTACTTACAAAATTTAGCGCTCTCTCCTTGGATAAAATCTGGCTTTATTATCAATGCGGGTACATTTCTTGGACAAGCTCCAGAAAATTTTATTGATTTTAAGCATTATAATGGTACCATGAATTTAGTTCTGGCAGGAGAAATGTTGGCCTCCCATCGTTTAGTG
Organism: Aquirufa sp. Wall-65K1; assembly: GCF_054558475.1. Taxonomy (NCBI): domain Bacteria; kingdom Pseudomonadati; phylum Bacteroidota; class Cytophagia; order Cytophagales; family Flectobacillaceae; genus Aquirufa; species Aquirufa sp. Wall-65K1. The sequence continues at coordinate 385,830 of NZ_JBPXKD010000001.1, read as the reverse complement.
GGTTATTATCAAAATTTTACTGCAGGAGCGAATCAGCGTTTGAACGTGAATCATTATGCCTACAGCACTGCGGGTTCATATGTGGAAGGATTATCCTTATTCCAATTTTCAAATCTTTGGTTAAAGCCCTTGTTGGGTATGAAAAAGTCCTATGTAAAAGAAGTTTTAATCGCCAATACCGTGTTTATCAATAATCAAAAACTTTTATATTCAGAAGTAGGTTACGGTTTAGATGGTCTAGTTAAAATTTTCCGATTGGAGGCGATTGCTAGTTTCATCAATGGGAAATTCAATTACGTAGGTTTACGATTAAATCTTAATTCAAGAATTCGGATTGGAAACATCCCAGATTGATTGAACTAATAGATTTTTTTTCATTGCTTCAAAATCATTCGCTAGAAATTCATTTTAAGCAAGTATATTTGAGGTCATTTTTTAGTATACATAATTCAATTTAATAGAATGGCAAAAAATTTGGTCATCGTGGAGTCGCCTGCAAAAGCTAAAACCATCGAAGGGTATTTGGGTAAAGATTTTGTGGTGAAATCTTCGTTTGGTCACGTGAGAGATCTCCCAATCAAGGGTGATAAGGCAATTGATATTGAGCATGATTTTACGCCAACCTATGTGATTTCACCCGATAAAACTAAGGTGATTTCGGAATTGAAGAGTTTAGCAAAATCATCTGAGGAAGTTTGGTTAGCGACTGACGACGACCGTGAGGGAGAATCCATTTCATGGCATTTAAAAGAGGCATTAGGTCTAAAAGACGACACCAAAAGAATTGTTTTTAGAGAGATAACGAAATCGGCTATCCAAAACGCCATTTTAGCTCCTCGTAAGATAGATATGGATTTGGTGAATGCCCAGCAGGCTCGCCGAATCATGGATCGATTAATTGGATTTGAGCTATCTCCTGTTCTTTGGTCTAAGGTTCAAAAAGGACTTTCTGCCGGACGTGTTCAGTCTGTGGCGGTTCGACTGATTGTAGAAAGAGAAAAAGAAATCGAGAAGCATGAAAGTGTAGGGACCTATAAGATTTCAGCCATTTTTAATTTGCCAGGTAAAAAAGTGTTAAAAGCTGAATTACCTAAGAATTTTAACACAGAAGAAGAGGCCGTGGCCTTTTTGAAGAAATGTGTGGGGGCTGATTTTAGCATCAAGAGTTTAGAAACTAAACCCGCTAAAAAATCACCAGCGCCGCCTTTTACGACATCAACCTTACAGCAAGAAGCATCTAGAAAGTTGGGCTATTCCGTGGCTACTACCATGCAAATTGCTCAAAAATTATATGAATCGGGACGTATTTCTTACATGCGTACTGACTCAACTATGTTATCCCAAGAAGCAAGAGATAAAGCTAAGGCTGCCATTGAGGCGGCTTATGGAGCTAAATTTCACCATGCTCGTCAGTTTAAAACCAAGAGTGAAAGCGCACAAGAGGCCCACGAAGCCATTCGTCCAACAGACTTTGAAGTAAATTCCATTTCTGGTGATGCACGTGAAAAACGTTTGTATGAATTGATTTGGAAGCGTGCCATAGCTTCTCAGATGTCGGAGGCTGTTATTGAACGTACGACGGCCCAAATTCAAATTTCTAGTACTTCTGAATTATTAATTGCTCAAGGTGAAGTAGTTACTTTTGAAGGGTTCTTAAAAGCTTATTTGGAAGGAAAAGATGAGGAAGAGGAGGATGAAAACAAAGATATGTTACCTCCCTTATCCATCGGACAGGTACTTGATTTGGCTGAACTAAAAGCGCAAGAACGTTTTTCTAGGCCTGCAGCTCGCTATACAGAGGCTAGTTTAGTAAAAGCCTTGGAAGAAAAAGGAATAGGTCGCCCCTCTACGTATGCACCTACCATTTCTACTATCATCAAAAGAGCCTACGTGGTAAAGGAAGATCGTCCTGGTAAAGAAAGGGAGTTTCAAACATGGATTTTAAAAGATCAGGAGATTGTTGGTCAAAAGAATACTGAAATAGTAGGTACAGAAAAAGCTAAATTATTTCCAACTCATATAGGTACCTTGGTTACCGATTTTTTAGTCGAGAATTTCGAAGAAGTAGTAGATTATACCTTCACGGCTGAAATGGAAGATGAGTTTGATAATGTCGCCAAAGGTAAATTAGCTTGGACGCAATTGATGAAAAACTTTTATGGTTCTTTTCACCAGACCATTGAAGATAGCAAATCGATTTCTCGTAGTTCCGTAGGTGGAGGAAGAGAATTGGGAGTTGATCCTACTTCTGGAAAGAAAATTTCCGTTCGATTGGGCAAATTCGGGCCATTCGTTCAACTGGGAGAATCTGGTGAGGAGGAAAAACCTGTTTTTGCGAATCTTTCCAAAGATCAGTCCATCAGCAACCTAACTTTAGAAGAGGCCATTGCATTATTAGAGCGTCCGAAGTTACCTCGTGAAGTAGGGATTTATGAAGATAAACCTTTGATTATTGGTGCCGGAAAATTAGGTCCATACATCAAGTATGATGGTAAATTTACGAGTTTACCTGATACAGAAGATCCATTTACTTTGGATATGCCAGGGGCCATTCGTGTATTAGAATCTGCTCAAAAAGTAGCCGAAGCAGAAAGTTTGGGTACTTTTGAAAATGAATTAATCTCCACTGGAAAAGGAAGATTTGGTCCTTACGTAAAACATGCTGGTAAATACTTTTCCTTGGGTAAAACGGATAATTTGGCCAGTTTAACATCCGAAAGAGCGATTGAAATTATTTTGGCTAAGCGAAATTTAGAGGCAAATAAATTCATTAAAGAATTTGCTGAAAATGACCAGGTTAAGATCGTTAATGGCATGTATGGTCCATATATTCAAATTGGTAAACGTAATGTCAAGATCCCTAAAGATCAGAATCCTGCAGAATTAACATTGGAACAATGTTTAGAGCTAGGAGAACAAGCACCAGCTCCCAAAAAAGCTAGAAAAAAGTAGTAATAACATTTAATTAAAGGGTATGAGTCAAATTATTGATGGCAAATTTGTTTCTGAGACAATGAAGGCCTCGATTGCCAAAGAAGTGCAAGAATTAGTAGCAGCAGGTCAAAGAGCGCCTCATTTAGTTGCCATTTTAGTGGGTAACAATGGTGCATCCGAAACCTACGTAGCCAATAAAGTGAAGTCTTGCGAAGAATTAGGTTTCACTTCTACCCTTTTAAGATTTGACCCGACGATCACTGAAGCTGAATTATTGGCCGCCGTTCAAGGCGTAAATGATAATCCTGACATGGATGGACTGATTGTTCAACTTCCATTACCAGATCATATTAATCCGGACAAAGTCATGGAGACCATACATCCTTCAAAAGATGTTGATGGTTTTCATCCAATCAATATCGGGCGAATGGCCAAAGGTTTACCAGCCTATATTTCTGCCACGCCTCAGGGGGTATTGGACTTATTAGCTTATTACAATATTCAAACTTCAGGAAAGCATTGTGTGGTGGTTGGAAGAAGTCAAATAGTAGGTTTACCTATGTCGATTTTAATGCAAAGAAATCATCCTCAGGGGAATTGTACCGTGACCTTGACACACTCAAGAACTCCAAATTTAGAAGAAATTTGTGCTCAAGGGGATATTGTGATTGCTGCTTTAGGAAAGCCTGAATTTATCAAAGCCGCTCACATCAAAGAAGGTGCTGTGGTCATCGATGTAGGCTTAACGCGTGTAGAGGATCCAAGCAAAAAATCTGGCTTTGCATTGAAAGGAGATGTCGATTTTGCCGATGTTGCCCCTAAATGTTCTTATATCACCCCAGTACCCAAAGGAGTGGGTCCTATGACCATCGTCTCATTGATGAAAAACACTTTGCTGGCAGCTAAAGGAACGATATATCCTAAAAATTAATCTTCTTTATACTCGATTATAATAGCGATGAAAAACTCCTAATGGAAGCTTTTTATCGCTATTGTCATTTAAATATAATTCTCCAGATTCAGCAGAAGAAGGTACATCAAAAATACCATTCATGAGATTTTCTACGACCAAAGTAGAAAATCCAAGCGAGTACACATTACTTAATAAGAGATGCTCAGCTGGATCTAAAATTTCCTTGACAGATAATAATAAATCTTCTATTTGTTCTTCCAAAACCCATTTTTCACCGTCTGGGCCACGTCCATAGGCGGGTGGGTCTAAGAGTATACCTTGATAGAAATTTCCTCTCCTAGCCTCTCTTTTGACAAATTTTAAGGCATCTTCCGCCATCCAACGAATGCCATCTAATTTGGAAACTTCCATATTTTCCCTGGCCCAAGATAAAACCGGTTTTACCGAATCTACATGGGTTACTTCCGCTCCCATTTGTCGGCACACTAAACTCGCTCCGCCGGTATAAGCAAATAGGTTTAAGAACTTAGGATTTGTTTTTTTAAATAATGGAATTTTTTGTACTAAAAACTCCCAGTTGGAGGCTTGTTCAGGAAATAATCCTACATGTTTAAAAGAGGATAAGGATATTTTAAACGATAAATTCAATCGTTCTGACTTATATGGCATAAACCATTTGTCTGGTACTTTTCCTTTTATCTCCCATTGGCCACGTTCTTGACTTCCTTTTTCTTTTTTGAAATGAGCATGACTTAATTTTTGCCAATCATTCTCAGTGAGGGATTTTGCCCAAATAGCCTGAGGTTCAGGTCTTCTAACGGTAAATTCTCCAAATTTTTCCAGCTTTTCAAATCCACCTGAGTCGATTAACTGATAATTTTCTCCCCAAAATTGTGGAGTTTCAATGGTAATGGATGTGGACTGCTTCAAAATTATTTCTGGATTTCTATCTTATTTAAAAAATATACGGACCTACGTCCTTCTTCATTGGAGATCGTTTGATAACCATTGGCTAGGTAATATGGCCCAAACCAATAATTTAATTCAGAACTACTGCTTCTCCTGATTTTATCACCTTCATTATCCGTGCTAATGTTTTGAATACTCTCACTTTCTGACCTTCCTTGATTTCGAATTGTCTTGGTGATAATTTGATTGTCCAAATTAAATGAAAGTACGATTTGATCCCCTTGAATGGAGGTTTTGATCTTTTGAATCAATTTTGGTTCTTTTAAATCTTTCATATCAATGCAGTGATCCCACAAAATATCACCTTTCTCATCCAATTCAACGATCACAGCATGCGTATAAACCCAACCATCAAATTGTTGTTGATTACCATAATAATTAAATCCACGGTAGCCCCATGGACTGTAATAGCTGGAATAAGGTGAGTATAATCCATAATATCCATAACCCCAACGGTACGGATTATACATCATGCTCCAGGGAGAATAAAAGCCTCCTAGTCCCATCATGGTGCCATATGGACCGAAATTATTGTATTTATAATCTGGGTAAAAAGATTCTGCCACAACTATGTAATGGTCGCCCTTTTTAATGATTTCATGAATTAATAAGCGATAATCCAATCGGAGATCTTCCCCTTTACTTTCTTTATCCTTGATTTTCTTTTCTTGTTTTTCCTTTTGTTTAGGCGTCAAAAAGTTGAAAAAGTTGGAAAACTTGGTGAAGCTATGAAATTTAGATTGCAGTAATTCGCCATCCAAATATGAATTAAAATAGATTCCTTGCGAACTAGGTCCTTTGGATGAGCCAATGGTTGTTTTATGGCCATAAGTACCTACAATTACTTGTAATGAGTCATTTAACTGTGTTGATTTGGCATTCATCATAGCAAATTCCTCGTTGGGATTCATGATGATTTGCCCGATTTGTCCACCATCTTCATCAAAAGATTTGATGATTAATTGATAATTTTTAGCTCTATTTCCAACAGAGTACGTAACATTTACTTGTTGTTGTATGGAGTCTAAATCCATGGACTGAATTTCAGCTTGCCCTTTAACCACAGCTGGGAGTATACGCGTTTTTCTTTCTTTTAAATTGGTAAATAAAATGACAGGTTGATTATTTACAATACCGCCAATGAACAGTGATTCATTCAAGGCTTTGAAGTTAGAAATCTCCATGCGGTCCACGGAATAGATTTGAAACTTCTCATAACTACCTTTGGATACATTCACACGAACAATTTGGTAGGAATTACTCTTAAAACGACTAAAAAGCAGGTTAAGTGATTTTCCATCGAAACTATGGTTAACATAATCCAAGCCATTATCAATGGTTCCATTGGTATACCAGACTTGTTCCAAGTTAGTGGAGAATTTTTGTATACTAAACTCTTGTTTACCTAACTGATTTAATATAATAACTCCTTGATTACCAATGGGTATGGTAAAAGATTCCAAGTCCTTTCCTCCTACTGGAAACTCAATTCTTTTACCAACTTGGGCATTAGCTTGAAAAATAAGAATACTTAGAAGGCTAGAAAAAAGAAATAGCTTGAATGGAAGAAAACGTTTCATAATATTATTCTGTTAGGCTCATGATAATATCAAATTCGGGTTTGTCAACTGGTGTTACAGAAAGTCTAGACTGCTTAATTAGGGCCAAGTTGCTCAAACGTTCATCTGATTTCATCTGTTTTAGTGTGACGGATTTTTTAAACTTTCGAATGGGAACTAATTCAACGACCACCCAGCGTGGATCGTCGGTAGTGGGGTCAGGATAGTGTTCCTTACTTACTTCAGCTAATCCAACCACCTCTAGGCCCTCATTGGAATGATAAAAATACACCCAATCCCCTTTCTTCATGGCCATCATATTGTTCCTAGCTTGGTAATTTCTTACCCCATCCCAAACTGATTTACCTTCTTTAACGAAATCATCCCAAGAATATTTGAACGGTTCTGATTTTACTAACCAATGATTCATATCAAGGAAATTTTGGGAATTTAGAGAAATCAGGTTTTCTTTTTTCTAAAAAGGCATTTTTACCTTCTTTCGCTTCATCCGATAAATAATAGAGTAAAGTAGCATTTCCTGCTAATTCTTGAATACCCGCTTGACCATCTAATTCAGCATTAAATGATGATTTAAGCATACGTAATGCAATCGGACTTTTTTCTAAAATGCGCTCACACCATGAAATGGTAGTTGCTTCTAATTGATCCAAAGGAACTACTTTATTTACTAAGCCCATTTGAAGTGCCTCCTGTGCATCGTATTGGTCGCATAAATACCAAATTTCTCTAGCCTTCTTTTGACCTACTACCCGGGCTAAATAAGATGCGCCAAAGCCTCCGTCAAAAGAACCAACATTGGGTCCAGTTTGTCCAAAACGCGCATTATCTGCGGCAATGGATAAATCACAAATCACATGCAATACATGGCCACCACCGATAGCCCAGCCTGCCACCATGGCAATAACCGGTTTAGGAATGGTTCTGATTTGTCTTTGTAAATCCAAAACATTTAATCGAGGTACTAAATCTTGTCCAACATATCCCCCATCTCCACGCACACTTTGGTCACCACCTGAACAAAAGGCTTTTCCTCCTTCACCCGTTAAAATTACTACACCTACCGAGGTGTCTTGTCGGGCTAATTCCATGGCTTCCGACATCTCCTGTACCGTTTTTGGGGTAAAAGCATTGTGTTTATGCGGACGATTGATGGAAATTTTGGCAATTCCATTGTATTGTTGAAATAGAATTTCTTCGTATTCCTTGATCGTTTTCCAGGGAAAATTTGATGTCATGGTTTATTCGTTTTCTTGGTTGTAAATCACATCCCAGGTATGGTCTGCTAATAAAGTTACTTTGGCTAAAAATCGGCTATATTTAAATGAGCGACCCCATTCATGAGGGGCTACCAAGGATAATAAATCCGTACCGTTTTCTTTTTCGTATAAATAGTAGGTTTCACTGATGATGGGTTCAAACCCCATAGCTGCATCGTAAATCCTTTCTGATATTTCTTTTCTTTCTGCTAATAATTTGGCTTGCTTCGCCAAAACTTCCATCTGCTCGTACAGCTGGTTCATTTGTCGATCCGTCTGCTGTCTCATCGCTTTCACCGAACGCCCCTTGGTTTTCCCCATATCCTCCGGTTTAATAACGGCTGAGCCCGCTGTATGGGCATAAGGTAAAAGTCCAGGGTTTTGGGCGACTTTATCAGGATTGATGGGATTCAAGAAAGGATCTTCAGACATGCTCAATTAATTAAGGTAAATCCTAGCTGTAACCCTCAAAATTAGAGAATGTTTGGTTAATTTTGGAATGATTCATTGAATATATGCTGGTAATTTCTCCAAAGTCCAATTCCTTCCCCATTCCATCCACTCCATTTGAAACTGAGGTGATCGAATTTTGTCAGTCATGGAATGCTGGAAATGAGTGGTTTGAATTCCATACCTCGGGTTCAACGGGGCATCCCAAAGCTATTCGAATTCATCGGGATCAAATGCTGCATTCAGCACAATTAACGGGTCAATGGTTAGGATTACAAGCTGGTAATACGGCCTTATTATGTTTACCTGTTAAATTTATCGGAGGAGCCATGGTGCTTGTTCGGGCCTTGGTTTGGGATTTAGAGCTTGTCATCATAGAACCAAGTAATCAACCTGAAATACCGACTGATTTTTCTTTTCATTTGACTTCATTGGTTCCCCCACAGTTGCAATATATTCTGCAAAATGAGTCCTTATGTCTGTCTTTTCAACAAGCCAAAGGAGTTTTAGTAGGCGGTGCCGCCATTTCTATCGATATTGAAAATCTGGCCAAACAGCAAGTTTTCCCTATATATTTAACTTACGGTATGACGGAAACGGTCTCGCATATCGCCTATCGACCCATTTCTTTAGAAATAGATGAATACCTGCGCCCACTTCCAGGGGTGGAACTTAAATTGAATCAGGATGCTTGTTTATGCATAAAATCCAGTGTTACTTCAAATGCATGGATTGAAACCAATGATGTAGCGGAATTAAGGGAGGATCAAAGTTTCAGGATATTAGGACGTAAGGATTTTATCATCAATTCCGGTGGAATGAAATTGATGCCCAGCCTTATTGAAAAGCATATTCAAGCATATTTTGTTAAAAATGGGCTTTCTAATCGCTCATTTGTAGCTGGTATACCCGATAAAGTATATGGTCAAATAGCTGTTCTTTTTATAGAATCAAAATTGAATCTGGCTTTAGATGCCCCATTAAGGCAATATTTATTGCGTCATTTGTCCTCAAAACAAATTCCTAAGTTGATTATTTACTTACCAAACTTCTTATTTAATTCAAATGGTAAATTGGATAACCTGAAAACGGTAGCTTTGTATCTCCAATCCTTATCCAAAGAATCTTCTGCCCATGACAAATTTTAATTTATTTTACGAGAGTGCCAATAATGTGCCGGCTCCCTATCATTTCGAAGCCTTGATTCGATTTGTTGAGTTTGGCTCCGACAATGCCTCTTTGGACGTAGAAATACAATATACTGACCGAGAAGATTTTTCAAAAGAAGAATTATTGGCGGAAGGCTTACCAACTGAAGAAACTTGGACTTGGAAAGGAAGTATTTCGCCAGCATGGCAACAAAGATTAGCCGCTAGATTTGATACCTATAAATCGGGATCTTGTAAGCCAAGGGATGAAGAACCTTTCATCATGTTGGAATATCCTAACAGTACCACCAAAGTGCCTAGAATGCTTGAAATTGAAGAAAACTTAATTCAAGAGTTTATTCAATCCATTTTCGAAACCGCAGGTAGAGAATTGCCCTTGTTTCTGGGCTTTCAGTTTAAAAATGAATTAGACGAATGGGTAAGGATTGAAGGTGAGTTGTCTTTTCAACACCTGAACTTTACCTATCAAGAATCAGGATCGGTTTTAAAAACAATTTCGGATTGGGATCGTTTACAAGCTTTAATGAATACCGTTTATATAGCTGATTTTCAATCGGATAAAGCTAAAGAAGAATTGAAGAATACCCAGTCGTTTGCGGTTTATCCTGGTGATGGTTTATGGTATGTAGCTGGGGATTCTTTACGAAAGCCCTCTGGTAACAATCGGTATTTTGATGGTTTAGAAAACAGTTTAAGAGAAATATTTAAGACTTAAAATCCATGGTTTCATCAACAGAAGATCAAATTGCAGAAGTATTTTGGATTCAAAAATCTACCTTATCACGTCTTAAAAATACGACGTATAAAGAACGTATTGAAAAATTGAGATCCATTGAAAAATACATGATTTCTCATAAAAAGGAATTGTTTGATGCTTTGTATGATGATTTTAAAAAACCTTCCTCTGAGGTAATATTAGCAGAGTTGCTGGGAGTAAAAAGAGAAATTGATCATATCTGCTCACATCTGAAATCTTGGATGAAACCGCAAAAAGTAGATACTCCTCTTCTACTTTTAGGTACCCAAGGTTACGTCCAAATGGAAGCCAAAGGTATGTGTTTAATCATTGCTCCATGGAACTACCCTTTCAATTTAGCCATCTGCCCCCTACTATTGGCCATCGCTGCTGGTAATGCCGTAATATTGAAGCCATCTGAATTAAGTCCTGCGACGTCTTCCTTCATAAAAAAGATGATTACGGTCCTTTTTGATCGAAGTGAAGTGGTTGTTTTTGAGGGAGATGCATCGGTTTCCACTTATTTATTGGAGCAAAAATTTGATCACATATTTTTTACCGGGAGTCCCATGATTGGGAAATTAGTGATGAAAGCAGCCGCTGAGCATCTTACTTCGGTAACCCTAGAGTTGGGAGGTAAATCACCCGCTATCGTAGGGCCAGAAGCGGATATTGAAGCATCAGCACAAAAAATTGCATGGGGTAAATTTTTGAATAATGGGCAAACATGTATTGCTCCAGATTATGTATATGTTCATGAAAGGCATTATTTCGCATTTCTAGAGGCCTTAGAAAAATCAGTTAACACGTTTTATAATCCCGAGAAAAAAGGTATTCAGCAAAGTAAAGATTATGCTAGGATTGTCAACTCAAGGCATTTTAATCGAATCGTGAATTTGTTAGAAGATGCTAAACTTCATGGTGCGAATGTATTATTTGGAGGCGAAACGGATGAAAAGGACTGTTACATGGCCCCAACCGTATTGACCAACTGTCACCATGATATGAACATCATGCGCGAGGAGATTTTTGGTCCTATTCTACCCATTTTGGTATATAAAGATGAACAGGAAATTATCGACCAATTAGCGAAAGAAGAAAAGCCACTAGCTCTTTATATTTTTTCTGAACAAGAAGAGTTTACTCAGCATATCCTAAAAAATACGAGCTCCGGAGGTGTGGTAGTAAATGATTGTCTGATACATTACGGACATGGAGAGCTTCCATTTGGAGGTGTAAATAATTCAGGAATAGGTAAAACAGGTGGTAAATATGGATTTATTGAGTTTTCTAATCAAAAATCTGTGTTAGTTCAACATAGTCGAATGATGAAATTTTTATATCCTCCCTATCATTTAAAGGTCCGTTGGATGCTTGATTTTATTCTAAAATGGCTTTAAAGAAATTATTTATTGTTTGGTTGGTTTTAGGCCTATGTTTTATTTCTAAGGCTCAATTAAATTATGCCCTATTAGATCAAAATCCAGCATCGATTCAATGGAAACGCATTCATGTACCCAATCAGCCGATACAAATTATTTATCCCAATGATGCAGATAGTTTAGCTCAATTGACTGCTTATTACCTAGAAAAACATGTCAATCAGGTTGGAAAAACACTACCAAGTAAACTTCATCCTTGGAAAGTTGTACTTCAAAATAGGGGAATATATTCCAATGGATTTGTTAGTTTAAATGCCCCCAGAGCTGAATTTTTTACTATTCCTACCCAAAATCCTGCCTTAGTTGGGACGAATGAGTGGTTGGAGATGTTGGTTAGTCATGAGACTAGGCACATGTTTCAAAACGAGTTAGGTCGACAAGGTTTAGCTAAGTTTTTTAGAAGTTTATGGGGGAGTAATGGTCAAGCATTGTACTCCAATTTAATTATTCCTAATTGGCTTTGGGAAGGTGACGCGGTAGAGACAGAAACAAAATTAAACCCAACGGGTAGAAGTAAAATCCCTGAGTTTTATTTGCCCTTGCATGCCTATTTAACCGAATATGGAATACCTTCTTATGGAAAATTGATGGGTAAGTCATATCGACAATTTGTCCCTAATCATTATATTTTTGGTCAATTTTTAAGTCAATATATTCGAAAAAAACAGGGTGATTCTGCCATTGGTTTAATCTGGCAAAATGCCTTGCAACGCCCCTATCCTTTCGCTTTTTCTTCTGTTTTGAAGAAAAAGACAGGTTTAAGTATCGACCGCTTTAGTCAATTGGCTTTGAAGGAATTACGGGATTCTATTCAAAAAAATAAAATATCTCAGACTGAGCCAGGTGAACAAATCAGTCCAAAAGTCTCCAAAGGTTTTACTCCTTATAAATTTCCATGTTGGATTTCTGAAAACACTTTTGTCGCTATTAAATCTGGTTTTTCTACAATTCCTGTTCTAGTAGAAATAAGCCATGGAAAAGAAAAAGTATTGTGCAAAATAGGTCCGATGGCAGAAATGAATATGTTATCTGCCACTTCGCAATGGATCGTTTGGTCTGAAATTAAATTTGATCCTCGATGGGGACAAAAACAAGGTACTAGATTGGTATTATTCAACCGAGAAACCAAAGAAAAGACTTTTTGGGATGGTGATGAAAAATGGTTAAACCCCTCTTTAAGCCAAGATGGGAAATTAGTGTTAACCCTTGTTCAAAATAATGCTGGTTCCTCGCACCTTTTGCTTTTGGATGTAGAAACAAGGCAATTGCTTAAAAAAATACATATTGCTGCTGGAGAACAAGTACTTCATGCCCGATTAGCAGATTTGAATAGAATCGTCTTCATTGTCAAAAAACAATATCAAAAATCGATTCGAATTTTGGATTTAGAGCGCTTAAACTTGCTTCATGAAATTCCATTAGGAAGTAACAACATTGCTTCTCCTTTTTTGCAGGGGGATTATGTCTATTTTAATGAGCCCGTCAATGGAATTGATCAAATTGTGCGTATTCATCTAAAGAAACATCAAAAACAGGTTATCAGCAATGCTCCATTTGGTGCATATTCTGCTCAAAGTTGGAATAACGAAAAGGTTATTTTTCAAACTTATCGTGCCTCAGGAGACGCTATTGTAGAGAAAAAACTAAGTGATCATGCCTGGAATACTTTAGAAAGCAACCCAGTAAAAAAACCATTCGATGAAATTAGACCGGCTTATGCTACTCAAAAATACTCCAAATGGAACATTTTTAATGTGTATTCTTGGGGACCGCTAATTGCTGCTCAAGGAAATCAATTGGAAGTCAGTCTATTATCTAAAAATATCACCAATACCTTCCAAGCGGGCTTAGGATATCAATTTGACCCTAATGAACGATCGGGTACCCAATTTGCCCGTTTTTCTTATCAAGGGCTATATCCCATTTTAGATGCCTCCTTTCAAAGTAGTCAGCGAAGTACCAGCTTGTATATTGATAGAAAAGCTCCATTAGATAGTTTAAGAACAGACAGATGGACCCAAACTAAAGGCGATGTAGGCATTCGCTTACCAATTAATTTAACTCATTCGGCCTTTTCAGAATTTTTAACCTTGTCTACTACGTATTCTTTTTTTCAAGTCGATGGTTATGATTTGCCATTGAGATATAAAAATGAAGCATTTAATGGCATGTATTCATCCATGACATATGCTATTTTCTATTCTAAATTATTAAATAGGGCCTATTGGGACGTACAATCACCTTGGGGATATCAATTTGGATTTAATTGGCAAGGAACTCCTTTTAGCCAAAATTTGAAGTCTGAAATTTGGTCTGTTCAATTAAAAACTTTTGTTCCTGGATTATTTAGGCACCATGGTATTTCCTTGCGTGGGGCATACCAGCAACAATCTAATGGAAATTATACATTTGCCAGTACTTTAGCATTACCTCGTGGTTATACCACTGTTTTGTATAATCGATTGTATACATTTTCAGCAGATTATAAGTTTCCTATTGCCAATACCGATTTTAATGTGGGTAGGTTATTGTATGTAAAGCGATTAAAAGGAAATATATTTTTTGATGCTTCACAAGGTGAAAATATCGCAAAAGATGGATCAACCACCACCACTTTCCAATCATTCGGTGTAGATTTGTCCTCCCAATTTCACTTGATGCGTTTTTCCCAAACATTTGAAATCGGAGTACGTTGTTTATATAAATCTCAAACAAAGCAAATCGAGTGGTATCCTTTGGTAATCGATATAGGATTTTAATTGTTTCTTGTATAGGCTTGTTGGGTTTCAGCATTCTTTTGTTCTCCTGTGAAACAAATCAGGATTCAAAAGGCGAAAAAATACCTCCGGCTACGGCATTTTTAAAAGGTGAGGATCCTCAACGGGTGATTCAATATATTAGTGCACTTCTTGAGGATAAGCCTTCTTCTTCGCTATATTACTTACGTTCTAAGGCCTATTTTAAACAAAGGAAATATATCTTGGCATCCGAAGATATTCAACGAGCCTTGCAGATTGAATCTGGGGATTTAGATTATTTATTTCTTTCAGCTCAGCTTCATTTTCATTTAGAAGAATATACAGAGGCATTAAAAGATGCTAAATCATTGGAGGAAGCAGGCTTTGCTACCCCTGGTTTATGGATTTTATTGGCAGAAATATATGCCCAGCAAGGTCAAGTTAAAATGGCTAATTACTATTTGGCTAAAAGTTTAAAAGTAGGGCTTTCTCCTAAGGATAGAGTGTATGTTTATACTTTACGTAATCTTTCTGTAGGCGATACCCTAACCTGGTTAAAAACGGTTCGAGATAGTAGTCAGGTTTATCTCTCCGAAACGCCGTTGGCTCGACTCTATTTTCAGCATCAAGGCGATAGGTTAGCGATGCTCGATTATCAAGCTCAACTTTTAGCGGCAAGGAAGAAATTTCCCAATGACCCACATTTATTACGTTATTGGGCTAGATTTTTGGCAAAGATTCATCAAATTCCAAGAGCAGAAAAGGTGTATGCTAGTGTTTTGGCCGCTTTTCCCAATAACCCAAGTTTATATGCTGAATTAGGAAGTTTTTATTTCAAAAACAGGGATTATTACAAAGCAATAGCCTTTTTTGACAAAGTGCCTTCAGGAAGTCCTTACAACACGGAAGCATTGTTTACCAAGTCGATTTGTTGGCTCTATTTAGGAGAAAGATTGAAAAGTATAGCCTTATTGGATTCAGCCCAGCGATTATACCCTGCTGATAATCGATTTAAGAGTCTACGATATCGATTAATGAATCGAAATTCAGATTCCACCCACATTCAAAAGGATAGTTTGTCAACAGAGACTCCTGAAAATTAAAATACGCTCCTAATATTCCTGCTTAATTTGTAAATTGCATAAAATTTGTACGAATGATAAAAATTACCTTTCCCGACGGAAATATCCGTGAGTATAATTCAGGTGTAACGCCTATGGAAATTGCCTTGTCAATTTCAGAAGGTTTAGCAAGAAATGTGCTGGCTGCCAAAGTGAATGATCAAGTAGTGGATGCCTCTACTCCTATTCAATCCGATGCGCAAGTTCAATTATTAACCTGGAATGATACCGAAGGTAAAAAGACATTTTGGCATTCATCTGCTCACTTAATGGCAGAAGCGATTGAAGCTTTATATCCAGGAACCAAGTTTGGTATTGGTCCGGCTATTGAAAATGGGTTTTATTATGATATTGATTTAGGAGGTAAAGAATTTGGAAGTGATCAGTTTAAGCAAATTGAAGACAAAATGCTTGAATTGGCCCGCCAAAAGAGTGAATATTTACGTAAACCAGTTGCCAAAGCTGATGCTATCGCCTATTTCCAAGAGAAAGATGATGAGTATAAACTAGAACTTTTAGAAGGTCTGGAGGATGGCTCAATTACCTTTTATACCCAAGGCAACTTTACGGATTTATGTCGTGGACCACATATTCCTCAAACGGGCTTTATCAAATCGGTCAAGTTATTGAGTGTAGCAGGCGCCTATTGGCGTGGAGATGAGAAGCGTAAACAAATGACCCGTATCTATGCCATTACTTTTCCTAAGGCAAAAGAATTAGAAGAGTATTTATTCTTGTTGGAAGAAGCTAAACGCCGTGATCATAGAAAATTAGGAAAAGAGCTGGAGTTATTTGCTTTCTCTGAAAAAGTAGGCCTAGGTTTACCTTTGTGGTTACCTAAAGGAACGATACTTCGTGAAAGATTGGAGAACTTCTTGCGCAGAGCCCAAGTACGTGCAGGCTATTCTCCTGTAGTGACTCCTCATATTGGTAGTAAAGAATTGTATGTGACTTCAGGTCACTATGCTAAATACGGTAAAGATTCATTTCAACCAATTCATACGCCGGATGAAGGAGAAGAGTTTTTGTTGAAACCGATGAACTGCCCTCACCACTGTGAGATTTATAAAACCAAACCACGTTCTTATAAGGATTTACCTTTGCGTTTAGCAGAGTTTGGTACAGTTTATCGCTATGAGCAATCCGGAGAATTACATGGACTTACGCGAGTTCGTGGTTTTACTCAGGATGATGCACATATTTTCTGTCGTCCAGACCAAGTTGAAGATGAATTCATGAAAGTGATTGATTTGGTTCTATATGTATTCAAGGCATTAGGTTTCAATGAATTTTCAGCCCAGGTTTCATTACGAGATAAAACAGATCGAGAAAAATACATTGGTCGCGACGAGGATTGGGAAAAAGCAGAAGCTGCAATCATTAAGTCGGCCCAAGAAAAAGGCCTACCTTATGTGGTAGAATATGGCGAGGCTGCATTCTACGGCCCTAAGTTAGACTTTATGGTACGTGATGCCTTGGGAAGAAAATGGCAGTTGGGTACCATCCAAGTAGATTATCAATTACCTCAACGATTTGAATTGGAATATACAGGGTCGGATAACCAAAAACATCGCCCTGTGATGATTCACCGAGCACCTTTTGGTTCATTGGAGCGTTTTGTGGCCATTTTGATTGAAAATACAGCGGGAAATTTCCCATTGTGGTTATCCCCCGATCAATTGGCCGTATTACCTATTTCTGAGAAATACGAGGATTATGCCAATGAAATCTATTTGCGCTTACAAGAGCGTGATTTAAGGGGTTATGTAGATCACCGTGATGAGAAGATTGGTCGTAAAATTCGTGATGCTGAAGTTTCCAAAGTACCCTTCATGATTATTGTAGGAGACAAAGAGCAAGCTGAAGGATTGGTGAGTATCCGTAAAAAAGGTCAGGGTGATTTAGGTTCTATGACTTTAGATGCGTTCATGGCTATTGCACAGGATGAAATACAACAATTGACGCACGATAAATAGATTTATTGGCGATTATCAATTGCTTGAAACTCTTTTGTTTGCAAATGCGTTAAAATTGATATAGCTTTCGAATTGAATTCAAGAATTAACAATAATTATTAAACGAAATTTTACTTTATGGCTTTACGCCCCAATAACAATTACCGAGGAAACAAACGAGAAGAGGAGCCTTACAGAATCAATAATTTAATCCGTGGGGTTGCAGAAGTGCGATTGGTTGGAGAAAATATTGAGCAAGGAGTTTATGAGTTTTCCAAAGCTTTAGCCATTGCTGAATCTCAAAGTTTAGACTTGGTGGAAATCTCTCCGAATGCCGTTCCTCCTGTTTGTAAGGTTATTGATTATGCTAAATTCAAGTATGATCAAAAGAAAAAGCAAAAAGAGATTAAGGCTAATGCTACGAAAACCGTCATAAAGGAAATTCGTTTCGGTCCTAATACCGACGAGCATGATTTTAATTTTAAATTAAAACATGCCGTGAATTTCTTAAAAGAAGGTGCTAAAGTGAAGGCTTATGTTCACTTCGTAGGACGTACTATTGTGTTTAAAGAACGCGGGGAAATGTTGTTATTGAATTTTGCCAAAGGACTAGAAGAATTTGGTAAACCTGATGACATGCCTAAATTAGAGGGTAAGCGTATGAGCATTATCTTCTCCCCTAAGGCGGCTAAGAAATAATTTCAATTTTTTTTCATCAAAACAGGGAATTAAAGGGTATTTTTTATACTTTTGCATTCCCAATTTTAAATTTAATTTTTACTATAATGCCAAAAATTAAAACCAACTCTGGAGCAAAGAAACGTTTCAAAGTAACTGGAACTGGTAAAATCAAGCGTAAACACGCTTTTCATAGCCATATCCTTACTAAAAAAACGACTAAGCAGAAGCGTAACTTAGTTCACGCGACCTTAGTTTCTCCATCTGATATGGACCGTGTAAACTTAATGTTAGGTCTTTAATATCAATTTAAGTTATTGTTCAACCAGAAATAAGGCCTAAAGTACTGTAAAAAGTCGCCTCAATTTCAAAAAACAAATTTCTATGCCACGTAGTGTCAACCATGTAGCTTCTAGAGCTCGCAGAAAAAAAATCTTAAAATTAGCCAAAGGCTTTTATGGTCGCGGAAAAAACGTTTGGACCGTAGCCAAAAACAAAGTTGAGAAAGGTTTGCAATATGCATACCGTGATCGCAAAGTAAAGAAAAGAGATTTCAGAGGATTATGGATTCAGCGTATTAATGCTGCTGCTCGTCAAGAAGGAATGTCTTATTCCGCTTTCATGGGCAAATTCAACAAATCAGGAATGACTTTAAACCGTAAAGTTTTAGCTGATTTAGCGATGAACCACCCAGAAGCGTTCAAAGCAGTAGTTAATAAATTAGGTTAATCCTTAGTTTAAATACTAATAAGAAAGTCCCAAAGAAATTTGGGACTTTTTTCATGCCCGTCATGTATCTTTGTTCTACATCCAACAGCTCATCAATTGAATCGCTCTGTTTATTTAGATTATGCTGCCACCACTCCTGTTGCTCCTGTAGTATTGGATGCTATGATTCCCTATTTTAGTCAACAATATGGTAATGCGGGCTCCAATCAACATATATTTGGATGGGAAGCAGCTGATGCTGTTGATCAAGCAAGGAAAACCATAGCGGCTTATTTTTCTATTAAGGCCAATGCTGTATTATTCACTTCAGGGGCCACGGAGTCAAATAATTTAGGGATTTTGGGATTGTTGGAGAATGAATCTCCTGGCCACATCATAAGCTCTGCTATTGAACATAAAGCTGTATTAGAGCCTATGGCCTATTTAGCATCCAATGGTTGGGATGTTACCTATCTTTTACCCAATGAATTTGGTGAAATTAGTTTGGAACAAATTCAGGCTGCTCGAAAGCTAAATACTCGTTTGGTTTCCATCATGTGGGTGAACAATGAAATTGGTACGGTAAGCGATATTTCTGGTATTGCCCAATGGTGTCAAAAAGAGGGTATATACTGCCACAGTGATGCTACTCAAGCTTTAGGCAAGTTGGATATAGCTCAATCATATTTACCTGATTTATTGAGTTTTTCAGCTCATAAAATCTTTGGTCCTAAAGGAATTGGAGCACTTCTTGTTAAGGAAGGTATAGCCTTACAAGCTCGACAATTTGGCGGCTCTCAAGAACGAGGGTTACGAGCGGGTACATTGCCCGTTCCATTGATTGTGGGATTAGCTAAGGCTTTTGAAGGGATTCCACAGCTTTTGGCTTATTTGCCAGCCATAGAAGCCATTAAAAGCGATTTAGAAAGTTTATTTAAAGAGAACTTGGGAGATCGTATTGTGTTCAATTCTGTTTCTAAGAATCAGATTCCTCATATTTTAAACTTTTCTATTACGGGATTGGATTGGGAACGACTTTTTAGATCTATGCCATTGTTGGCACTATCCAATGGTTCAGCTTGTAACTCGAAATCAACTTTCCCATCACATGTGATTAAAGCCTTGGGTAGAGATGACGAAACGGCCTTGTCAAGTGTACGGATATCATTGTCTCATTTGTATTTAAAGGAAGATCATGAGTGGGTTAAAAATTACTTCATTCAAAGTTTACAAAAACTGCTAATATGAAAGATTGGATTCAAATAGTTAATCGATTAGAGCAATTATTAGTTGAAAATACGGACTTAGCCTTAGCTACGGTGGTTCATGTAGATGGATCGGCATATCGTAGACCTGGTGCTAGGATGTTAGTTACTGGAGATGGTAATTGGTGGGGAGCTATAAGCGGGGGCTGTTTGGAAGGAGATATGTTGAAAAAAGCTCAAATGGCCATGATGCGGCAACAAATCAAAACGGTCACTTATGATACTCGTGAGGATGATCCTTTTCAATTAGGAGTTGGTTTAGGTTGTCAAGGTTTGATTGATATTGTGATAGATCCTATTCGTTCTCATTTAGAGGCTATTTGTATTGCCATGAAACAAGCCATTGCTTCTAATGAGCCTGGTGTTTTGTGTAGTGTATGGGATGAAAATAAACTAGATCAATTTGAATTTAGCTATATAGCTGAATCCGTGTTACATCACTTTGATACAGAAAAAAAGCAGGTGCTAGAACAAAAAATAGCTCAATATCACCTGAATCAAAATAAATCTACCTTATTGGAATACGTTCCTCCTATGCCACGTATTTGGATTTTTGGTAATCAATTTGATGCCATGGCGCTGATTCAACAAATCCAACTTTTAGCTTGGGAAATACATTGGGTAGGAAATACACAGAAGATGAATCCATTAGCTAAGAAGTCGGTACATGCTATTTATGATTGGGAAGCTGAATATTCCATTCTTCCCAATGATTCTTTGGTCATGATGACCCATGATTTTGATCGAGATGTGTTTTTGATGAAGAAATTAAGTTCCTTAAGCCAATTTACTTTTTGGGGTATTTTAGGGCCACAGAAACGCATGGATAAATTAGAAGATCATTTATTGAAATCAGGAATAGCTATTTCTGACTTAAGAAATAAAATTTCGAGTCCCATTGGCCTTGATTTGGGCGCAGAAGGTCCTGAAGAAATTGCCATTTCAATTATAGCTGAAATAGTTGCACAGAAAAATAAGCGCGACGGCCAACCTCTAAAATTCCGAAAAAAGCCCATTCATGGCTAAGCAAAGATTTTCTGTTGGAAATATAGGCATAACTCAAATAGGTTTACCAACAAAAAACTCCCAGCGTAACTGCTGGGAGTTTAAATAAACCTCTAAACCTATTTAACTATTTTACTTCCTCGAAAGCTACATCTTCCGCTTCACTTGAGCCATTGGCAGAAGCATCTGCTGTATTTTCTGTAGTACCTGCAGTTTCACCGGCAGCATACATTTCTTGGGAAGCAGCAGTCCAAGCTGCGTTGAGTTTTTCTAATCCAGCATCAATAGCTGCTACATCTTGGGAAGCATGCGCTGTTTTTAATTCAGCTAAAGCTCCTTCAATGGCTGATTTATTTCCTTCGGAAAGCTTCTCTCCATATTCTTTCAATTGCTTTTCAGTTTGGAAAATTAAAGCATCAGCTTGGTTGATTTTCTCAACACGCTCTTTCTCTATTTTATCGTTCGCTTCGTTGGCCTTTGCCTCGTTGCGCATTTTTTCAATTTCAGCATCAGTTAAGCCACTGGAAGCTTCGATACGAATCTTTTGCTCTTTACCAGTACCTTTATCTTTTGCAGATACATGTAAGATACCATTGGCATCAATGTCAAAAGTAACTTCAATTTGAGGAACTCCACGCTGTGCTGGTGGCAATCCATCTAAGTGGAAGCGGCCTAATGAACGATTATCCTTGGCCATAGGTCTTTCTCCTTGCAATACATTTAACTCAACAGATGGTTGGTTATCAGCGGCAGTAGAGAAAACTTCCGACTTTTTTGTTGGGATTGTTGTATTAGCTTCAATTAACTTGGTAAATACACCACCCATTGTTTCAATTCCTAAAGATAATGGAGTCACATCAAGTAACAAAACATCTTTTACTTCTCCGGTTAAAACCCCACCTTGAATAGCAGCACCTAATGCAACTACCTCATCTGGATTTACACCTTTAGAAGGTTTTTTCTCAAAGAATTTTTCAACCTCTTCTTGAATTCTAGGAATACGAGTAGAACCACCAACTAAAATCACTTCGTCGATATCTGAATTAGAATACCCCGCATTTTTCATCGCTCTTTTGCAAGGCTCCAAAGTGCGTTGAATTAAACTATCAGCTAATTGTTCAAACTTAGCACGAGTTAAATTACGAACTAAGTGCTTAGGGATGCCATTTACGGGCATGATATAAGGCAAATTGATTTCAGTGGATGCTCCAGAGCTCAATTCAATTTTTGCCTTCTCAGCAGCCTCTTTTAAACGCTGAAGAGCCATCGGATCTTTACGCAAGTCAATGTTCTCATCGGCGATAAATTCTTGTGCCAACCAATCAATGATTACTTGGTCAAAATCATCACCACCTAAGTGTGTATCACCGTCGGTTGATTTTACTTCAAATACCCCATCTCCTAATTCTAGGATGGATACGTCAAATGTTCCACCACCTAAGTCGAACACCGCAATCTTCATGTCCTTACCTTGCTTATCAACACCATAGGCTAAAGCAGCGGCTGTAGGCTCATTGATGATACGTTTTACTTCTAAGCCCGCAATTTGACCTGCTTCCTTAGTAGCTTGACGTTCTGCATCGTTGAAATATGCAGGAACTGTAATAACTGCCTCTGATACAGTTTGTCCCAAATAGTCTTCTGCAGTTTGCTTCATCTTAGTCAAGATCTGCGCAGAAATTTCTTGTGGAGTATATAAACGATCACCGATGCGAACGCGTGGGGTATCGTTATTACCCTTTTCTACTTGGTATGATATTGTTTTTAATTCAGAACTAACATCACTATATTTTTTACCCATAAATCTTTTTACAGATGATATGGTATTTTGAGGGTTGGTAATCGCTTGTCTTTTGGCAGGGTCTCCTACTTTACGCTCACCATTCTCTAAAAACGCTACAATTGAGGGAGTTGTCCTTCTTCCTTCTGAGTTAGCAATAACAACTGCCTCATTTCCTTCCATAACGGCCACACATGAGTTGGTGGTACCTAGGTCAATTCCAATAATTTTTCCCATGATTATTATTTTATTTTTTCACCACCATGTAACAAGGAATATGCCATGAAAGTCGTTTTAGGGAAATGCTGACATATTGTCACATACAACCATGCGAAGAATAAAATTCAATAATTTTCGTCAGTAAATAGGCATATATGTTATCTTTGTATCAAGAAAAAATGTTCAATTATGTCTGAATTTAATGACTTTACTTGGGTAGAAGGTTCAGAGCCTCATCGTCAACGTACTAGAGAAATTATTAAAAAACATCCGGAGGTAAAAAAACTTATAGGTAAGAATCCTAACACTATTTGGTGGATTTTAGCCTGTGTGGGTTTACAAATTACACTTGCCTATTTTTTAAAAGATTCCCCTTGGTGGTTAATTGTAGCTGTGGCTTGGTTTGTGGGAGCTTTCCCAACACACACGCTTTTCGTATGTATCCACGAAACGGCTCATAATTTAGTATTTAAAAAGAATTCTTGGAATGTGTTTGCTGGTATTATAGCCAACTTCCCTTCCCTATTCCCTACGGCCATTTCCTTTAAGAATTATCATCTAAAGCACCATGCTTTTCAAGGGGTTCATGAATTGGATGCTGATTTACCGGATTATTGGGAAGCGAAATTGATCAATAACTATTTCATAGGAAAAGCCATTTGGTTATTATTATTTCCTTTTTTTCAGGCTATTCGCACCATACGTTGCATCGAGTTGGCAGTATTTGATCGTTGGGTGATTATGAACATCATATCTCAATTTGCCTTTGATGCATTAATCGTGTACCTATGGGGTTGGCCTGCCTTAGCTTACATGGGCTTAAGTTTCATGTTTTCTGTAGGTTTGCATCCGCTTGGAGCGCGTTGGATTCAAGAACATTATTTGGTTTTGGATAAAAATCAAGAAACGTATAGTTACTATGGTGGGTTAAATGGAATTAATATGAATGTGGGTTACCACAATGAACACCATGATATGCCTTCAATTCCTTGGAATAACCTTCCTAAATTAAAAGCAGCAGCACCTGAGTATTATGACAACCTAAAATACCATACTTCTTTTGTTAAGTTGTTCTTTACATTCTTGTTTTCTCAAGAAGTAGGTTTGTATTCACGAATTGCTCGAAGAGAACGTGGTGGTGTGGTATTAAGTGATGTTTCCACTCCTGATATTGATTTGGCTAAAGAATAAATAACCTTTATTGGATAGTGAAAAGGCCTCATTGAGGCCTTTTTTTATATCATAATACTTGAATTAGCCGGAATTTGAACCTTTTGCTGATGGATAACAATTTCCGTTTCGTGCTTGGCTAAATTTTGAACCTTTACACCTAATGGATTCACTTCTATTTCTAAGTGATCCTTCCTGAAATTAATTTTGAAGCGATAACTTTTCCATTGTTTAGGTAAGAAAGGGGCTAAATGAAGTTGATTATTTTGTACGCTTTGTCCTGCGAAACCTTTAATGATGGACATCCAGGTACCAGCCATGCTGGTGATGTGGCAGCCATCTTCTGTATCATTATTATAATCATCCAAATCTAAACGGGCTGCCCGGGTATAAAATTCATAGGATTTATCTTCTTTACCCAATTTGGCAGCTAAAATACTATGCACACATGGACTTAATGATGATTCATGTACTGTGAGTGGCTCATAAAATGAATAATTTCTTTCAATTTCTTCTAAACTAAAATCTGACTCAAAAAAGTACATGCCTTGCAAAACGTCTGCCTGTTTGATGTAGCATGAGCGTAATATTCTATCCCATGACCAATGTTGATTGATGGGTCTTTGATGTGTTGGAATTTGGTCTACTGGGGCTATTACTTTATCTAAGAAGCCATCTTGCTGTAAATAGATTTCCCTTTTTTCATCTCGAGGAAAGTACATATGTTGCACAATGTGCTCAAAATCAACTAATTCGGTTGGGTTAAAATGAGAATTTTTAAATTTGATTGCAGCTTCTTCTGGGTATAAAGAGCTTATTTCGTGGTACACTTCTTGTACATATTTTAGGCACCATGTAGCCAAGTAATTCGTATACCAGTTGTTGTTTACATTGTTTTCGTATTCATTGGGACCTGTAACTCCCAGCATTACATATTTTTGAAGGTTTTCAGACCAATTAACGCGTTGTTTCCAAAATCTAGCAATCGCTAATAAAACATCCCAGCCGTAATCAAGTAAATGTCGTTTGTCATCGGTGTATTGCACATAATCATGGATGGCATAAGCTATAGCGCCATTTCGATGGATTTCCTCAAAAGTGATTTCCCATTCATTATGACACTCTTCTCCATTCATGGTTACCATGGGATATAAGGCTGCCCCACCATCAAAACCCAGTTTTTGTGCATTTTCAATGGCCTTTTCTAATTGTTTCCAGCGGTAAATCAAAAGGTTCTTAGCTACCTGAGAAGGTGCAGTGGAAAGGTAAAAGGGAATACAATAGGCTTCCGTATCCCAATAGGTAGATCCACCATATTTTTCACCTGTAAAACCCTTGGGGCCGATGTTTAATCGATCATCTTTTCCTGTGTATGTCTGATTGAGTTGAAAAATATTAAATCTTATCCCCTGCTGTGCCGCCACATCTCCTTCTATGAGAATATCGTTGCTATTCCATTTTTCTGCCCAAGCTAATGCTTGTTCTTTTAACATTTGATCAAATCCTTTGTAAGAAATGTTTGATAAATAGCTAGATAAATGGGCCTCAAAGTCTGATGTAGGGTGATTTTCTGAACTTAAATTAACGGCATATTTATAAATACTAGTCGTTTTATTTTCATATACCTCTACTTCGTATTGTAAGGAACTATATTTTTCTTTTGTCTCAGCTTTGGATTGAATAGCTAATTTTTGCCCATCTTGGTATATATGAACTTCTTGTCCGGTAATGACTTCAAAGTGAGTTTTTTTAGTTCTTGACCAAACGAAGGAACGATTATCGGAGCTTCCAACTTTTACTTCATCCCAAAACTTTTCTTGGTAATTGGAGTCTTTGTTTTGAATATCACCATCAATGTAAGCATGGATTTGTATCGTTCCGGAAAAATTAATGGGAGTTATTTGGTATGAAATAGCACCAGATTCATCGTCTGCCATGCTATTAAAACGCTTTGATTCTATTTTAAGTCGTTTGCCATTGGATAATGAAATATCACACTTTCGAAGTAAATAGCCCTCCTTCATGTTTAATTCTCGATAAAAATCATGAATAATAGCTTTGTTGAGGTCTACTTTCACGCCTTCAATGACCACATCGATACCAATCCAGTTGGCGGCATTTAATACTTTTGCAAAGTATTCTGGATAACCATTTTTCCACCATCCTACCCTTGTTTTATCGGGATAATAAACCCCTGCCACATAATTCCCTTGAAGCGTTTTACCAGAAAAAGATTCTTCAAAATTGGCTCTTTGCCCCATTCTTCCATTGCCCAAAGAAAAAACAGATTCCGTTATCTCGTTGAATTCTGGATGAAATTGATCCTCTATCACTTTCCACTCATCGTGTTTTAAATAATGCTTCATAGGAAATCTAATTGGAGTAGATTTAAAAAACTGGATTACATTAAAGACTTAATAATTCGTTGGCTTGAATGTCTGTAAAGGATGTAATGATTCTATCTGCGCCATGTAAAACTTCAGAAGACCCAATTCCCACTACTTTCATCCCGCCTGCTTTGGCTGCATCAATTCCTGCTTGCGCATCTTCAAAAACAATACATTCAGCTGCCAAAATGCCTAAAGCCTCGGCCCCTTTTTGGAATACTTCCGGATCGGGTTTGCTTTTAGAAACACTATTACCATCAATAATTGCTTGAAACCAAGTAATTAAGCCTGTTTTTTCTAAGATGATTTTGGCATTTTTACTTGCAGATCCCAAGGCTATGAGGTATCCTTGATCCTTTAATTGAGCCAAAAATGGGAGAACTCCTGGCAAAATTTCACTGGGATTCATATGTGAGATTAACTTGAGGTATGTCTCATTTTTTTCTAGAAGCCAAGCTTCCTTTTGTTTTTCGGTAGCCTGAAAATTTGCCCAATGCAATATTTTTTCTAGTGACTCCACGCGAGAGATACCTTTGAGTTCTTCATTTTGTTGATGACTTAACTCAAAATCAAATTGCTTTCCTAAAATTTTCCAAGCTTGAAAATGATATACTGCTGTATCTACGAGTACGCCATCTAAGTCAAAAAGACAGGCCTTATACTTCATTTTATAATTTTAAAGTTTATGCTATTTATCAAAAATACAAGTTTTCCTGCTGGTTAAAAAGCGAAATTTGGCTTATTGGAGGCTTTAATCTTGTATTTGGTGAATAAATTAACTTTATTTAAATTAGAATTATACCAACCTATTACCCGTAATTTAGGTTTTGATTATCCCTTATTCAAATGAAAGAAAATAGCTCCCATAAATTTATTGTCTATCAAATGATGTTTCATTTATGGGGTAATACCAATACAGATTTAGTTTATCATGGATCCTGCCAAAGAAACGGGGTAACTAAATTCAAGGATGTTTCTTTGAAAGCCTTGGAGGCTTTAGCTAAAAAAGGATTTACCCATATTTATGCCACAGGCATCATTGAACATGCTACCATGGAGGATTTTACAGCCTATGGTTCTCCTCTAGATCATCCTTCTGTAGTCAAAGGAAGAGCAGGCTCTCCCTTTGCCATCAAAGATTATTATGATGTCAATCCATTTTTAGCTTCAGATCCTGCCAAAAGAATGGAAGAATTTGAGGAAATGTTAAAAAGAATACATCAGGCAGGTTTATTTCTAATTTTAGATTTTGTTCCCAACCACCTAGCTCGTCAATATTATTCAGATAAAAAGCCAAAAGGTGTTGTCGATTTTGGTGTACATGATCAGGTAGATAAGGCCTTTGATCCGAATAATAACTTTTACTATCTACCTGGGACAAAGTTTTCTGTGCCAGAGGGTTTAGAAGTACCGGTTCCTTATACAATACCCTACATTGAAATTCCAGCGAAAGTCAGTGGAAACAACGTATTTTCGGCCCTGCCGTCCAAAGATGATTGGTTTGAAACAGTTAAATTAAACTATGGGATCGATTTTCAGCAAGATCAAAAAAATCATTTCGATCCTATCCCTGACACTTGGCTAAAATTATTGGATGTACTCGTTTATTGGACGAATAAAGGGGTTGATTCCTTCCGTTGTGATATGGCGGAAATGGTGCCTGTTGAATTTTGGTCTTATGTGATACCTAAAATTAAATCAATTAACTCCAAGGTAACTTTCATTGCAGAAATTTATCAACCCTACCGCTATCAAGATTATATTTTTAGAGGAGGATTTGATTATTTATATGATAAAGTAGGTTTATATGATGCTTTGAGAAGATTAATGGAAGAAAGGCCTGAGGCTACCGTGGAGGATATTACTCGGGTATGGCAACAAGAATCGGGAGAATTTTCAGAGCATATGTTACGGTTTTTGGAAAATCATGACGAAACTAGAATCAATAGTCCAGGTTTTGCTCAACATAATTTATGGTCCACCATTCCTGCTATGGTTGTTACTGCCTGTTTACATCATGGTCCACTTATGTTGTACATGGGTCAGGAGTTTGGAGAACAAGCCAATGAAGTGGAAGGCTTCAATCAAGCCCAGGACCGGACGAGCATGTTTGATTTTTGGCGGGTAGAAAGCCATCAGAGGTGGATGAATGGTGGAAAATTTGATGGAAAATTATTGTCTAGTCTAGAAAAGCAATTGGATGGTTTTTATGTGGATTTATTTCAATTTGTGCATAAAAATACTGCCATTCAAAAGGGGCATTTTTTTGATTTACAGTATGCTCAACCCGGTTCCTATCCAAACCGAAAAGTATTTTCATTTCTTCGTTATACAGCCAATGAAAGGTTATTGATTGTATGTAATTTCGATTCTCAGCATGACTTTCCCGTTCAAGTTCATATTCCCCAACTTGCCATGGATATGATGGAAATCACCAGTTGTAACTTAACATTAAGGCAAGCTTTTGTTCCTCCCATGTATTCAAACCCAAGCACAAAGGCAGATAAGTCCATTTTGCCTCCCAATAGTGTGTATACTTTTACGATTTCTTAAATTTCTAATAGGATTATGAGGCTAATTTTTTTGTTAGTTTTCAGCTTGTTTTGTCAATTGACTTGGGCCCAACAAAAATGGATTCCACTGGATTTGCAAAGTCGAATTTCTTTGGCTCAAAAAAATCAGAATCATGTGATTTTGGCGGAGTATTTTATAGGTAAACCCTATATAGCCAACGCTTTATCCTCTGAAAATCCTGAAAAAATTTACTTTTCCCTAGAGGATTTTGATTGTGTCACTTTTATTGAAAATGTGATGGCATTATATGCATCGAAAGGACAAGATTCTTTATTTAGAAAGTACTTAATTTATTGGAGGTATTCTGATCCAAAAGACATACGATTTGAAACTAGAAATCATTATTTTACTTCTGCCATGGAGCAATTAATACGTGGACGATTGGTCATTCGTATTCCTTCGTCGGAAACATTGGAAATTAAAAAGACCTTCACATTTTTGTCTAAATATTACCAGAATAAGCAAAAAAACATTTCAATTGCGGCTTTAGAACAAGTAGAAGCGCAACTGAGGATTAGTTCATTTGGCTATATCCCCTCGGCCAAGGTAAAAAATATACTCAGTGGCATAAAAGAAGGTGACATTATTTCCTTTGTTTCTAAAAGAAACGATTTGGATGTTCAACATACAGGTTTTCTTACTTTTCGAAAGGGAAATTGGCATCTTTTGCATGCATCTCAAGAGCAAAAAAAAGTTTGTATATCCGATAAGAATTTAGTGGATTACTTGAAATCACATCCCTCCTTTCTTGGCATTCAGCTTTTTAGACCTAATTTTATTAAATGAAAAAATACGACTTTGATCAAGTAATTGATCGTAAAAATACGGCAAGTTATAAGTGGGATAATCCTTTGTATAATGGCAAAGCGATGTTGCCTATGCCTGTAGCTGATATGGAGTTTGCTGTGGCCGATGAGATTTTGGAAGCTTTAGATAAAATTACCCAGCATGGAGTATTGGGTTATTCTCTTGTACCTGATTCATTGAAATTATTAGCTCAAAAAAAATTAAAAGAAGATTACCAATGGGAAACTGAGCTAGATTGGCAGGTTTGGCTACCGGGAATTGTTCCTGGGATAACCTTGGCTTGTGATATTTTTGCCTCTGAAACCCGAGGGGTGATGACGGCCGTGCCTGTATATCATCCTTTTCATTTAATACCCACTTGGTTAGGTAGACCATTAATTACCTTTCCTATGGTACAAAAGAATGGACGTTGGAGCTATGATTTTATAGCTTTTGAGGAAGCTTTAAAGCAAAAACCTGGCGTGTTTCTTTTCTGTAACCCTCATAATCCCGGAGGGACGGTTTTCAATCAGGAAGAAATTCAACAAATTGTTCACTTATGTAGACAATATGATTGTATGATTATTTCTGATGAAATCCATGCTGACTTACGTATTTATCCTCAATCCAACCATATTAGTATCGGGAAATTTATCGAGGATATCCCTTCCATTAGCTTTTTCGCCACCTCCAAGGCTTTCAATACAGCAGGCTTGGGTGGATGCGTAGCCATCATTCCACACAAAGAAACCAGAGATGCTTTTTTCAAAAAGACCTTAGGATACATGCCTATGCTCAGTCGACATAGTATTGATGTTATGTCGGCAACCTACCAGCACGGCTCTAATTGGTTGTCCCAGTTATTACCTTATTTAAAAAAGAATCATGATTTTTTGTATGATTTCGTTCAAGGTCAAAAAGGATTGGATATGCTGCCATTGGAAGCGACCTATTTAGCTTGGATTTCCTATGATGCTTCCTGGGGTGATTTACCAGAACGTCTATTGGAAAATGGTCTTCATGTATTGCGGGGTGAACAATTTAAAGGTAAAAATTTCATACGTTTGAATTTTGCTTGCCCTTTTTCACAGGTAGAAGAAGCTTGTACGATTATTGCCGATTTGTCGCGATTAGATGATTAAAATAATTCGATTTACCTTTTTTTTGCTGGTATTATCTCTGCTTATTGGGCTCATTATTTATGTCAAACAAGAAGAGGAAAACGAACAGATTTCAGCTTCTAGCCTAGCGGAGATGGATTTATTACAGCGCTATCAAGATTCTTTACATGGAGTTCCCAAAATTGAGCAAACCAATAAGGAAACTTATATGGTTACAAAAATAGAGGACTTTGAAGCAAGGGTTGAGCAGCAATCAAGCCAGGTATCATTACAAATCAGCAAAAGTAATCAACGAATTTTTACCAAGAATTTAGCTGATTTTACCTTTCATCAAATACTATCCACCGATTTGAATGGAGATATGAAGCCAGAGTTTTGGCTACTGCTAAAAAAGGGTAAAAACAGAAAAATATTTGCTTTTGAATACGACAAAGGAGGAATTAAATCCTTTGATTTTCCTGCATTAAAAGGTCGTCAAAACTTTGGCTACGCAGGAAATGATAGTTTACATGTAGATAAATCTTATATTGTAAGGACATTTGATTTTCATCATGATCCCTACGCAGACCTAACTGAAGGAAGAAGATCATGTTATTATAGTTTTGGCATAGACCGAAGCTTTGTATTAAACAAAACGTTAGACTTAGAAAAAATTCGACAATGAGTGAGCAAAAATTAAGA
This sequence comes from Aquirufa sp. Wall-65K1, assembly GCF_054558475.1. Classification (NCBI taxonomy): domain Bacteria; kingdom Pseudomonadati; phylum Bacteroidota; class Cytophagia; order Cytophagales; family Flectobacillaceae; genus Aquirufa; species Aquirufa sp. Wall-65K1. The sequence continues at coordinate 354,193 of NZ_JBPXKD010000001.1, read as the reverse complement.
TCGCAACAATGGTTTGGTAAGACAGGTAAAGATGGATTTATTTACCGGGCTTGGATGAAAAATCAGGGTATTCCTGATGATTATTTTCAAGGTAAACCTGTCATTGGTATTTGTAATACTTGGTCTGAATTAACACCTTGTAACGCTCATTTTAGAGAATTAGCTGAATTTGTAAAAAAAGGTGTTATTGAAGCAGGCGGATTTCCGGTTGAATTTCCTGTGATGTCTTTAGGTGAAACTTTGATTAAGCCTACTGCCATGTTATACCGTAATTTGGCCAGTATGGATGTAGAGGAATCTATCCGAGCTAATCCCATTGATGGTGTGGTTTTAATGTGCGGATGCGATAAAACGACCCCTTCCCTGGTAATGGGTGCCTGCAGTGTAGATTTACCTAGTTTGGTTATTTCCGGTGGACCTATGATGAAGGGGAAGTTTAAAGGAAAAGAGATTGGCACATCGGATGTTTGGCGTTTTGCAGAGGCCTATAAATTAGGTGAATTATCTCAAGCCGAATTCATTGAAGCAGAAGCTTGTATGGCTCGAACTCCTGGCCACTGTGCTGTGATGGGAACGGCCTCAACCATGGCTACAATGGTGGAAGCCTTGGGTCTAAGTTTACCTCAAAATGCTGCCATTCCAGCAGCAGATGTACGTCGCAAAGTTTTAGCACAGCATTCGGGTCGGAGAATTGTAGAAATGGTTAAGGAAGATTTAAAACTATCGAAGGTTTTAAGTCGGGAAGCATTTGAAAATGCCATTCGGGTTAATGCGGCTACGGGTGGTTCTACCAATTTTGTAATTCACTTGTTGGCCATAGCTGGTCGCATCGGGGTAGAATTGGATTTAAATGACTTTGATAAGTTTTCTAAGCAAATTCCATTATTAGCTAACATTCAGCCATCTGGAGTGCATTTTATGGAGGATTTATACTATGCAGGAGGTTTACCTGCATTGATGAATCAAATGAAAGAATACCTACACACGGGAATTATAACAGTCAATGGTAAAACTGTAGGTGAAAATATTGCCAATACACCGATATATGACTCCAACATTATATCGACTATGGATAATCCATTTAAACCGGATTCAGGTATTGCTGTAGTAAAAGGAAATTTGGCGCCAAATGGTGCCGTAGTTAAACCAAGTGCGGCATCTCCAGAGTTATTTAAACATCGTGGAAAAGCTGTGGTGTTTGAGAATATTGAAGATTATCATGCTCGAGTAGATCTACCTGATTTGGAAATTGATGAAAACTCTGTCATGGTTTTGAAAAATGTGGGACCCAAGGGTTATCCAGGTATGGCAGAAGTGGGAAATATGGGTATTCCCAAAAAGCTATTGGAAAAGGGCGTAAAAGATATGGTACGCATTTCTGATGGACGAATGAGTGGTACAGGATTTGGAACAGTGGTATTACATGTTTCACCTGAATCTGCCGCTGGAGGACCATTAAACTGGGTTCAAAATGGAGATTTTATTAGTCTGGATTTAGATAATCGCTCAATTCACTGGGAAGTGTCTGATGAAGAATTAGAGGCGCGTAAAAAAGCACAGCCATTTCAAGCTCAAGCCCATATTCGTGGCTATGTAGGTTTATTCATAGATCGTGTTTCTCAAGCTCATGAAGGTGCCGATTTTGATTTTCTTAAAGGAGGCTCGGGGTCTGTGGTTACGAGGGATTCACATTAATTTATCATTTGTAAAGGGCTTTACTGGAGATTAAAGCCCTTTTTTATTTTTATAAATATGTTAAAGTATATTGTTACTGGTGCGGCACAAGGTATTGGATTTGAGATAGTTAAGTCTATTTTAGTTCAAGGAGAATATGTAATTTGGAATGATATCAATTCAGAACAAATTGAGAAGGCTAAAACCCAATTACATCACCTAGGTTTGTATCAGTTTTCTTGTATTTGCGCCGATTCAAGTTCAAAGGAGTTTTTAGACGAATTAGGTTCCTTGGTGGATGAAACCCCAGGTACATTGGCTGGATGTGTGTGTAATGCTGGTATTACCACCTTTGGTGATTTTTGGTCCTATACACCAGAATCTTTGGATCAAATTCTCAAGATTAATATTAAAGGGACTTTCTTTTTGGCTCAATTGGTGGCAAAGAAATTGCGTAATGCAGGAAATGGAGGAAGTATCTTATTGATGTCATCCGTTACGGGTCATCAGGCTCATCCTGATTTGGCAGCTTATGGAATGACTAAAGCGGCATTAAATCAATTAGCCAAGAATTTGGTGATAGACCTCTCCCCTTTTAAAATTCGAATTAATACCATTAGTCCGGGAGCAACTTTAACGGAAAGGACGCTTTCTGATCAGGATTATATAAAAGAATGGTCTGCCATTACTCCGATGGGTTATCCGGCTACTGTGGAAGATATTGCTCATGCAGCCCTCTTTTTCCTTTCTCCTCAATCGAAACACATTACAGGTCAGTATTTAGTAATCGATGGTGGTTGGACTTCCGTGGGAATTCCTCCGAAGTAAAGTAGAATGTGAGAGAGCTTTTTTGTCTATTATTGCCTTAATTTAGGTAAGACAAGCATGCATACTGGGCGATGTGATTACCATCAATTGATGACAAACACTATTTACATCACTTCCAATTTTTTTCTAAAAAGGAAATCCAGTTTTTGTGGCATATTTTTTCGATGTCCAAGTGGGAATATCCTCTTTTACTGAGCAAATCAGGGATTTTTTGCAGATCTGCAATGGATTGTATGTCGTATGGACATTGTTCGGTTCCAAATCCTCCATCTAAATCAGTTCCTAAACCAACATGGTTGGTATTTCCTGCTATTTGGCAAATATGATCCAAGTGATCAATCATGGTATTTAAGCTGACCTGCATGTTCAATGGCGTTGATACTCCCCTAACCCATTTGGGAACCATCATCCACGCATCTAGGGGCATACCAATCACAGCTCCTCTGCGAATCAATTCTTTAAATTGCTCATCGGTGAATTGTCGGTTATGGTCAACTAAAGCCCGACAATTATGATGGCTAGCCCATACAGGGCCATCGTAATGTTCCATTGCTTCCCAAAAACTATCATCACAAAGGTGGGTAGCATCAAGAATTATGCCTAATTGCTTCATTCTATCCAATAATGCTTTACCATCTTTTCCCAATCCTCCGGTGGCATTGGTGCCTTGAGCATATCTTCCAGGGCCATAATGCGCTGGCCCTAAAGCTCTTAATCCATACTTAAAGGCAATATCCAAATGATCTACCGTGATGATGGAATCGGCTCCTTCTAGACTTAAGATATAACCAATCTTCTTTTTAGGTTCCTGACTATTATTCCAATAGTTTAGGTGAGCCTGTAATTCAGCCCAATTACGAATGGGACTTAATTCTCCCAAAGCTTCTAATGCTTGATAATAGGCTAATTGCCCTTGGGTTTGAGCCCAGGCTTGTTCTGGAGAATGCCAACCAGGCAAGGTGGAATTTTTATCTACATACCGAGCAATTTGTGTGGCAACCACAATACCAATATTTCCTTTCCTCATTTCATCTAATGAAATCACTGCATTCCCTCGATCGGGTTTGTCTGTCATTCCCTTTTCCCTCTCATTGATTTCTTGTAAGGAAGACCTTAAATCACGATTCCATTCTAGGGCATTCATGCTTAGGTCTAAATGAGCATCGAATAGTAGCATCTTAAATATTGATTTTTCTGTTTCTGGCCTTTACTTCCCATAAACCTGTAAATTCTCCTCTTTCAATTACTTGTAAATGAGAATGCAAAGCTACGGTTGGACAAACATGGTAAGGAATTAGATAAAATAATTCACCTATTTCAAAGGTATCTGAATCATTAACTTCCACAATTCCATGTTCCTCACTTTGACTCAAGAGTTTACATTCAGGATGGTCTATGAAGCGAACACGGTTTTCAATGGAATTTTCTGCAGCAACGGATTTATGTCCTAAATCTAAGCAAATAGTAGTTTTACTAGGTTTTGAAATGATTCTACTGACAAGGTAAAGCGCTGGTAAAAGGCTATTTTCAGGATAAAGAGCTGCATAACCTGCATCAAAAAAAACAAAAGTCCCTGGACTACAGACGTACTTAGGATTTTGGTGATGCACTAAAAAACTAGGTGTTCCCCCTACGCATAATTCTAAGTTGGGGAATTCAGTGGAAATGGATTGCGTTAATGCCTCAAATTCAACAAAAACTCGTTGAACATGTTCCTTCCTATCGGCTAAATTTAAATCCCGAATATGGCCGTCATAGGCATGAAGTCCTTGGATATGTAAGGCAGGAAGAGTTTTTATTTGTTGAATTAAAGACGCTGCCTTTGTGGGAATGATTCCTGTCCGATTCATTCCTACGTTAATATCGACAAATACATGAATACTTTGTTGGCGGTTTTCAAAGACCTTAGAAATAGACTTGGCCGCTTCAAAATCATCTACCAAACAGGCAAATTGACTATCTGGATACCTTTGTACTAATTCAGCCAAACGAAGAATATAAGGCCCAGTGGCCTGCATGCTTAATAAAATGGAAGGGGCACTGGATAAGGCTAATAATTCAGCTTCAGCTATCGTAGCGCATTTGAATTTTTTAATACCTGCTGCTAGGAGCAAATCATTCACTTCTTTTGTCTTATGTGTTTTAATGTGAGGTCTCAATCGATCTGGATTGCCCCCTACTAAATTAAGTACATAAGAAATGTTGTGTTTTACCTTTTCAGGAAAGACAATTAATCCTGGACTTTGAATATGCTTACTATTCAGGTTCATATTAAATTAATGCACGGTCTAAATGCGTATATCCACCATCTACGTGAATTAATTGACCAGTTGTATGGCTTGATTTTTTAGACATTAGAAAAGTAACCATATCACCCAACTCCTCAGGCGTAGTCATGCGTTTACCCAATGGTATTTTTTCAGTAATGGATGCTAAGGTTTCTTCAGGATTAGGAAGCGTTTTTAACCACCTGTCATATAAAGGAGTATAACATTCTGCCACGATGACCGAATTTACCCGAACTCCATCTTTCAATAATTCAACAGCCCATTCACGGGTTAAGGCATTTCTTCCTCCATTGGCAGCTGCATAAGCAGAAGTACCCCCTTGACCCGTTTCTGCCACTTTAGAACCAATATTCACGATAGCACCTTTGGATTGAATCAAATGTGGGAGGCAAGCCTTAGCCATGAGGTAATAATGTATCAAATTGGAGTGCAAGGATTGCATAAATTTCTCGTAACTCCCTGAAGCTAGACCTACACCATCATTGATGCCTGCATTATTCACTAATCCATCAATGCGACCAAAGAATTTAAAAACCTCATCTACCACGCGCTCACATTCCTCAGGACGGCTTAGTTCGGCTACAAAGGAAAATGCTTGTCCTCCTGTAGCTTGAATTTTGGAAATGGCCCTTTCATTATCCTCTTTATTTCTTCCTACGATGGCCACCATAGCTGATTCTAAAGCTAATGATTGACTAATTCCTTCGCCAATTCCTTTGGCACCGCCAGTAACAATGATTACTTTTTCTTTAAGTCCTAGGTTCATTATAGTTCTACTTGATAAAAAGCTAAACAATTATTCAATTTAATATCTGATTGTTCTGTTTCAGATAAGTTAGAAATACTCTCTTGAAATACTCCCAACCATTTTTCTAAATCTGAAGCTACTAATACTACAGGGTAATCGGAACCCCAAACCAATCTTTTCGGTCCAAAAACTTCTAAGGCGTGCTCTATCGCCTCTTTGATTTCATTTTTAGTCCAAGAAGTCCAATCTGCTTCTGTTACTAATCCTGAAATTTTCGCAAACACATGTTCCAATTTTTGGTAGCCTTGTATATCTTTTTTCCACTCACTTAGATTCTTAGATTTAAATGGCGGTTTAGCTAAATGATCTAAAATTAGTTTTTGATTATCTAATTTTTGAGCAAAAAGTACACTTTCTTTAAGTTGATGTGGGTAAATTAAAATATCATAAGTAAAGTCAAATGCCGCTAATTGTTTAACTCCATGTATGAATTGTGGTCTTTGAAAAAATAAAGGATCTTTCTCCCCTTGAATGACATGTCGGAAACCAACACATTTTTCAAATTGAGAAAAATATTCCAAACGACTTTCTAGATGGTCATTTTGTAAATCTGTCCATCCAACCACACCTTTGATAAAATCATTTTGCTCAGCCAAAGCCAGCAAAAAAAGTGTTTCTTCTTCAGATGAATCAGCTTGCACAGCGATACAACCTTCGATACCATTTTTTTCAAAAATAAGCTGACTTTCATTGGGATAAAAGTCAGTCTGAATTTTGGCCATGTCGTCCGTAATCCAGGTATCTCTTTCTGGTTGATAATTCCAAAAATGTTGATGCGAATCGATCATTTTTACGCTGTATAGGCAATAGCCTTTTGCTTTTGTTCTCCTAAACCATCCATTCCTAATGTCATGACATCCCCTGGTTTTAAAAATACAGGTGGATTTAATCCTAAACCAACGCCATGTGGAGTTCCTGTCGAAATGACATCTCCTGGTAATAATGTCATGAATTGGGAGATGTAGGAAACTATTTGTGGAACGTTGAAAATCAATTGTTTCGTATTACTTGTTTGAAAACGTTGACCGTTGATATCTAACCACATGTTTAAATTATGTACATCCAGAATCTCATCTTTGGTAGCCAAAAAGGGTCCTAAGGGTGCAAAAGTATCGCAACCTTTGCCCTTTGACCAGTTCCCTCCTCTTTCTAATTGAAATTCTCTTTCTGAAACATCGTTGTGTAAACAATATCCAGCCACATAGTCATAAGCATCTTCTTCATTTACGTAGGAGGCTTTTTTCCCAATGACAATGGCAAATTCTACTTCCCAATCTGTCTTTACTGAATTTTTCGGAATGATTACATCATCAAATGGTCCACTTAAGGCAGAGGTACTTTTAAAAAATAATATAGGTTCGGTTGGTATAGCTGCACCAGTTTCTTTGGCGTGATCAGCATAATTTAAACCCACACAAATGATTTTGGAAGGACGAGCTACACAAGATCCTATTCTCTTAGGATTAGGTATTTCTTCCAAAATTTCATTTTGAAGAACATTTTCTAATTTAGTTATGCCTCCTTGTTCAAAAAAGGATTCATTGAAATCTTGAAAATAAGGACTTACATCAAAATATTTACCATCGATTAAAACTGCTGGTTTTTCATTATTAAGATCTCCTAGACGTACTAATTTCATAATATAATTTTAGAGAGTATTATTTAATATCTTTTAAAACAGACCACATGGTTTCAGCTAAAAACTTGTTTCCAGACTCATTTAAATGAACACGGTCACTTGTTAAAATGCCGGATTCTTTATTCTCTGGATTATTGTTTTGCTCATACGTCAAAAAGGCCTTACGTAGGTCTATTAATGAACAATTGTTGTTTTTTGCAATTCGTCGAATGATATCTGAATATCGATTTAAATCTCCATCATTTTCATTGGTCGCATCATAACGTTCCCCAATGACGGTGGGTGTACATATTACAACCTTACTACCAGCTGTTTGCACCTTCTTGATCAAAGCGTTATAAAAACGTTCGAATTTATCGGCATCAGTGCCCGTTCTAGAGGATGTTTTATGCCAAACATCGTTTATTCCAATATAAATAACCGTTATGTTAGGTTTTTTTGCGAGTAAATCTTCTTCATGGCGCAGGTATAAATCATAAATTTTATTACCACCTATTCCAGCGCCAATTAGTTCATATTGATCTCCAATGCCTTGTGAAGCAAGCATACCTTGCAATTGGGTTATATAACCCGTTTTGGACACTCCAGCTTGAGTAATGGAATCCCCAAAGAAAACAATTTTAATAGGATTTGCTGGGCTAAATGAACTTAATGAAGCCATTAATAAGGCTATGGATAAAATCAACTTACTTTTCATGTGATTTAATTTAATTGTTTAAATAGGTAAAACCGCCATCTATTGGATAGTCGCAACCCGTGATAAAAGATGCTTCATCTGAACATAAATATAAAGCTAAATGAGCAATTTCTTCTGGCTGAGCCATTCGACCAATGGGTTGGGTTGCAGATAATTTTGCAAACATTTCTTCTTGTTTGTCAGGGTAATTTTTTGCGATAAATCCATCCACAAAGGGTGTGTGAACTCTACCTGGTGAAATGCAATTGCAACGAATACCAAGTTTAACATAATCTTTTGCCACCGATTGGGTCATGGATCTAATGGCTCCCTTGGTCATGGAATAACCAAATCGATCAGGTATTCCTACGGATGCGGCCACTGAGGCCATATTAACGATTACTCCTTGGGATTGTTCTAACATACCCGGAATAAAAGCTTGCATACAATGAAAAGCCCCTTTTACGTTCACATCAAAAATGGATTGAAATCCTTCAGAGGTGGTATTTTCCAAATTCCCAATTTGAGCAATACCTGCATTGTTGATTAGAATATCTACTGTTCCCAAATCAGCCGCTAGGTTTTTTACTGATTCTAAGTGGGTAATATTAATGATATGGAGTTTCGATAGACTTGAGATACTTTTTAATTCTTTTTCCGTTTGACGGGACCCCGGATTTTCTAAGTCTATTATGTGAACTTCCGCTCCTTGTTTTGCGAATAGTAATGAAATTGCCTTTCCTATGCCAGATCCACCACCTGTTACAACAGCCTTTTTATTTTTTAATGAAAATATCATAGCGTGAAATTTTTATAATGAAACTCCTCTTCTCCAGAACATAAAATCATCCTGCCCAAGCTCCATGGCTTTGGTATTGATTTCACCTGAAGCTAAACGAATGACATAATCCAATATTTCTTCACCCATTTCTTCTACCGTTTTCTCACCAGAAATAATAGGCCCACAATCTATATCAATGATTTCTGGAAGCTTTTCTGCTAAACGAGTATTGGTTGATAATTTTACCATCGGACTAATTGGATTACCTGTTGGAGTTCCTAAGCCTGTTGTAAATAATTGTACAGTAGCACCAGCTCCAGCCATTCCTGTAGTAGCCAATACGTCATTTCCAGGAGTGCAAACTAAATTTAAGCCATGTTTTTTGGCATATTGGCCATAACCTAGGGCATCGACAATGGGTGATGTACCTGCTTTTTTGGCAGCTCCTGCCGATTTAATGGCATCGGTTATTAAACCATCTTTGATATTACCCGGTGAAGGATTCATATCAAATCCTGCTCCTACTGCTTCAGCTCTTTTAGCGTATTCCCGCATTAATTTGCCGAAATTATCAGCCACTGTGGCATTCACAGAACGATTTTGTAATTCTTGTTCCACACCGCATAATTCAGGAAATTCAGCTATCATGACTGTTCCACCCAGGGCCACTAGCAAGTCTGCTGTATGTCCTATGGCAGGATTGGCTGATATACCTGAAAAACCATCTGATCCTCCACATTTAACGCCTAAACGAAGTTTTGATAAGGGAGCATCACTACGCTTAATTTTATTGATTTCTACCAAACCTTGGAAGGTTTTTAAGATAACTTCGCTTAATAAATTTTCTACGCCACTACCCTCATCTTGTTGCTGTTCAAAGAAATGAATGGGTTTAGAAAAATTCGGGTCAATTTCCTTTAAGGTATTTTTAAAAGTCTCAATTTGAGAATGTTGGCATCCCAAACTTAAAACGGTGATACCACCTACATTGGGATTGACACAGTAGCCTGCCAATAAGGCACAAAGCATGTCTGAGTCATCCTTGCTTTCTCCACAACCACTTTCATGACGTAAAAACTTAATGCCATCTACCTGAGGAAATGAAGCTGATTTTTGCAGTAATTCACCTTTAAAGGAAACTTTAAGTTCATTGGTTTTTAACTCCTGACCGCTTTCTAATTGTTTTTTTAATTCAATAACTTGATCGGTAAATGGATCGTTTTTTTGAAAACCTAATCCTTTGATAAAGGCATTTTTCAATAATTCTACATTTCGGTTTTCACAAAATACCAAAGGAATTACTAACCAATAGTTCTGCGTTCCAACTTGACCATCTGGTCTGTGATATCCTTTAAAAGTTTTGTTTTTCCAACGATCTACATTAGGAGCCGCCCAAGTATATTCTTTTTGCTTCCCCACAAAATCATGAGATGCATGGTGCAAATTAAAGGTATGGATTAGTCCTCCTTTCGGAATATCTTGTGTAGCCACGCCCACCAATACTCCGTACATGGTGGCTGTTTGTCCTTTTGGAATATCTAGCGTGCTAAATTTATGTTTGGCGGCAATATCATCCTTCAATATTATCTCTTGTCCTTGATGATGGATGATCGTTCCAGCTTTTAAGTCAGTTAGGGCAACAAGTAAATTATCTAAGGGGTGTATTTGTAAATAAGAACGGGACATTAAAATAGTTTTAAATTATAATTTAAATATGTTTTTGGTTAACACCCATTTTTCTCCTTGCGGAGTTCCGGGTATGATTTCTTGAAATTGACTCATGAGTTGTTCCCAGGCTTGCACTTTTTCATTGGAAGCATCTAATTTACTTTTTTCCTCAAAACTAAAGTGGTCATGGGCCACAATTTCCATGACTAGTCTATTTTCAAAGCGGTAAATTTCCATGGATTCAATTCCGGATGCACGAATACTCTCCGCAATTTCTGCGGGGATGTTTTGATGATAGTTTTCATAGGTTTGAATAAGTTTAGATTCGTTTTTTAGGTCCAGAAGTAGCATAAATCGTTGCATAATCCTAGACTTTTTGGATTTTAAATCCTTGGTACGCGTAATATACTATAAACACAAAGCATAGTAACGGAATGCCTAATGCCAAAGACGGTCCTATTTTAAATAAATAAGCCGCAAATGGCGGAATAATGGCTCCGCCTACTATCGACATGATAATTAGGGATGAGGCCAACTTAGATCCTTCTCCCAAATCTTTACATGCCAACGCAAAGATAGTAGGAAACATAATGGATTGGAAAAAATATACCATCATTAATGCAACAACCGCTAAGATACCTCCACCTAACATGGCTATGATGATGGATACAACGGATCCAATGGCATAAATTCCTAATACTCGGTTTGATTCATATTTACCCATAAAATAGGTACCAATGAACCTCCCCACCATAAATAAAATAAAGGCAAAGGATGCATGAAAGCTAGCAATTTGAGTTGCTGTCATACTTTCTGTAGTTTGATAAATTTTTTCCACAATCCATAAATTGGAATCTCGGGCAAAATCTAATTTAAAATCAACAAAATTCCCCCAAAGCGATACCTGGGCTCCTACATTACAAAATTGAGCAAAAATGCCTAATCGTAAATGCTTGTTTTTCAGCAAATTAGCAATGGAAATTTGTTGATTACTTACTCTATTCTCTCCTGCTGATTTTACTTCAGGCATTTTGGTAATGGCAAATAATATAGCTACAATGGCCACGATGAGACCAATAATTAAATACGGCCCTTGAACAGATTCAGCCTGACTTATTCGTATGGCTTCTGCTTCAGCTGCCGGTAGAGCTTGTATCATGTCCCGAGTATATTCCCGGTCTGAAAAAATGAATATACCTCCAATCACTGGCCCTAAGATGGTACTAATTCCATTAAAAGATTGCGCTAGATTAAGTCGGAAATCTCCTTTTTTAGGGTCTCCAAGCACAGTTACGTATAAATTGGCAGCTGTTTCAAGAAAAGCTATTCCACTGGCAATTAGAAATAAGGCCCCTAGAAAAAAACTGTATTGACGCACAGCCGCAGCTGGATAAAATAAAAATGCGCCAGCAGAATAGAGAATCAAGCCCATTAAAATTCCCATTTTATAGCCAAGCTTTCGCATCACTATTCCAGCAGGAATGGCCATGACGAAGTATCCCATATAAAAGGCGGTTTCAACTATATTTGCTTGCCATCGCTGAAGATCTAGGGCTATTTGAAACTGTTTGACTAATGTCCCATTTAAGCTATTGGCCAAGCCCCAAAGGAAAAATAAGCTAGTAACTAAGATGAAAGGAAGTAGATAATTAGTTTGGTCTTTGTCTTGACTTAGTTCTAATTGTTCTTCAGGGTTTATGGGTAGCGCCATATTTTGACTTTTGGTTAAAAAGAGTTTAGCAGCTTTAATTTACCTGCTTTTTTTTATTAATTTTATTTTTAACCTCATTAATCTTATGTTATTTGTTAAAATAATTCAATCAAAATAGATTTTCTCATTATATCAGGTTTATTTTTAAGCTATTTCAATATCTATTTTGGGTGATAAAAGAAATATTTTTTCATTTATGTTTTTACCACTGTAAATATATTTCAATGCGATTCTTAGTACTACTTTTTTTGTTTTCAGGTCTTTCATTTTTCAGTGTTGCCCAAAAAATAGCTCCACTTGCTCCTCTGCCTTCTGCTAAACAAATTCAATGGCAAAATTTGGAGTATTATGGATTTATTCATTTTAACATGAACACATTTACTGATGTCGAATGGGGCGAGGGAAAGGAGTCTCCTAGCCTTTTTAATCCTACTGCCTTAGATTGTAGGCAATGGGCCAGAATAGCCAAAGCTGCTGGAATGAAAGGCTTAATTCTGACAGCCAAACATCATGATGGCTTTGCTCTTTATCCTTCTAAATTCACCGAACATACCGTTGCCAAATCCCCTTGGAAAAATGGCAAAGGAGATGTAGTAAAGGAATTATCTGAAGCTTGTAAGGAATTTGGATTGAAACTAGGTATATACTTATCTCCTTGGGATAGGTTTCATCCTGCTTATGGTACAGATGCATACAATAAAATTTATGCTGAAATGCAAAAAGAGTTATTGACACAATATGGACCCATTTTTGAATTTTGGTATGATGGAGCTAATGGAGAAGGTCCCAATGGAAAAAAACAAGTGTACGACTGGCCATTATTTCATTCCATGGTGAATAAGTACCAACCCCATGCAGTTCAGTTTTCAGATAATGGACCAGATATTCGCTGGGTCGGAAATGAACGTGGTTATAATTATGAGACATCTTGGAGTCCAATCAATAAAGACGAAATTTATCCAGGCTATCCAAAATTTGATTTGTATAAATATGGACAAGAAAATGGAAGTCATTGGGTGGCGCCAGAGGTAGATGTATCCATTCGTCCAGGTTGGTATTATCATGCAAAAGAAGATAATCGAGTTAAAAGTCCTGATTCCCTCATGAAGATTTATGTGGCTTCTGTAGGTAGAAATGCCAATTTACTATTGAATATACCTGTAGATAAACGAGGATTGATTCATCCCAATGATTCAGCTTCCATGATGGGATTTGCTGACTTGAGAAAGAAAAGTATCATCAATTTATTGAATTCAAAGTCAACAAAATATGAGGTTAGTTCGTCATTTAATGCACAATATGCTATTTCCCAATTGAGTGATTTAAACGCTTCAAGCGCTTGGGCACCATCGAAAAGTGACTTAAAACCTGAGATTCAAATACATTTAGCAGAAGCCAAGTTGGCTAATTCCCTACTGTTGCAAGAGCCTATAGCCATGGGACAAAGAATTAAATCTTTTAAAGTGGAACTAGAATCCGAAACAGGAGAAAAGTGGTTTTTACATGGAAAAACCATAGGACATAAACGAATGATTACCTTCCCCGATAGGAAGGTAAAACATATTCGTATTATTTTGGAGGATTACCGGGCACAGCCATTAGTTTCTAACTTGGCCCTGTATCGAATTATTTCAGCACGTAACGAATCGCTTTTCCACTAAACGTGTATCCGTTGGCATATTGGGTGCTATAAACTTGGTACTTGACATCCATCAAGGCACTAGCACCCATTTCAGTGGCTTTTTCCACCATTTGACTCAAGATTTCTTGTTTCTTTAATTGGTGATTTCCTCGATTGAGCATTTTGCCATTGACTGTTTGATTATTTTCCAAAGGAACTTCACCAGATATACTAATGCTTTCAATAATCTCATATGACTGCTTTGGGCTTTCATTGAAATAGAAAACATCGATGGCATATTTTACCGGTACTTCGAATCCTAAACCATCATGCCTGTCTACTCCCCCATCTTTAAAGTTAGGTGAATAATAGGTGGAAGGTTTGACGTTTTTGGAACATGCGGCCAAAAAAAACAACAATCCGAAACTTACTAGTTTAAATGCTTTCTGAATCATAGATTAATACTCTGTCCCAATACTGAGCGCAGTTTTTGATGAATTCTAAATGAATGGGTGCCGTTTGATAATAATCATGGCCAGCTTCATCCGAAAAAGTGGTTAATAAACAATAATCATATGAACGATCAATCACAGGACGATCCGTATTGGCAGGTTTTCCCACATTGAAATCTTTCACCGTTTCTACCTTCCCTAAGGATAATACTCCTGCTTCAAATTGTTGGATTTCTTCTTCGCTTAGGCCTTTTTTTAACCAAAAATTAACTACGTGTACAAACATGATTTAATTTAATAAGTTTTCTTGTTGAATAATGCGATTCAATTTTACCCCTAATTCCTCCGATGCTTCGGCTAAAGGCATTCTTACTTGGGCTTGAATCATACCCTTTAATGCTAAAATCTTTTTGACCCCTACTGGATTACCTTCTTCATATATATAAGGATCAATGGCCAAGAAACTGCCCAATGATTTTCTAGCTTCAGCAAAATCGCCTGCTAAAGCCGCATGAATCATTTGAGAGAATTGATGAGGAAACGCATTGGCAATAACTGACATAACACCTACCCCACCAACTGAAATAATCGGAACAGCCTGCACATCATCACCAGAAATTAACAGAAAGTCAGCTGGTTTATGTGCTGCTATTTCCATGCATTGCTCAATGACACAGGAAGCTTCTTTTACACCAATGATATTTGGATGTTCTGCCAAAGTCAAAATGGTTTCGGGAGATAAATTAATACCTGTTCTTCCAGGAATGTTATAAAGAATGACAGGAACCGGACTGGCATCTGCCACTGCACGGTAATGTTGAATAACACCACGTGCACTTGGTTTGTTATAATATGGACAAACAGATAAGATGGCATCTATACCATCAAATGATGTTTGTTTGATTTGTGCAATTAAATTTTCAGTATGGTTTCCACCTAAACCATACACGATAGGTAAATTTCTGGAATTGGCTTCCTGAACAGTTGCAATGATTTTTTTCTTCTCATCAGCACTTGTGGTAACAGATTCGCCAGTTGTTCCTTGAACTACTAAATAATCGACACCGCCTGAAGATACGTAATCAACAAGTTTTCCTAAGGCAGTCCAATCAATCGTTCGATCGGCTAACATAGGTGTTATTAGGGCTGGTGCTACCCCGTGAAATTTAGGTAATGTATGCATGAGCTAGTGTAGGAGAGCTAAAAACTCATCCTCTGTGATAATTTTTATAGATAATGAAATTGCCTTTTCTAGTTTAGCAGGCCCCATATTTTCACCTGCCACTAGGTAATCTAATTTAGATGAAATACTGGATACAACCTTGCCTCCATTGGCAACAATCTTGTCTTTTAATTCCTCTCTTTTGAAGTTTTTAAATACGCCCGAAATTACAAAACTTTTTCCGACCAAGGCTTCTCCCTCCAAAACTATTTCTTGAATTTCTTCTGATAACTGTACCCCGGCTTGCCTTAAACGTTCTATTTGTTCATTATTATCCGAATCATCAAAATAATCTTTTAAACTACGCGCTATTCGTTCTCCTATTTCAGGTACCGCTACCAATTCCTCCAAACTTGCTTGTCTTAATTGATATATGGAATGAAATTGCAAAACTAGTTTCTCTGCAATGGTAGCACCAACATGTCTAATTCCTAAGCCAAATAATACTTGTCGGAAAGGAATGGATTTAGATTTCTCAATGGATTGCAAAATGTTATTAATCGATTTACTTTGAAAACCTTCTAATCCTTGGAAATGACTTTCATTTAATTGATAAAGATCAGCTATGTGATGTATGATGCCTTTCTCAACTAATAAATCAATCGTTTCTACTCCAAGGTTTTCTATATTTAAAGCTTTCCTTTGAATGAAATGTTCTATTTTACCTTTTATTTGTGGTGGACAATGTTTATCGTTTAAACAATAGTGATTGGCTTCTCCTTCTTGACGAACTAATGGACTTCCACATGACGGACATTCTTCGGGGAATTGAAATAATGGAGCATAACCTTGTCGTTTGGCTACATTGACAGAAGTGATTTTTGGAATAATTTCTCCACCTTTTTCAATGAAAACACTATCCTTTTGGCGTAAATCTAATCGCTCCATTTCATTAGCATTGTGCACAGACGCTCGCTTAATAACCGTTCCAGCTAAATAAACAGGCTTCAAATTGGCCACGGGTGTTACGTTTCCAGTTCTACCCACCTGGTAGCTAATGCTTTCAATTTCAGTTTCAGCTATTTCTGAAGGGTATTTATAGGCAATAGCCCATCTTGGTGATTTGGCCGTAAATCCTAATCTTTCTTGTTGGGCATAATCATTGATTTTAATAACAATACCATCTGTATTTAAGGGTAAATTATGGCGTTTATCCTGCCAATCATGAATGTATTGTAGAACTTCGCTTATTGTTTGGCATTTTTTCCAAGTAGGTGAAACAGGGAAATTAGCCTGGGTAAGAGCTACTAAGCTTTCTTCATGGGTCTGAAAAGGATTTTCATTTCCTACCATGGCATAAATGTAGCAAGCCATGTTTCTACGAGCTACTTCAGCAGAATCCTGCATTTTAAAAGTTCCTGAAGCTGCATTTCTTGGATTCGCTAAAGGGGCTTCACCCCTAGCAATCTTTTGTTCATTTATTGCCTCAAAGGAAGTTAAAGGCATATAACCCTCCCCACGTAATTCAAATTCTCTAGGAAACAGACTAGAATTTAGTCGGAGCGGTAATTCTTTTATGGTTTTTACATTGTTGGTTATATCATCTCCCCGAGTTCCGTCTCCTCGAGTAACTCCTTTTATTAATTTTCCATTTTCATACCAAAATGATAAGGCTACCCCATCAAATTTTAGTTCGCAAATGTATTCATATGATTCTCCATCTAATCCTTTGGCAACTCTTTCGTCAAAATCTCTTAAATCCTGTTCATTATAGGTATTACCCAAAGAAAGCATGGGGAATCGATGAGTAACGCTTTTGAATTGCTTGGTGATGGTTCCTCCTACTCGTTGGGTAGGACTATCTGGAAGGGCAAATAATGGATTTTCTGTTTCTAATTTTTGAAGTTCTGCTAACAAGGCATCGAATTCCTGATCTGAAATTAGGCTTTCATGCTGCTGGTAATAAGCTTCATTATATCGATTAATTTGATGGATTAATTCCTCCATCCTCATTTTCACATCCATGTCTCAATTTTTAACAACCTAAAGTTAAATGGAAAGCACTAAGAAATAAACCTTAGCCAATAATTTTCATACCTTTGCAAGATGGAAAGTTTAATCATCGCCCCTTCAATTTTAGCTGCAAATTTTGCAGAACTTGGTTCCGAAATTGACATGTTGAATGCTTCTGCCGCAGAGTGGATTCACATAGATGTTATGGATGGAATGTTTGTTCCCAATATTTCTTTTGGTTTTCCCGTTTTAGAAGCAGTCAATAAGCGGGCTACTAAAGTATTGGACGTTCATTTAATGATTGAAAAACCGGAAAGGTATTTAGAAGCGTTTGCAAAAGCTGGGGCGAAAGTTTTGACAGTGCATTATGAGACTTGTCCTCATCTGCATCGTACAATCCAACAAATTAAGGACTTAGGTTGTTTGGCTGGTGTGGCATTGAATCCTTCTACCCCCGTTCATGTGTTGGAAGATATTTTACAAGACCTGAATTTGGTTTTAATCATGTCGGTAAATCCAGGATTCGGTGGACAAAAGTTTATACCCAATGCCATAAAAAAAACTAAAGAATTAGCTGAATTAGCTAAGTTAAAAGGTATTTCAAATTTGAAAATAGAAATTGACGGTGGGGTTTCTGCCTCCAATGCCCATGATTTAATTCAAGCTGGTGCCAATGTATTGGTGGCTGGTAATTTTGTTTTTTCCTCACCAAATCCCCTTGAAACCATTGCCAATTTGGTGAAACTAGGTAACTAAACATTCATGAATTTGAAAATCCGCTTAATTTTTGGAATTTTCTGTTGTCTGCTTGTTTTTAGCTTGCCCGCACAGCGTGTTCGCTGGGCTAGTAAAGTTATTTCAGTTTCTAGTGAATATTCTGACCCACTCCTGGGCTTGGAATATAGGTCATTACATATATTAGGTAAACCAAGTAAATACCCCACTTTTAGTAATAGTCCGAGTGCTTGGCAGTCTTTAACCCCAGATAACCCAGCAGGAGAATATATTATAGTTTCATTTGATAGTTTAACCAGCGTAAAGCAGGTGGCTATTTTTGAAAATTTCGGTGCTGGGTCTATTGTTCGGGTAGATGGATTGGATGAAAATAATCGCTTGATTTTATTAAAAGAGTTTAGCCCCGGCTATGCGCTAAAATCGGCCCAAGTAACCAGCTTCAAACTAGCTTCACCATCGGCACCCATTAGGGCGATTAAAGTTTCCATGAATTCGGAGAGGGTTCGCGGATATTCGCAAATTGATGCTATTGGTATTTCAGATTCTGATGTACCCATTGAAGAAAGTTTGAAATTGAATAAGGATTTGAATGCCTATTCTTACAAAGAAAATTTGGGTAAAGACATCAATTCGCCCTACAATGAAATTTGCCCAGTCATTAGTCCAGATGGTAAAAAGTTATATTTTACTCGATGGAAACACCCTTCTAACATGGGTAAAAATAAGAACCAGGATATTTGGGTCTCAAATTGGCAAGCAGATACAAAAACATGGTCTAAAGCAGAACTCTTTCCTGAACCCATCAATAATGATGAAAATAATGCAGTCTGCGGCATTTCTCCCAATGGTAAAACCATGTTATTAAATAACGTCTATCGCAATGATGGTCAAATGGAAAAAGGTGTTTCTATGTCATTTTTGCTTCGGACTGGTGACTGGAGTTTTCCTAAGGCTTTAAAAATATTGAATTTTAAAAATAAGTCTGAATTTTCTGAGTATTCCCTAGCTCCTAATGGAAAAATATTGGTCATGACCACGGAAATGAAAGATTCCTTTGGTGGTAAAGATATTTATGTCTCATTTTGGAAAAATGACGATAGCTGGACTGAACCTAAAAATATAGGTCAGGTTGTCAATACCGGAGAATCTGAATCCACACCTTTCATTGCCCCTGATGGAGTTACTATGTATTTTTCATCCAGTGGACATGTGGGTTATGGCAATAATGATATCTTTTTAACGCGTCGCTTAGATGATACTTGGTTAAATTGGTCAGAACCAGAAAACTTAGGACCCATTGTTAATACCCCTCAGTGGGATGGATACTTTTCCGTGGCGGCACAAGGTGATTATGCCTATTTTAGTTCCGTTGAGAATTCCTTAGGAGCAGAAGATATTTATCGAATTAAAATACCTGAAAAAGCTAAGCCGCTAACTTTGATTCAAATGGCCGGTCAAATTCTAAATCAAGATTCTCAAGAGGCGATCGCAGGTAAAATTTTAATTAAATCAGTTTCTGGAACAGATTCACTTTTAGTGGATTACGATCCTTATTTAGGTGATTATAGTTTCATGTGGCCGGCCAAAAAGGCATTTACCATGCAAGTATTGAAAGATGGCTATATCTGTCGAGTTGAAAAGTTTGATTATACCTCAGAGCGCAACTTTAAAACGATCCAAAGGAACCTTTTGATAATTCCAATTCAATTGAATAAGCAATATCAGATTCCTAACATTAACTTTGATCAGAGTAAAGCTGAATTAAGCCCAAGTTCCTACGAAGAGCTAGAAAAAATTGTTAAGATTTTAAAGGATAATACTAGCTTCAAAATACTTTTGGAAGGCCATACGGATAATCAAGGGGATTGGAATGAAAACATGAAGCTTTCCCTAGAAAGAGTCGAAAACGTTAAGATTTATATCGTTTCAAAGGGTATTAGTCCAAACCGAGTGCGCGTGAAAGGTTGGGGCGGAACCAAACCGATGGCGAGTAACATGAGTGAAGAAAGAAGAAAATTAAATAGAAGAGTGGAGTTTACGCTTCAAGGAGATTAATGAGCGATCAACACGCAGTATATTTCAAGCAATTAAATGGTATTCGCTTTTTGGCGGTATTTCTAGTCTTAATGGACCATTGGTTGGTGCCCACCATCCCTTTTCCACTAGGACATTTGGGCGTAGTTATATTTTTTGTTTTGAGTGGTTTTTTAATCACGCGTATTCTATTCCAAAGTGCGGATGATGTGGCCGATCGAGGACATTCACCATGGAAAAAAATCAAAATATTTATCCTGAGAAGATCTCTTCGAATATTCCCAATTTATTTCCTTTTGCTAGGTATTGGTGGTCTTTTTCAAATTGATCCCTTTTATAAAGTCTGGAAATGGTTGTTTTTCTATTTACCTGATTTTTACATAATGATACACCGTCAGTGGATTGGTGTATGGGACCATTTATGGTCATTGGCTGTAGAGGAGCAGTATTATTTAATTTTCCCCTATTTCATCCTGTTTTTACCACGTAAATATTTTGGAAAATTATTTCCATGGATGATTACCTTAGGTTTTTGTTCTCGTTTGTTTTTTTACCTTTTTGCTAGCCATGATTTTAAAGAATCAGCCTGGATGTGGTCCTATGTTAACCCGCTTAGTGCGGTTGATAGTTTTGGTCTGGGTGGATTATTAGCTTATTTCTATCATTACCATCGTTCCGTATTTAAACAAATTAGTGATTTTCCTTGGGTACTTCTCCTTTCCTTGATTTCCTTTTTTCTTGTACTTTGGTTTTCCCATTTAGCCGAATTCACGTATGATAATATTTGGTTTATCGTCATTGAACGTAGTGTTGCGGCGGTATTTTCCTTCTTTTTAATCGCAGAGGCTGTCGCTGAAAGGAAACATGTATTTGGCCGTTTTTTGTCATTATCCTGGGTAGATTACTTAGGTAAAATATCCTATGGTTTATATTTGTATCATAATTTTATTTATAATTATTATCATCAAGAAGGAAATACATTATGGTGGGCTATTTCTAAATATATACCCCTATTTCAAACAAATTTCCTTAATTTTATACTATCAAAATTTTTCGTCAACCTAATTTTATTACTATTTGTTGCCAGTGTCTCTTGGTTTGTTATTGAGAAACCCATAAATAGTTTCAAGGATAAATTAAAATAATATGAGTTTGGAATTAGTGGTAGTCATACCTGCTTATAATGAAGAGGAATGTATTCAGCAAGTAGTAGCTCATTGGATAGAAGGTATTTCCGCCTTTGTCAGTCCTGATCAGTTTAAATTACTCATCATAAATGATGGTTCTAAGGATAAAACCGGGACGATTTTAGATGAAATATCAGGTAATTATCCCAATTTAATTGCCAAACATCAATTGAATGGTGGCCATGGAAATGCGGTAGTAAACGGTTATCGCATGGCGGTGGAGATGAATCCTACCTATGTTTTTCAGACAGATTCAGATGATCAGTTTGATGTGAAAGATTTTGGGAATTTTTGGGAAAAAAGAAATCAATCTGATTTTATTTTAGGATACCGAAAAGTACGTCATGATGATCCCTTTCGATTGGTCATTACCCGTATATTAAAATACTCATTATTATTCATTTATGGAACCTACATTGACGACGCCAATATTCCGTTCCGCTTCTTTAAGACTAGCTTCTTAAAGAAGTTATTGCAAGCATTACCAGCTCAAACGCCTTTTGCTCCTAATATATTTTTAGCGGTTTTGGCCAAAAAATCGGGTCAAAATTTATTCAATATTCCCGTGATTCACCGGGAAAGAGAAACGGGAGAAGTCTCTATACGTCATTTCAAATTACTTAAGGTTTGCTGGCAAAGTTTCAAAGAATTATTAGCCTTTAGAGTTCATTTAAACAGTTTAGTTAAAGAAATTACCCAAGGAAAATGAAATATACATATGTCATCCTAGGTGGAGGACCCACTGGTTTAGGTGCAGCTTATCGTTTAAAAGAATTAGGAATTACTGATTTTATTGTACTTGAAAAGGAAAACTTTGTTGGTGGTTTAGCCACTAGTTTTGTGGATGATCAAGGTTTTACTTGGGATGTAGGCGGCCATGTTCAGTTTTCTCATTATCAGTATTTTGATGATTTGATGAAATTGGCCTTGGGTGAAGATGGTTGGTATACCCATCAAAGAGAATCATGGGTTTGGATCAGAGATCGTTTTGTACCTTATCCATTTCAAAATAACTTAGGTTATTTACCCAAAGAAGAACAATGGCAGTGTTTGCAAGGATTAATTGAATTATACAAAAATGGTCCTTCTAATAAACCAACTAACTTCAAGGAGTGGATTTTAAATACTTGTGGACAAGGAATTGCTGATGTATTTATGTTCCCATATAATTTCAAAGTGTGGGCCTACCCTCCTGAAATGATGAATGCCAATTGGGTTGGTGAGCGTGTAGCTGTCAGTGATTTAGGTCGTATTGTTGAAAACATCATTTTTGAGAAGGATGATCTTTCTTGGGGACCCAATAATCTATTTCAATTCCCTAAAACTGGGGGTACAGGTTCCATTTGGAAAGCGGTGGGGGAATTGATTGGTGAGGAATTTTTCAGATTAAATTCTACGGTTAAATCGGTTGATTTAAAGGCACACCAAATTGTCCTAGAAGACGGTACTCAAATTGAATACGATCAAGTGATGAGTACAATTCCATTAGATATTTTTACCCAAAAGTGCCAAGATCTTCCTACCGAGGTGGTTCAGACGGCTCAGGGTTTAAAGCATAGCAGTACCCATGTGGTAGGAATAGGTTTAAAAGGTAAACCTGTAGAATCATTAGCTAAAAAATGCTGGATGTATTTTCCTGAGGCAAACAGTCCTTATTACCGCGTTACAGTATTTTCCAATTATAGCCCTAACAACGTTCCTGATCCAGCTAATCAATGGTCATTAATGGCCGAAGTGAGTGAATCAGCCATGAAACCCGTAAATAAAGCTACATTGATTGAAGATACCGTTAAAGCTATGTTAGAGGATGGTTTAATAGAATCCGAGGATCAGGTGATCTCCAAATTTTATTTCTCTACAGCTTATGGTTATCCTACTCCTTCGATTGAGCGGGATGGAATACTTAAGCAAGTTTTACCGGAATTGGAAAAACATGATGTGTATAGTAGAGGTAGATTTGGTGCTTGGAAATATGAGGTATCTAACCAAGATCACTCCATGATGCAAGGAGTGGAATGGGCCAACCGCATGGTACATCAAGTACCAGAATTGACCCTTCCCTTCCCGAACACGGCTAATGCGATGTGGGGTAAATAATTTTACCCTACAACAATACGATTAAGCTTTTAAATATCGCTGTTAAGCGAATCGCATCCATGATGCGTGCTTCCGTAGCACCGTGGTTAAGTACTGATTGCTCATGAGATTTAACGCACATTTCACAGCCATTGATGGCAGAAACGGTTAAACTCGCTAATTCAAAGAATTCTTTGCCTAATACAGGGTTCATCATGATAGACATTCTGATTCCAGCAGGTGCAGTATTATAAAATTCTTTGCCTACAAAATGCTTGAAACGGTAAAAAACGTTATTGGCATTTAGTAATGAAGTTAAGGCATGAATTTCATTGATTTCCGCATCCGTTGCTCCCTTGGTTTTGGCTAATTCAGTCAATGAATTAATCGTAATCTCATGCTTTTGATTAACAGAAACGGCTAAAGCCAATAATACAGCTTCTTTTTCTGTTAAGGTAGCATACTTTAATGCATTGGAAACGTTAATCTTTAAATCTTTGATGTAACGATTTTCCGTAGCATCTAATTGATCCAATAATGGAAATTGACTAGTGGCAGGTAAATTAATTTCGGCTAATAGATTATCTCTAGTTTCACTCATGATCTTATTGTTAAAAAGCCCCATATGAATGGGGCTTTAATTAAAATTATAATGTAGCCTCTCCAGCTTTCCAGTTACATGGGCAAAGCTCATCAGTTTGCAAAGCATCCAATACACGTAAAACTTCATCAACATTACGACCTACTGATAAATCATTGGCAGAAACCCAACGAATGATTCCATCTTGGTCAGCGATGTAAGTAACACGGTAAGCAACTTTCTCATCTTCAGTTAAGATTCCTAACTCTTCAGCTAAACTTTTAGAAGTATCAGCTAACATTGGGAATTTTAAACCGCGTAAATCATCATGATCTCTTCTCCATGCTGCGTGTACAAACTCAGAATCAGTAGAAGCTCCAATTAATAAAGCATCACGATCTGAAAAATCACCTGCTCTACGGTTGAATTCAGCAATTTCAGTTGGACAAACAAAAGTGAAATCTTTTGGCCACCAGAACATCACCATCCATTTACCATCCTTTTTATGATCTTCTGCAGTAATCGTTGTAAACTCCTTATCTTTTTCTAATGACACTACTGCTTTTTTTTCAAATGCTGGAAACTTACTTCCCAATCCTAACATGTGTGTAGACATAATATTATTTGTTACGTTTAAATATGTTACAAATTTCGATAAGTTAAGACTATCAAGCAAATCTATATTTACTATATTTGTATAGTTTTAAACTATACAGTATGACTATCACCCAATTAGAATATATAGTGGCTTTGGATGACTTAAAAAGTTTTTCCAAAGCGGCCGATTTTTGTTGCGTTACCCAGCCTAGTCTTAGTATGCAAATACAAAAACTAGAATCGGAGTTAAACATTATTATATTTAATCGAAAGGATAAACCATTAAAAGCCACATTGCAAGGAGAAGAGATTATTCGTCAAGCTCGTGTCATTTTAAAAGAAACCGCTACCCTAAAGGACCTTTCAAAAGGTTGGAGTAATCAAGTAGCAGGAAATGTGAGTATTGGGGTGATTCCCACCATAGCTCCTTATTTGATGCCCCGATTTCTTTCGGGCTTCCAACTAAAATTTCCGGACCTTCACATTAATATTTCAGAAACAACTACCTCTAATATTGTGAAGGAAATTAAAGAAGGTAAACTCGATATAGGAATTTTGGTAACTCCATTAGGAGACCAACTGATTGAAAAGCATTTATATTATGAGGAACTGTATTTGTATTCCAATCTACATTCAGAGTCAGGAGAGATTTGTCAATACGTAGAGCCTGAAAAATTATGGCTATTGGAAGAAGGACATTGCCTATCTAGCCAAATTAACTCCATTTGTAATTTGAAGTCGGGGCAGACTTTAAGTCCGAGAATCACGTATCAAACAGGAAGTTTGGAAACGATTGTTCGTATCGCTGAGGATGCGGGTGGTCAAACTATCATTCCGGAAATGCTATATGACTTTTTAGATGACAATAAACAGGAGCATGTTTTCCCTCTACCCTTTCCAAAGCCAGTTCGAGAGGTTTCATTAGTGTATTCTCCCAGTTATGCACGCAAAGGAATCATTCAGGCTTTACATCAAGAAATTTTGTCGGTGGTTCCTGAATCATGGCGCGAATTAAATGAACGAAATATTATTCCGATCTAAGTACCTCAGGATTAATCTTATTAAGCCTTGCCATGTAAATTAAGCTTAAAAGAAATACTAAAGCTAGAACCAAAATTCCCAATCGCATATTGCCAGTTAATTGAATTAATAGGCCAAAAATAAAGGTACCAATCACGGTTGAAGCCCTGTCACAAACATCAAAAAAACTAAAATAGGAGGCAGTATCCTTTTCATTTTCAGGACATAGTTTAGCGTATGTAGCTCGTGAATTCGACTGAATTCCACCCATGACAAATCCTATTGCCGTAGCCAATAAGTAAAAATGAAAGGTTTCATGGACAAAATATGCAGAGCAACATACGATGATCCAAAAAACAATTATCAAGCGTATTGCATTTACATTCCCGATTTTTTTTGATAAATAAGCACAAATGTATGCTCCCGGTATGGCCACCAACTGAATCAATAATATAGTAATTATCAATGATTCAGAAGGTAAATGTAATTCTTGGCTTCCAAATAAGGCTCCTAGAAGCATAACAGTTTGCGCACCCATGTTATATAAAAAGAAGCCTAGTAAGAAATTTTTTATTGATGGAATGTGAGTGATTTCATGAAATACTTTTTTGAGCTCTTTAAAACCACCTAACCACCATCTAGGATGGTCTTTTTCTTTCTTGGAAGATTTTGGTAAATAATAGAAAGGAATTTGAGCAAAAATAAACCACCAAATTCCCACCGTTAAAAAGGATATCCTAGAGGCCATTTCTACGGAAATACCGCCATATAAATTTGGTGCCAGAATCATACTTAAATTCTGTAATAAAAGTAAGACGCTCCCTACATAACCTAAAGAGAAGCCTTTGGCACTCAATTGATCAAAACGGTCAGGACTAGCTATTTCAGGCAGGAAGGAATTATAAAAAACCAAACTCCCACCCCAACCAATGATGGAGAACAAAAAACCTAAAGAACCTAACAAATACTGCCCTTTGGTAAAAAGATAAAGAAGCATGCAGCTAAAGGCACCTAAATAACAAAAGAAGCGCATGAAATTCTTTTTGCTTCCTGTGTAATCGGCAATACCAGATAAGAAAGGCATCACCACTGCTAAGACTAAATAAGCCAATGAAATAATGTAGGAATATACGACAGTATTCTGAAGCGAAAACCCAAAAATATCAATTAACTCAGGATGTTTGCTTCCTAAAACAATGGCGGCAACGGGGAAATAAATGGGAAAAATGGCTGAAACAATCGTTAATGAATGTACTGAATTGGCCCAATCATAAAAGGCCCAGGCATTCATCGTTTTTTTATTATTCAACACCTGTTCCATCCCTTAAAATAAGCCTAATTGTTCTCCTGTACCTGTTTCTTTTTGATCCGAAGGTAAGTTTTTGACCTCAAATGGAATGTCATCAACATCAGAAGCCTCCGTTTCAGTACTTATTTCTACTTCATTACTTTCAGATATGGGTCCATCCGCTTCAAAATTACTATCCAGATTTTTTATGATAAATTCTGGTTCATCATCACCATCTTGATTTTCTGATTCTGCTTGTGATGGAGCCTTCTCTTCCGTATCAATGAATTGTAAATCAGTAAGTTTAGGATAATTTAGTTTATTGCCTATCGCCTTCCAACCTCGCACGTCACCTAATTCCGCAATCGGTAATAATTCTACCTGATTGGTTTTTCCATCTGCTTTATGCTTTATCTGAACATTTGGAGCATAATTATCCGTAGCAGCGATTAATCGGGATGCTTTATGGTCTGAAATGAATAGGAATTTCTTATCGATGGTAGTAGTTTCTAATTTAAATCGTTTGATAAAATGATTTTTACTAGCTCCATCAAAATAGGCAGCTGAAATGATGCTGTTCGCTTCGTATTTTTTCAAATACAATATCTCATCTGCCGTATATCGGTTGGTTAATTCAAAATTGGTTAATTCGTAATTTCCCGATTTGTATAACACTAAAATACTGTCTTTAGGCTCAAAATTGCCTATAAACTGACCATGTTCATCTCTATTTAATCGACCAACTGTGGCATCATACCATATATCCACTCCACCTAAAGTGGAAACTCCCGCCGATTTTTGAACAATTTTACGAACAGGGTATTTAGTTAAAACATTACCTAAAGATTCACGACCCTTAATAGCTAATTTGGCAAAATCATAATCAAATTGCTTGATTTTAGCTGTGCAATTGGCTGTTAAATTGATTTGAATTACTTCTGCTTCTCCATTTTCATTGGCAGAGAAATAGGTGATTTTTGATTTTGGATTATCACTCACCAGTTTATATTCCCTATCTCGAGTTACTGAAGTCACTTTGAATCTTTTGACATAAGAAATGCCATTTTTTCCATCAAAATAAACCAAATTGTAAACTTTTCGATCGTCGTTTTTCTTGAATACGGAACAATATAATATGTCTTTTCCAACAAATACTTTTTCTTGTACTTTGGTCACCACGCATGTTCCATTTTGTCGAAATACAATGATATCATCGATATCCGAACAATCCATGATGTATTCATCCTTTTTCAGACCATAACCAATGAAACCATCCGCTCGGTTAACATATAATTTCTGATTGGCTGCGGCTACCACTGTAGCAGAAATGGTATTAAAGTTTTGTATTTCTGTTTTACGCTCTCTTCCTTTACCGTATTTATTGAGTAGATTTTTAAAGTAATTAATGGCGTATGTAATCAAATTTGCCAAATTATGCTCTACCTCAGCCAATTCTTCTTCCAAGCGTTTCATGGCTTCATCTGCCTTGAAAGCATCAAATTTGGAGATACGTTTAATTCGGATTTCTAGCAAACGCAATATATCTTCTTCAATGATTTCACGATAAAAATCCTTTTTATAAGGCTCTAAACCTTTATCGACCATTTCTATCACTGATTCAAAGGTCTCACATTCCTCAATATCCCGATAAATTCTATTTTCAATGAAAATTTTCTCTAAAGAACTAAATAGGATTCGCTCCATGAGCTCCGCTTTTCTGATTTCTAATTCTTGTTTTAGCAAATCAACGGTTTGGTTGGTGCTTACTTTTAGAATTTCAGAAATTCCTACAAAGTGGGGCTTTTCGTCAATAATCACACAGGCATTGGGAGAAATTGAAATCTCACAATCTGTGAAGGCATACAAGGCATCAATAGTCACATCAGGTGATATACCTGGAGCTAATTGAATTTGAATTTCAACATCCTTTGCTGTATTGTCAATTACCTTTTTAATCTTAATTTTTCCTGTATCATTTGCTTTGATGATGGAATCAATCAAAGATGTAGTGGTAGTAGAATAAGGTATGTCTTTGATAACCAGAGTTTTCTTGTCGATTTCTTCAATCTTTGCTCGAATTCTGATTTTTCCACCGCGTAATCCATCATTGTAATTAGAAGCATCTAATAAACCTCCTGTCAGAAAATCAGGCAGCAATTCCACTTTTTTATTATTCAGTAAATCGATGGAAGCTTGCAAGATTTCACAGAAATTGTGTGGCATGATTTTCGTAGCCAAACCTACGGCGATACCTTCTACCCCTTGCGCTAATAATAGGGGGAATTTAATAGGTAAAGTGATGGGTTCTTTTTTACGACCATCATAAGATAATTGCCATTTGGTGGTTTGGTTATTAAACACCACATCATTGGCAAACTTAGAAAGTCTTACTTCGATGTATCGAGCTGCTGCAGCACTGTCTCCTGTGCGCATGTCACCCCAGTTACCCTGGCAATCAAACAATAGTTCTTTTTGCCCTAGATTAACCATGGCATCGGTGATGGAGGCATCTCCATGCGGATGGTATTGCATGGTTTGTCCTACTACGTTCGCTACTTTGTTAAAGCGGCCATCATCCATTTCCCGTAGCGCATGTAGAATCCTTCTTTGTACAGGTTTTAATCCATCTGCTACGGCTGGAACGGCGCGTTCAAGAATAACGTATGAGGCATATTCCAAAAACCAATTCTCATACATTCCTGCCACTGCAATTTGATTTTGCAAGCTGCCATCCAATGATTCATCCATATAAACTATCTATAATTTTAATTCCCCAATTTTTAAGTGGAATAATTGGTATAAAAATAAGGCTGTGGCACCCCAAATAACTTCACCTTCAAATTCAAATTTTGGAGCCCAGTAGCTCTCATTTTGAATTGTTAATTGATGTGCTTTTACTTGCGAGTTATCTTGGAAATGTGATACAGGTATTTCAAAAATACGATTTATTTCTCGTTTATCTAAAACGTAATTTTGCTTTTCTTCTAAGACCGCAAAATAAGGTTGAACCCAATAATTGGAGACCATGACCCAAACAGGTTCCATAGCTCTTAGGGCTTCATAAGGAACATCTATGCCAATTTCTTCCTTTACTTCCCGAATGGCAGTAACCTTTAAATCTAAATCATTTATTTCCTGTTTCCCCCCAGGAAAAGCCATTTGTCCCGAATGAGCACCTTCATATTCGTTTCTTTTAATTAATAAAATGGTGTCTCGTAGTTCATTTTTTTGAATAATAGCCACCACGGCAGCATGTCGAGCATTAGCCTTTACCGTTTCCATTTTCATGAAATTTTGATGCAAGTCAAAAATAGGCTCAAACATTTCTTTCATGGCCACCTTATTTAGCAATAGCTTCTGCACATCGAATGCCATCCAATGCCGCCGACATAATTCCTCCAGCATAACCGGCACCCTCACCGCAAGGGTATAAACCTTTGATTTGGGGATGCTCTAAACTTTCTTGATCTCTAGGAATTTTAACGGGTGATGATGTCCTACTTTCCAAACCGATGATTTGTCCAATATTAGTCGAAAAATTAGGAATCTTTTTGTTAAAATCACTCAAACCTAATGCCAAAGGCTCAGCAATAAAATCTGGTAAAAAATCACGCATTTCTCCTGGGATTAATCCCGGGACATAGGAGGTATCATGACTGGATTTACTCGTTTTCTTTTGAATGAAATCTTGGGTCAATTGTGAAATAGCCTTTTGAGTAGCGCCTGATAATTTATGTGCTTTTTGTTCTAATGACTCTTGCAAAAACATGCCCGCTAAAGGTCCTTCAGATTTAAATGCTGCTAAATCATGTTCAAGTAAACTAACAACAATCCCAGAATTGGCATAGTGTGAGTCGCGTCTGGAGGGCGACATACCATTGACTACTACTTGATTCTGGCTGGTGGCTGATGGTACAATAAAACCACCTGGGCACATACAAAATGAAAATACCCCTCTTTGTAATCCCTTATACTTGGTTTGACTAACCAAACTAAAACTTGCCGGAGGTAAATATATGGGCCTTTCTTTAGTTTTATATTGGCAGCTATCAATCAGTGATTGACGATGTTCTATTCTAACTCCTATGGCAAATCCTTTCGACTCAATCAGTACGTTTTTATTTCTTAATAACTCAAATATGTCACGCGCGGAATGCCCTGTAGCTAATAAGAGTTTATCGGCTTGAAATTCTTGATTATGAGCCGTGACAACTCCCTTTATTTGCTTATTTTGGATGATAAAATCGACTACTTTTTGGTGAAAATGCACTTCCCCACCAGCTTCAATAATAGCTTGCCGCATGGAAGCAATGATGGCGGGTAATTTATTGGTTCCAATATGAGGATGGGCCTCAAATAAAATATTTTGATCTGCACCATGTGCTACAAAAGTTTCAAGGACCGATTTAATATCTCCTCTTTTCGTACTTCTGGTATACAGTTTTCCATCGGAGTAGGTGCCCGCTCCTCCTTCACCAAAGCAGTAATTACTATCGGAATCAACGATATTAAAACGATTGATGGCAGCTAAATCACGTCGCCTTTCACGTACATCTTTTCCTCTTTCCAAGACGATGGGTTTGAGGCCTAATTGAATAAGTCGAATCGCAGCAAATAAACCTGCTGGGCCACTTCCAACGATGATAACGCGCTTAGCTTCTGTGGATAGCGGGGGTAAATGAGCTAGATGTTCTAAGGAAAAATCATGCTCTTTTTCATAAAATCCAATGCGTAAATTGACTTTAATTTGTCTACTTCTCGCATCGATGGATTTCTTTTCAATTCGATATTGGCAGCTATTTAATAGATTTGTACCTAATTCAGAAATAAGAAAGGCTCGTAGCAATTCAGGAGAATGAGCAATTTCTGGACCGACTACAAAATCTTTTAGTTCTAACATTGCGTAAATTTGTACGAATTTACAAAAATCCTCTCTTTTAATGAATAAGCTGAAGCATCAAGTTAGTCCCTATTTATTACAACATCAACATAATCCTGTTCATTGGCAACCATGGGGACCGGATGCATTAAAACAAGCTAAGGAGGAGGATAAGCTTATCTTAGTTAGTATTGGATATGCCGCTTGCCATTGGTGCCATGTCATGGAAAAAGAATGTTTTGAAAATCAGGAAGTAGCTGATTTAATGAATAAATATTTTATCAACATCAAAGTTGATCGTGAGGAAAGACCTGATGTGGATATGATTTATATGGATGCCATTCAGCAAATGGGATTATCAGGTGGATGGCCATTGAATGTATTTTTGATGCCGTCTCAGAAACCATTTTATGGTGGCACCTATTTTCCAAAGGCTAAATGGATGAATATTTTATCATCTGTACAAAATGCCTTTGTGGAACATCGGGCAGAGTTGGAGGAATCTGCAGAAGGATTTGCTAAGGCAATTTCTGATCATGCTGATCTATTTCAAATGACTGATTTAGAATTAAGTCCAAGCTTCATACCTCAATGTCTAAAAATCACCGTTGGTAATATGGATCCCGTATTTGGTGGTATGAATAAGGCACCTAAATTTCCATTGCCTTCTCTCTTACGATTTTTAGAGTCTGTTACTCCCCTTTTAGCTCAGCAAACCAATGCCTATAAAGCTTCTGAAATTCAATTGAATAGAATGGCTCAAGGGGGTATTTTTGATCAAATAGCGGGTGGGTTTTCAAGGTATTCAGTTGATTCAGAATGGTTTGCTCCACATTTTGAAAAAATGTTGTACGATAATGGTCAATTATTGGAAGGTTATGCAGCGGCTTACCGTCGTACTAAAAACCCTCTCTACGCTGAAGTATTAACACAAACGATTCAGTTTTTAACATCAGAGCTATTAGCAGAAAATGGCTTGTATTATGCATCTTTAGATGCTGATAGTGAGGGTGTTGAAGGTTTATTTTATACTTGGCATTTTGAGGAGATCAATCAATTAATCCCTTCCCTTTCCAATCCTGAGTTTTATAGGGCATATAGTATCTTACCCAATGGCAATTGGGAGGATAGTCGGAATATATTATTTAAAAAAGAAGCCATTTTAAATAATCAATTCAGCGATGAATTAGTCAAGCTTTCTGATGTTAGAAAAACGCGTATAAGACCTGAGACAGATACCAAGCAAATTTTAGCATGGAATGCTTATGTGCTATCAGGATTAATAGCCTCTTCTCAAGCGCTAGCCTCTAAAGAGATATTACAAGATGCTATTCATTTGGCAGGGGCTATTGAACAACATTTATTGAAGCCAGATGGTAGCGCTTTGCATCAAGCCGCTTACACAGATAGACCTATTGATGGTTTTTTAGATGATTATGCCGCCACTGCACTGGCTTTCATTCAACTGTATTTATCTACTTTTGAGGTCAAATATTTAGATATTGCCGATAGCTTAGTTGAAAAAGCCACAGAATTATTTGAATCCAAAGATGAGGGTTTTGCTTTATACCATTATGCGCAAAATCAACATCAAGAGCTGATTGCTTATAAGGTGGAGTTTACAGATTCTGTTTGTCCATCCTCCAATTCCATGTTATGTGAAGCATTGTTGTGCTTAGGTTTAATTAACTCACAGGTTTCTTGTACATTAAGGGCAAAGCAAATGTTGGAAACGGTTATTTCTAAGGCTCAAGCAAATCCAGCCTATTTTTCTAATTGGCTACGGATTTATTCTCAATGGTTTGAAAATCCACAAGCCACCATCAAATTTGATCATTCATATGCCTTGGAAAAAGGCTTAATGGAAAAATTGAATTCTTTGGAATTATCCCTAATACCTGTTGAAAACCTTCCAAAGGATAAGCATTTTTTAGTTTGTATTGGCCATCATTGTTTAGCCCCTGTGGGTACTTGGGAGGAAATGAAAGATCATTTGAAGGAGCTTATTTAATTCTTTCTGGATTTTCAGAAACAAAGGCTCCCCAACCTTTTTTAGTCCCTTTGACGGATGAGGAAATGTTGTTTTGATGAAAATGGTGGCAAATAGCTATACCTAAGGCATCCGTTGCGTCAAATAATTTGGCATCTAATTTAATACCCGCAATAACCTCAACCATTTTAGCTACTTGTTCTTTGGAGGCATTTCCATTACCTGTGACAGATTGCTTGATTTTTTTGGGTTCATACTCAACTATGGGGATACCTTTTGAAAAGGCGAGTGACATTACCATACCTTGAACACGACCCAATTTGAGCATAGATTGAATATTTTTACCGAAAAATGGTGATTCAATAGCTATCTCATCGGGTAAAAATTCTTCAATTATTCCTAAAACTCTCTCATGAATTTTCAAAAATTTAGCTCCTTGGGTGGTATATTTTGTCAGGTTTAAAACACCATACTGTAAGACAGTTACTTGAGCTTTGCTAATTTTCAATAAGCCATATCCCAAAAAGCGGGTGCCTGGGTCAATACCTAAAATTATTTTTTCTGCACCTGAACTCGTAATTTGCATGAATATTGGATCTGAAAAACATGTTCATTCATCGCTTACCTTCTTTTGTGCCTGCTATTTTCCCTAGTTTGATTTGGGAAAAGCATCAAGCATCGAAAGACAATCAAGTGTATTTCACTTTTGATGATGGACCTAGTCCTGAAATTACCAATTTTGTTTTAGATGAGTTAGATAAATTTCAAGCAAAGGCGACTTTTTTTTGTATAGGTAAAAATATGCGCCAATTTCCTGAATTAGCTCATGCCATACATTCAGCTGGTCATAGTTTAGGTAATCATACCATGAATCATGTGAATGCATGGAAAGTACCATTTCATGAGTATATCGAAAATAAGCAAGCCTGCGATCAGGTATTTAATGATTTAGGAATTCCAAGTATAGGTTTTAGACCTCCTTATGGGCGTGTGAACCGAAAGATGTTAAAAAATGCTGATGAATTGGGTCCCATTTTTATGTGGTCCTTACTAACAGGCGATTACCATTCAGGCTTAAGTGCCTCATCCATTACAGGCCATTGTTTAAAAAATATACAAGCAGGGTCTATCATCGTTTTTCATGATAGCCAAAAAGCTTTTCCTCGTTTAAAATTAATTTTACCAGAATTTTTAGCCTATTGCTATGCCAATGGCTTTCAATTATCCGCCCTATGATAGATACCCATGCACATTTATACGATGAACATTTTACTCAGAATTGGGAAGTTCATCTTCATGAAATGAAAACGGCTGGAATTCAAGAAGTTTGGTTGCCTAATTGCGATCAGGAGTCTTGGGGGGCATTATGGGAATTATATGTAGCCAATGCTACATTTTGTAAGCCGATGATTGGTTTGCATCCAACTTATGTAAAAGAAGATTTCGAAGAACAATTAAGCTTTTTGGAACAAGAGTTACAAAGCAAAAAAGTGCTTGCCATCGGAGAAATAGGTTTGGATTATTATTGGGATATAAGTTTCAAAACTCAACAAATAACAGCTTTTGAAAAACAATGTCATTGGGCTTTAGAACACCATCTTTGGATTGATGTACATTGTAGAAAAGCCTACGCCGACTTAATCGCCATTCTCAAAAAGAA
The DNA here is from genome assembly GCF_054558475.1 of Aquirufa sp. Wall-65K1. Classification (NCBI taxonomy): domain Bacteria; kingdom Pseudomonadati; phylum Bacteroidota; class Cytophagia; order Cytophagales; family Flectobacillaceae; genus Aquirufa; species Aquirufa sp. Wall-65K1. The sequence goes on along the minus strand of NZ_JBPXKD010000001.1, from coordinate 318,826 downwards.
GGAATTTAACGATGTAAGGGGTATTATTCATTGTTTTTCAGGTGATGCTCGTGAGGCGAAAACGCTGGTTGACTTAGGCTTTACCTTGGGCATTGGAGGTGTGCTTACCTATAAAAATGCCAATCTGTTTCAAGACATTCAAGAAATACCCTTAACGAATATAGTCCTAGAGACAGATGCTCCTTATTTAAGTCCTGTTCCCTACAGAGGAAAACCTAATTCGCCCGCTTATTTGGGATTAATTGCACAAAAATTAGCAGACTATAGAGAAATGCCTTTGGATGATGTGATACAAGTAACCAGTACTAATGCTAAAGCTTTTAAGGCTTACTCAAGCTTTGAATAGCGAATCAATTTTATCTTTCCATATTCTCATGGCATCTTGTAATTTAATGACATGTTTATTTTTTGATTTTTTAAATTGAATCCAATTACCCTGAAATATTAATTTGCCTTGGTGTAAAATCCCTACCTGCTGACTTAAACTTAGGATGTCCACTAAATCGTGGCTAATTAATAAACAAGGGATTTTTTCTTCCGATACCACCTGTTTAAAGATTTCAGAAAATTCTAATTTTTGTTCGGTATCTAGTTGACTAAATGGCTCATCTAAAACCAATAATTCAATGGGTTTACTGATAGCCTCTAAAAGCGCTAATTTTTGTCTTTCTCCCCCAGAGAGATGTTGGATTTTGGTGTTTTTTGCTGCCTTTAATCTGAATCTAACTAAGTTTTCCCGAATAAATTTTTCTAAATCGCTGCTCGTCATTTTTTGACCTAATCGTCGTAAATACTCTTCTACGGTATGATGGGGCATTAAATGTAAGTTTTGTGGGACATAGCCAACTTCTTTAAAGACCTTGATTAAACGATCCATTTGGGTGTTTAATTCCTTGCCATTGATGCAAATAGATGCCTGGGGTTGAACAGTTTGTCCCACAACAATATTGGCTATGGTACTCTTTCCTGATCCACTTTTTCCGATGAGAGCAAATATTTCACCTGCTTTTACTTGAAAATGTATATGGTTTAAAGCAAAATGACTTGTAACTTGGTGGTGATTAATTTGAATCTCTAACATTTAAATGACATTTTATGCTACTGTGTGGAATTGATGTAGGCACATCTTCGATTAAAGTTAGTATTGTTGATGCTGCTAAGCAAACAGTTCTTTTTTCTTGCTCTTATCCAGAGACAGAAAATGAAATTTATTCACCTCAGCCTGGTTTCGCTGAGCAGGATCCTGCGCATTGGTGGTATTGTACCCAGCAGGCCATTTTAAAGGGAAATGCATCTGGAACTTATAATCCTTCGGACATACATGCTATTGGTATTTCTTACCAAATGCATGGTTTGGTGGTATTGGATGCGGATTTGCAGGTTTTGAGACCTTCTATTATTTGGTGTGATTCAAGGGCAGGCAAGTTGGGCGAAAAAGCTGCCTTGGCTCTTGGTGAGGCTTATTGCCAATCACATTTATTAAATTCTCCAGGAAATTTTACCGCTGCTAAATTAGCTTGGGTTAAGGAAAATCAACCTGAAATTTTTGATAAAATTAAGCATGTTGTTTTACCAGGGGACTATATTGGAGCTCAATTGACCGGTCAACTTACTTGTTCCCCTTCTTCCCTATCTGAAGGAATTTTTTGGGATTTTAAGGAAAATAGAATTTCAACTGAATTATTGGCTCATTTTGGATTTTCTTCTGATTTATTTCCTAAAATTCAACCTGTATTTTCTGATCATGGTCAAATTTTGCCAGAGATAGCCGCAAGTTTAGGATTGAATCAGTATGTGAAAGTAACTTATAAGGCGGGTGATCAACCTAATAATGCTCTTTCTCTAGGCGTTTTAGAGCCCGGTGAGATAGCTACTACTGCGGGAACCTCTGGTGTTGTTTATGGGGTTAGTGATGAACTGAAATATGATCAAGGTAATCGGGTTAATTCATTTGCGCATGTTAATTACCATGAGTCCCTTAGACGAATAGGAGTTTTGATGTGTATTAATGGTACGGGTATCATGAACCGTTGGTTGAAACAGAATTTTTTCAACTCCTATTCCTACCAACAAATGAATGAGATGGCTTCTCAGTCTGAAATTGGATCTCAAGGCTTAATCGTCATGCCTTTTGGAAATGGAGCAGAACGAATTTTTCAGAATAGAGTTATTGGAGCTAGTTTTCAACAATTGGATTTGAATCGTCATCAATCCGCGGAGATTTGTCGGGCTGTTCAAGAAGGAATCGCTTTTTCTCTTGTTTATGGGATTGAATTATTGGATAAGGTGGGTATTACACCTCAACGATTAAAAGCTGGTCTCGCCAATATGTATTTAAGTCCAGTATTTAGTCAAAGTATAGTTAATGCGGCTCAAATAGCGGTAGACTTAATGGATACGGATGGTGCAATGGGCGCAGCTTTAGGTGCAGGAATTGGCATTGGAAATTTTAATTCCCCTAAGGAAGCCGTATCTCAATTGAAGATTATTAAAACGATTGAGCCGGATTTGAAAAATATGGATGCTACGGCAGAAGCCTATGCTAATTGGAAAAATTTCTTACCTGCTTAAAAAAGTAAAAGCCTCCTGAATTTCAGGAGGCTTGTACCCAGAGCCGGAGTCGAACCGGCACGGGCTTGCACCCACGGGTGTTTGAGACCAGCGCGTCTACCAATTCCGCCATCTGGGCAATTCTTAATTGCGACACAAAAGTACTTCAAATCCTTCGATTTATCAAGTACCTATTTAATAATTTCTTAATTATTCGTAGCGTAAGGCCTCTACTGGATCTAGTTTAGATGCCTTAAAAGCAGGGTAAATTCCTGAAAATAAGCCAACTAATATACACACGATAATACCAGTGATCATCCATATCCAGGGTATAATAAAACTAGCATTTCCGGAACTGATTCCTTGAGCAATTAAGTTTCCAATGGGAATAGCAAGGACAATTCCACCAATGCCTCCTAAAAGACAAATCACAATAGCTTCAATCAAAAACTGTTGTAAAATTCTAAATGGAGTAGCACCTAGTGATTTGCGAATACCTATTTCACGGGTTCTTTCTGTCACGGAAACCATCATGATATTCATAAGTGCTATGGCAGCTCCTAATAAGGTGATAAAGCCAATCACAAATCCACCGATACGTAAGGAAGATGTAATGTTTTCAAAACTTTTAGCGATTGAATCCGAGCGATCTATAGAAAAAGAATCTTCAGAACCGATCGGATCCATCCTTACTTTACGCATTGCGCCTCTAGCTTCTTCCATAAAATCATCTAGATTTTTCACTTTGGTAGAAGAGGTGGTTATATCAAAGGTTAAATTCCTTCCAACCGCCATTTTACGTCCAGTTTCTAGTGGAACCATGATCACCCGGTCATCTCCCCCACCCATCATACTTCCTTTTTTTTCTAAAATCCCAACTACCTTCAACTTTTGACCACTGACAATAATTTCTGAATTAACCGGATTTTCTTTTTCATATAATTGATCAATTACATCCACTCCTAATAAACATACATTATTGGCATGTTGATATTCATGGGTAGAAAAATTACGACCTAATCCTACTTTATAACCCTTTAATTCCATGAAATTATCATCAATACCTACCAATCGAGTATTAGGATTGGTTTTTTTTGACCCATGCTTAGCAATGGCATTGAAGTTAACATTGGTTTTAAGTGATACTTTCCCCTTGGCACTAAATAAGGTTTTATATCGACTAGCCTGTCGGTAATCAATATTTTTAAATCTTTTTTCTCTTTGTCCCTCTCTTCTAATTTGCATGGCAGGACGATTTCGGATATCGAATGAATTAGCCCCTAATCCTGAAAAAGAATTATCTACAGAGCTTTGTATGCCATCTATGGCCGTTAAAATTCCTACCAATGAAGTAATTCCCAGTGAAATAATTAAGGCGGTTAATATCGTTCTTAGTAAATTTCCTTTGATCGATCTTAAACCTTCAAATACGTTTTCCTTAAGATTCATGTTGTTCTCCTACCGTTTAAATTTTACCTTGCAATTTATTAGTTTATTTACGTCTTAAGAAACCAATGAAAGGCCTAATTCTTCCATTAATCATTTTTTGTTCATCTATCTGTCCAATACTGGCCAATAAGCTGTTGATTCCCATGGATGATAGTCAGACGAATCATTTAAAAGCCTATGGTTTTACCTATAAAGTTCTTCAAGGTGAAGACGCAAAAGTATCTTGGCTTTTAAATTACCGAGGTGGTTCTTTCATGATGGACTATATTCCTTATTTTTCAAAGGATTTATTAAGTAAGGGGGTAGCTTATCAAATTATTTCGGACCAAGCTGCGGCACAAATTTTAGCAGAAGTTAATTCCGAGAGTTCGAATATGGAACAGGCCACTTTACAAAAAGTTCCCAAAATTGCTCTATATTCCCCTAAATCTGCTTCTCCTTGGGATGATGCCGTGTCATTAGCGCTTACCTATGCCGAAATTCCTTTTGAAATAATTTATGATCAAGAGGTATTGGATGGAAATTTGGCAAAATATGATTGGGTACATTTACACCATGAGGACTTTACGGGCCAAATGGGTAAAATGTTTACCCAAAAAGATCAAGTTTGGTATCAATTGCAATTGCAAGAAGACCAGCAAATGGCCAAGAAAAATGGTTTTTCCAAGGTTTCTCAAATGAAAGGTAAAGTAGCCTCCATGATTAAAGATTTTATGCTTGGAGGAGGTTATTTATTTGCCATGTGTACGGCTACAGATACATTTGATATAGCTCTCTCTACCTTAGGAATGGATGCTGTTCCAGCTTTTTATGATGGAGATGCTACTTCCTCCAATATCAGTTCAGATAATTTGAATTTTAAGAATACTGTTGCCTTTAAAGATTTCTCTTTAATCTTAAATTATCGGGTCAATGAATTTTCAACAATTGATTCGGCCCCCAATTATACCCAAAGACCTATTGCAGAAGAAAATGATTTTTTTGAATTGAATGAGTTTTCAGCAAAATCAGATATGATTCCTTGTATGTTGACCCAAAATCACCAACAAGTAATTCATGGTTTTATGGGACAAACCACAGGATTTGCGAGTGCTATGGTTAAATCAGAGGTTACTATATTAGCAGAAAATGAAAGTTTAAAAGAGGTGAAATACCTATATGGACAAGTTGGGAAAGGATTTTTTGCTTTTTTGGGTGGACATGATCCTGAAGATTATCAACATTTTGTCAATGAAGAACATACCGATTTAAGTCTTCATAAAAATTCACCTGGGTATCGTTTGATACTCAATAATATTTTATTCCCTTCTGCTAAAAAGAAGAAACAAAAGACCTAATTCAATTTTCTTAAATAATAATCCTCACCTCGCACTAATACACCTTCTACCAGAGTAGTGTCAGTACCTAATCGGATATCCCCTACTTGTGGTTTAAACACATTTTTACTAAAAAATAAATACTGAGCATCGGATGGGATGTTTTGAATACCTTGCTCAAAAGGATTTAATGGTATAAGCCTCCTAGAAAATTTGGCTCCCCATAATGGATATTCAAAGTCATCATTGATTGTCCCCAATGCAACCACTGCATTTTTAGGTACTATTTTTTCGAAATTTTGATATGCTTTGGTTATATCCGGACGATTGATGGTTAAGGCAGCTACGCGATCAAGTTCTAAAATCGATTTTTTTCCATAGGCATTAAAAGGCAAAGCTCGTATGTTTAGCCCCAAAGTGAAAATAGCTGAAAGACATATCGTAACGACAAAAATTCCCAAGAATATACTGGATATTATCTGTTGTTTTTTCTCAAAAATAAAACTAGAAACATAGGTCAACAATGGGAATAAATAGATTGCTGAACTTATCATATACCGGCCCTTCCAGGGGTCATATGCTGCTGTAAAAGCTAGGGTGGCAAAATGTATTGCAAAGGCCAACAAAAATAATGCCATGGTCCAATTTGGCCTTCTGACAAACATCAGTAAACTAGGTATAATAATGAAGATAAAAATACTTCCATAAATGGGACTACCATTATAGAATTCGAAGCGTTTATCAAATGTAAAAGGTACTATGGTGAATTCTGTAACTTTCTCTAAGCCCAAATGTAACCCTTGGTCCATTGCTCGGAATGGGGCTTTCATGGCATGATTTACTTTTTCAACAAGCATGATATTTCGAAGACCATCCAGGTTAAATAAATCAAAACCGTATCTAACTACATTTCGGCTCCCTTGAACTAATAAATTGCCTAGACTTCCTGCTCTTTCGACAGATTGGTGCTGTGTCGCAGTAGGTGGCCCGATCGGATGACCATAATGTATGAAATTAGCGATATAACCTGTGGCTGACACGTACAGCACTAAACCTAATATATGCGCTAAAAACAAATGTTTTACCACGAAAAAAGTGCGTTTCTTTAATGCTGGTAAAAAGCAAAAGGCGTATAAAATAAGTAATGGAATGAAAGAGAATACAAAAGTAATTTTATGGCTAAGGGCTAGTCCGAAAGTAAGTCCTGCCAAATATAAATAAATGGTTTTCTCTTGTTTTTTATAGGCTACCAAATAATAAACTATGGACGATAAGTATGCCGCCAGTACAATATCTGTTTCTGTGGTGATGGACTGCATGAGCACATTCGGCAGAAATAGGAAAATGATACTTAAAAAAAGTCTAGTTTTGAATTTGACTCCTAGATTTTTTAGAATTCCATAAATGCTAAAAGATAAGATCCAATAGGCTCCAATATTGGGTAATTTAAATAAATATTCATTGTACCCGCTCATGAGAAATGGGTAAACTTGCAAAGAACAAAAACTTCTGGGATAAGTGTCTATATTCCAATTTGTTCCTATAAAATGAGACATGGTGCCCCTTTTTAAGAAATATATGATTCGATTTAAATGCCCCGTCATACTATCCCACTCGTTGGGAGGGCTATTAAAAAGTAAGGTGATTTGTAAGGCTGTGATTACTAGAAAGGTCCAAAATAAGCAAGCAAAAATAAAACGCTCAATTCCAGATAACTTTAAATATGTTTGATGTGTCGTTTGTATGGCAGTTCCAATGACCTTAAAAGCAGAAATATGTTCCATTTCAAATGCAAACACAGGTCTTTGGAAGAAATAATACGTAAAAGAGGTAATAAAAAATGGAATGATGGCCCATAAAATACGGCTATTCCAAAGTTCTAAAGCGGATAATCCATAACCGGTAAGGATAACACTACTGGTATATATGGTAAAACCAATGATTAAGATTTCTTCCAAATTTTTATTAGAAATCTTAGATGCAACCTTGTAATTCATTAAAATAAATGAAATGAATGCTATCCAATACATAGTTTTATTTAATTAAAGGATTGATTCACTAAATCCGAAATCAATCTGATTTCTTCTTCGCTTATTTCGGCACTTAAAGGTAAACATAACACTCTTAAGGCAATATCTTCAGAAACCGGACAAGATTGTTTTTCTACAAAACTTAGGGTATTTAAAGATGGATAGAAATACCTTCTAGGATTAATTTGTACTGCATTCAGTTTTGAAACGGCTTTTAATAAACTTGATTCAGTAGGAAACATGACAGGATAATAGCTATAATTTCTGTCAATATGAGGGTTGAACTTAATCGAATCTCCTGGTACATTTAAAAGCTTATCATAAAGTTCACAAGCCCATTTTCGGTATTCTTTAATTTGGTCAAAATGACCTAGATTAACCAAACCCATGGCTGCATGAAACTCTGAATTTTTTCCGTTGATACCTGCAGAAAAATAATCATCATTCTTGTGTCCAAAACTACGTAATTCAATGATTTTAGCCGCCAATTTCGAATCGTTCGTAATCACCGCCCCTCCTTCTACACTATGGAATACTTTGGTAGCATGAAAACTGCAGGTACTTACCGTTCCATAGTTAAAAATGGATTTACCTTTATAATTCACACCAAATGCATGCGCGCCATCATAAATAAGCGGAATATGGTATTCTTTAGCTAATTCCTCTTGTGCTTCTAAATCTCCTGCATTGCCATACACATGAGTAGTTAAAATAGCTTTTGTATCAGGGCTTATTTTGGTTTTAATTTGAGCTGATTCCACCGTTAGGCTAATGGGGTCGATGTCAGCAAAAATAGGTTTGGAACCTTCCCAAATAATTGAATTAGAAGTAGCACAATAGGAAAATGGCGTAGTGATAACTTCTCCTTGAACCTGAAGTGCTTTTAAGGCTAATTGTAATGCTATGGTACCATTGGTAACAAAAATAACATGATCAACCTGTAAGTAATATCGAAGTTTTTGTTCTAATTCCCGTAACAAAGGGCCATCATTGGTTAAGTGATTGCTTTCCCAAATACGCTCTAAATAACTGACATATTCTTTTAAATCAGGTAAGAACGATTTGGTGACATGTAGCATAATTAGATAGAATCAGAAAGTTGACGAATAGGGAAAGGAAATACAGGTCTTACATAACCTGGCCATTTCCCATACCAAGTAGTATCTTCCCTATAATCAGCAATTTCAAAGTTAAATACTTCTTCGAAGTTATATAAGACGATGGACTTATCCTTAACAACCATAAAAGAAATGTGGTAAGTACCATCATTTAAGAAATGACCAGGTATTTCTAGGTTAGCTTGCACCAGACCAAGTCCAAAGGTTCCGGCAGGAGTTCCGACATTAAAAATACATTCACCTGTACTAGCAAAAAGATGTAAACTTACATTCAATTGTTGATTGGGTTCCGTATTCCAAAATTCAATACCTATATTTATCTTGTTTCTAATGTCTAGGTAAGATTGCCCTTCTAATAGTTCTGGTATGAGAGTAGCTCTTTTTAAACGGATTTGTTGGGACCCTGGAGCCGAATCAAATGTATCATAATTTTGCTCCAAACGATTCGTTTGAAGAGCCGCCATGTAATTGGAAAGTACTTCTCCCGTTTCGCCAAATTGCTTAACCTTTCCCTTCTCTAAGTGCAAGGTTTTATTACATAAATTGGCTACAGCTGTAAGATTGTGACTAACAAATAGTATCGTTTTATCATTGGCAGCTACTTCTCGCATTTTACCCAATGATTTCTTTTGAAAATCAGCATCGCCTACGGCTAAAACCTCATCGACAATCAGGATTTCAGGGTTTAAATGTGCTGAAATTGCAAATCCCAAACGTACATACATTCCTGATGAATAGCGTTTTACCGGAGTATCTAGAAAACGTGATATTTGCTCACCTGCAAAATCCACAATTTCATCAAATTGTGATTTTATTTCTTGTTTGGACATGCCTAAAATGGCACCATTTAAGAAGATATTTTCTCTACCTGTTAACTCGGGGTGGAATCCCGTACCTACCTCTAATAAACTAGCTACCTTCCCTCGTACATGAATTTCTCCACTGGTGGGCTTGGTAATTTTGCTTAGGATTTTTAACAATGTAGATTTCCCTGCACCATTACTACCTACGATTCCTAATTTATCACCTCGGTTTAAGGCAAATGAAACATCATTGACAGCCCAAAAAATTTCTTTTTCTTCTTTTGTCAATAAATTCTTTAAACCATTTTTTAAGCTAACTGCCCCTTTATTGGCTGATAGCTCATATTTTTTTGAAACGGAATCGACTTCAATAATGTGCATAAATGTTATAAATAATCCACGAAGGAGTCTTCTCTTTTATCAAAAATGATAATGCCTAGGATAAATACCGCAACACTGGCTATGATACTAATGACTAAATTTTGACCAGTAAGTAAATCATATTGGTTAATTAAACATGCTCTAAACAATTCCACTAAACCTGCCAATGGATTTATTATGTTGTAGTACAAAAACCATGATTTTTCAGACAATTGTTTCGTAGTATAGACAATAGGAGTAGCAAAAAATCCATATTGAACAATCAAAGGAACAATTTGCTGCACATCTCGGAATTTGACTGAAAATGAGGCAAATATTAATCCCAAGCCCAAGGCAAATAAACTAGTAATAAATAAGGCTATTGGCAAGAATACAATATATGGTGAAATGCTTTGATGAAGACTTAGTGCTAAAATCAAATATACGACCAAACCCACCAGGAAATCTACCAAAGAAACCGCTATCGAGGAAAAACAAATAATTAAGCGCGGGAAATATACTTTAGAAATTAAATTACTATTGACCAAAATAGAATTACTAATGGCTTGAAGTGAATTGGCAAAATAATTCCAAAATAGAATACCAGAAAATATGACGAGTTGAATTGGATAGCCTGAAATGTCTTGAATTTTAGCAACTTGCTTGTAGGCAAATAAAAAGACGAGCATCGTGGCTACAGGTTTAACTACTGCCCAGCTTAAACCCAATATTGTTTGTTTATATCTTACAGAAATATCTCTCTTGGCCAGTATGATTAGTAGTTCCCAATCACTACCTATTTCCTTGAGTTTTTGTTGTATAAGGTTCATGTAATCTAGGCCATTAATTCTTTATAGACACTTCGCATATATATCAATAAGGAAGTTATTAACATTCCAATGACCATGGCTACTAACGTGATAGGTCCCCAAAAATATACTTCAATTTTTGTTGGTAATTCTGAATCAGAAATGATGGTAAATAAAGGAGATTCTTTAATCAGAGAGAATTTTAAATTATCAAAATTCCGAACGGCTTCAAAATACATACTTTGCAATTGAGATGAGTTCATTTGTAATCTTTCAGCCGTAATTCTAGCCCTCTGATATATTATTTGTTGATTTTGGTCATTGTAATTCGCAAGCTTTCCTTGAGTATAGTACAAGGCAGATCGCAATGAATCCACTCGCTTATCCATGATCACCAACAATTCTTTGGATTTTTTCGTCTTAGTCTGAATATAAAACTCAGTAACTGTTTTTAAATAAAGTTTTGACCAGGTATAACTCAATGTATCATTACGTGTTTCTACAGTCATGGTTAAAAAAGAAGATTTAGGATTCTCATTACTGATCACCGTATTTCCTTTCAGGTATTCATAAATGGCATTCATGATATTTCTATCTTGCTCATTCGCTTTGCTTGGATCCGTAATTTTAAATCGATAATCGAAAAAATCATCAGGTAAATCACTCCATTCATGCTTTCTTAAATCAGCTTTTTGCAAGAAAAAATTAGCGAATAAATCTTCCTTATCCCCAAACTTTACACGAGTTAACATCGCTTTTCTGAATAAAGCTTTTGTCTTTAATAATTCCTTGAAGTTTTCTCCACTGAATAAGGAATTACTAGCAGTAAAGCCACCTAATCCCAAGCTGCTAGCTATATCAGCTAATCCTCCACCACCAGAACCCTCTGAATCCATGACAAATACAATCTGTGCTTTGTATATTTTATTTTGGCTACGAATTACCTCAACGGTAATACCCAAGACAAAGCCCACCAACGCACCAATAAACAGTTTTTTACGATGCTGTTTGAAAAATGGAATCAATAAAAAGCACTTAAATAATAAGCGTTTGAAAGAAAATTGATCAGATCTTAACTCTGCCATGTGTTTAGTTTGTTGTAGCTTTAATTAAGGTAATAATACCAATTAAACTAGTAAGCGTTCCTGTAAAAATTGATACCACCGAAACGATTTGTTGTCCTGTAGCTACTTTAGATTTCTTCGGCACGATGATCTCTGCTCCTTGCTCAATTTTTGGGTGGAAACGGAAAAATAAGAAGGATTTAGTTCTCTTAACTGATCCGTTTGAATATATCACATAGGCTCTTTTTCTAGCAGAACTAGCAGTAAATCCACCAGCCTCAGAAATGAAACCATAGAATGATTTACCATCGATATATTTTACGCTGTTAGGATATAATACCTCGCCAGAAACTTTTACGGTTTGTGGTTCTTTCGGAATATCAATGATGTCACCTTCAAGCACATATAAATCATCTTCGCCTCCCGGATTTTTTAATGCCTTAACTAAATCAATACCAATGGTTTCCTTCGTCTTTACAGTAGCGGCTGGGTCTCTTTGAGCTGTAATTCCTGTAAAATTGTCCTGAATCTCGTTTAATTGTTCCGCTTTTCTATTCTTTTCAAATTCAGTCAATTGGACTTTACGGATTAATTTTGCCCCTTTAGGATAGGCTTGTTTATTTAAACCTCCTGCTCTGGTAATAATTTCACTTAAGCGTTCATCTTTCTTTTCTAAGCCATATACACCTGGATAAATCACTTGCCCTTGAATAGTAATGAACTGTTGTAATTCATAATTAGGCGATGAACGAATAAACACCTCATCATAAGGTTGTAATTCAAAAGTTGATGCAGTCTCATCTAACTGCAACTTTTTACTAATGGAGAATCGTATAATTTCCGCAATTTGAGAATTGATAGGGGTATTATCTGCCAAATTCTTTTTTCTTCTTACAATTTCAACCACTCCTGTAGCAGCGGACTCTCTTAAACCTCCTGCTTGAAGGATTAAATCTTCCACCGTCATTTTTTCTACATAGGGAAGGGTTAATTTCAATTGACGGTTAATCAATTGATTAGCGGCATCATTGGATTTTAATTCTTCAGATATTTCACTTTCTATTTGAACAGCGTTGTTGTCGATGTTACCATCCGAATTTGCAAGATTACTTGATTCTTGCGAAGTAGCTACTTTACCTGCATTGCTCTCTGATTTATTTGTCCTGTCAGATTTGTTTTCAGAAGCATTGTCGTTTCGCTTTAAATTGATTTCTCCGTGAATGGTCACAGTATACCCCTCTTTTAAATCTAAAATGGAGAAAATAGAGATGTTATCTTCTCTTCTTAAAGCAATATCCTTGGCTTTATTATTCAGAATATCTTTTAGATTAACGGATAAATTTGTTTTAGATAAATCTGGATTAATGCGTTGGATTAATACACGATCTAAAAAAGCATTTTCTTTTAATCCTCCAGCCCTTTCAATTAATTTCAATAAACTTGGACTTCCTTCTAAAGCAAATTGACCAGGTCTGAAAACCTCTCCCACGATACTTAATTTGTTTTCAAATCGATCTTGATTAACCGATTCTACTTGAATAATATCACCAGTTTGTGGGTTAAATGAATCCATTAAAGCCGTGTTGAGGTCAATCAACTTTCTTTCTCGGTTAGTATACCGCGTGATTTTCACTAAATCCTTGAAAGCATCTTCCGTAAAACCTCCGGCAAAATCTTGGATTACTTTGGTCAAGTTTTCATTGGGCATTATTTCAAATAAAGCTGGCCTTTTCACTTTACCTCTAACTTCGATTCTATTTTTATACACCCCTACTTTAATGATATCCTGATCATGAATATTGACATCATTCTTCTGAATTCCAGCAGTTAGGAAATCATACAAATCTATATTGGCAATAACTTTTTTATTTCGAATCAATTGGATTTCACGATAAGTTCCGTTTTGATTAGGCCCTCCAGCAAGGTATAATACATTCATTACTCGTGCTAAGGAAGGAACAGAGTAAGTTCCAGGAAATAAAACCTCACCCTGCACTGTTACATTAACGGTACGAATACTACCTAAAGAAATAGAAGCATATAAATTGGTACTACTTGGTCCACTACCCTCTTTTCTAAGGCCTACAAAAATCTGGGATAATTTTGAAATTATTCTACTTTTCGCCTCTTCAATCGTTAAACCTGCCACATAAACATTCCCAATTCGGTTAATTTTCACATAACCGTCGGGACTAACGGTTAAATTGTAATGATCTTCCGAATAACCATTGATATCTACAATTAACTCATCATCTGGGCCTAAAACGTAAGATTTAGGCGTGGCAATTTTTAAATTGGGTTCAAAAGTCCCTGTTTTGTTATTGAAAATAGAATATCCAAATATCCTTTTTCTTAAATTAAATACGGCGGAATCTTCATCAGCTATTTCACCTGCATTTCGTTTACGTACAGTCATTAAACTATCGTAATTTTGCTTTTGCTTGGGTGTAGTCGTAATAGTTCTACGACCGATATTAGCTTGATTTTGAGGCTGATTTCTGATTTGACTATTAGAAGGATTATTATTCATTCGGTCCAAGAGTTGACCCTGCACTCCGAAAGGAATCGTTTGACTCATCATTTTTGTACTTAACAACAAGAATGCCATTAAGACAAAAGAAAAGTTTTTGTTCATAAAGTCTTTTATTTCTAATTTGACTGCAAATTAAAGAAAAAACATGATTTAATGCTAACTTTAAAGCTAATTGCACGCTTAGGCCTTGTCTTATTAAATTAATTATTTCAAAAATTATCTAGTGGAAGAAATTAACAGTACCCCCCCGATTTATAATGATGATAGTATCCGTTCCTTAGATTGGAAAGAGCATATCCGCTTAAGACCTGGTATGTATATCGGAAAATTAGGCGATGGTTCTTCGGTAGATGATGGAATTTATGTGCTAGTGAAAGAAATCATGGACAATTCCATTGATGAGCACATGATGGGCAACGGTAAGGTGATTGAAGTAAAGATCTCGGATCATAAAGTAGAAGTGCGTGACTTTGGTCGAGGAATACCTTTGGGAAAAGTGATTGATTGTGTTTCAAAAATCAATACAGGTGGTAAATATGATTCTGGAGCTTTTCAAAAGTCGGTTGGTTTAAATGGTGTAGGTACCAAGGCTACCAATGCACTTTCTCAATATTTTAAAGTTCAGTCTTTCCGTGACGGGCAAACCAAATGGGCTGAATTTTGTAAGGGGGAATTAACAGCAGAATCAGATGGTTTTGAAACTTCAAATGCCAAAAGTGGTACTTATGTTTGTTTTGAACCCGATAACAGTATATTTAAGAATTATCATTTTATTCCTCAATACCTAGATTCATTATTTTGGAATTATGCCTATTTGAATGCGGGTTTATCCATCAATTTTAATGGGGAAAAGTATTTTTCTCAAAATGGTTTACTGGATTTACTATCTAAAAAAACCAATGCCGAAGAGAATAGATATCCTATCATTCACCTAAAAGGAAATGATATTGAACTTGCCATCACACATAATAATCAATACGGTGAAGAATATTATTCTTTTGTCAATGGTCAAAATACTACCCAAGGTGGTACTCACCTAGCGGCTTTTCGCGAGGCAATTGTCCGTACTGTTAGAGAATTTTATAAAAAGGATTTCGATCCTTCTGATGTAAGGGCCAGTATAGTTGGTGCTATTGCAATACGAGTACAAGAACCTGTTTTTGAATCTCAAACTAAGACTAAACTAGGTTCAACAACCATTTCTCCAGATTCTAATTCGACCTCCATTCGTTCGTTTATAGGTGATTTTGTCAAAACAGAATTAGATAATTTTTTACACAAGAATCCAAGCACTGCTGATGCCATATTAAAACGCATATTGCAATCAGAAAGAGAGAGAAAGGATATTGCAGGTATTAAAAAATTGGCCAACGAAAGAGCGAAAAAAGCCAATTTGCACAATAAAAAATTGAGGGATTGTCGCGTGCATTTGCCTGATGAAAAATCGGATTCACGCCATGATACCATTTTGTTCATAACTGAGGGAGATTCTGCCAGTGGCTCCATTACAAAGTCCAGAGATGTTCAAACACAAGCTGTATTTAGTTTACGTGGTAAACCTTTAAACTGCTTTGGTTTAACAAAAAAAATCGTCTACGAAAACGAGGAGTTTAATCTTTTACAACATGCCCTAGATATAGAAGATAGCTTGGATAATTTGCGGTATAACAAAATTGTTATTGCTACCGATGCCGACGTAGATGGCATGCACATTCGCTTGCTGATTTTAACTTTCTTTCTTCAATTTTTCCCGGACTTAGTAAGAAATGGGCACCTATACATTTTAGAAACCCCACTTTTCAGAGTAAGAAATAAAAAGGAAACGATTTATTGTTATTCCGATGAGGAAAGAAGGAACGCCATTGAAAAGTTAAGTCCAAAACCTGAAATCACTCGTTTTAAGGGATTGGGAGAGATTTCCCCTGAAGAGTTTGGAACGTTTATTGGGGAAAATATCAAATTGGAACCAGTTATTCTTGAAAAGGAATTTACCATACCTCAATTATTAACTTATTACATGGGAAAAAATACCCCTGAAAGGCAAAAGTTTATCATTGAGAACTTAATTATCGAAAAAGATTTAGAGGAAGTTTTGTTAAACTAAAAGTTTAAAACCAATAATTGTTTTAGTTCATGTAAAGCTTTGGCTGTACCTGCTTTTTCTGCCATTTCAATCCCTTTCTCCAATACTTGCTTAGCTTTGTCTTCTTCACCTATTTCCAAAAGGTAGTCGGCAAAGCTATAATAGCTAGGTATGTAAGTCGGAAACTTGTTTAACAAATCATCAAATACTTCCCTAGAGGCAGCTTCTTCTCCCTCTTTTTTTAATTCCAAAGCCAACAAATAATAATTAAACGGATTCTCAGGCTCCAGTTTAATTTCGTTTTTTATAAATTCTTTACGCTCCATTTTTGTAATTTTAAAAACAAATTAGTATGCTTGCATAACATTTTTTTAATCGCCTATGAAAATCTTAGTTTGCATATCGGTTGTACCCGATACCACATCCAAAATTACACTAGATTCATCAAATACTCGTATTAATTCCGAGGGGCTCACCTTTATTGTTGGACCTTATGATGATTACGCATTATCCAGAGCTATTGAAATTAAGGAACAAACACAAGCTGAATTAGTCGTGTTGCACATTGGTACTGCTGATTCGGAAGCGTTAATCAGAAAATGCCTGGCCTTAGGTGCAGATCGAGCTGTTAGAATTGATACACCTGCGTTTGATTCCTTTCAAGTAGCTCAAGAAATTATACAGTATGCCCAAGATCAATCTTTTGATTTAATCATGATGGGTAAAGAATCCATTGATTACAATAGTGGCACTGTTCATGCCTTGGTGGCACATGGTTTATCTTACAACCATTTTTCACCAGTTATGCATTTAGATTACGAAGGAGATAAATTGGTTTTAGAAATAGAAACAGATCAAGGTAAGTCCAAGGTTAGCTCTGCCCTTCCTGCAGTATTAGGTTGTCAGGAACCTATTGCAGAATGGAAAATCCCATCTATGAGAGGTATCATGACGGCCAGGACCAAGGAAATAGCTGTTGTGGCTCCCAGTCATGCTAGCTTGGAGCAACATATTTCTGCGCAAGTAGTAGAGACTGAACGTTTACAAAAAATGATTCCTGCTGAAAATGCTGAATCCTTAATCGATCTTTTAAAAAGTGAAAACCTAATATAAGATGAAAAATCTAGCAGTATTTATCGATATAAAAAACGGCCAATTAGCCGATAGCTCTAAAAGACTTTTAGATTTCGCCGGTGATTGGGCTGGGACAAATGGGGCTGAAGCGATTTATGTATACGGTTTTGATCATATTTCTTTAGATCAATTGAATTCCCATAGCTTTATTAAGCAATACATCCACATTAAAATTCCAGGGTTAGTAAATCACGGTCAAATAATGTCTCCTTTATTGAATGATGTGAAGCAAAAAGGGATTAGTCAAATTCTATATGTGAAATCATTACTGACCGACACAATAGCTTCTTTCTTGGCTAAATCTTTATCAGTTCCAGTAGTTTCGAATGTGCTTAAGCTTCAAAAAGTTTCTGATGGATATCAATTTACGAAGTCAATTTTCTCAGGAAAGGCATTGTTGACGACACAAGTTAATGGCGATTCATTTATTGCTGCATTTAGCAAAGCTTTTTCGGTGGATGTTCCTCAGGGAACAGGAAGTTCATCAATTAGTCAAGCTGAAGTTTCCTTAGGTACAGATTCTCAAAATAAATTAATTGAAAATTTCCCATTAACTGGTTCAATTCCGCTTCCAGATGCAGCTATTGTAGTTGGTGCTGGTAGAGGATTTAAAGATCCATCCAATTGGGGAATTGTTGAGGATTTAGCCAAGGAGCTTGGGGCAGCGACGGCATGTTCAAAGCCTGTTTCGGATTTAAATTGGAGACCTCACCATGAGCACGTAGGACAAACAGGAGTTAAAATTGCTCCTAAATTATATTTGGCCTGCGGTATTTCGGGTGCTATTCAGCATTTGGCTGGGGTAAATGGTTCCAGAAAAATAGTTGTAATTAATAATGATCCAGAAGCACCTTTTTTCAAGCATGCGGATTATGGTATTGTTGGAGATGTCTTTGATGTACTTCCGAGATTGTTAAATAAGCTTAAAAGCCATTAATTTTAGGCCATTTTTTGATACATTTGTTTTTTAAAATGTAGCCTTGAACGATTATTTAAAATTAAGTATAGTTTCAGTATCTCCTAGTTCCGTGGGAGCAAGTTCTTTTATTTTGCTCTTACAATCAGAAGATTATCCAAACCTAAGGTTTCCCATTGTCATAGGTAATCAGGAAGCGCAGGCTATTTCTGTTTATCTTGAGCAAATTCAAACTAGTAGGCCATTAACACACGATTTATTTATTCAAGTCATCGAAAAATCAAATTTGGATTTAAATCGTGTGTTAATTACTGATTTTAAAGAAGGTATTTTCTATGCCAAAATCGAATTTTTTCAGGATGGTTCGCTTATTGAAATAGATGCTCGGCCAAGTGATTCCATTGCCCTAGCACTCCGTGCTCAAAAAAATATTTTTATCAAAGAAAGTTTACTTAAATCCATTTGCATACCAGATGAGGAAGAAGAGGAATCGGATGAAGACCTCTCCTATTCCGTGGATATTCCTGTTTACCAACCTAATTCCCTTAGCTTATCCGAATTAGAAGGTTTATTGGAAAAAGCATTGGTTGATGAAAATTATGAAGAAGCAGCTAGATTAAGAGATCAAATTGAAATATTAAATAAACAAAAATGAAATATTCTAAAGCTAAACCG
Organism: Aquirufa sp. Wall-65K1; assembly: GCF_054558475.1. NCBI lineage: Bacteria > Pseudomonadati > Bacteroidota > Cytophagia > Cytophagales > Flectobacillaceae > Aquirufa > Aquirufa sp. Wall-65K1. The sequence continues at coordinate 299,986 of NZ_JBPXKD010000001.1, read as the reverse complement.
AGTTCAACCAACCTCTTGTTGATTTTCTCTATTTCTAGTTTGGCCTTTATAATTTGCGTTTTCTTTCAATTGTTCGTAGGAATTAAATCCTGGGGAGATGATATTAAATCGCAAATGAAAATATACGTTTACATGGAGGATTCTCTTAATAGTCAACAATTAATTGAATCGTATAAATTATTAGCTAAAAAGCCTTTTGTTCAAAATTTAGGTAGCAAAAAAGAAATTGCCTTTGTTTCCAAAGATAAAATTGCTGCTGATTTTTTAAAATCAAATCACGAAAATTACCAAGACCTGTTAGGAGAAGATAATCCATTTAAAAACCTATTTGTATTAAGTATTAGTGAGGAATTTAAATCAGGTAAATCTTTTGAAAAAATAGCCGCTGAATTAAAGAATTTTCCAGGTGTTTATGAAGTCACTTACCCGAATGCTTTTTTAGATTCTTTTTTGTCAAAAATCAAGCATGTCGGCTGGATTATTTTAGTTTTTATTGTTCTGTTGAGTGCTTTTATCTACCTACAATTATCCAATTATATTCGATTAAATATTCACAGCAATAGGGTTTTAATCAAAACAATGCAATTATTGGGTTCAACCAATGCCTTTATTCGTAAACCTTATTTATTGAATTCCTTATTATTGGGATTGTTGGGCGGTGGTTTAGGCTATCTAGTTTCCAATGGGGTATTCTATTATTTTATTCAAAGTTTACCCGAGACTAGTTTTCTGTTTTTTGATTTAAATAACCAGCTACAGTTGTTTCTCTTAGCTGTTCTTAGTTCTTCCTTATTTAGTGTTATTTCCACCTATTTTTCATTGAATCGTTACTTGAAGATTCAACACACTAACTTATTTTAATATGGCTAATCCAACTAATTCCAATCTACCCTTAAACCGAAAAGATATTTTAATTTTGGTTGCTGGACTTTGCATCATGATTCTAGGTTTTTTTGTCATGACTTTGGATAAAGAACCCTTTGGCTTTGGATTTTTGGGAATCACCTTAGGCCCTATTTTAGTATTAATAGGCGTAATTCTCCCCATTTTTTCTTTGTTTAAAATCAAGAAATAATGAATCAATTTTTTGAGGCAATTGTGCTAGGCATTGTAGAGGGTTTAAGTGAGTTTTTACCAGTTTCTTCTACTGCTCACATTATTGTAGCTGAAAAGTTATTAGGCATAGAGCCCTCTAAATACCTGAATTTTTTTACGGTTTTTATTCAATTAGGGGCTATTGCAGCTGTTCCTTTTCTTTATTTTAAACGTCTTTTTCAATCTTTTCGCGTTTATAAATATATCATTGCTTCTTTTATACCAGCAGCCATATTTGGTGTATTATTAGATGATCTCTTAGAATCATTATTTCAGGGTTATTGGTTCATCGCTGCCTCATGGGTAGTAGGAGGCCTACTATTGATTAAAATTGACGATTGGGTGAAAGACAAGGATCATCAACATGACAATATTGAAAACATGTCCATTCCTCAATCCATTAAAATAGGCTTATACCAGTGTTTGGCTATGATTCCTGGAGTTTCTCGTTCAGGAGCATCCATTATCGGAGGACGTTTAGTTGGATTAAATCACCGTGCTGCTGTCGAATTTTCATTTTTGTTGGGTATTCCTACTATTTTAGGAGCATGTGCCAAGAAACTTTTGGATTACCGCCATGATTTAGATGTTATTTTAAATCCTACCAATAGTATTTCTTTACTAATTGGGGCTGTTATTAGTTTTATTATTGCGCTAGTAACAATTCGGTGGATGGTGGATCTAGTAAATAAATATGGCTTTAAATTCTTTGGTTATTATCGAGTTTTGGCTGGTATCTTTTTAGCATTATACTTGTGGATGATTTAATTCCAGTTGAAGATAAATTCTATTTAATAGATAAGCCCAAAACTTGGACTTCCTTTGATGCTGTTCGTAAAATCAGAAACATGGGTAAGTTTAAGAAAATAGGTCATGCAGGTACCTTAGATCCATTAGCCTCTGGTCTTTTGATTATATGTGTTGGAAAGTACACCAAAAAAATTGAGTATTTCCAGTCACTTCCGAAAACCTATACCGGTTCATTTGTTTTAGGAAAAACGACACCATCCATTGATTTGGAAACAGATTTTGATGAGGAGTATCCAATTGATCATATTACTCCTGAATTATTGGAAAAAGCAAGACAATCCTTACTGGGTGAAATTCAACAAATCCCTCCTATTTATTCAGCTGTTAAACAAAATGGTCAACGTTTGTATGTTCAAGCTAGGAAAGGTTTGACTGAAAAGGACGTTGAAATAAAAATTCGCCAAGCTAGCGTATATGAATTTGAAATAGATACTACTCATTTTCCCGAAATCAAGTTTAACATAACTTGTTCCAAAGGAACCTACATTCGAAGTATGGTGAGGGATTTTGGTTTTTTCTTAAATTCTGGCGCTTATTTAAAAGAACTAGTTAGAAGTCAAATAGGAGATTATTGTCTCGATAAGGCTCAATCCATCGAGAAATTTAGTGCAGAGCAGTATGAAATACTTTTATAATTTTCCTGATAAGGCTTTTATCAAACAATCCGTTATTACCATTGGAATGTTTGATGGTGTGCATTTAGGTCATGCTAAAGTATTATCAGAATGCGTGAACATTGCCAAGGATAAAGGAATTAATTCCATCGTTATTTCTTTTAGTAACCACCCCTCCTCCTATTTTAATCCCAATAATATTTCGGAAAATAGTTTATTAAGTCCCGATATAGAAAAAGTAGATTGGATAGCCTCATTAGCTATAGACTATTTATTTATGATCCCATTTGATCATTATATCGCGCATTTACCAGCTGAAAATTTCATAGAAGATATTCTTATAGCCAAATTTGGAATAAGTGATTTAGTTCTAGGTTACGATAATCGTTTTGGATACCAGAGAAAAGGATCTGTTGATTTCGTCAATCAGTATTATACCAATCAAATTCAAGCATATTCGGTGGACGTAGCCAAATTAGGTGATGAAATAATAAGTTCATCCTTGATTAAAGAATATATTGGTCAGGGAAATTTAGTCAAGGCCAATACCATGCTAGGTAGAAATTATTCCTTACGTGGAAAAATCATACATGGTAATCATCAAGGTCGTGAATTGGGATATCCCACAGCTAATTTGTCCCTTGATGATAAAGACAAGTTAATACCTAGTTTGGGTGTATATGTCAGTATAATGAAATGGAATGGTCGGGTTTTTGGAGGGGTAAGCAATATCGGTAAAAGACCCACCATCACCCAGGATACTTACATATCCATCGAAACGCATTTGTTTGATTTTCATGAAGATATCTATGACCAACAAGTGGAGGTAGAATTGCTTGAAAAAATTAGAGATGAAAAAAAATTCTCATCTCTACAAGAATTGATGAATCAAATATCCCAAGATGCAGCTTTTGCTAAAAAGCAATTAGCAAAGGTTCATATAACTTCCTAAGAAAATAATTTCGTCTTTTCTTTTTTCTAGAATCTGCTGTACATTTTCATCTAATTTATTGCCCTCAATGTCAATAAAGAACCAAAACTTAAACTCGTGGGTATCTTTTTGAGGTCTAGATTCAATCTTTAACAAGTTTATTTGTACATCTTCGAAGTCTTTTAAGAGGGATAATAAAGCACCTGGTTTATCGTCATGCTTTAATTTAACAGCTAAGCTTGTTTTATCCTTATCCGTTTTCTTTAGATTTTCTACTTTTGAAATAATGAAGAATCTAGTTTGATTCGCTTCACTGTCTTGGATATTATCAAATAAAATAGGTAATGAATAAATTTTTGCTGCAATATGTGAACATAATGCTGCGGCTTTAGTATCCTCAACGGCTAATTTGGCCGCTTTTGACGTCGAATCTACTTGTACAAAGAAATCTTCTGGTTTGTGATTAAAGTAATCCTGCAAAAATCCTTTACACTGTTGGAATGCAATATCCTTGGAATATATCTTTTGTATTTGATGAATGGAATTTTCTTTAGATGCCAAACAGAAATTTACGGGGATTATGATTTCTGAAATGATGAATAAATTTCTCTCATTTAATAGGTCCATGGTTTCTTTGACCATCCCCTCTTGATTATTTTCAATGGGTACCACACCATACTTAGCTCTGCCCGTCTCAACCGAATCAAATACTGAGCGAATGGAAGGTAATGAGATATAGTCTGCCACTGCTCCAAATCTACTTTCTGCAGCTTGATGCGTAAAGCTACCCTCTGGGCCTAAAAAAGAAATTATTTCTGGTAATTCTAAGTTTCTAGATACACCAAATATTTCTAAAAATATAGCTTCAATGGCCGCTTTACTTAATTTTCCCGTGTATTTGGATGCCAATCGATCTACAATTTCTTTTTCTCTATCAGGATGATAAATAACGGTATTGTTTTCTCTTTTTAATCTTCCTATCTCCTCTACAAACTCCATGCGTTCTACGAGCAATTTTAGGATTGAATCGTCAATGGAATCTATGTTTTCTCTTAATTGTTGTATGCTTTTCATTCGGGATAATTTTCAATGCAGCTCAAAATTACTAATTTTGATCAGTAGTCGAAGTTTTTCTGCTCAATACCTCATTTTAATTTTGTGGAATGTCAAAAAAGAAAATATTATTCTTCTCTAGTAATCTAAATCGTACTGGTGCAGAAATAGTTTTATTTGATATTCTACATCAAATTGATTCCGATAGATTTGAGGTAGGGCTAGTTCTTTTGGAAAGAAATGGAGCCTTAACGAGTCATTTATCCCCGCATATCCAAGTCTTTTATTTAGATACGCATTTTTCTTTGTGGGATAAGATTAAATTTCATGCAGGTCAGGATATCGTGTCTCAACGATTATCCAAAATTCAAAGTGTTTTTCAGGCGGATGTTTGGTATATCAATACCATACAAAATGCTTTCCTTTTACAATTTAAAAAACAGTTTAAGGTGAGTGTATTTTTACATGTGCATGAATATTTATACAATTTTGAACAACTGGAAATCAAAGATTGTCAGCGCATTTTTGAACATGTAGATTGTTTGGTAACTTGTTCTGAATTGGTTCAAAGTTTCTTTGCCCCCATTTTTAGCGGTCCTAGTTTTATATTTCAATCTGGAATTAATAAGGAATTCATTGATCAATGCCTCGTTAATTATTTCAAGAAGCCTTTAAACAAAAAACGTATTGTTTCATCAGGTACAGTTTGTTATCGAAAAGGAGTAGATATTTTCCTTCAAATAAGTAAATCATTTAAAGCCGACGAATTTGAATTTATTTGGTTGGGAAAATGGGCTAACAATGGTTATGCAGAGTTAATTCGCAGACAAATGAACACTGGCATATATCCAGCTGTTCAATTTTTAGATAATGTACAACCTCAAGCGTATTATGAAATTTTAGCTAGTGCTGATGCTTTTATTACTTGTTCTAGAGAAGAGAGTATGGGCTTGGTGGCTATGGAGTCTATTTATTGCGGTGTTCCTGTCTTAGCAACCAATTCTGGAGGCTCTAGCCTGTCTGTTAATTCTACTAACGGAATATTATGCCAGGATTTTAGACCAGCAACATTAGCAACTGCCTTAAATTCTCTATTAGATCAAGTATTTGATCAAGGAAAGATGCGTGAAAGCTTGTCTAGCTTTATTATTCAATCTGAATGTCAAAAGTTAGAAGAAGTTCTATCTAATTCCCCTAATCTCTAACAGGAGGCTGGTTTCCAGATAAATTGGTATTCTTTTTTTCTTCCACCAATTGTAGCCTCTTTACCTTATCTATTTTAGTATACTTCAAACGATCCACCGTATTGGCATCTATATTTTTAGATAAAATATAGGCGATATAGCAGTACAGTAAAAAGGTTAAAAGCAAGCCAAATAACACTTCATGGTTGGAATATTGATGGCGTATGAAAGAGTAAATCACCAACACACATATGTTAAAGGAAATTAAAATCATGGTAGCACCAAAATGACTAAATCCATTATCTATTAATATATGATGTAAGTGTTTGCGATCTCCTTTAAAAGGTGAGACACCTGTCGATATACGAATGATGAACATCCGCAATGTGTCAAAAAGTGGTAGTAGTAAAATGATGATGGTTAATATTGGAGCGTCTTTTACTAGTCTTGGATCATAGATGTATGAACTATTGAAAACAATATATTTTACTGCAAAAAACGCTAATAGAAATCCTAATATCATGGAACCCGTATCGCCCATGAAAATTTTGTTTTTGGTGGACCAATTGAATCGTAAAAAACCTACCAATGAACCGGCTAATGACAAAGCCAAAGTGGCCAAAGCAAATAAACCTAAACTATAAAATAAATAAGCAAATACAGCAGAAGCAACGAATCCTACTGTTCCCGCAAGGCCATCAATCCCATCTAATAAATTGATGGCATTAATGATTGCAATGATAATAAACAATGTAAATGCAATACTGAAGATGTATGGAATATGGTGGATGTTGAATAAGCCAAAGAAAGTCGAGATGCGTAAATCACCAAATGTAATTAATAATAAGGCTGCTGCAATTTGAATAAATAGCTTCTTTTTAGGGGATAAAATTAAGATGTCATCTTTAATTCCTAAAAAGAATAATATGATCAAGGCAGCCACGGCCAAATGTATCTCATGGCCCTCATTGGGATTATCCCAGATGAAATAACTGATTAAAGTAGCGGCAAAAATGGCTACTCCACCCAAGGTTGGGGTAAGTTCTTCATGAGAACTTCTGAGCTCTATTTCTGCCATCAAATCCTTTAATTTCGAAATGTTAATAATGACAGGAATTGCTGTCACCGTCACTACAATCGAAACAATAAAGGAAACAATGATTTGAAACTCTTTATTACTTAATAGGTGTAAATATTCATTCATTGTACTTAGCTTATTTCTCTATGTTTAACTACTTGGGCCGGATTACCTTGATTTATGGTATAAGGCGCTAAATCTTTACTTGTAAATGATCCAACAGTCAGAACACTATGGGATCCAACTCTCACCCCTCCACTTACCATGGATTTTGCTCCTATCCAAGCACCTTCTTCTATTACAATATTTCTCGTTATTAAATCAAAGGATGATTTTTTATAATCATGATTCCCTGTGATTAATAAAGCCCCTTGCGAAATACATGCATGGTCATAAATAATCACTTCGGATAAATTGTCAATCCAGGCTTCCTCGCCTATCCAAACGTAATTTCCTACTTGTAATTTCCAAGGAAATTTAATTTTTACCCAAGGTTTAATGACAACATGATCTCCGATTCTAGCTCCAAATAAACGCAACAAATTTACTTTTAATCTATTGGGATATGGAATATTGGTTAAAAAAAACACATTCGAAAATATAAGCCAAAGAAAATACATCAGCTTGGCCTGTATTCCCGGTGATCCCTCCCCTGTAAATGTGCTTAAATCTGTTTTCAAACGATTTCTTTTAAGGCTTCTTTGATTTTATCTTTTTCAAAATTATGTGAATTTTCAAATTCATACACCTTAGCATCTACTAAAAAGCGATACCAAAATACTTGAAGTACATTCCACATTAAACCCCTTATTCCGTCTAATATACCTAATCTAAAAAAATAGGAATAATGAAACAGTAGAATAGAACGTACAAAAATAGGACTTTTGTTGTAAAATGATTTTAACAAATGAACAACTAAGTCTTTCAGTGGTAATTTATCTTTGATTTGATCCGCCTGCAAATACCGATGTTTTAATACTTCGATTGACTCTCTATTGGCATATAAATTATGTTTTTGAGTCCACCATGTTAGATTGTTCAAATTATGGTCAATGATCAAATTCTTTAAATTGTAGGTTGATGGCTCATTCAAAATGATTTTTTCGTCCATCCATTTATCGTCACATTTCCCCTCGCCCCTTTTCCAAATGCGAAGTAACCAAATAGGGTTAGTCATACCATAATGGATTATTCCTCCCATAAAGAATACCTTTCTTTGCATATAAAAACCATTGATGGAATCAAAAGCCTCATCATTCAAACAATCTTTAATCTCTGAAATCAATGAATCACTCAATAATTCATCGCAATCTACTCGAATGATATAGTCTGTTTCGAATGGGTATATTTCCAATGCCCTGTTAATTTGATTGGCATGGTGAATGAATTTATTTTGCACTACTGGTATGCTATATTTTTCAGCTATGGCCAGCGTATTATCTGTAGAAAAGGAATCTATGATGAATATTTGATCACTTAGTTTTTGAACATTTTGTATACATCTCTCTAAATGAATTTCTTCATTATAGGTAAGTAACAACACACTAATTGACTTTTTCAAAGGAAAAGAAATTCTAATTTATTCAAATAAATGCTCCATGCTAATCAATATGCAATTTAAGATTTATTATTGAGAATTAGCTTATTTCTAATTCAGCGCCGTATCACTTCATCATGTGACATAATATTACCTGAGTAATCTTTGCCTTGATTAAAAAAGGGATTAGTTTTGTTTTTGAAATTCATCTTATGAGAATTCTAATATTTCATAATCTTTTATGGTCCCAGTACAAATCAGTTGTATTTGAAAAAGTAGCTGACATTTGTAACAAAAATAATGATGAATTATTAGTACTTGAAACCACCATTACTGAATCAGGAAGAGAGGATTTAGTCAATTTTGATTTGGATAATTATCCCTACAAATTCCCTGTAAAACTGATTAGTACTCAACCTCTACAAAGTATATCCTCTTGGAAAGTAGCTTATTCTTGGGTGAAAGCTATATTTCAATTTAAACCAGATGTGATCAATTTTACTGGTTATGCTGAGGCAGCCGCACTACCGACTTTATTACTCTGTAAATTATTAGGAATTAAAACCGTAATGACCATTGAGTCGGTTAGAAATCAATCAGAACATCAAAACGTCCTGATTTATACCATCAAATCCGCTATTAAATCGGCTATTTTTAAGTTGACTAATGCTTATTTTAGCTATGGTTTAAATTCAAACCAATTTCTATTTCGGGCGGGTGTAGCTAAGAATAAAATTCTTTCTTTTTTAAATTCCTTTGATAAAGTAAAATTCAAGGAGCAAATTCTTTTAAACACGAATCATTCAAAAGAAAATATAAAACCTTACCTGCTCTACGTAGGCCGTTTGTCCGAAGAGAAAAATTTATTTGGATTGTTGGATTTAATGAAGGAGTTGCCCTATCAGTTAAAAATGGCTGGCAATGGTCCTTTGTTCAAGGAATTAGCATCCAAGATTCATGTAGAAAAGATTACCAATGTTGATTTATTGGGTACAGTTGCTTGGAATGAATTAGCAAATTTATACCAACATGCGACCTGTTTAGTTTTAGTTTCCAAGGCTGAAACTTGGGGAATGGTAGCCAATGAAGCACAAGAATTAGGAAAGCCTGTGATTTGCACAGAAGCCTGTGGTTGCGCCAATGATTTAGTTATCGATGGTTTCAATGGTCTGGTTATTAGTAAATTAGATGATTTACAAGAAAGGAATAGGATTAAAGATTTTTTAAAAGATTATCCCAATCGAGCTGGAAATCTCCAGCAAAATTCAATTAAAAATTCCAAGATTTTTGATGTCGATAAATTAGCTCAGGAAATGTATCAAGGTTTTCGAACCTTAACCATGAATTAATTGAGTTAATTGCTTTTCAACGGCTTGGTAGGAATAATTTTGAATGACAAATTCTCTACCCATTTGAGCCATTTTTTCCCTTTCGTTTGTATTTTCAAGCAGGCTATAGATTGCCTCAAATAAAGATTGGTCATTAAGTTTAATTACTTTGGCGCCACCGGCTTCTTGCAAGTCTAAAGCTATACCAACATGTTCCGAAATGATGACAGATGCACCACACAATAGTGCTTCGACTACGGACATGCCGAAATTCTCTGAAAGCGAGGGTAAAACAAAAATTTGAGTGTCAACTAAAAGTTCCTTCCCTTCTTCCGGGGATAATAAACCTGTAAATACTACATGCTTTTCAAGATTGTTTTTTTGAATAATATCCTGAAGTTCCTGTACATAATTTCCTTCATCTGATCCTGCTATTACGTAAAGAACTTTAGGATATTGCTTAATTAATTCCGGTAATACATCAAGCACGTAGTTGATTCCTTTTTTAATGGTAACTCGACCATAGTGGGTTAGGATGATTTGATCTTCGTCAAGGCCAAATTTTTGCCGGAAGGTGCCCTTGGCTGGTAGTAGGTTGAAATTTTCTACATCAACTATATTAGGAACTATACTTGATTTGATAGGAATAGATAAGAATTTATTCACCTTTAGAGATTCATCTCTTGTAGAAAATAGTACTCGTTTGGCCTCAATTAACATTTTTTTGACATATAAAGCTAAGAAAAACTTTTTTACTTTGGAAGATTTTAAATGAAAGGTTTCATCATATAAACTACCGTGGGGAATTATAAAAAAAGGGATCTTATGCCACTTACATGCTAAATAGGCCGCCATGATAGGGAAATTCCAAACAGCCTGCATTACCACTAAATCAAAGCGTTTTACATGCTTAAATAACCAAAAAAACAGTCCAGGCGAAAAGGTATAATTGGAATACCCTATATAAGGGAAACGCCAAATGGGGTAACTAAATTCAGTTGTGGAAAGTTGACCTACGGTTATTTGAGCCTTTTGTTCTTCGGTAAGTCCTTGTGTAGTGGTTAGCACTTCAATTTGACAATCAACATCTTCTAAAGCTTTCGAAAAAGTTAAATTAGTAAATATGGGCCCTCCTATTGATATAGCAGGATAATATGCTGGGGAAACCTGTAAAACTCTTTTTGGAGCAGACATTTGATGCAAGTGCAGTTAAGAAAATCAGGTTTAATATTCAGATTTTAATTCGTTTTTATCCTTAACCATTTCCACATTCATAAATCGAATAAATATTAAAAATGAAACCCAGTAAGCAAAGTCCATAGGTCTTCCAGAAGTAAACATTCCGACAAAGGTGTTTAAATAAAAAAGGCCAATGAAGTTTTGAAATATAATTTGAGATTTAAAGCAACGATAGGCAAAATATAAAAAAGCAATATGAAAACCTGCAAATAAAATGAATCCAAAAACCCCAAAATTCACCAAAGATTCAAGCATCGGGATATCGATATATCTAAAACGATAACCATGACCAAAAACGAAATCGATCTTACTGGTATTCCAAAGCTGTTTGATGTAGTTAATATTATTGACACGCCCCATGGCTGATTCATCAACCTCTGAACTTTTACCTAAGGTTACACCCGTGCTCATAGCACGAATAAACAGGTTGAAGAAGGTATTATAATAAGAATCAAATAGTTCTATTATCCTTAATTTGGAGGCAAAATAATATAAGTTTCCTATTAGCAATGCGTAGAAAATGTAGGATTGTCTTTTAACATGGGTAAAAATACTTTTCACTGGAACCATAAAAAACAACATACATGGAATTGCCATTAAAAGTGTTAATATGGTCGCCCTTGTTTGAGTTAAAATGATTACAATTAAACTAAACCACACATTGATATGAGCTAATAAACGTGTTAAATAAACATGAGGTACCTTGATGGAATCCCAACTCCTATTGATGATTAAAAAGGAAATTAAAAAACCAGCTAAACCATTTCTACTGTAGATATAGGGATTCCCTGTAAAGTTTTCGGTTGTTTTACTCGTGTATTGTACGGTAGCGCGCGTACCAAATACGTAATTGGGATTTGTAGCTACGGAGTAAATTAAGGCACAGCTCGTTAAAAAGGTAATCATTAGAATAAGCACAGGTAAATACTTTTGCACTTGATTATCAACCCTTAATAAAGAAAAAAGAAAACCAAAAATTAAGGCAAAATTAATGAGGTCGGTATTGAACATGGTCATTTCTTTATTCATTAAAAAGAAATAAATCATGGCTACACTAAAAAATGTTCCTCCTAGTAATAATAGAAAGGTATTGGGTCTATGCCCGACTTTGGCATGAAAATGATTGAGCATTAAAATCAAGCCAAAAACATATACAGCTCCAGTGAATACAGATCCACCGCCGAAGCCTAGCGTTTCTTTGAAAAAATAAATTAATGGAGGAGCAATCCAGAATATCAATATTCCTATCGCATTTTTAACCAAGGTGATTTGCTTAATGGTCAACGCTTTGAAGGAAGGCTAGAAATGATTGATACGATTTGAAAGTCTAAGACTTTTGTGATTCCGTTTGGATTCGAACCAAAGACCTACTGCTTAGAAGGCAGTTGCTCTATCCAACTGAGCTACGGAACCTAAAAATAAATAGTCAATTTATTCTTGGTGCAAGCACTGTTAAATAAATTGACTATGTTGTCGGGGTGGCAGGATTCGAACCTACGACCTCTTGGTCCCAAACCAAGCGCGATACCGGGCTACGCTACACCCCGAAAAAACACTGCGGAGAGAGAGGGATTCGAACCCTCGGTACCGTTACCAGTACGACAGTTTAGCAAACTGTTCCTTTCGGCCTCTCAGGCATCTCTCCTAGCATTTAAGAGAGCACAAATGTAGTAATTTTTTTTGAATATCGAAATTCAAAAATGAAATTTTATTTAAAAATATCGAAACTTGAAACACTTTTTCCTTCCAAGCTAGTTTGACCCATTAAAAACTGATCGATATTTCTTGCAGCTTCTCTTCCTTCTGAAATAGCCCATACTACAAGTGATTGTCCACGTCTAGCATCACCTGCCACAAATATCTTTTCTTGAGCAGATTGATAGTTTCCATTGGCTACAATATTTCCTCTTTCGTCAGCCGAAATTCCAGCTTCAGTTAATTCCTGAAATAAATTACCATGGTCAGTGTGTAAAAATCCAGCTGCAATTAAAGCTAAATCACAAGGGATTTCACGGATATTTTCTACTTTTTGTTCCATCTTTCCCTGGGACATATCGTAGGTGATATCACCAATTTTGAGGGCAACTAATTCATTTTTATCATTGGTGATAAATTCTTGTAAAGATATAGACCAAAGACGATTAGCTCCTTCTTCATGTGAAGTAGAAGTACGTAACATATTGGGCCAATTTGGCCAAGGTGTATTTTCTGCTCTATCCACAGGCGGTTTTGGCATTACTTCAATTTGAGTAATAGAGGCAGCTTTATGGCGATTAGATGTACCGACACAGTCAGACCCTGTATCTCCTCCCCCAATAACCACCACATGTTTGCCTGTGGCCATAATATTATGGTTGGTATAAGGTTCTCCTTTATGATTTACCTCAAGGGCAAGTTGAGCATTACGCTTATTTTGTTGAGATAAAAATTCCATGGCTGGATAAATACCAGAGGCATCACTTCCTTTTGTTGAAATTAAACGTGGTGTTGTAGACCCCGTTGCAATCAAAATGGCATCAAATTCACTGATAAGCTTGGAAACTTTATAATTTACTCCAATATGAACATTGGTCTTAAATTCTATTCCTTCCTTTTCCATAACCGCTACACGGCGGTCAACCACAGATTTATCTAATTTAAAATCAGGAATACCGTAGCGTAATAATCCTCCTATACGGTCCGCTCTTTCGAATACCGTTACCGAGTGTCCTACTTTATTCAGTTGAGCAGCGCCTGCTAGACCAGCTGGACCAGAACCTACAATGGCAATTTTCTTTCCTGTCCTTTTTGTAGGAACAAATGGAACTACCCAACCTTCAGAATACGCTTTTTCAATAATTGATTTTTCAATCAATTCAATTGTTACCGGAGGTTTATTGATGCCTAATACACATGCAGATTCACAAGGTGCTGGACAAATACGCCCTGTAAACTCTGGGAAATTATTGGTCGAACTCAAAATTTCGTAAGCATATTTCCAATTTTGCTCATAAACTGCATCATTGAATTCAGGTATAATATTACCTAAAGGACACCCGCTATGACAAAAAGGCGTTCCGCAGTCCATGCAACGGCTTGCCTGCTTTTCAGTCTCTTCGGATGAATTTATTAATTCAATTTCTTTATAGTCATTGATACGCTCTGAAACATCTCTCTTCGCAGAGGTTTTTCTATCAACTTCTAAAAAACCTGTTGGCTTCCCCATTTTCAATAATTAGTTTAATTCTACTTTAATATTTTGATATACTTTGTCTTTATCATTCAACACATCTGTGATACTTAAGTGTCTACTAGATAAGGCATTTCGGTAATCGATTGGTAATACTTTTTTGAACAAACTGGTCATAGACTTGAAGTTGTCCATGACATATTTGCCTTTCACCGATCCCGTTAACTCCACATGTTTTGCCAAATACATTGAAACAATTTGAACATCCTCTTGATTTAAGTCTGATATTTCAACCATTTCACGGTTTACTTTAGCTTCAAAGTCATTCTTTTCATCTAAAATGTAGGCAACTCCTCCGGACATTCCTGCCCCAAAGTTTCTTCCAGTGGATCCTAAAATTAATACAAGTCCACCAGTCATATATTCGCATCCGTGATCACCTATTCCTTCCACCACGACTTTAGCTCCAGAATTCCTAACACAGAATCGTTCACCTGCCATACCAGCTAAATAAGCTTCTCCTGATGTTGCACCATAAAATGAAACGTTTCCTACAATGGAATTCTCAGCTGCAATAAATTTAGCTGCCGGAGAAGGGTATGCAATTAAAGTTGCGCCGCAAAGACCTTTTCCTATGTAATCATTGGCATCGCCTTCAATTTCAAATTTTAAACCTTTGACAGAAAATGCACCAAAAGACTGACCAGCAGTTCCTTTAAACTTAATATGAATTAAGCCCTCTGGCAATGCTTTATCACCATATTTTTTAGTGATTTCATTGGAAAGAATAGTTCCTACCGAACGATTGACATTAATGATGTTAAATTCACCATTAACTTGCTTTTTCGAATCGATGGCCGCTTGAGCGATTTTTAAAATTTCCCAATCCAATTGATCCGCCAATCCATGATCTTGCTCTTCAGATTTATATACGGCTACTCCTTCGCCTGGATTGGATGGTTTTAAAATGGGTGATAAATCCACATGTTTGAATTTCCAGTGCGAGGAAACGTCTGCCATGCTTAAATAATCTACCCGACCAATCATATCTTCAATCTTACGGAAACCTAATTCAGCCATAATTTCACGTAGTTCTTGCGCCAAGAAATGGAATAAATTAACTACGTGTTCTGGTTTTCCTGTATATAATGCCCTCAATTCTGGATTTTGCGTGGCAACTCCAACTGGGCAGGTATTCAAGTGACATTTACGCATCATAATACAACCCGCAGTAACCAAAGCAGCTGTGGCTACTCCAAATTCTTCAGCACCTAATAAAGCCGCAATGGCTATATCACGCCCAGTTTTTATTTGACCATCGGTTTGAATAGTAACACGTCCTCTCAACTTATTTTTCACTAAAGTTTGATGTGTTTCTGCTAAACCTAATTCCCAAGGTAAACCTGCATGACGAATAGATGATAATGGTGAAGCACCTGTTCCTCCATCGTATCCAGCAATCAAAATATGGTCAGCATGAGCTTTGGCAACACCCGCAGCAATCGTACCCACACCAGCTTCTGAAACTAATTTAACCGAAATACGAGCAGCTCTATTGGCATTTTTTAAATCAAAGATCAGCTGAGCTAGATCCTCAATTGAATAAATATCATGGTGAGGCGGAGGTGATATTAAACCAACACCTGGCGTCGAATGACGGGTTTTACCAATCCAATCATCAACTTTATGACCTGGTAATTGTCCACCTTCTCCCGGTTTAGCTCCTTGAGCCATCTTAATCTGAAGTTCAACGGCATTGGTTAGATAATTGGCTGTAACACCAAATCGACCAGATGCGACTTGCTTAATGGCGGAATTCATAGAATCCCCATTCTTCATTTTTTCGAAACGAATTGGATCTTCTCCTCCCTCTCCAGTATTTGATTTTCCTCCAATACGATTCATCGCTATGGCCAAGGTAGTATGGGCCTCATAAGAAATTGAACCAAATGACATAGCTCCTGTTGCAAAGCGCTTCAAGATATTTTCGATCGGTTCAACCTCATCAATTGAAATTGATTGGGTGTTTTTGAAACGTAACAAACCTCTTAAAGTAATTGACTTCCTACTTTGGTCATCAATTAACTTGGAATATTTCTTGTAAGTAGCATAGTCGTTCACCTTGGTTGACTGTTGCAACAAGTGAATTGTTTGTGGATTAAATAAATGCTCTTCTCCACGTTGCTTCCATTGGTAAATACCACCCACTTCTAATTTTGGGTGATCTGATTTCAGCAAAGCAAAACCCGACTGATGCTTGATTAGGGCTTCTTTCGCAATGGTATCTAAATCTACCCCATTAATTCTGGAGATAGAACCACTGAAATAATTATCTACAACATCTTTTCCAAGGCCCAATATTTCAAATATTTGAGCTCCTTGATACGATTGTAATGTAGAAATACCCATTTTAGAGAAAATCTTTAATAATTCCCCATTAACGGCTTTTATGTAATTGTATTCTAGCTTTTCGTATGATAAACTTTGGTCTACTAGGCGATTATCCTTCATAGCCTTAATGGTCTCAAATGCCATGTAAGGGTTTATAGCTGAAGCGCCATATCCAATTAAAGTTGCAAAATGATGCGTTTCCCAAACATCTCCCGCTTCAATAATGATACCAACTTTAGCTCTTTTTTTAGTACGTATCAAATGGTTATGTACTGCTCCCAAGGCTAAAAGTGAAGGGATTGGCGCATGTGAAGAATCAATACCTCGGTCGGTTAATAAAATGATGGAATAGCCATCATCCACAGCATCCTCAGCATATTGACAAATTCTATTTAACGCCTTTTTCAATACACCAGTTTCTTCCGAGGCACGGAATGTCATGTGTATGGATTTAGTTTGAAAATTAGCGTGATCAATCCAACGAATCTTTTCAACCTCTTTGTTACGCAATACAGGTTGTTGTATTTCAATTTGTCTACAATGACTCGGAGTTTCATCCAATAGGTTTGAAAGCCCGCCAATGTCTGTCAATAAAGACATAACCATTCTTTCACGAATAGGGTCAATTGGTGGATTGGTTACTTGAGCAAATAGTTGTTTGAAATAACTAGATAAATGCTGTGCCTTATCTGATAAAACAGCTAAAGGCGTATCAATACCCATGGAACCCAAGGCTTCCTTACCTGTTTCAGCCATTTGAGCTAAAACCACCCGGATATCTTCCGTAGTAAATCCAAAAATTTGTTGGCGAGAAATTAACTCTACCGGCTTAGGCTGGCGGTATTCACTTCCTGCCTCTGGTAAATCTTCTACGCGTATTTTATTTTCACGCAACCATTGACCATAAGGTTGTTGCTGACAAATCTTCTCCTTTAATTCTTCATCCGGAATAATTCTCCCCTGCTCCATATCCACGACAAACATCTTTCCAGGTTGTAAACGACCTTTTGAAACAATGGTAGCTGGATCCAAATCCAATACACCTGCTTCAGAAGCCATTATCACATGGTCATCTTCCGTTACCCAATACCTAGATGGTCTTAATCCATTTCTATCTAAGGTTGCTCCAATCATTTTACCATCTGTAAATGAAATAGAAGCTGGACCATCCCATGGCTCCATCATGGCAGCATGATACTCATAGAAATCTTTCTTATAGCTTTCCATGGATTCATTGCCATCCCATGCCTCAGGGATCAACATCATCATAACATGAGGCAAACTACGACCACTCAGGTATAAAATCTCAATAGCATTATCTAAAATAGCTGAATCGGACTGCCCCAAGCTACATACTGGCAAAATCATGTCTAATTCTTCTTGAGTAAAGTACTTACTCGAGAATAAAGCTGATTGTGCTTGCATCCATGAAGAGTTTCCTTTTACGGTATTAATTTCTCCATTATGAGCAATGTAACGGAATGGTTGAGCTAATCTCCATTCTGGGAATGTATTGGTAGAAAAACGAGAGTGAACAATAGCCAAAGCTGATGTAAAATTCTCTTGGAATAAATCTTCAAAATACCCTGGAACTTGCATGGTTGTCAACATACCTTTATAAATAATGGTACGACAAGACAAGGAAGCAAAATAAAACTTGCCGTTTAATTGAACAATTGTCTCATTCAATAAACGAGTCACATATTGACGGAAAACATAAAGTTTTCTCTCAAAATCAATTTCACTTAAACAAGATTCTGGTCTTTCTATAAATAATTGTTGAATAGAAGGCTCCTCATTTCCAGAATCAGCCCCTAATATTTCAGCATTGTTTACAGGAACTTGTCGGTAACCAAGGATGCGTAGGCTTAATTTCTTGGCTTTTCTTTCAATAATCTCTTTACACTCTTTAATAAGCGTCTCATCCTTTGGAAAGAATACCATACCTACACCATATTGGCCTAAGGATGGTAAAGCAAAACCTAATTTGGCTGTTTCTTCAAAAAAGAATTCATGGGGCAATTGAACCAATACACCAGCTCCATCACCCGAGTTCGGATCACAACCACAAGCACCACGGTGGTCCATGCGAATCAACATCTTGATTGAATCCTGTACAATTCGATGCGATTTAATGCCTTTCATACTAGCTACAAAACCAATACCACAAGCATCGTGCTCAAATTCTTTCCGATACAATCCCTCTTCATTCATGACTTCCATAAGAAACTATTAATATTCTAATAATAAACTAAAAATTCTTAACAAAATTAAATATCAGTAATGCTTAACATTTTGATATTTATATAGGCAATATCAAATTTAATCAAAAATATATTTGGCAATTCATTGAATAAACAAAATATAATATTGTTATTAAAATATCACTAAACAAGTATAAATTATCTTGTTAGAGTGCAATTATTTAATAATCATCACCGTAATCTGAGGAATCTCCACCAAATTCATTATCCTCTTCACCGTCTTCATCGCCAAAATCATTTTCCAAATCATTTAGATAAATGGCATCAACTCCTTCTCTTACTGTATTCAGAATCGTTAGATTTTCAATTTTCGCTTGATCCAAGCGATCTACAACTGATTCTTCTTTCGTCACTACCACAAATAAACCTGATTCATTAGAACAAATTTTGGTTCCTTTTCGAATAGCCGATACGCCATATCCATCCAATTCGCTTACCTTGGAGATATTCAATATCATATTGGTGTATTCTTTCTTGAAAAGCAATCGAACGACATTTTCTAATTCTTCATAATTGCTTTGAACTAAGGTTTCTCCTTTCCAATCAATTAAAGCATAACTTTCGTTTTGATCTAGTTGAAATAAAGCATTAGTTGACATTTTCTAAATATTGGTTTACGTGATTAAATATACGTTCTTCTAAATTTTCTTGTGGTTCCTTTTTGAATTTTTGACCAGTTATCTCTTCAAATAGCAAGATATATCGCTGGGAAATTTCTTCAACAAAGGCATCCGTAATGGTCGGAACTTGTTGACCTTCTTTTCCTTGAAATCCGTTAGCAATTAGCCATTCTCTGACAAATTCCTTGGAAAGTTGTTTTTGTGCCAAGCCCTTTTCTAGTAATTCTTGGTAGGTATTCGCATAAAAATAGCGGGATGAATCTGGCGTGTGGATTTCATCCATCAGCATAATTTCTCCGTTTAGCATACCAAATTCATATTTGGTATCAACCAAAATCAATCCCTTTTCCTTGGCCATTTGGGTTCCACGTTCAAATAATGCTAAGGCCTTTTGACTTAACTGATTCATGATATCAGGAGAAACTATTCCTAATTCTAATATTTTCTCAATTGAAATATCCTCATCATGACCTTCACTGGCTTTCGTAGTAGGAGTAATAATTGGATTAGGTAAACGGTCGTTTTCTTTTAACCCTTCAGGTAGTGATACACCGCAAACTTCTCTTTTTCCTGCTTTATATTCTCTCCATAAATGACCCGCTACATATCCACGAACTACCATTTCAATAGGAATGGGCGTGCATTTATATCCATAGGCTGCATTTGGATCTGGAGTATCAATTAACCAATTGGGAATAATATCTCTAGTTTTATTTAAAAAATAGGTTGCTATTTGATTTAAAACTTGACCCTTGAAAGGAATAGTTCTAGGTAAAATAACATCGAAGGCAGAAATACGATCCGAAGTTATCATCAATAAACGATCATCTCCGATGCTGTATACATCCCTTACTTTACCGCGATAAAAAGCCGTTTGGTTTTTAAAATTAAACTGACCTTGAGCCTTATTTTCCATGCTTAATATGTTAAAATTCGTTCCTTCTTTTTCATTAAATCCAATAAACCCAAGGCTTCCTTGGTATTTACCCGATTCATATTTTGTTGTTCTTGCAACAATTGATTTTGCTTAGCCATTTTTAAAATGGGAAGTAGCTTCCTCCATTTGTAGGCATAAATTTCAAATTGTTTAATGAGGGTATCTGAAACTGGGTTTTCTTTAATTCCATTTTCAATCAAAGTAATAGCCTGGTCAATATTCCCTTGTTTTTCTAATATAGCAGCCTGAATTAATAATTCATTTGAATCTGTACTAGAAAAACGAATCCTGTTTTCTACCGTTTGATTCAAGCGAATATTTAATAAAGCCTGCGTTTTCTCTAATTCTTTGTTGATGAAAATATCTTTACCCTTAGCTTTTTTAATCCAATACAATGCTTCTGCATTTCGTTTGTTTTTGATTAAATAATTAACCTGTTGTATGTCTTTATTGTATACGCTCGCTCTATTGGAGAATAAGCCTTGATAAATCAACAAGAAAATGTACAAATAAGATGTAAACAAACTATATCTTAATTATATGCAGAATAAAGAGTAAATCCGTTGTGATTAAAATCAATAACAAAATTAATAAATATACCTTCATATCGACTAATTCAGTCCAATTATTCGAGCTAAGAAAAGTAAAATAAGATGTTTCTTGATTACTTAAGATGAATTCTTTACTATCCTTTCCAATTTGGACCTTTTTGCTAATGGGTCTAAAAACCTGATTCCCCCTACCCTCTGTTTTGTTTCTTTTCATTTCAGCATGGTGATGAAAATTCAATACTTCAGGATTTTCTATTAAACCTAAAAAGGATTCGATGGGAGTATTGGGAATCAAAGTCTCTTTAGCGTCCAATTGAGCAGAAATTATTTCCAAGGATACAAAGGCTGCCGTGTTCCTTTTCAAATCTTCACTTATTAAATTTTGGGCTTCTTGCCAGCGGTCTTTTGATTGAGTATAATTTTCAGGTACCCAATAACTTACTTTGACCGGTTCTGATAAGGAGATTGAAGTATTGGAAGGTTCCAAAAAGTATATGAATAGCCAGAAAAAGAGCAGAAATATACTTAACCTAGCCAATAATTTAAAAATAAATATTCCCGAAATGCGAAAAATACCTCGTGAATTACGCCAATACTTCCATAGTATTAATAGGTAAATACTTGAAAATAAACTCAATAGAATGATAAAAAGCTGGGTGAAATTCATTGAGTGTGCTTAAAAACAATTCAAAAGTAAATTACTATTTTTACAATTCTTATTTTTTTTCAATGGATATATTAAAAAGTAGCAGGTTAGAGCATTTGAAGTATGAAATCAGGGGGCCTGTTTATGACAAAGCTTTGGCACTTCAGAATCAGGGTTATAAAATTACTTCCCTCAATATAGGCAATCCTGCTGCATTTGGTTTTGAAACACCCGATGAAATAGTTCATGATATCATTGTTAATATCCGTAATGCACAAGGATATACTGATTCTCGAGGTTTATTTGCTGCCCGAAAGGCAGTTATGCAATATTACCAGAACAAGGGCGTCAAAAATATCCTAATTGAAGATATTTATATAGGAAATGGGGTTAGTGAATTAATTTCTTTGGTCATGATGGCATTATTGAACCCTGATGATGAAGTTTTAATTCCATCGCCTGATTATCCATTATGGACTACCGTAGTAGGCTTAGCTGGTGGTAATTCCATACATTATGTATGTGATGAAACTTCAGATTGGCAGCCCGATTTAGCTGACATGGAAGCTAAAATTACAGATAAGTGCAGAGCCATTGTTTTGATTAACCCTAATAATCCTACAGGCGCTGTTTACTCTAAAGATACAGTAGATAAAATTGTTCAATTGGCGATTAAACATAAGTTAATCCTATTTTCTGATGAAATATATGATAAGATTTTGTTTGATCAACATGAACACTATTCCGCCGCAGGATTAAGTGACGAAATCTTAATTGTTACCATGGGTGGCTTATCTAAAAACTACCGGGCTGCCGGATTTCGTGGTGGATGGATGATATTAACAGGTGCAAAACATAAAGCCAAATCATACATTGAAGGACTTAATTTTTTGTTTAGTACTCGTTTATGCGCCAATGTAATTACTCAATTTGGCATTCAAACTGCTTTGGGTGGTTATCAATCCATTAATGATTTAGTTGCACCGGGTGGTAGGTTGTATAAACAAATGCAATTAGCTTACGAAAAATTAAATGCCATTGATGGTGTTTCTTGTGTCAAACCTAAAGGGGCATTATACCTCTTTCCCAAAATCGATTTAGGCAAATTCACCTTTGAGGATGATGAACACTTTGTGATGTCTTTATTGGAAGAGCAAAAAATCCTTGTGGTAGCTGGCCGAGGCTTTAATTTCAAACAAAGAGATCATTTTAGGATTGTGTTTTTACCTCATGTAGAGCAGCTTTCTTTAGCATTAGATAAGATTGCCTTGCATTTTGACAATTATAGAAGATGATTTTTAACCAATTTTCTCGAAAACAAAAGTTATTTATTTTCCTATTCGGAATATTTTTAACCAATGCTATTATAGCCGAGATTATTGGAGTTAAAATTGTCAGCATAGAAAAATCTTTAGGTTTCTCCCCATTGGGATTATTAACTCCTTGGGGTGACAAGTGGGATTTTAATCAAACGGCTGGTGCATTAAATTGGCCAATTGTATTTATTACGTCTGATATAATCAATGATTATTTTGGAAAAAAAGGAGTTCGTTTCATATCCTATACGACTGCCCTATTTATTGCTTATTCATTCCTAATTATCTATTGGGCCACATTATTAGTTCCAGCCGATTTCTGGCTACAAGTAAACAATTCCAATGGATTTAATATCAATGATTCATTTGCTAGAATATTCAGGCAAGGTTTAGGCATTATAACAGGTTCATTGACTGCCTTTTTAGTTAGTCAAATGCTGGATGCCTTAGTATTTGAAAAAATTAAATCCAGAACAGGCCAAAAACACATTTGGCTGAGAGCAACAGGATCTACCCTAATCTCTCAGTTGATTGATAGTGTATTAGTTATTGGAATCGCCTTTTATTTCTTTGGAAATTGGAGTTTTGGTCAGTGGATGAATGTATCATTCAATAATTACCTCTACAAATTCATTATAGCCATTCTTTTTACTCCAATGCTATACTTGGCACACTACTTCATTGAATTATATTTACGACCTGAAAAAGATTAAAATCGTCTTAGTTGGTCTAATATAATACCTGTCGAAATAGCCACATTTAGAGATTCTGCTTCGCCAAAGCGAGGAATTGTGATTTTTTGCTGAATACTTGCACTAATTTCTGGTCTAATACCATGCGATTCACTTCCCATCACAATAAAAGCTTTGTTAGGGAATTGGAAGTGATGTAGATTTTCCCCAGATAAATCCGCAGCAATTACCTTATGATTAGGATGAGATCTAAAGAATTCCAGTAAATCTACATAAATGCATTTTACCCGTTTAAATGAACCCATTGTGGCCGAAATAACCTTTGGATTGTAAAACTCTGTACAATCATTAGAACAAACGATTTGTTTCACACCATACCAATCACATATCCGAATGATGGTACCTAAATTTCCTGGGTCCCTAACACCATCTAAAACCAATACAATATCATCTAATGTATTGAATTTAAGAGCTGATTTACTTTGAACTACCGCTAATCCGAATTGATTAATGGTTAAGGTACTTAACTTGGTTATATCCTCTTTAGGTACAAAATATATAGGAATCGATGTATTAGAAAATAGATGTTGATATTCGACGTTAACTACTAGAAATTCTACCTTAAAATCAGAATCCATTACTTCTTGTATACCTTTCTCTCCTTCCACCAAAAATAGTTCGTTCTCTGATCGTCCTTTTTTAGAATGTAGAGAATTAATTAACTTTATTTGTTTATTCGTTAGCATCATTTGAAATCTAGAAATATACTTATTGGATTAATACTCACTCAGGCACTATTTTATTCCTGCACGGGTTATCGCCAATTCAAATTTTCGGAGTACAAAGTAAACCGAATCGACATTCAAGGTAATAAGTTAATCTCGAAAGAAGATTTAAGAACAAATATACTTGGTTTAAAGGAATCCTACGCTAGAATATTTTCACCGAAAGTATATGGATATTTTGAAGTTAAAAGGAAATTAAAGGATTCTTTAGGTAAATCTCCCGCCTTTATACAATTTTTCAATACCCCCAATCCTAGCTTAAATAAAGCCTATATAGAAGTTACCAAAGAGGCCATATATAAATATTATCGAAATAATGGTTTTTTAAGAAATCGAGTCACTTTGGATGTTGATACGATTAAAAAATCCGAAAAATTGGTCAACGTAACTTTTCACATTGATGAAAATGCCCTCAGCACCTTTTCTAAAAAAGATTCATTTTTAGTAGACAATCCTCAGTTAGGAAAGAAAATTGATGCCTATTATGCCAATGAAAGTGTTATTTCTAATAATGATCGACTAAACCTTGATTTATTAAAAAAGGAGAAAGAAAATATTACCCATTATTTAAAGAATCAGGGTTATTTTTATTTTTCCAATGAAGCTGTAGGCTTAAAGCTCAATGACTTACAGGATTCTAGCTTATTACGGGTGGGGATTATATATAAAATACCAGATTTTAAAGAAGTCAACACCAATCGCCAATATGATCGCTTATTTCGTTTTGGAAAGGCTAGTTTTGTCAACAATCAATATACTGATTCCAGTAATTTGGGCATTTTAAATACAACTGCACTAAGTAGACTGGTTACCTTTAAGGAGGGTGATTTATATTCCGTAGATCAATTAAATCAAAGCCTTCAAAATATCTATGCATCTGATCAATTTAAATCAGTTTCTATCAAATTTGATACCTCCTCTACCCGTGTATTTCCTAAAGTAGAATTAGTTCCCAATGAAAAGTTTAATTTCTCATCTGAATTAGGTGGAAGTGTTTTTCGAGGAATTCCAGGTCCCTTTCTAACTAATTCATTTAAAGTTCGACGCGTCTTTTCTAGTTTGGATTATTTAGATTTTTCCGCGCGCATAGGTTTTGAAGCTCAGGCAGGATTCATCAATACTGATCAGGCAAGAAAAAACCTAGAAGTTAATCTTAGTACCACATTGAATTTCCCTAGATTGTTTTTACCAAGCAATATAAAACAACAATTGGGACCATTGTATGCTTCACAAACGCAAATTGGCTTTGGCTATGACTATATCAATCGACCGGAATATTTAAGAACTAATTTTAAAATATTTCAGCGATATCAATGGCGAAAATCCCCTTTTAAAACTTTTCAATTTTCTTTGGTAGACCTCAATATATTAAACACCAATTATCCAGAAACCTCCACTGCAAGTGCCTTTAAAAGTTATTTGGAGGAATTACGCTTACAAGGAAACAATTTGTACCGAAGTTTTAATCCTAGTTTTGTCTCCAGTATACATTTTACTTATGCCTACCGCAGTTTCTTACCCAGTAATGAATTACAAACTGGAGAATCCTTTCAATTGGGGCTTGAATCTGGAGGAAGTACTTTGAACTTAATTGGATCCAAGAGAATTGCTTTTATTGAAAATATCTTGGGTAGTAATCAAAATATTCAATTTTATCGATTTGTACGATTTAATTTCGACTACAGGAAATATAAGATGTTAGGCATGAATCGAAAATCCCAATTAGCCTTTAAATTCATCGGTGGATTAGCGTATTCATATGGAGAAGAAAATGATTTTCAATTACCCTATGAGAAAAACTTCTTCATTGGTGGCCCTAGTAGTTTACGCGCATGGAAACCTCGTCGATTAGGTCCAGGTGCCTATAATGCCATTAGTAATTTAATTGAACAACCAGGTAGTATTTTATTGGAATCTTCAGTAGAATACCGTTTTAGGATGTTCCAGTTGTTTGGTACTATGAATGGTGCATTCTTTATTGACGCAGGAAATATCTGGACTTTTGCCAATTCTAAAGGTGAAAAAGATGGATACTTTGCCTTAGATAATTTTTATAATCAAATAGCGGTGGGTACAGGTTTTGGATTACGATGGGATTTCTCGTATTTTCTATTAAGATTAGATTTAGCCACCAAAGTAATCAATCCAGCAAAACCCCTAAATGAAAAATGGGTTCTCTCCAAGACTTCGTTCAGCAGTGGAGAAAACCCAATTGAATTCAATATAGGAATTGGTTATCCTTTTTAATTTATTTTCTTGCAATTGCTTTGATGGATTTCTCCACAATAGCCGCCGCATTTAAACCATATTTTTCCATTAGATCAGCAGGCTTACCTGATTCACCAAAAGAATCATTTACCCCTACAAATTCTTGAGGTGTAGGGTGATTTTGAGATAAAAATTGTGCAACAGAATCACCTAAACCACCATTTATTTGATGTTCTTCAGCCGTTACCACACAACCTGTTTTACTTATAGAGGCTAAAATAGCTGCTGTATCTAAAGGCTTAATGGTATGTAAGTTCAAGACATCAGCTTTTATACCTTTTTCTTCTAGAATTTCAGCTGCCTGAATAGCTTCCCAGACAAGGTGTCCAGTAGCTAGAATAGTTACGTCAGTTCCTTCGATTAGATGAATGGCTTTACCAATTTCAAATTTTTGATCTTCAGGAGTAAATACTGGCACCACTGGACGGCCAAAACGTAAATAAACAGGACCTTCATATTCTGCAATGGCGATAGTAGCTGCTTTTGTCTGATTGTAATCACAAGGATTAATAACAACCATACCTGGCAACATCTTCATTAAGCCGATATCCTCTAATATTTGGTGAGTAGCACCATCCTCTCCTAGTGTTAGACCTGCATGTGAACAGCAAATTTTAACATTTTTACCTGAATAGGCTACCGACTGACGAATTTGATCATATACACGACCCGTTCCGAAATTGGCAAATGTAGTAGCAAAAGGAATGTATCCACCAATAGCTAAACCAGCTGAAATACCAATCATGTTAGCTTCAGCAATTCCTGTTTGGAAAAAACGCTCTGGACTATTTTTAATAAAAGCTTCCAATTTTAAAGAGCCAATTAAATCGGCACATAAAGCCACAACCTTAGGATTGTTTTGACTTAAATATTCCATTCCAGCTCCAAAGCCTGAACGAGTATCTTTTTTTGTTTCGTAAGTAAACTTCATTGTAAATTATTAATAGTCGCCTAAAGTTTCATTTAATTGTGCCAATGCATCAGCTAATTGCTGATCATTTGGAGCCACTCCGTGCCATTTATGACTGCCCATCATAAAATCAACCCCTGCTCCCATTTCAGTTTTCATCAATATCATGATTGGAGATCCTTGACCTAATAATGATTTAGCATGCGCCAAGGTATTGATAACCTCTTCCATGTCATTACCATCCATGCGCAATACCTGCCAACCAAAAGCCTTATATTTTGCTTCTAAATCACGGTTACTCATGACTTTCTCAGTAGGTCCGTCAATCTGTTGACCATTTTCATCAATAAAAGCGATTAGATTATCCACTTTATGATGTGGGGCATACATGGCTGCTTCCCAAACTTGACCTTCATTTTGTTCCCCATCTCCCATCAAGCAATAAACCGTTGAAGTGTCATTGGATAATTTTTTAGCCTGAGCAGTACCTATGGCCACACTTAAACCTTGTCCTAAGGAACCTGAAGCAATTCTAATTCCTTCTAAATGTTCATGTGGGGTTGGATGACCTTGCAATCTAGAATTTAATTGTCTGAATGTAGCCAGTTCTTTTACAGGAAAATAACCTCTTCTAGCTAAAACACTGTACATAACGGGAGAAATATGTCCATTGGAAAGGTAAAAGACATCTTCTTGATTACCTGACATATTGAAAACAACATTTCCATTGGCATCTTGAGCCAATTTCATGGCATTAAAATATAATCCTACCAATAAATCTGTACAACCTAATGACCCACCAGGGTGGCCTGACTGACAAGCATGAACCTGACGAAGAATATCTCGACGTACTTGGCTAGCTACATTTTTTAATTCTTGTGTTTGCATAAAAATATATTAGTGGATCTGTGACGTATGATTTTTGGTATCCACCTTGGCTATAATATCTGTAATAATTCCGTTTTCATCAATTAAAAAAGTAGTTCTGGCTGTTCCCATGTAAGATTTGCCATACATAGACTTTTCTACCCAAACTCCATATTTATTGACTAATTCATGCTCAGTATCTGCTAAAAGAGAAAAATTTAACTGATACTTTTTCTTAAACTTAGTATGTGCAGCATTAGAATCAACACTAACACCAATCACGCGGTATCCTTTAGAGGATAAATAATCTAAATTTTCATTTAAATTACATGCTTGGGCAGTACATCCTGGAGTGTCATCTTTTGGATAAAAATATAAAACTACTTTTGTCCCTTTTAAGGCTGCTAAATCAACTAAATTACCATCAGAATCGATCATGCTGAATGCAGGAGCTGATTCACCTATTTGTAAACTCATATTAAGAGATGTTTAAATCAAATATTTTTTCGTCATACAAGAAGCCTCTCAATTTGTCTCCTATTTTCACAGGCCCTACCCCAGCAGGTGTTCCAGTAAAGATGTAATCACCTGTTTTAAGAGTAAAATATTGAGAAATATCGGCAATTAATTCACTAATATTCCAAATCATCAGATTGCTTTCACCTGATTGCACTGTACTACCATTGATGTCCAATCGGAAAGGGATAGATTGCTCTAATTCTCCTTCTCTCAATGGACGAATAGCTGAAACAAAGGCAGAACCATTAAAAGCTTTGGATTTCTCCCAAGGTAAGCCCTTTTCTTTTAGTTTAGCTTGTAAATCACGTGCTGTAAAATCAATGCCTAAACCAATGCCATCAATGTACTTGTAGGCAAATTTGGATTCAATATTCTTGCCCACTTTAGAAATACGAAATACCAATTCGATTTCATGGTGGACATCTTGTGAAAAACTCGGATAATAAAAATCCGAGTTTTGATCTAATAGCGCCGTGTCTGGCTTAAGAAATATGACAGGATCCTTCGGTTTCTCGTTAGATAATTCCTTGATATGATCTACATAATTTCTTCCTACACAGATAATTTTCATGTGAAAAAATTATTTCAATACTTCTGAAACCAATTTTGCTGCATCTTTTAATAATACCGCCGAAAATACTTTCAAGCCTGAATTATTGATAATGGCAGCACCTTCTTCTGCATTAGTACCTTGTAAACGTACAATGATAGGCACATTGATTTCTCCTATATTTTTATATGCTTCAACCACACCATTGGCAACACGGTCACAACGTACTATACCACCAAAAATGTTAATCAAAATGGCTTTTACATTCGGATCTTGTAAAATGATGCGGAAACCAGCTTCTACAGTTTTGGCATTCGCTCCACCCCCTACGTCAAGGAAGTTAGCGGGCTCACCACCAGATAATTTAATAATATCCATGGTCGCCATGGCTAAACCAGCACCGTTAACCATACAGCCAACGTTTCCGTCTAATTTAACGTAGTTTAAATCATTTTCAGATGCTTCAACTTCCAAAGGATCTTCTTCAGAAATATCGCGCAATACAGCTAAATCCTTATGACGATACAAAGCATTATCATCTAAATTAACCTTAGCATCAACTGCTAAAATTTTATCATCAGAGGTCTTTAGCACCGGGTTAATTTCAAACATGGAAGAATCTGTTTCCACATACGCTTTGTAAAGCGATTGAATAAATTTCACCATTTCTTTTAATGCTTGACCACTTAAGCCTAACATAAAAGCAATTTTACGTGCTTGAAAATCTTGTAAACCTACACGTGGGTCAATCCACTCTTTAATGATTTTTTCAGGACTATGCTCAGCAACCTCCTCTATATCCATTCCACCTTCTGTAGATGCCATGATAACATTGCATGCACGTCCACGATCTAATAAAATCGATAAATAGTATTCCTTAGGTTCTGAATCGCCAGGATAGTATACATCCTCACTAATTAAAACCTTGTTTACCTTTTTACCTTCAGGACCTGTTTGGTGTGTAATTAATTGCATTCCCAAAATTTGAGAAACGCGCTCTTTTACTTCATCCATGTTCTTGGCAAGTTTTACTCCTCCCCCTTTTCCACGACCACCCGCATGAATCTGAGCCTTAACTACAAACCAACCTGTGCCAGTTTGTGCCTTTAAAGCTTCAGCTGCTGAAGTAGCATCTTCTAACTTGTCAACAACAATACCCTCTTGAATCCTTACCCCGTAACTTTTTAAAATTTCTTTTGCTTGGTATTCGTGAATATTCATTTATCAAAATTTTTATTTCGTGAAATTACTATTTATTTGCCAAACTTTTAAAATCTTATTGTATCAAACGTATTTTCTAAAAAAAAGACAAAAAAATGTTAGAATTAAAAAATATTTCCAAATCCTATGGGACTCAATTAATTCTGGACAACATATCTTTTACCATCAACAACAATGAATTAATTTCCATTTTAGGTCCTTCTGGCTCAGGTAAAAGTACCTTACTTCAAATCATTGGTTTACTTACAAACTACAATTCAGGTGAAATCTACTTAGATGGAATTTCATATACTAGTTTAAATGAACAAGAACAAAGTTTCTTCCGAAACAAAAAAATGGGATTCGTATTTCAATTTCACCATTTGTTAGGTGAATTCACCTGTGAAGAAAACATAAAATTCCCTCTTTACATTCGAGGTGGACAATTGACTGAAGAGGATGAAGAGTTCTATCAAAAGATTGTTCAAAAATTGGGGATCACTTCTATATTAAAAAAATTTCCAGGACAAATTTCAGGTGGAGAACAGCAACGGGTAGCTGTGGCAAGAGCCTTGATCAATCGCCCGAGCCTGTTATTGGCAGATGAACCAACGGGAAATCTGGATAAAAATAATGCTGAGAATCTCTATGATTTGTTTTTAGAATTAAAGCAGGATTGGAATCAACGTATTATCATGGTTACGCATAACGAAGCCCTTACCTATCAATCAGATCAGGTAATTATTTTAAATTCTGGCAAGATTCAATAGGCATTGTCTGACAAAATGTCATAAATTTGTGAATTAATTCAATTATTAATTCATGCAAGATTTAAAAGTACTCTCACCAGAGGAGATAAAAGGATTGGATGAACCAAGAATTTCACCCAGCCAGCAGCAGACGGATTATTCGAAAAAAATCTATTTAGAGAGCTATGGCTGTCAAATGAATTTTGCTGATTCAGAAGTGGTGACGTCCATTTTAATGGAACAAGGTTATTCTACAACGTCTAATATTCAAGAAGCTGATACTATTTTATTAAATACCTGTGCCATTCGTGAAAACGCGGAACAGAAAATCCGTCATCGTTTACAAAGTTTTAAACCACTAAAGGCTAAGAATCCTCATCTAACAGTGGGTATTTTAGGGTGTATGGCGGAGCGTTTAAAAACAAAATTACTAGAGGAAGAAAAAATAGTTGATTTAGTGGCAGGGCCTGATGCATATCGAGATCTCCCTCGTTTATTAGAGGAAATTGAGGATGGCAATAAAGCAGTTAATGTATTTTTATCCAGAGAAGAAACCTATGGTAATATTGAACCTGTAAGACTACATACCAATGGAGTAACGGCATTAGTTAGCATCATGCGTGGATGTAACAATATGTGTTCATTTTGTGTGGTTCCTTATACTAGAGGGCGAGAAAGATCTAGGGATTTACATTCAATTTTGAAAGAATGCTCCAATTTATTTGATTCTGGCTATCGAGAAGTAACACTTTTGGGGCAAAATGTAGATTCCTATCACTGGCAAAATCCTGATACAAAAGAGACCATTAACTTTGCTCAACTATTAGAAAAAGTAGCTCAATTAACCCCTGAACTCCGCGTTAGGTTCTCTACCTCGCATCCCAAAGACATTACTGACGAGGTATTACATACCATGGCAGCCTATGATAATATTTGTAAAAATATTCATCTTCCGGCGCAAAGTGGAAATAATAGAATTTTAGAATTAATGAACCGTACCTATACCCGCGAATGGTATTTGGATCGAATTAAAGCTATAAAGCGAATTTTAGGTGAATCATGTGGTATATCACATGACTTAATTGCCGGTTTCTGTTCTGAAACCGAAGAAGAGCATCAAGATACTTTAAGTTTATTAGAAGAGGTAAAATATGACTTTGGTTATATGTTTTCCTATTCAGAAAGACCAGGAACGCCGGCGGAAAAGAAATTGGTCGATGATGTTCCTGAAGAAATAAAAAAAAGAAGGTTACAAGAAATCATTGATTTACAAAGAATCCACTCTGCTTATAGAAATCAATTGATGTTAGGGACCATTCAACGTGTTTTGGTAGAAGGTGATTCAAAAAAATCAGCTGCTCATCATTTTGGAAGAACTGATAACAATAAAGTGGTTGTTTTTCCAAAAAAAGAAGAAATGAAAGGGAAATTTGTGGATGTTAAAATTACTCATTGTACCTCAGGAACCCTATTAGGTGAATTAATCAATTAATATGGAATCAAATCATCTGAATGCGATCAAAGCCCGTTTTGGGATAATAGGAAACTCCTCTGCCCTATTAAGAGCCATTTCTGTTGCTGAGCAAGTAGCTCCAACGGATATGACGGTATTAATCACGGGTGAAAGTGGATCAGGAAAAGAATCATTTTCAAAAATTATTCATTCCTTGTCGAAAAGAAAACATGGTCAATTCATTGCTGTTAACTGTGGAGCCATCCCAGAGGGGACTATTGATTCAGAATTGTTTGGTCATGAAAAAGGTTCATTTACAGGTGCCATTGAAGCTAGAAAGGGTTATTTTGAGGTAACTGATGGAGGCACTATTTTTTTAGATGAAATAGCTGAAATGCCTTTAGGTACACAAGCTAGGTTGTTGCGTGTCTTAGAAAATGGTGAATTTTATCGAGTGGGTTCTTCTAAAGTACAACGAACCAACACACGTGTGGTAGCTGCCACCAACGTTAACCTTCAGGATGCTATTTCCAGCGGTAAATTTAGAGAAGATTTATATTATAGACTTTGTACTGTGCCTATCTACGTGCCACCTTTAAGAGAGCGTGGCGACGATATTGAATTGTTGTTTAGGAAATTCACCACAGATTTTTCTGAATTGCACCGAGTGAAACCAATTATGCTAACTCGAGAGGCAAAGGATTTACTCCAAAAACAGCGTTTTCCTGGAAATATTAGACAGTTGAAAAATCTAGCTGAACAAATTTCTGTATTAGAGGTCGGTGATCGGATTGTAGATGATTCCAAGCTTCAGTATTATTTGGAATTTAATGAGCCTAAAATCAACTCTTCGGTGATTAAAGGAGACTTTTTTACCAGTCCGGAAGGAATTAATGAAAGAGAAATTCTTTATAAAATTCTATTTGATTTAAAAAGAGACGTCACTGAATTAAAAAAAATATTGTTGAAAGTTATTGAATCTGGCAATGCTAATGCCTACGATATTATTTCAAACAATATGTCTATTTTTGAAGACATCAAACCTGAATTTACTGACCTACAAAAGAATTTAGCGCTTCCTTCTACCCCAAGTGCGGTTGAAGTAAGTCCTAACCCCATTGAAATACATCCTATTAGTAATTCCACACTAGAGGAAGATGTTAATTTCGAAGATGTCAGTGCGCAAGTACAGGATGTAACTTTATCTTTGGAGAAGCAAGAAAAGGAAATTATTATTCGTGCTTTGAAGAAAAATAGAAATAAGCGTAAATATGCGGCTAAAGATTTAGGGATTTCAGAAAGAACCTTATATCGAAAAATTAAACAATATGATTTGGAAGATATTGCCTAAATTGGCTTGGATACTATGTTGCGTGCCTTTATTGAGTGGATGTTATAGTTTCAAAGGAGCTAGTCTTTCTCCAGAACTTAAAACGATTCAAATAAGTAACATTCGCATGGAAACGGCCGGTGGTCCTGCCAATTTAAGTTTGGATGTAAATGAGCGTTTAAAGGAATATTTTCAACGAAATACTTCATTAAAATTAACCAGTCAAGCACCCGATTTATTACTAGAAGGAACTATTGTAGGCTATGAATTAAGTCCTCAAGCACCTACTTCTGATGATAAGGCCGGATTAAACCGATTAACATTAAGAATTCAATTTAGATTGACCAATCGTTTGGATGAGAATAAAAATTTCGATCAAGAGTTTTCATTTTATCAGGACTTTCCTCAGAATCAGACTCTGAATCAAGTTGAAAAGACATTGATTCCCAAACTATTGGATCAAATAATCTTAGATTTATTTAACAAAATAGCGGGAGATTGGTAAGCGATGGAAAATAAGGCACAGGATTTATGGTTTCTCTTAAATAAAATTGATCGAAGCAATTCGAGTCTTCAGCATTCATTTGATGGGGATAAAGAAGCATTCCCCTATTTTTATTTATTGTTTTGGAATGAAAAATTCAATCCTAATCACCAAAAGAAAATTGCCTTAATGTCTTCTTCGAGAAAGCAATATTTTGAATCCATTTTTGACATAGAGGAATTGGCTTCTCCTTATTTTGAAAAAGATAATTTTAAAACGGCCATACCAGATGTCAAGGAGCAATTACAAGTAATCGATGACTTTTTACAAAATCTACCTAGCATTGCTCGTCCTAAAAAGAATTCAAATGATACAGATACTGACATATTGGATTTAGCAGAACTAAAAAATGCCACCCCTATTTCAGAAACTTTTGCCAAAATTCTCGAAAGACAAGAGAAATACGAAAGAGCGATTGAGATGTATGAAAAATTAAGTTTGATTAAACCTGAAAAAAGCCCTTACTTTGCAGCTCGAATTTCCGAATTGAAACATAAATTAAATTAAATAAACAATGTTCACCGTATTAATTTCACTTATAGTATTATTTTCTGCACTTTTAATCATCTTGATTTTGGTTCAAAATCCAAAAGGTGGTGGTATTAGTGGGGAGTTTTCATCTGCAGGTGCCACTCAAATGTTTGGTGTTCAAAAAACAGGTGATTTAGTAGAACAATTAACTTGGGGATTTTCAATTGGTATTTTGGTATTAGTTTTATTGACCAATTTTACTCTATCCTCAGGTACTACCGATGCTACACAGTCAGTTAACGTAGAAAAAGCTGCCGGTAAAACTTTACCAGCTGCCCCTGCTCCTAGCCCTGCTGCACCAGCAAAATAAGTATACTGACAAGAATTGTCGACATACTGACAATTTTACAGCTTATATTTTTTGGCACACATCATGCTGATAAATGGAAAGTCCTTAGATGATAAGGACTTTTTATATGTTAATAACTTAAAATCTATATTATTATGTCAAAATTAAGTATCAAGCCCTTAGCAGATCGGGTTGTTGTTGAGCCTGCTCAAGCTGAAGAAAAAACTGCTTTTGGTATCATTATTCCAGATACTGCTAAAGAGAAACCACAAAAAGGAACGATTGTTGCCGTAGGAAATGGCAAAAAAGATGAGCCTATCACTGTCAATGTAGGTGATTCTGTTTTGTATGGTAAATATTCTGGAACCGAAATTACTATTGACGGTAAAGATTATTTAATCATGCGTGAATCTGACATTTTTGCAGTTTTATAGTTTTCATACTTTAAAATATTTCAACC
Source organism: Aquirufa sp. Wall-65K1 (assembly GCF_054558475.1). Classification (NCBI taxonomy): domain Bacteria; kingdom Pseudomonadati; phylum Bacteroidota; class Cytophagia; order Cytophagales; family Flectobacillaceae; genus Aquirufa; species Aquirufa sp. Wall-65K1. The sequence goes on along the minus strand of NZ_JBPXKD010000001.1, from coordinate 264,076 downwards.
AGTAAAATTTATTTAACAAAATGGCAAAAGAACTATATTTTGACACCGAGGCGAGAGAAAAAATGAAAAGAGGGGTTGATACCCTTGCAAACGCCGTAAAAGTAACATTAGGACCTAAGGGACGTAATGTTATCATTGATAAAAAATTCGGATCTCCTTCTATTACCAAAGATGGTGTATCTGTAGCAAAAGAAATTGAATTAGAGGACGCTGTTGAAAACATGGGTGCTCAATTGGTGAAGGAAGTAGCATCTAAAACGGCTGACCAAGCTGGAGATGGTACTACTACGGCAACGGTATTGGCTCAATCTATTTACACGATTGGTTCTAAAAACGTAGCTGCAGGTGCTAACCCAATGGATTTGAAGCGTGGTATCGAAAAGGCGGTTGAAGCTATCGTAGGAAACTTGAGAACTCAATCTCGTCCTATCACTACTTCTACTGAGATTGCACAAGTGGCAACTATTTCAGCGAATAACGATGTTGAAATCGGTCAAATGATTTCTTCAGCCATGGAGAAAGTTGGTCGTGAAGGCGTAATTACTGTTGAAGAGGCGCGTGGTACTGAAACTGAAGTAAAAACAGTAGAGGGTATGCAATTCGATCGTGGATATTTATCTGCCTACTTTGTAACTAATACAGACAAAATGGAGGTTGAATTAGAAAAACCTTTCATTTTAATTTCTGAGAAGAAAGTATCTTCTATGAAAGAATTACTTCCTGTATTGGAAGCAGTAGCTCAAACTGGTCGTCCTTTGTTAATCATTTCTGAAGATGTGGATGGTGAGGCATTGGCTACTTTGGTAGTTAATAAAATCCGCGGTGCGCTGAAAGTAGCTGCTGTAAAAGCTCCAGGTTTTGGTGATCGTAGAAAAGCTATGTTAGAAGACATTGCTATCTTAACAGGTGGTACTGTTATCGCTGAAGAAAGAGGTTTCAAATTAGAAAATGCTACTTTGGAATACCTTGGACAAGCTGAGAAGGTAATCATTGACAAAGACAACACTACTGTTGTTAATGGAAATGGTTCTAAAGATGATATCGAAAATCGTGTTAACCAAATCAAAGCTCAAATTGAAAACACGACTTCAGATTATGATCGTGAGAAATTACAAGAGCGTTTAGCTAAGCTTTCTGGTGGTGTGGCTATCCTTTACATTGGTGCTGCTACGGAAGTGGAGATGAAAGAGAAGAAAGACCGCGTAGATGATGCTTTGCATGCTACTAGAGCTGCTGTAGAAGAAGGTATTGTAGCTGGTGGAGGTGTAGCCTTAATTCGTGCTATTAGTGCTTTAGATACGCTTACTGGTGAGAACGAAGACCAAAATACAGGTATCAATATCATTCGTCAAGCGGTAGAATCTCCATTGCGTACTATTGTTTCTAACGCAGGTGGTGAAGGTTCGGTTGTTATCAATGCTGTTAAAGCAGGTAAGGATGACTTCGGATACAATGCACGCGAAGATAAATATGAAAATATGATTGCTGCGGGTATTATTGACCCAACGAAAGTGACTCGTTTAGCTTTAGAAAATGCTGCATCTATCGCAGGATTATTATTAACTACAGAATGCGTTATTGCTGATAAACCAGCAGCTGAACCTGCACATGGTCACGGACCAGGTGGCGGCGGAATGGGCGGCATGATGTAATTTAATTAGATTTTTTAGTGAAAACTCCCCATCTTTGGGGAGTTTTTTTATTACCCAAACTATGAAAAGAATTGCCATTGATATGGATGATGTGCTAGCAGATACATCCTTAAAAATCATTGATCAAATAAATCTACGCCTCCATAAAAATTATAATCATGCTGATTTATTGGAAAGTGATGCCTTAAAATTAGCTTTTTACCAAGATTATCAATCCAATAACCAATTTCTATGGGAACCAGGATTTTTCTTGGACATTGAGGTAAAAGAAGATGCTATCGAAGTTGTCAAACATTTGCAAAAGAAATATGAAATTTTTATCGTTTCGGCGGCTACTGAATTTCCTGAATCCATGAAGGAAAAGTTAATTTGGTTGGATAAACATTTCCCTTTTATTGGCTGGCAACATACGGTATTCTGTGGGCATAAGCACCTTATTCAGGCCGATTATTTAATAGATGATCATGAAAAGAATTTGGTTAGCTTCACAGGAAAACCCATACTCTATTCAGCCTTACATAATCTTCATATACACGAGTACGAACGTGTCAATACTTGGAAGGAAGTGGGTCAAATGTTTTTGTAGTTTATGAATTCTATGCTTCAAGCTAGACTTGCCATTAGTGTTTTATTTTTACTGTGCGGATTAAATTTTGCTTCTTGGGCAATTAGAATTCCCGATTTTAAAGAATTCTTATCCATGTCAGATGCGGAATTAGGTAGTATTCTCATGGGATTACCAATTGGTTCCATGGTTTCTCTTCCAATTGCAGGTTTGTTAATTGCGCGCTTTAATTCCAAGGTAATTTGTCTTTTGGCTGTTATACTTTATGTTATCATTATACCAGCCCTAACGTTTATTTCAAGTTCTTTATTTCTGTTTATTGGTTTATTCGCTTTTGGAATGGCTGGTGATATTTTAAATATTTCCATGAATACCCAAGTGGTTAGTTTAGAGAAAATAACCAATAAAAAAGTCATGTCTTCCTCTCACGCTATTTTTTCGATAGGCCTGATGTTAGGCTCGATAGTAGGAGGATATTTAATTAAATATGATATCACATTAAAGCAACATTACTATTTAATTGCACTCTGTAATTTGTTTTCTATTTTGGCTATTTATCGATATTTATTAACTGATTCTACACAAAATGATGAAGAAAATGTAGAAGTAAAAGCCAAATTTAAATTAAACAAATACCTTATAATCCTCTCCTTTGTGGCCTTTTGTGGCATGCTTTGTGAAGGAGCTATGGCTGATTGGATCAGTTTGTATTTCAAATCATTACCTGATTTATCTGGTTTCCCATTTACCATCGGTTTTTCTTCGTTCGCATTCTCCATGGTTATAGGTAGATTATTGGGCGACTGGGCTGCCAAACATGTATCAGTACGCAATATCTTACTGATTAATGGTCTGTTAATTGCTCTTGGAATGACTATAACGGTCCTATTTTCCCAAGTATTTATTTTAATATTTGGATGTTTTATCACAGGTCTAGGAATCTCTACCATTGTTCCCATGATTTACTCTCAAGCAGGGAATACTCGTGACACCTCTCCTGCCATGGCTATTGCAGCCGTCTCCACCATAGCCTATGTAGGCTTCATGTTAGGCCCGGTTGTCATTGGTTTTTTATCTGAATATTATGGTCTCAATCGAGCATTGATCCTCTTAATAATCCTAGGAGTGTTAGCAAGCGGTATCAGTAAGTTTGCTTTAAGTAAGGAATAGCTTGCCTTCTAATTGAATAATTTATATATTTAATTATCTTTAATTAATAATCAATTTATTATTTCATTGATATGAATAAACACGTCATATTCTGGTCTATAACTGTAGGTTTGGGAGGAATGTTATTTGGTCTAGATGTAGCAGTCATTTCTGGCGCAGAATTAGCTATTCAAAAATTGTGGCACTTAGATAGTTGGACCCACGGTTTAGCGGTGGCTACGGCTTTATACGGTACAGTAGTTGGAGCTGCTTTAGGTGGAATACCTGCCGATCGATATGGTAGAAAACAAACACTTTTGTGGATAGGCATTAGTTTCTTTGTATCATCTCTTGGCGCAGCTTTAGCTACAGACGTGAATCTTTTTATGTTATTTAGATTTTTAGGGGGCCTAGGAATTGGTGCCTCGTCGGTGGTTGCCCCTATTTATATATCTGAAATTGCTCCCCCACAGCATCGTGGAAAATTGGTTATTTCATTTCAGTTAAATGTGGTTTTGGGTATATTATTGGCCTATATTTCCAATTATTTACTTCAAGGTGGTGATGACGATTGGCGCTATATGTTAGGTATGGTGGCTATACCAAGTTTATTATTTTCATTTTTGATACTATTTACTCCAGAAACACCTCAATTCTTATTACTGAAACGAAATGATGAAGTCGGAGCATTAAAGGTGTTGACATTGGCTGATCCAGATCCTGAGGGAACATTGAAACGCATTATGGATAATGCCAAAGCACAAATTAAAAAAGAGCATTTATTCTCAAAAAAGTTTTTTACTCCTTTGCTCCTATCCTTTCTATTTGCCTTTTTTAACCAGATGTCGGGCATAAATGCCATTATCTATTATGCTCCTAGGATTTATGAATTAACAGGTTTGGGAAAAGAAAGTGCTTTGCTTTCAACCGCTGGAATCGGTGTTGCTAACCTATTATTTACGCTCATGGGATGGTATTTTATTGATAAAATCGGAAGAAGAATATTGATGTATATTGGCTCGGTTGGTTACATAGTTTCATTAGGCTTAATCGCCTATTCATTTTATCAAGAATCCTATGCCTTAGTTCCAATCTATATCTTTATGTTCATTGCTTCACACGCCATTGGTCAGGGATCGGTAATTTGGGTCTTTATATCTGAAATCTTCCCCAATTCGGTACGGGCATCAGGCATGGCATGGGGTTCTTTGACCCATTGGTTATTAGCTGCATTAGTTGCTAATTTCTTCCCAATTTTAACCGAAAATTTTGGAGGTACATTTATATTTAGTCTTTTCGGAATTATGATGGTTGGGCAATTCTTTTACGTCATGTTTATGATGCCTGAGACAAAAGGTGCATCCTTAGAAGATATCGAAAAGCAAATCATTGTTCATTAAATGAAATGTGCATTTAGACGGATAAGTCTAGATGAACATTTAACCAACCAGCATCAAATTTGACTCCATATTTGTTGTAAAATTGAATAGCAGGTTCATTCCAGTCCAAAACTTGCCACATCATACCAGTGCATTTTGTGCGTTTGGCTTCGAGAATAGCTTCGTCTAATAACATTTTTCCTAAACCCAAAGAACGAAATTCTTCTTTGATGAATAAATCCTCTAGATAAAATCTCTTTCCTTTCCAGGTCGAAAAACGAAAATACCAAAGGGAAAAACCTGCTAATTTCCCGTCGTAATAAATCAAATTTGAAGCAAAAATGGGATTTTCTTTAAATCCATTTTCCACATAATCTTGCCAAGTGGAACTTACTTCCTCCGGTGCCTTTTCAAATAAAGCTAATTCTTTAACTAAACCATAAATAGCAGGAACATCATCTATTCCAGCCTTTCTAATTTCTATTTGCGCCATGATTGGTTACTTCTCTTAATCGATATAAAACTTCCCGGATATCTTCAGGAAAATCTTGCTCAAAATAAATTCGTTCATTCTTTTTAGGATGATCAAATCCTAATGAAAAAGCATGTAAAGCTTGACGAGAACAAAGCTTCATGATATTGGCTGCAAAGGTTTTAAAATTAGCTATAGAACTCATATAACGAATTTTATCACCACCATAGGCAGCATCTGATAATAAAGGATGTCCAATTGACGCAGCATGAGCCCTAATTTGATGTGTTCTACCTGTTTCTAAATTAAATCTAACTAAAGAACAGAAAACAAAAGATTCCATTACCTCATAATGTGTAATGGCTAATTTACCATGCTCCGCATCTTCAGGAAACATCATCATTACCTTTCGATCTCGTGGACTACGATCTATTTTACCCCGTAGAGTTGCTTTGCTTTCTTTGGGTACACCCCAACAAATTGCATAATAGGTTCTGTCAATGGTATGGTCAAAAAACTGCCTAGCTAAATGATTTAACGAAAACTCAGATTTTGCTACTACCAAAATCCCTGATGTATCCTTGTCAATTCGATGAACTAAACCTGGACGAATATCCCCTTTTCCTGGTAAATTTTGGCAATGGTACAATAAAGCATTAACCAAAGTACCTTCCCAATTGCCATGAGCGGGATGAACAACCATACCAGAAGGCTTATTGATCAATATTAGCTCTTCATCTTCATAAATAATATCTAAGGGAATATTTTCAGCAATAATGTCTTTATCTCTTGGCGGATGAGAAAAAGACACGACAATTTCATCCAAAGGCTTGACCTTGTAATTGGATTTGATTTGCAAACCATTAACTTTTACTGAACCAGATTCAATACCGGCTTGTATTTTGGACCTGGTAGCATTCGAAATTTTTAGAAGTAGGTATTTATCTATTCTAAGTAATTGTTGACCTTTGTCCACCGTGAAATTGAAATGTTCGAACAAATCATCTTCACTCTCAATGGGATCTATTTCATTATCTATGGACATATCTGTTTTTGAAAATTCATATTTGCTATTACCCTCACCTATTATTGAATTATTCCATCCATTATGGACAGAACAAGAAATCAGGCTTTTTATGAAGCGAGATGATTTGATTCACCCCACGGTTTCAGGCAATAAGTGGCGCAAATTAAAGGAATATATTCGTATCGCCCAAGATAATCCCAAAAAGGGAATTATTAGTTTCGGTGGAGCCTATTCCAACCATTTATATGCCTTGGCCTTTGTTTGCCATAAATTAAAAATTCCATGTATAGGAATAATTAGAGGTGAGGAATTAAATGCCTCAAGTAATACCTATTTAACACAAATAGAAGCATGGGGAATGATTTTACACTTTGTGGATAGAAGTGATTATCGAGAAAAAATTATCCCTAATCAAATACAAAAAGAAGACTATTGGATAATTCCTGAGGGAGGATATTCAAAAGAAGGCATCATGGGGCTTAAAGATTTGGTGGACGAAATTCATGCAAGTTTAAAACCTGATTATTTAATTAGTGCCGTTGGAACAGGAACCACAATTTTAGGCCTAGCCCAATATTCAAACCTGAATACCATTGGTATTCTTTGTTTAAACAATGAGGAAGAAATTAAAAATCATATACTTGAACAAGAACTCATACTTCCCAAGCTTCAGTTAAACAAGGAATATGTTTTTGGTAAATATGCCTCTATGCCTCCCGAATTATTAGAATTTTGTCAGTATTTCCAAGATCAATTTCAGATACCAATAGAACCAACATACACTGGTAAAATGATGTTTGGAATTTTTGATATGCTCAAAAAAAAGTACTTCCCGGCAGGAAGTACTCTCGTTTGTTTACATACTGGAGGAATCAAATAAATTATCCAACAGATCCTTCTAAGGAAATAGCTAATAATTTCTGAGCCTCAACAGCAAATTCCATGGGTAATTGGTTTAACACTTCTTTGGCATAACCATTTACGATTAAAGCTATGGCTGTTTCAGTAGATAAACCTCGTTGATTACAATAGAAAATTTGGTCTTCACCAATTTTTGATGTTGTCGCCTCATGTTCTACCGAAGCCGTATTATTTTTAACTTCCAAATAAGGGAAAGTATGAGCACCACAACGATCACCTAATAATAGTGAATCACATTGTGAATAATTTTTAGCTGAATCAGCTCTTTTCGCCACTTGAACTAAACCACGATAGGAGTTTTGAGAGACACCGGCTGAAATACCTTTAGATACGATTCGAGATTTGGTATGCTTTCCTAGGTGAATCATTTTGGTTCCTGTATCAGCTTGCTGGTGATTATTAGTCACTGCCACGGAATAAAACTCCCCAATAGAGTAATCTCCTTTAAGTATGACCGACGGATATTTCCAAGTAACGGCTGAACCAGTTTCAACCTGTGTCCAAGATAATTTAGCATGTGCACCATCACAGATGCCACGTTTAGTTACAAAATTATAAATACCACCTTTGCCCTCTTTATCTCCTGGATACCAGTTTTGAACGGTAGAATATTTCACTTCTGCTCCAGCATGAACAAATATTTCAACAACTGCAGCATGCAATTGGTTTTCATCGCGCATAGGTGCGGTGCATCCCTCTAAATAACTAACATAAGAATCCTCATCTGCTACAATCAACGTGCGCTCAAATTGACCAGTACCTGCAGCATTAATACGGAAATAGGTAGAAAGCTCCATAGGGCAACGAACGCCCTTTGGTATATAACAGAAAGAGCCATCTGAAAACACAGCGGCATTTAGAGCGGCGAAGTAATTATCCTTAACCGGAACTACACTACCTAAATATTTCTTAATTAAATCAGGATGCTCGCGTACTGCTTCTGAAATAGAGCAAAAAATAATTCCTTTTTCTGCTAATGTTTCTTTAAAGGTAGTAGCAACGGACACTGAATCAATAACTGCATCAACTGCTACATTGGATAAACGTTTTTGTTCATCCAGTGAAATCCCTAATTTTTCAAAAGTCCGTCGAAGTTCGGGATCTATTTCATCTAAGGAATTTAACTGCTTTTTTGGCTTAGGTGCCGAATAATATTTCAAGCTTTGGTAATCCGTTGGGGTATAAGTCACATTGGCCCAAGTTGGCTCTTGTATGGTCTTCCAATAACGAAAGGCCGCCAATCTCCATTCAAACATCCATTCAGGTTCATTCTTCTTATCAGAAATAAATCGAATGGTGCTCTCATCTAAACCAATAGGAGCTTCATCTGTGTCAAAATGAGATTCAAATCCGTATTTGTAATCGGAACTTGTTACTTCTTGTAAAATGTCATCTACCTTTTCTGCCATAACCATTGTTTCTTAAGAAGCACAAAATTACAAAGCAAAATTTAGTTATGTAAGCATTTAATTAGAACTATTCTAAATAAGTTAAAATAATGGTGTATTTCTAATCAAACTTTCTTCCAATGAAATAAAGGTTTCAGTCCGTTGAATTCCAGTTACACGCTGAATCTTATCATGTAACACTTCCCTTAAATGCTGGGTATCTCGACAAATTATCTTAGCAAATATGGAATAAATACCTGTCGTATAGTGAATATTAACCACTTCTGGTATCTTTTCTAATTGTTTAGCTACATCTTCATACAGGGAACTTTTATCTAAATATATACCTAAAAAGGCAGTGATGTCCCAGCCAATTTTTGAATAATCTATTAATAGTTGGGCTCCTTTTACTATACCTAAGGCCTCCATTTTTTTCATTCTGACATGTACTGTACCGCCAGAAACGTCTAAACGCTGTCCGATTTCAGTATAAGGTAGATTGGAGTCTCTCACTAAAATTTCTAAAATCTTATAATCCAAAGGATCTAAATCGAATTTCTTATCCATAATATTTTCAACAAATTGATATTATTTTTAAAAATTACTCAAAAAAATTAGAATTTCTTTAAATAATTTTGAAAAATTAAAAATGATTTATAATTTTGTAGTGTAATAATTACAAAGGTAAATATTATTTCACTGTAGGGTGATGAAATTGGCAGACGTGCCCTCCTGTCTCGGGGGTGGTGAGTTCGGGATAAACGTAGCGTAATGGGTTGACCACTAAATCACTTCTGCGATATGGCTAACCGCACCTTGGAGGTTCGAATCCTTCTCCTACAGCATTTTTATTATTTGGTTTTTAGTTTGTTGATGAAGTGTAATGTTAAAAGCAATTCTATTTTAGAATTGCTTTTTTATTTGAATAATAGTCTATAAATTTGGTAGATAATTCACCTTAAACCCCTATCGCTATGTCATTAAGATTAGGAGATATTGCGCCAGATTTCAGCGCTGAAACAACCCAAGGACCTATAAATTTTCACGAATGGATTGGAAATTCATGGGTATTGTTTTTTAGTCACCCAGCTGACTTCACTCCTGTTTGTACAACTGAACTAGGAAAAACAGCATTATTAAATGGAGAATTTAGTAAAAGAGGTGTTAAGGCCATTGCCATTTCGGTTGATAGTCTTGATTCTCACAACAAGTGGGTACCGGATATTGAGGAAGTAAATCATGTACAGGTTAACTTTCCGATTATTGCAGACCCAGAGAAAAAGGTAGCACTTTTATATGACATGATACATCCAAATGCATCTGAAAAAGCTACAGTTCGTTCGGTATTTATTATTGGGCCAGATAAAAAGATTAAATTAACTTTAACCTATCCGGCTTCTACAGGTAGAAATTTCACTGAAATTTTGCGCGTGATAGATTCTTTACAATTAACGGCAAACTATCAAGTTGCTACACCAGCAGACTGGGTTAATGGCGAAGATGTTATCATTACTCCTGCTGTTTCTAACGAAGAAGCGGTTAGCAAATTTCCAAAAGGATTTACGACCGTAAAACCATATTTGAGAAAAACACCACAGCCAAATCTATAAGATTTTGTAAATTTGGTGCTCAATCCAACTACATTGAAGAAAAGAACTCAGCTTATTGTTAGTCTATTTATTGTACTAATATTTTGTTGGGTTCTTTTTTTTATTTTAAATGCTTTGACCAAAGATGAAGGGCATCAGTTTTCGTACAGTGATGCCGTTCAAATAGAAGTTCCTCAAAAACACCCCATTCATGGAATCGATGTTTCCCATCACAATGGTAATGTACCTTGGAACCATTTGAGTGAATTGGACTTATTTGACACAGTTTCCTTAAAATTTGTATTTATTAAAGCTACCGAAGGTAGAAGTTTACAGGATCCAAATTTTGAAGTAAACTGGCAAAAAGCCAAGCAAAAGGGATTAATTGCAGGAGCTTATCATTTTTATATTCCTACTCGAGACCCCATTCAGCAAGCTAAGAATTTTTGTAAAATGGTTCAATTGGAAGAAGGAGACTTACCCCCTGTTTGTGATATTGAGGTTACCAATCAGGTGAATCATCAAAAACTTAGAAAAGATATTAAAGCTTTTTTAGATTATTTGAGCGAACATTATCATACCAAACCTATATTATATACCAATGTAAGAATGTACTCCGATTTATTTAAAAATGAGGAGTTTACCGACTTCCCTTTGTGGTTAGCCAGCTATGAATCGAATACGATTGTAGAGGCAGATAATCTGCGTTTTTGGCAATATAGCAAGCAAGGGAAGCTTGAAGGAAATTCCAAATCTTGGGATTATAATGTATTTTTGGGCGATCATTCAGATTTTGCTTCCATGCTAATTAAATAAATAATATGCTTTCTACCATTAATTTCACCCAAACCACTGCCTACCAAAAGTTATTAACTGACAAAAAAAGATTAGAAACTCATTCTATTTCAAGCCTATTTCAGTCAGATAAGGAAAGACAAAAAAAGTATAGTTTATACTTTAACGATATATTCATTGACTATTCGAAAAACATCCTCGATGAGGAAACCTTTGAACACCTAATTAAATTGGCCAAGGAATGTCAATTAGAATCTGCTATTCAAGCCCAATTAAGTGGCGATATCATCAATCAAACGGAAGGAAGAGCCGTTTTGCATACAGCACTTAGGAAACCCAAGGGTCAAGCTCAATATTTACAGGGAGTTGATATCAATGCTGATATCCATCAAGTTAGGGCTCATATGAAAGAATTTTCAGAACAAGTTATTTCGGGTTCTTGGAAAGGATTTACAAATAAAAGCATTACAGATGTCGTAAATATTGGAATTGGGGGCTCAGATCTTGGTCCAGTGATGGTCACTGAAGCATTAAAGCCTTACAAAACGCATTTAAATGTTCATTTTGTAAGTAATGTAGATGGGACGCACATCGCTGAAACATTAAAAAAAGTAAATCCAGAGACAACTTTATTTTTAATTGCTTCCAAAACATTTACCACACAAGAAACCATGGCTAATGCCTTTACGGCGAGAGATTGGTTTTTAAAAACAGCCCAAGATGAGCAAGCTGTATCGAAGCATTTTGTCGCTTTGTCTACCAATAAAACCCAAGTTGAAAAGTTTGGCATTGATTCTGCCAATATGTTCGCATTTTGGGATTGGGTAGGTGGTCGATATTCACTTTGGTCTGCCATTGGTTTATCCATCTGCCTTTCCATAGGTTATGATAATTTTGAAGCATTATTGGATGGAGCATATGAAATGGATTTGCACTTAGCTAATTCCCCATTGGAATCAAATGCTCCGGTCATTTTGGCTTTATTGGGAATTTGGTATGTCAATTTTTGGAATGCCCCTACCCAGGCTATATTACCTTACGACCAATACATGCATCGATTTGCGGCCTATTTCCAGCAAGGAGATATGGAATCTAATGGAAAAACCGTAGATAGAACAGGTAAAAGAGTTACTTATGCTACGGGGCCTGTAATTTGGGGAGAGCCTGGTACCAATGGACAACATGCATTTTATCAGTTGATTCATCAAGGTACGCAGATGATTCCGGCAGATTTTATTGCTCCAGCCAAAACCCATAATCCTATTGGCAATCATCATACTCTATTAATGTCTAATTTCTTTGCACAAACAGAGGCGTTAATGAATGGTAAATCCTTGGAGGTAGTTAAATCTGAATTATCAAAAGCAGGATTAGACGATTCCGCTATTGAAAAATTAGCTCCATTTAAAGTATTTGAAGGGAATAAACCTACTAATTCCATCCTTGCTAAAGAAATTAACCCTAAAACATTAGGCGCCTTAATAGCCATGTACGAGCATAAAATATTTGTCCAGGGCGTTATTTGGAATATATTTAGTTATGATCAATGGGGTGTAGAGCTAGGAAAACAATTAGCTAATTCCATTTTACCTGAACTAGAAAATGATAGTCAAATCGTAAGCCATGATAGTTCTACCAACGGATTAATCAATCAATTTAAGGCTTGGAAGTAAGACTAATTTGAATCGTGATTTTAAAAAGCCAGGATTGAATTCCTGGCTTTTTTTATTGGACCTATAATTTTTGAATCAATTCCTGCAAAGAAAGCAATTCTTGCTCTCCACTTTCCATATTTTTCAGATTCAATTTATTTTGCAATAATTCTTGTTCTCCAAGAACCGCCACGTAGGGAATCTTCTTTTTGTCAGCAAATTCAAAGGGCTTTTTAATTTTTCCCATTTCAGGATAAATTTCAGATGGAATACCTTGCCTACGAAGTTCATTGACGTATTGAAAGGCTTGAGTTTGCCCTTCTTCATCAAAATAGGCGAATAATACCTTAGAACCACTGACGGGGATATTGGGAAAAAGATTCAAAGCGTCCATGACATCTATCATACGCTCAATACCAAATGATAAACCTACTCCTGACATATTAGGTAAACCAAAATCAGTAGTAAGGTTGTCATATCGACCTCCACCAGCTATGGATCCAAAAGGAATATCAATAGCCTTTCCTTCAAATATTAAGCCAGTATAATAACTTAAGCCACGAGCAAGGCGATAGTCAAACACAATATTGGTATTATCAAAGCCATTCTGTTGGATAAACTTCAATACATCCTCAATTTCTTTGATACCGGCTAGACCTAAATCATTGCCATTAAAAAATGCTCTAAGTCTATCTATTTTAGCTAAATTATTTCCTTCAAATACGATCAAATCAGCAAGAACCTGGCACTGATCTAATGAAAATCCTTTATCGGCTAATTCCTTTGATACGGCCTCCCAACCAATTTTATCTAATTTATCAATGGCCACAGCAAAATCCATAAAATGATCGGTCATGCCAATAACGTCGACCACCCCAGCTAGCACTTTTCGTGAATTGATTACAAGATTTGCTTTCAGATGAAGAGAACTAAATATAGCTTGGAATAATGTGATTAATTCCGCTTCATTTAATAAAGAATTAGACCCAATGATATCGGCATCGCATTGGTAAAACTCCCGATAACGACCTTTTTGTGGTCTGTCTGCTCTCCACACGGGTTGGATTTGATAGCGTCTAAAAGGAAAAGCCAAATCATTACGATTCATGGATACAAAGCGAGCAAAGGGAACGGTTAAGTCGTAACGTAAGCCTTTTTCACTGACCTTATATGTAAACTTTTTACTTCCTTCTTGGAAATCTTGCTCACTTAATTTGGAAAGATAGTCTCCGGAATTAAGAATTTTAAATAACAATTGATCACCTTCATCACCGTATTTACCAGTCAAGGTAGACAAATTCTCTATGGCAGGTGTTTCAATGGATTGAAAACCAAATTGTTCAAAATGCTTCCTAATGATATTGAAAACATAGTTTCTCTTGGCCATTTCTTTGGGACCAAAATCTCTTGTACCTCTTGCGTTACTGGGCTTTTGCATAATTTCAAAAAACAAATTTAATTAATCGAGCCTTATTATTTGATTAATAAACGATATTTCGTATTTTTGCACACCAAATTTATCAAGACATGGCCGTAACTAGACTAAAACGTAAAGACAGAAGAAATCACGCAGTAGCGAATAATAAAGTATCTGCTATCAAAATTTTAAAGCAGAGACCGATTATCAAATTGGTAGATGTAGAAGAAATCAAAGCAAGTTTCGCTAAATAAGCATTATTTCAGTAAAGAGAAACCGGTATATACCGGTTTTTTTTTATCCAAAAATTGCTGTAATTTGATTTTCTAAATCCATTATACATGAAAAAAATTACTCTTTTTTGCACAGCTATCTTAGCAGCAGGTGCATTTAGCTTACAAGCACAAGATCATCGTTTTATCGAAGAAAATCCAACCAAACCAGACAAAACCGAATTTTGGGATCCTGAAGTTCGTGTAGTTAATCCTGGTAAAATACCTTCAGATGCCATCGTTTTATTTGATGGTAAGAATTTAGATAATTGGGAAACCGTTAAAGATGGCAGCCCTGCTAAATGGAAAGTTGAAGATGGTGCCATGACCGTTGTTAAAGGTGCTGGTAATATTTCAACCAAGCAAAAATTCACAAATTATCAGTTACATATTGAATGGCGCTCCCCTATTGAACCTGAAACGTTGAAAAGTCAAGGAAAAGGAAATAGTGGTATTTTCATGCAAGGAATGTATGAGGTTCAAGTTTTGAATTCTTATCAAAATAGAAGTTACCGAAATGGGCAAGCTGGTAGTATTTATAAACAATCTGCTCCGTTGGTGAATGCGACTTCACCTATGGGAGAATGGAACACGTACGATATCATTTATACAGCCCCAAAATTTACCATCAACGGAGGAATTGATACTCCTGCTTACGTAACTGTCATACATAATGGCATTGTAGTACAAAATCATACTAAAATTCAAGGTACAACTGAGTACATTGGACAGCCTAAAAATCCAGTGCATGGTGCAGGACCAATCAGTTTACAAGACCATGGAAATCCAGTTAGTTTCCGCAACATTTGGATTCGTGAAATGTAATTTTTAATTCATTCTTTCGGGGAAGGTTTTTCTTAGAAAATACCTTCCCTTTTTTTATCCTATGAAATATTTCATTAGTTGGATTTTACGTAATATTCCCAGAAAATACATTCAGTTGGTCGCTCACCAATTATTAAAAATATACAGTATTTTTCTAAAAGGAAATAAAGTCCACTGCCCAATCTGCCAAGAAAATTTCTCAAAATTCCTTCCCTATGGAAGGTTACAACCCAGGGAAAATGCACTTTGTCCGTCTTGCCTAAGTCTAGAAAGACATCGTTTGATGTATCTATTTTTACAAAAGGAAACCAGTTTTTTTCAAAGTCAACCTAAGTTATTGCACATAGCACCCGAATATTGCTTCATTGATCGTTTTGAAAAGCTTTTAGGGGATAATTACATTACAGCTGATATTGAGTCTCCCTTAGCTAAAGTTAAGATGGATTTACATCATATACCCTTTGAGGACAACAGTTTTGATGCTGTCTTTTGTAACCACGTATTAGAACATGTTAAAGATGATGTACGTTGTATGCAAGAAATTCGTCGCGTTTTAAAACCTGATGGATTTGCCTTATGTCAAAGTCCGCAACGCTTAGATTTACCTACAACGTATGAAGATGCCAGCATTACGGATCCCAAAGAAAGAGAAATTCACTTTTTGCAAGATGACCATTTACGGATTTACGGTCGGGACTACGGCACGCAATTAGAAAAATCTGGATTTCAGGTAAATCCAATCAATATGATTGAAAAAATAGGTTTAGAGGAAAGTAAAAAAATGGCCTTGCCTTTAGGAGAAATCATTTATTTATGTCGTAAATAATTATATGAGATACGAAGCACTTCCAGCCCAGCTGTACATCAACAACCGTCAAAAATTAATCAAACAACTAGCACCAAAATCCATGGTGCTTATATTCTCTAACGATATCATGCCCACCAATGCGGATGGCAGCATGGGATTTAAGCAAAACTCTGATTTACTGTATTTATCTGGATTAGATCAAGAAGAGACTATTCTATTATTATATCCAGATGCACCAGAAGAGCATTTAAAAGAAATTGCTTTTGTTAGAGAAACCTCTGAATTGATATCCATTTGGGAAGGACATAAATTCACTAAAGAAGAAGCCGCGTCGATTTCAGGAATTAAGAATATACAATGGAATCAACAATTTGAGGCTATTTTACAAACTTTGGTATATACAGCTGAAAACATCTATTTGATTGACAATGAACACATTAGAAATAGTTCAGTCGTAGAAACCCAAAATGCACGTTATACTAAAAGCCTTCAAGCAAAATATCCAACCCATAGCTTTAAGCGATTAGCTCCCATTACGAATACCATTCGTATGAAGAAAGAGCCCGAAGAGCTACAAGCCATGCAAAAGGCCATAGATATCACGGAATCTGCTTTTAGAAGGGTATTGAATTTCACCAAACCGGGTGTAGGAGAATATGAAATTGAAGCCGAATTTATTCATGAGTTTATACGACTTAAGGGGGATGGATTTGCCTACACGCCGATTATTGCATCTGGAGCCAATGCTTGTGTTTTACATTATATTGAAAACAAGGAGATTTGCCATGACGGAGATTTAATTCTTTTAGATGTGGGTGCTGCATACGGAAATTACAATGCCGATATGACCAGAACAATACCTGTCAATGGTCGATTTAGTCCACGTCAAAAGGAGGTTTACTTAGCTGTTCATGATGTATTAAATTTTGCAAGTCAACTGATGCGTCCCACTATTTATTGGGTTGATTATCAAAAAGAAGTAGAAAGGTATATGGAGGGAAAATTGATTGATTTAGGTCTATTTTCCAGAGCTGACGTTGAAAAACAAGATAAAAATGCCCCATTATTCAAAAAGTATTTCATGCACGGAGTAGCCCATCATTTGGGTTTAGATGTGCATGATGTTTGGGATAAGTATAAACCTTTTGAAGCTGGCATGGTTTTAACTTGTGAGCCAGGTATATATATTCGTGAGGAGGGATTGGGAATAAGACTTGAAAACAATCTACTGATTACTGAGAACGGGACAGACAATTTGATGAAACACATTCCGATAGAATGGGATGAAATTGAAACCATCATGCATTCAGGAAAATAATCAGGCAATTTGCCATTTAATTAGCTAATAAATAGCTTTTCATGTGGATAGCCAAGTGGTCTTAGCTATATTTGTAAGATGGAAATATACTTTCCATTTTATTGAAATTTAAAATAATTAGTTTGTCTTCTAGACACATTGAATATACCCTTTGCTTTTGGTAGGTAATCTAACCATGACCTAGGTAAAACATAGATTAAATAAATGAAAAACCTTCGTAATTTTTGCATCATCGCCCATATTGACCACGGAAAAAGCACCTTGGCAGATCGATTGATTGAATTCACGAATACAGTACAAAAGCGAGATATGATGAATCAGCTTTTGGATGATATGGATTTGGAGAGGGAACGAGGAATAACCATTAAGTCTCATGCTATTCAAATGCAATATCCCAAAGATGGCGAGGTTTATACATTTAATTTAATTGATACCCCAGGCCACGTGGACTTCTCCTATGAAGTATCTCGTTCCATTGCTGCTTGTGAAGGCGCTTTATTAATTGTTGATGCTTCGCAAGGAATTGAAGCTCAGACTATTTCTAATTTGTATTTGGCCATCAATCATGATTTAGAAATTATCCCTGTTTTAAATAAGATTGATTTACCAGGCGCCATGCCAGAGGAGGTATCAGATCAAATTATTGATTTAATTGGTTGCAAAAAAGAGGATATCATTCATGCTTCTGGTAAAGAAGGAATAGGTATACAAGACATTTTGGATGCAGTAGTAACACGCATTCCAGCACCAAAAGGAAATCCAGAAGAACCATTACAAGCTTTAATTTTTGATTCAACTTTCAATTCCTATCGTGGTATTGAAGTTATTTTCCGTGTTTACAACGGTGAAATTCGAAAAGGAGATCGAGTTAAATTCATGAATACTGGAAAAGAGTATTATGCCGATGAAATTGGAACATTAGGTCTAGAGCAGGAACCAAAATCTATTATTAAAACAGGTGATGTAGGTTATTTAATTTCTGGTATTAAAGAAGCTAAAGAAGTCAAGGTTGGAGATACGATTACCCACGTAGCGAATCCATGTAAATCGGCCATTCAAGGTTTTGAAGAAGTAAAACCCATGGTTTTTGCGGGTATTTATCCCGTAGAAACCTCAGAATTTGAGGATTTGCGCGATGCCATGGAGAAATTGCAATTAAATGATGCTTCATTGGTTTGGGAACCTGAAACTTCCATGGCATTAGGCTTTGGTTTTCGTTGTGGTTTCCTAGGCATGTTGCACATGGAAATTGTCCAGGAGCGCTTAGAACGTGAATTTGATATGACCGTAATAACGACGGTGCCATCTGTAAAATTCAAAGTATTAACTACCGCCAATGAAGAATTATGGGTCTCTGCTCCTAGCGATTTACCTGAACCTAATTTAATTAACATCATTGAGGAGCCTTACATTAAGGCTCAAATTATTACCAAATCAGAATACACAGGAGTTATTATGAGCTTGTGTATGGATAAACGTGGTATTTTAATTAATCAAATATATTTAACCACGGATCGAGTAGAATTAACTTTTGATATGCCTTTGTCAGAAGTAGTATTCGACTTCTTTGATCGTTTAAAGACTATTTCTAGAGGATATGCCTCTTTAGATTACGAATACAAAGGTTATGAACCTGGAAACATGGTTAAATTAGACATCATGTTAAATGGGGAAAAAGTAGATGCTTTATCGGCCATTGTTCATCGTGATAAGGCTTATGATTGGGGAAAAAGATTATGTGAAAAATTACGTGAATTATTACCAAGACAACAATTTGAAATAGCGATACAAGCTGCTATTGGTCAAAAGATTATAGCTCGTGAAACAGTAAAAGCATTACGCAAAGACGTATTAGCTAAATGCTACGGAGGAGATATTTCACGTAAAAGAAAATTATTGGAAAAACAGAAAAAGGGTAAAAAGAGAATGCGTCAAGTGGGTAATGTAGAAATTCCTCAAGAGGCATTTATGGCAGTTTTAAAATTAGATTAATCAAATATTTTTACATAATAGTTTTCGAAACAGGCTTGTAAAGCTTAATTTTGAATTTTAAAAATAAGATAATGGCTGAAGTAATTAGAATGCCCAAGATGAGCGATACCATGATTGAAGGTGTGATCGCGAATTGGCTAAAGAAAGAGGGTGATGTAATCAAGTCTGGTGACATTATTGCTGAGGTGGAAACCGATAAGGCAACCATGGAATTGGAAAATTATGAGGATGGAACATTATTATATATTGGAGTCAAAGTAGGCGAAGCTGTTCCTGTAGATGGAATCATTGCTATTGTGGGTACTCCAGGAGAAGATTATTCAAGTTTATTAGCTGGCGCACCAGCTGCTCCTGTGGTTGTGGAAGCGAGTCCGGCACCCTTAGCAGAAGCAGCACCTGCTGCGCCAATCGCACCGGTAGTTGATCTTAGTGCTATCCCGGCAAAAGCTGTGAGGATGCCAAAAATGAGTGATACCATGGTGGAAGGTGTCATTGCTAAATGGTTAAAGAAAGTTGGCGATGTAGTTAAATCAGGTGATATTATTGCTGAGGTTGAAACTGACAAAGCTACCATGGAATTAGAAAACTATGAAGATGGTACTATCTTATACATTGGAGCAAAAGAAGGCGAAGGTGTTATAGTGGATGGTATCATCATGATTGTTGGTGAGCCAGGAACTGATTTCCAGCCATTATTACAACAAGCATCTGCCCCAGTAGCTTCGGCTCCAGCGCCAGTTGTAGTATCAGCTCCAGCTCCAGTAAAAGAAGCACCTAAAGCTGTAGAAACAAAAGCGACAGCATCATCTGGTATTCAAGCTGATTCAAAAGGTGGAATTATTAAAGCATCCCCCTTAGCTAAAGCCTTGGCTAAGGAAAAAAATATCAATTTAAATTGGTTGCAAGGAACAGGTGAAGGTGGAAGAATTACTAAATCGGATGTAGAAAACTATAAACCAAGTGCTGGAGGCGCCACAGGTAATTTCATCTCAGGGGAAGAAAGTTTTGAAGATATTCCAAATAGTCAAATGAGAAAGACAATCGCTCGTCGTTTGTCAGAATCTAAATTCAGTGCTCCTGAGTTTTATTTAACCATGGAAATTAACATGGATAAAGCGATGGAAGCACGTGTAAGTATGAATGAAGTTTTACCTGTTAAAATTTCATTTAACGACATGGTTATCAAAGCTGTTGCTTTATCCCTAGTAAAACATCCGAAAGTTAACTCCTATTGGATGGAAGATAGAATCCGTGTAAATAAACATGTTCACATTGGTATGGCAGTAGCAGTAGAAGATGGACTTTTAGTACCGGTTATTCGTTTTGCTAGTGAAAAATCCATTGCTCAAATCTCTGCAGAAGCTAAAGATTTAGGAGGAAAAGCAAAGAACAAACAATTACAACCTAAAGATTGGGAAGGTAATACATTTACTGTCAGCAATTTAGGCATGTTTGGTATCGACCAATTTACGTCTATCATTAACTCACCAGAATCATGTATTTTGGCTGTAGGTGGAATTAAAGAAACAGTAGGTGTAAAGAATGGACAGTTCTACGCTACCAATATTATGAAGTTAACTTTAACTTGTGATCATCGTGTGGTAGATGGTGCAACGGGTGCTGCGTTTTTATTAACTTTAAAACAGTATCTAGAGGATCCCATTAAGATGTTTATCTAAACAGAAATAATGGCAAGCCTCGAAAATTTCGGGGCTTGTCTATTTTAGGAAAATGACAAATATGAGCAATACAAATATTAGAATCGCAGTACAGAAATCAGGTAGACTGAGTGACGATTCATTGAAGTTATTTAAGGAATGTGGAATTAAATTTGAATCTGGCGGCTCTAAGTTGCGCTCTATTTCAAGTAATTTTCCTATTGAGTTTTTGTTTTTACGCGATGACGATATCCCAGGATATGTGGAAGATGGTGTGGCAGATTTGGGCGTTATTGGCTTAAACGTTTTGGAAGAGAATCGGAAGGATGTAGAAATTGTCAAAGAATTAGGATTTTCTAAGTGTCGTTTATCATTGGCCATTCCTCGAAATGAAGTTTATACTGACTTAAGCTATTTTGAAGGAAAAAATATAGCTACCTCCTACCCAAATTTGACGAATTCATTTCTGAAATCTCAAGGGGTTTCTGCTCATACTCATGAGATTTCTGGTTCCGTAGAAATTGCGCCGAGTATTGGTTTGGCTGAAGGAATCTGTGATATTGTATCAACTGGTGGAACGTTATTAAGTAATGGTTTAAAAGAAGTAGCCGAAGTGTTTAAAAGTCAGGCGGTACTAATTGCTAATAAATCATTAACTACAGAGAAGAAAAGTATTTTAGACAAACTTACATTTCGCATTGATTCAGTACAAAGAGGTCAAAATGCCAAATATGTTGTTTTAAATGCCGAAGAAAAGAATTTAGATAAAATTATAGCTTTGTTACCAGGAATGAAATCACCTTCTCGAGTGCCATTAGCAGAAAAAGGTTGGTATTCGTTGCACTCGGTAATTTCTGAAAATGATTTTTGGGAAATCATTGAGTCTCTACGGGAGGCGGGTGCACAAGGTATCTTAGTTTTACCTATTGAGAAAATGATTCTTTAGTATGATTCCTTTCATCAAATATCCCCCACTTGAAAACTTTGCAGAAATATGTCAAAGACCTAGCCTTGATGCTCAGTCCTTGGATCAAATTATTGCAGACATATATACTCAGGTTGGCACTTCAAGAGATCAAGCATTAAGAGATTTAACCTTAAAGTTTGAAAAAAGAGAAATACAAGACATACTTTATAGTTCCGCTGAAATTAACGAACTAGCTAATTTGGTACCTGAATCGCTTAAAAAAGCCATTCAACAAGCTTATGCTAATATTCATGCATTTCATGAGTCACAACAGTTCGTACCACAAAAAATAGAAACTAGTCCAGGTGTTTTATGCTGGCAAAAGGCAAGTCCTATTGAAAAAGTAGGTATTTATATACCGGGAGGAACTGCTCCCCTATTTTCAACCATATTAATGCTGGCAATACCAGCCAAAATAGCGGGTTGTAAAGAAATTGTATTATGTACACCTGCAGTACACCCAGCTATATTTTACACGGCTCAATTATGTGGTGTAACCAAAATGGCTAAAGTAGGTGGAGCTCAGGCAATTGCGGCTATGGCATTAGGAACAGAAAGTATTCCTAAAGTTTTTAAAATATTTGGGCCAGGTAATCAATATGTGACTGCAGCAAAGATGTTTGCAAATCACAAAGGAATTGCCATCGACATGCCAGCCGGTCCATCGGAAGTAGCCATCTATGCTGATTCTACTGCCAATCCAGCTTATGTTGCGGCAGATTTATTGTCGCAAGCTGAACACGGAGTTGATTCTCAAGTATTTTTAGTTGCCTTAGAGGAATCGTTTATTGAACAAACCCAGGTTGAACTTGAAAAACAAGTCAATGTATTAGAAAGAAGAGATTTAGCTTTAAAAGCTTTATTGAATTCAAAGGCAATTATGGTAAAAAATAGAGAAGAAGCTATACAATTATTGAATGAATACGCGGCTGAGCATTTGATTTTAGCTTGTGATGAAGCAGAAGATTTTGCAAATCACATATTCAATGCCGGCTCCATCTTTTTAGGTAATTACACACCAGAAGCTGCGGGCGATTACGCTTCCGGGACAAACCATACATTACCAACCAATGGATTTGCGAAAGCCTATTCAGGGGTAAATTTGGAAAGTTTTCAGAAAAAAATCACACTTCAGAGTATCAGTCAAGCTGGATTAGAGGGATTAGGTCAAAGTATCATAGCAATGGCAGAAGCTGAATCTTTGAAAGCACATGCTAATGCCGTGGCAATTCGATTAAATACACGTTCATGAATTTTCAGTCTATAATTTTACCACATATTTGGAATTTGAAACCTTATTCATCGGCTAGAGATGAATTTAAAGGTAAAGAAGGTATTTTTTTAGATGCCAACGAAAACCCCTTAGGATCTCCTCTTCCCGTTAATTGGAATCGATATCCTGACCCTATGCAATGGGATATAAAGCATGAATTGGCAGACATTAAACATATTCCTGTTGAACAAATATTTATTGGTAATGGATCTGATGAAGCGATTGATTTAATCATGCGAATGACCTGTGCAGGACAGGAAAATTCGATTATTTTATGCCCTCCAACTTACGGAATGTATGAGGTGAGTGCTTCTATCAATCATGTGAAAATTATTTCTGTTCCTTTAACAAAAGAATATCAATTAAATGTAAGTCAAATTTTATCATCTGTTCAGGCAGATACAAGAATAATCTTTATTTGTTCCCCAAATAATCCGACTGGTAATAAGATTAATCGAACTGATATTTATAAAATAATAGATAGCTTTCAACAAGGATTTGTTTTGATTGATGAGGCCTATATTGATTTTTCAGATGAACCTAGTTTCATACATGAATTAGATAAATATCCGAATGTCATAGTGATGCAAACGCTATCAAAGGCCTACGGATTGGCTTCATTGCGTTTGGGGATGGCATTTGCCAATCCACAAATTATTCAAATTTTAAACAAAATAAAGCCCCCATATAATATCAGTGGAGCAACACAAGCCCTAGTTTTAGAAGCATTAAAGAATAGAGAATTTTTATTTAATTCCATCCAACAAATAAATCATGCAAAAAATACGTTAATTTCAAAGTTGGAAGCAATGCCTCAGGTAGTCAAGGTTTACCCATCTCAAGCTAATTTTATATTAGTTAAGATGGAAAGAGCGCAGGAATTATTTAATTATTTGATTTCTCAAAAAGTTATTACAAGAAGTCGAACCAATGTCGCTTTATGTGAGGATTCCATTCGAATTACTGTTGGTTTGCCTGAAGAGAACCAAATTTTAATTCAAAAAATACAAGAATTTTATTCTTAACAATATGTTAAAAAAGAGCCTTTTCATCTTTTTATTTACTTGTTTATCCACGTTTGCTTTTGGTCAAATTCAAGAGTGGGCATCTGGATTCAGAATTGGAGAACCAGGAGGCTTTATGGCTCGTAGATACCTAAGTAATGGGATAAATGCTATAGAAGTCAATGTTGGTGCTTATGGTGGTTTATGGGGAACTGACCGTAATTACAAAGATGGCACTTTTAAAAATATTGGATTTACCATGAATGCTTTGTATTTGTGGCATCATCCTACCCTAGTTAATTCAGATATACATACTTATTATGGATTTGGTCCACAATATACTTCTAGGGACTTATATGCAAAGGGAAGTACAACACCAACCAACAATGGAGGGTTTGGAGCAGCAGCCGTTGGTGGAATTGAATTTTATCCAGTAGATGCGCCAAATTTATCCTTTTTTGGAGAAGTAGGTTTTTATAATGAAATAGCTCCCAACCCGTTCTTTTTTCATCTTCAAGGGGGTATAGGTGTACGGGTAAATTTCTAAGTAATATTGTAAATTCCCTAAAAAATCATGACATTTGCAGTCTAGCATGGGGATGTAGCTCAGTTGGCTAGAGCGCTTGCATGGCATGCAAGAGGTCGTCGGTTCGAGCCCGATCTTCTCCACCAAGAGATTTGTCAAATTTTGAAAATTTGACAAATCTTCTAATCGGGTAGTCTATTTTAAATCACCACCTAGTACAAACGTACTCTCTATCAGTCTAATTTTTGCTAATTAAACTGATAATTAAATGAAACAATCTGATAATTTATAGACGATCTTTGAAAGATTCGTAACCAAAACTTTTGTACAAGACAAAGTTTTGATTCGTATCAATTTTACCAATACTAGGTAAATTTACGCCATTGAAGGTGGTGGTTTTAACCATGGTATAGTGAATCATATCTTCCAAAATGATTTCATCCCCTATTTTCAAGGGTTCTTCAAAAGAATAATCACCATAATAATCACCAGCTAGGCAGGTCATTCCACCAAATCGGTAGGTAGGTTTTCCTAACTGTGGCTCAGAATTTGCAAACCGAATTCGAGGTTTATAAGGCATTTCTAAAGTATCAGGCATATGGGCGGCAAATGATACATCTATAATAGCCACATCAATACCTGCAGAATGTACAATATCTAACACGGTAGATTTCAAAAACCCTGTTTGCCAACCTACAGCAGAACCAGGTTCTAAAATGATGGATAAATTGGGGTATTTAGCTTTAAACCTTTTTAATAATTGAATTAAGTGGTCGACTTGATAATCTGCACGGGTAATTAAATGCCCGCCCCCCAGGTTTAACCACTTGATCTTTGGCAATAAATCACCAAATTTTTCATCAATAACAGCTAATGTTCTTTCTAAAACAAAAGAATCATTTTCACATAAGGTGTGTGAATGTAAACCTTCTATTCCCTCAGGTAAAGAATCACCTAAATCAGATCGACGAATACCCAATCTTGAACCTGGTACGCATGGATTATACATGTCCGTTTCAACCTCCGCATATTCAGGATTGATTCGTATACCACATGAAATACCTTTTTGGGCAGCTCTGGAATAAAACTGATGATATTGATTTAAAGAATTAAATGAAAGGTGACTCGTATAAGATGTCAATTCTTCAAATTCTTTTTCTAAGTAAGCGGGTGAATAAACATGGCACTTAACCTTCATTTCTTCATGGGCCAACCTTGCCTCATGCAGGGAGCTTGCTGTGGCCCCTGCTAAATATTGCCTAACTAAAGGGAATTCATGATAAAAAGAAAACCCCTTTAAAGCACAGATAATCTCAATATCAGCTTCTTTCTGTACTTTTTGTAAAAGCTTGAGATTATTCAGCAATAAATTCTCCTCCAATACAAAGCAAGGTGAAGGTATAGAAGCATAAACTTCTCTCGGTCTAGTACTCATGAGGAAGTGTGATATTATGCAACTCATGCCAAGGTAATCCATGAATTTGCAACATTTCCATAAAAGGATCTGGATTAAACTCTTCTACGTTAAATACACCTGGTTTCATCCATTCTCCCTGTATCATCAGGCTTGCACCAATCATGGCTGGTACGCCAGTCGTATAACTAACGCCTTGTGCCTGAACTTCTTTGTAACATTCTGCATGGTGACAGTTATTGTATACGTAGTATGTAGCATCTTGGCCATCTTTAACACCTTTAATTTGGCATCCAATGGAAGTTTGACCCGAATAGTTTTCACCCAAGGTACCCGGTTCCGGAAGAACAGCTTTTAAAAATTCCAAAGGAACAATATCCATTCCATTGAATTTAATTGGTTGTATGGAAGTCATACCTACGTTTTGCAATACCTCCAAGTGGGTTAAATAAGCCTGACCAAAAGTCATCCAAAAACGAGCACGCTTCAAAGTTGGGAAATTTTTAGTCAAAGATTCTAACTCCTCATGGTATAATAAATACGACTCCTTAGGGCCAATATTAGGATATTCAATAGGCTTATGTATGGACATAGCATCTATTTCAACCCACTGACCATTTTCCCAATATTTCCCTTTTTGCGTGATCTCACGGATATTAATTTCAGGATTAAAATTAGTAGCAAAGGCCTTGCCATGGTCTCCAGCATTACAATCAATAATATCCAAATAGTGCATTTCATCAAAGTAATGCTTGTTGGCATAAGCGGTATAAACACCTGTTACACCAGGGTCAAAACCACAACCCAGCAATGCCATTAATCCAGCTTCCTTAAATCGCTCTTGATATGCCCATTGCCAAGAATACTCAAATTTGGCTTCATCTTTGGGTTCATAATTAGCCGTATCTAAATAATGAACACCCGTTGCTAAACAGGCATCCATGATGGTTAAATCTTGATATGGTAAAGCCACATTGATTACCATGTAAGGCTTTTCTTCAGTAAACAATTGAATAAGCTCTGGAACTGAATCTGCATCCACTTTTCGAGTTTTGATGGCAATAGGTAAACCTATCTCCTTGGCTTCTTGAGCGATAGCATCGCATTTTGATAATGTTCTAGAAGCTAAGACCACTTCAGAAAAAAACTGGGGATTCATTGCGCATTTTTTCGCTACCACGTTTCCTACTCCACCTGCACCAATTACAATTACCTTTTTCGACATAGTTTTATTTAAAAAGAATGCAAAAATACATCAAGCATTGCTTTTATCCTTCAAGCTTGCATTAATTTTTAAATGGTCGAATAATTTTTACAAAACTTTTAAGCCAATAAGATGAATATAAATTATCTTCCCTCACTCCTTTGGAGGTACTAGCATGTAGAAAATATACCTCATTAGCCGATTTAATTTGGGAAATAATACCAGAATGATTGATGATATTTTTTTGACTGGTGGCAAAAAATATCCAATCCCCGACTTGAGCTTGCTGAATTGAAACAGGTAAGCCAAACTGAGATTGATCTTTTGACAATCTAGGTATCTGAAAATTTTGATCTGAATACATTCGAAATAACAAACCAGAACAATCCATACCTTTTTTATCCGTCCCTCCCGTACGATACGGAATACCTCGATAAGTTAAACCAGATTGTATGATTTGATCAATTTCTCTTAAACTAAAATTGTTTTCTATGGCTTCTTTCCTAGATATGCCTAAAAATTGAATTGTTTTTTTCCAAAGTGAGCAGGAAGATAAAATCAGGATACTACAAATTACATAAGCAAATCTTTTATACATAATTAACTTCTTTATCCTCCGTGTAGATAATTACTCCCTTGACATCACTATGGCCCATTTTCCTCAAAGCTTCACAATAAGTATTAACTTGTTCAATATGTTTCACATCTTTTTTACCCGTTTTATAATCTACCACCATCAATGCATCGTTTCTTTTAACCACTCGGTCAGGACGAATAACATTTCCATCAGGTAATAAAATATCCTCCTCAGAAAAATATAGTTCATCCGGTTTAAAAAACTGCTTTATCTCATCAATTTTAAGCAAATCAATCACTTCAGGTAAGAGAGTATTTTCATCTATTTCTTCATAAGATTTCAATTTTTCTAATTGCTCATGAATGATTTTACCTTTTTCTCTTTTTTCTTTTGCTAAGGTATATAAATCGGTTTGTGAAGATTTAACTCGCAACAATGGTTTATTAAAGGTTTGAGCTTGTAGAATTACATTCACTTGTTGGTCCTTTTCTAAACCAGAATGTTTTCTTACAAAGGAAGCAGATTGACGAATTAAATAATAAGAACTACTTTCTTGAAAGGCAGGATCGGCATGGCTTGGATAGGTATTTGGATTAATTTGATGAGATTTTAGGTAATCTACCAAGATTTGACCTATTGATTGTTTAAAAGTAGTTTTTGTTCTTGAATGGGCTTCCGAATGAGGCTCTGATAATAAAATATGCAAATGCTGCTTGGCTCTAGTACTAGCTACATACATCATATTTAAAGAATCTAGGAAAATAGCATCTAATTCTTTCTTTTTTTGTTCGGCTAAAAAAGGAAAATGGTCTAGGTCACTGGCATTTGCCCTTGCATAAAAGTAAGGTAAATTGCCTTTTTCCTCTACATAAAATTCATCATCCGTTTCATCTAATTTTAACCATATCTTATCTCGTTCACTGACTTGATGGGACCAAGTCGCAAAAGGAAGTATCACTACAGGATATTCAAGCCCCTTTGACTTGTGAATACTGGTAATGGTGATAGCATCTACATTTTCTGGACAAGAAATACTGAAACTATGTTTATTTAAATCAAAATAGTTGATAAATTCTTCAATGGATGAAGTGTTTTTCAGAGAAAACTCATGAATAATATCCAAGAATTTTAACAGGTATTCAACTCCTTCGCCTTGATTGAACAAATCAAAAATTCCCAAAATTTGATAAACAGTATCAAATAAATCATCTCCTTCCCACACCTTATCCAAAGAAATACCCCAATAATCTTGTACATACTGATGAAGATTTTTTTGGTGGTTGGCATTTTTAATATTTCGATTTTGTAGAAAATCCAAGGCTTCTAAAGATATAGGTTTACCCAAGGCATCTGCTAAGGCATAAGCAGCCTCAAAAAGTAATACTTGTTTCGATGAATCAACTTTAATTTTTAGCAAGGCCATGATAAAGGACACTTGAGAAGAATAATACACCAATAAAGAGTCTGCAGAAATTACTGGATACCCTGCCTCCTTTAGCTGAATAGCTAAAAATTGTGCTTGCTTGTTTTTACGGGTCAATATTGAAATATCGCCTAATTGAAAACCAAGAGACAAATTGTGTTCAATTAAATGAATTACTTGTTGAAACATCCATTCAGATTCACAATCTTGATTTTCTTTTGTGTTCAAAGGTTTATGATACAAATAAAAATCCACCAAACCTGACATTTTTTGAGAGGAAATCTTAGGTTCCTGAACCATATTTTGACCATACACAGGTTCCAACAAAGCACTAAAATTTTGATATTCAGCTTGTTGGGATATCCACGTAAACAAGTCATTATTAAATTCCACTATTTCGGGAGCACTACGGTAATTACTTTCTAATTGATTTAAATTGATTTGATTCATCAAATATTCAAAACGCCCCTGGTCTAATTCAGACTCATTTATTTTATTTCCTAATAAAACAGGATTTTGAGTAGACAATGAAGCTATCAAACCAACTTCACCTCCTCTAAATTTATAAATGGATTGTTTGGCGTCTCCGACTAATAAATTTCTTTTACCCAATGAAACCGTATTTTCCAGCAAGGGCATAAAGTTTTTCCATTGTAAAATAGAGGTATCTTGAAACTCGTCTATCAAAATATGGAAATATCGATCACCTAACTTTTCATATATAAATGGCACTGGATCTTGTGAAATTATTTCGTTGATTCTACGCGCAAATTCTGAAATAGAAACACTGGATTGTTCTTTTTGATAAACTTGATATTCTTCATTTATGGATGAAATCAAGGCTA
Source organism: Aquirufa sp. Wall-65K1 (assembly GCF_054558475.1). Lineage (NCBI taxonomy): Bacteria > Pseudomonadati > Bacteroidota > Cytophagia > Cytophagales > Flectobacillaceae > Aquirufa > Aquirufa sp. Wall-65K1. The sequence goes on along the minus strand of NZ_JBPXKD010000001.1, from coordinate 233,964 downwards.
TTTTTTTTAAATCTTTGGCTACTAATTTATAAAGTAGATAGCGCCTAATCTCATCATCATATAATTGAATAAATTCCTGTGCTAAATCGGATAACCTATCTGAAATACCCTCGATTCGAATTTTATTCATTGGGGCTGCTTTAGCTGCATACCATTTGTTTTGTTCAAAAGCTTTTCTGATCGATGAATAATTTTCCATTTTAAAACCTCGGGCCAGCACAACTTTTCTAAATGAATTGATTGGTCCTTTGGTGCCAAGGGCAAATTCTGTTTCAGGAACAGCAATTGAATCAGCTAAATCAATAATTTGCTTGGCCAAAACAACTAATTGATTTTCAACTAATTGAATTTTATTAGTTAATTGATTTTCAATAAGTAAAAAGTCGGACATAGCAAAAGCATCCATACTGGGTTTGATGGAAAAATATTGCTCATCGAAAGATATTCGCAAAAAATCGATCAAACTTTGCCTAATCCGATTCCAATTTCTGCCATCCAATACCTCTTGACGAGCAAATGATAGCACCAAGGCCGTCAACTCAGAATCACCCGCATGATTTACCTTATCAAGTAATTGATCCATTAAATCATTCATTAATGAATTAATATCTAAAATCACTTCAAATTGACTGGGCAAGTTTAGTTCCTCAACGAAGGAACTACTGAGCCTTTGCACAAAGGCATCAATCGTCATTACAGAAAATAGCCCATAATCTTGTAATATTTGTTGTAAGGTAACCGATGCCCTTATCGACAACTCTTCTAAACTCACTATGATTCCCTCATTAGCCAAATCATCTTGAATACGTTGCAATAACTGCAAAGATTCTTGCTGAGCTTTTTCAGCCATATCCAGAAAATTTGGATAGGCTGCTATTCCCGATAAGGCCTTGATTATTCTAGAACGCATTTCCTCTGCCGCCTTAATGGTAAAGGTAACAGCTAGAATTCTACGGAAATAACCACGAGATTCTACTTCGCGCAAAGATAATTTCAGGTATTCCAATGTTAGCGTATAGGTTTTACCGGACCCGGCAGAAGCAGAAAAAAGTTGTAATGGGGAGGCTAACATGAAAAAACTGTTTAGAATGCAAGATAAAATAAAAATAGGATTAATTCGGTGTGCCTTTTATTGCTATCTTTGTTTCCCGTAACCAAACAAACAAATTCCCAATGTCAGGTAAAGGGACCACAAAGAAATCAAAGTACATTTTCGTTACGGGTGGAGTAACTTCTTCATTAGGTAAAGGCATCATAGCGTCTTCTTTAGCCAAGCTTTTGCAGGCCAGAGGATTAAGCTGTACCATTCAAAAATTCGATCCATATATTAATATTGATCCAGGAACATTAAATCCTTATGAACATGGGGAATGTTATGTTACGAATGATGGCGCTGAAACCGACCTAGATTTAGGCCATTACGAGCGATTCTTAAATACGCCCACTAGTCAGGCAAACAATATTACCACCGGTAGAATTTATCACAATGTAATTACCAAAGAAAGAAGGGGTGATTATTTAGGTAAAACGGTTCAAGTAGTGCCTCATATTACTGACGAAATCAAACGAAACATTTTACTCTTAGGTGAGACTGGTAAATTTGATATAGTTATTACTGAAATCGGAGGTTGTGTCGGAGATATTGAATCCTTACCTTTCATTGAAGCTGCTCGACAGTTAAAATGGGATTTAGGAGAGAAAAATACCTTATTTATACATCTGACGCTTATCCCCTATTTAAGTTCTGCAGGTGAATTAAAAACTAAACCTACTCAACACTCGGTTAAGACTTTATCTGAATCAGGAATACAACCCGACATTTTAGTTTGTAGAACAGAGCATCCTTTACCTCAAGAGATGAAGCGTAAAATTGGCCTATTCTGTAACGTAACCGAACAGGATGTTATAGAAGCCATGGATGCTGAGACCATTTATGATGTTCCATTATTAATGAAAGAGGAACGTTTGGATAGTCGAGTATTATACAAATTAGATATTTACAACGATAAAGATTCTAATTTAGTCAATTGGAAAAACTTTTTAACCAAATTAAAAAATCCAAAATTCGAAATATCCATTGGATTAATTGGAAAGTATGTTGAACTAAAAGATTCATATAAGTCCATTGCAGAGGCATTTATACATGCTGGTGTAGCCAACGAAATTAAAGTAAATGTTAAGTGGATTTCGTCTGAAACGATGGATGATGAAAACATTCAAGAAACCTTAGCTGGATTGGATGGAATCTTAGTAGCTCCAGGATTTGGAGAAAGGGGTATTCAAGGTAAAATCAATGCGGTGAAATTTGCTCGTGAAAACAAAATTCCATTTTTAGGGATATGTTTAGGAATGCAATGTGCGGTGATTGAATTTGCGCGTAATGTCATCGGATTAGAAGATGCGCATTCTTTTGAAATGAATCCTGAGACTCCTTATCCAGTAATTGATATCATGGAGGATCAGAAAAAAGTTTCTGAAAAAGGTGGTACAATGCGTTTAGGAGCTTATCCTTGTAAAATTGAAAAAGGTACATTAGCTCATAAAATTTATGGTAAAACAGCCATTCAAGAGCGCCATAGGCATCGTTATGAATTTAACAATACTTTTTTAGATCAGTTTCATCAAGCAGGTATGCTTACCTCAGGTTTAAACCCTGATAGTAATTTGGTTGAAATCGTGGAATTACCGAATCATCCATTTTTTGTGGGTGTTCAATTTCACCCAGAATATAAGTCGACAGTAGAAGCTCCATCGCCTCTGTTTGTTCATTTTGTTAAAGCAGCATACCAACATGCTGTTCCTTTTATAAAAAATTCAAAATAGTATTTAGATATATCTTATGGATAGGAATTCAGTTACCGGTATTGTATTGATTTTAGCCATGTTATTAGGCTATCAATACTTCTTTGCACCCAAAGAACCGATTAAGAGTGAAACAAGTACCAAAACCGTAGCAAGTAACAAAAAGATAGATTCTTTAAAAGCTCCTCTTTCTCCTGCGGTAAGTCCAACATTGGATTCCTCAGCTTTAGTTGTTAAGGAGGAAATTTTTGTCCTAGAAAACAAGGATATTCAAGTTCAGCTAAGCAATTACGGAGGTAAAATTGTTTCAGTTACCCTAAAGAATTATGAATCATACAAAAACTATAATCAAGGCATTAAAGCAGGATTAAAGTTGTTTGATTCAAAAAAGGATCAATTCGATGTAGAGCTTCCAATCTCTGGCAAAAAAATAAAGTTGAATGATCTAGCTTATCAGGCAAAATCAAGTGCACAAAGTATAGAATTTACAAGCACTTTGCCTTCTGGAAAGATCATTAAACAAACCTATAGCCTCCCAAAAGAAGGATTTGAGTTAAACTATGCCATTGATGCTAAATCTTTAGGTACCGATTTAGGAGCTGAGTACCAAATTCATTGGAAAGAGAATATTCATCAAACGGAGAAAGATATTGCCGAGGAAAGAAAAGCAACCATCAACTATCTTTTACATGAAGATGAAGAATTTGATTATTTGTCTGAGAACCCATCGGCCAATGAAGCAGAAAATATCACCGCCAAGCTGGATTGGGTTACCTTTAAAAAGAAATATTTCATAGCTGGTTTAATCCCCCAAGGTTTTCAATTTCAAAAGGCCTATTTAAGTAGTACCCCTAACTTAAATGACTCTTTGAACATAAAAACCTTAGATGCGAATATCATAGGTTCATCACAAGATTTACTCGCAGGTAAATCTAGTTTTAAATTTTACTTTGGACCAAATGATTATTCCATCATTAAACACGTAGCACCATCTTTTGGGAAAAATGTCAAATTGAGTTATGACTTTTTACTTCCTATCACCCGCTATGTGTTTGTCCCTCTATTCGACTTTTTAGAAAGTATTGTTTCTAATTATGGTTTGCTAATCGTTTTATTGGTATTGATTATCAAAACTGCCTTATTGCCCTTAACATACAAGTCTTATGTATCTATGGCCAAAACTAGAATTTTGGCACCAGAAATAGCGGCAATCAAAGAAAAAATTGGGGATGATGCTGCTAGAGTTCAGCAAGAAACCATGAAGTTATATGGTGAAGTAGGTGTGAATCCCCTAAGTGGTTGTATCCCTGTATTAGCTACCATGCCTGTTCTAATGGCCGTGTTTATGTTATTTCCGAATTTAATTAACCTAAGACAGGAATCTTTTTGGTGGGCAAATGACTTATCTACTTTTGATTCTGTATTAGACCTGCCATTTAGTATACCATTTTATGGTTCTCATGTTAGTTTGTTTTGTTTGTTAATGACCTTGTCTCAATTAGCCTATGGTTATTATAACAACCAAATCACACCAGATCAACCAGGTCAACCGATCAATATGAAAATGATGGCTTATGTTACTCCTGTCATTTTTATGTTTGTAATGAACTCATTTCCTGCAGGATTAAGTTTCTATTACTTTGTTTCCAATTTAGTAACGATTGGCCAACAATTAGCCATTCGTAAATTTGTTGATGAGGATAAAATCAAGCGTCTCTTAGATGAAAACCGTAAGAAAATAGCTGCAGGTGGTGGTGCAAAAAAATCACGTTTTTCACAGTACCTTCAGACGCAAATGAAGGCGATTGAGGAACAACAAAAAGAACAAAAGAACACCAATACTAAGAAGAAGAAATAATATGGAGTCATTAAGTGCTTCCTATTTTGAACGGGCACAAGCTGTAATACCTGGTGGAGTTAATTCACCGGTACGAGCATTTAAATCGGTGGGTGGTTCGCCCCTATTCATTCAATCAGCTAAAGGAGCGTATTTGAAAGATGTGGATGGCAAAGAATACCTAGATCTAATTGGATCATGGGGACCCATGCTTTTTGGCCAAGCTCATCCTAGCATCGAAAATGCTGTAAGAGAAGCCTTAGCCAATGGATTTTCATTTGGTGCACCTTCTTATAATGAGGTCTTAATTGCAGAAAAAATTGTTTCCATGATTCCTTCCATCGAAAAAGTTCGATTGGTAAATTCAGGAACCGAAGCCACTATGGCTGCCATTCGATTGGCAAGAGCTTACACCAAAAGAGATAAAATCATCAAATTTGAAGGTTGTTATCATGGTCATGGAGATTCATTTTTAATTGCAGCCGGTTCTGGAGTAGCTACTCTAGGTACCCCTGATAGTCCCGGTGTAACAGTATCTACTGCTAAAGATACCTTGACAGCTATTTACAATGATTTAGACTCATTAAAGCACCTATTTGAAGCTAATCCCAATGCCATATCAGCAGTAATATTAGAACCAGTTGTTGGTAATATGGGACTAGTACTTCCAGAACCAGGGTTTATAGAAGGAATTAAACAACTCTGCGAGGCAAATGGTAGTCTATTAATGTTTGATGAGGTTATGACGGGCTTTAGGCTGTCAGCTTCTGGATACCAAGGACTAATTGATGTTCAACCTGATTTAACCACTTTAGGTAAAATCATTGGTGGTGGCTTGCCGGTAGGTGCATATGGAGGAAAGGCTGAAATTATGAATATGATTGCTCCCGCTGGACCTGTTTATCAAGCTGGTACTTTATCCGGAAATCCACTTGCCACGACGGCAGGATTAGCCATGTTAAATTTAATCACTGAACATCCTGAGGTTTATCAAGAATTAGATAAAAAAGGAAAAGCTTTGGCTGAAGGAATACGTCAACAAATAGCTGATCTTCAAATAGATGGATTTGTCAACCAAATAGGTTCTATGTTTACTTTGTTCTTTACTAAAACAGCAGTGAAGAATTTTAGCGATGCAAAGACCTCAGACACAAGCAAATTTGGTATATACTTTAGAGAAATGTTGAACCAAGGAGTTTATTTACCTCCATCACAATTTGAGTCTTGGTTTTTATCTGCTGCTTTAGACGAATCACATATTGAGCACATACTAAAAGCTAGTAAAATAGCCTTAGAGAAAACGAGGAAAGCATAATTGCCCTACTCAAAAATGCTTCAAATGAAGGAAATATCCACTTTCTTTAGTGTCATTATTCCTGTATACAATCGTCCACACGAGTTGGATGAACTACTGACATGTTTGGTTCAACAAAAATACCAGCCATTCGAAGTCCTCGTAATAGAAGATGGTTCCACCATTTCATCCAATGAAATCGTAAAAAGCTACGCCTCTAAATTAGATATCCAATATTTTTATAAAGAAAATGGCGGACAAGGTTTTGCTCGAAACTATGCTTTTGAAAGGGCAAAAGGTGATTTTTTTATCATCTTGGATTCCGATGCTTTAATTGAACCTACTTATTTAGAGGAAGTAGAAAAAGGAATTCGAGAAAAGAATCTTGATTTATTCGGTGGACCGGATAAAGATCATCCAAGCTTTACTCCTATTCAAAAAGCCATAAGTTTTAGTATGACCAGCCTATTTACCACAGGTGGAATTCGTGGGAAGGAAAAGAACGTAGGTGGAACATTTCATCCTAGAAGTTTTAATATGGGTATTTCCCGAAAAGTTTGGGAAGCTACTCAAGGATTTAAAATCACCCGGATGGGGGAAGATATAGAATTCAGTATCCGTTGTTTATCCTTAGGTTTCAAATCGGCCATTTTACCCAAGGCTTTCATATACCATAAAAGACGCACTGATTTTGCTCAATTTTATAAGCAATTGCATTTTTTTGGTAGAGCTAGAATCAATATCTCCCGCTTCTTTCCGAATGAGTTAAAATGGGTTCATTTTTTTCCAGCTTGCTATCTGATCGGATTACTCTTTGTAGGACTTAACTTATTAGTATTCCCAAGTTTTGGAAAATACTTAAGTGGATTTGTCTTGTTGTATTGGTTGGGGATCTTGATAGATTCACTCGTTCAAACAAAAAGCTTTAAAATAGCAATCCTTGGCCTTATCGCAGCTAACATTCAGTTAATTGCCTATGGCCAAGGATTTCTAGAAGAGGCTTGGAAAAAAATTACCAATAAGCCTTCTTAAGTAAGTAATTCTGCACGTAATCTTTTACACCATCCTCTAGTGTATGAAAAGGCTGCGTGAAACCAATTTGACGTAATTTATCCATATTCGCTTCAGTAAAATATTGGTATTTATCACGTATATCCAATGGCGTATCTATGTAGTTAATCACAGCTTCCTTACCCATGGCTGCAAAAGTAGCTTTCCCTAAATCATTAAATGAACGTGCAATGCCAGTACCTAAATTATAAATTCCCGAATTCTTACGATGTTCCATAAAGAATATACAAACATCGATTAAGTCTTTGACATAAATAAAATCACGCATCTGTTCTCCATCCCCATAATCAGGTCTATGGGATCTAAAAAGATTAAGGCTACCTTTTTCATTAATTTGACGAAACGCATGCCAAATGACAGAAGCCATTCTTCCTTTATGGTATTCATTGGGTCCATACACATTGAAAAACTTCAAACCAGCCCAAAAGAAAGGTTTCTTTTCTTGTTGTAATGCCCAAATGTCAAAATCATTTTTAGAATCTCCGTACGGGTTTAAAGGCTTTAAACCTGGAATTTTACTTTCATCATCATCATACCCCAATTCCCCTAAACCATAGGTAGCGGCTGAAGAAGCATAAACTAGGGGAATTTGATATTCCACACAACGATTCCAAATTTCTTTAGAATAATTCACATTTAAATCATCAAAAATAGATTTATCAAACTCCGTAGTATCAGTACGGGCACCAATGTGAAAAATAAATTCTACTTCTCGGAAATTCGAATCTAACCATGAAAAAAACTGAGTCCTTTCAACTTTTTCTTTGATTTTTTTACCGAATAAATTTTTGTTTTTCTCTTCAAAAGAAAAATCATCCACTGCGATAATGTAATTGAAATTTAACTCATTCAGTTTTTGAATTAAACAACTACCAATGAATCCAGCAGCTCCTGTAACAATGATCATAATTAAATAGATTATATAGATTTAGCCTTCAAATTTACGTAGAATCCCAATAGCATTCCATACCTTTGTAGAATTAATGGTGATTCTGCTAATGTTTTCCCAGTTCACCTTCACTTTAAACAACTGAAAACAATGGTTTACGTCATCCGTAAGGAACATTTTAATGCCGCTCATCGGCTATATAATCCCAACTGGTCTGAAGAAAAGAATGAGGAAGTTTTTGGTCCATGTGCCAATAAAAATTGGCATGGCCATAATTTTGAATTAATCGTGACGGTGAAAGGAAATCCTGATCCTGAAACAGGATTTGTATTTGATCTAAAAGAATTGGGTAAATTAATTAAGAAGGAGATTATAGACAAAGTAGATCACAAAAACTTAAATATGGACGTAGATTTTATGAGGGGTAAATTAGCCAGTTGTGAAAATCTAGTCATGGAATTTTGGAAAATTTTAGCTCCTAAAATCAAATCTGCATCTACCAGTGCTGAATTGCATAAAATCCATTTAGTGGAAACCAATAAAAACTCAGTAGAATACTACGGAGAAAATTAATGAAGTATTTCATATTAGCAGGAGAAAAATCAGGCGATTTACATGGTTCCAAATTAATCAAGGAGCTATTGGCATTAGACCCAACTGCTAGTATACAAGCCTGGGGCGGTGATGATATGCAAGAAGCAGGTGCTGAAGTACTTATTCACCATAAAGAATTGGCTATAATGGGCCTTCTAGGTGTATTACAAAATATTCAACGACTAAAAGGTTTATTTCAAAAATTCAAAAATCAGATTCAATCCTTTCAGCCGGATACAATCATCTTCATAGATTATGGTGGATTCAATCTAAAAGCAGCCAGAATAGCTAAATTACAAGGATTTCACACCCAATTTTATATAGCACCCAAAGTCTGGGCATGGAATAAAGGCCGTGTTGACGTTATTAAAAAATGGATTGACGAATTATATGTCATTTTCCCTTTTGAGAAAAAACTATTTGAAGAACAGGGCATATCGACACATTATGTGGGAAATCCCTTAAAAGATTCGATTGACAGTTTTCATCCTAATCCCTATTTTGAAGCTCAAAATAAGATACAGCATCCTTGTGTAGCTCTATTGGCAGGGAGTAGAAAGCAAGAAATTTTAGTGGCCTTGCCCATCTTTCATGAATTAAAATTGGCTTTCCCTCACGTACATTTTTATGTTGCAGGATTATCTGATTGGAAGTCCATTTATAACTCATATGATTTAGATGTCATTTATGATGACACATATAACTTACTGCAAGTTTCCAAAGCTGCAATTGTCACCTCCGGTACAGCTACTTTAGAAACAGCTTTATTGCAGGTTCCCCAAATTGTAGTTTATAAGACTGACTGGCTATTTTACTCTTTAGCCAAATTAGTGGTTAAAATAAAATTCATTTCTTTAGTAAACATTATCTTGGGAAAGGAGGCTGTACCCGAAATGATTCAATCAAAGTTTACGGCTTCTCATATAGCGCTAAAATTGAAGCAATTACTTGAAAGTGGCTCAAGTACGAGAAAAAAACAATTGGAATTATATCAAGAATTGGTACAAATCATCGGGCCATCTGGAGCTTCAAAAAAATCAGCTAAACTAATGTTTGAATCAGCATTGGCTTTTCAAGCTAAATAATTTTTAATCCAAGATTTTTGGGTACCAGGAATGGATTTATAATATTGAGCTATCACTTTTTTATCTACCTCAAAATCACCACTAGGGTAAAAAGGGTCATTAATTTGTACACATTTATTGACGTAATCAAAACCCACCATTATAATAGGAATATTTGCTTGAACAGCAATATGATAAAAGCCTGTTTTTAATTCCTGAACATCTTTTCGGGTTCCTTCAGGTGCTAATGCAGCATGGAAATATTTATTTGCTTGGTAAATATCCACGATGGCACTTACTAAATTTTGATTTTTTGACCTATCAACCGGATAGCCTCCCAACCAACGAAAAAGCCAACCAAAAGCTCCTTTAAACAATTCTTTCTTTCCCCAAAAATAGATTTTCATATCCAATAAAGACCTCACTCCCAAACCAATAGGAAAATCCACCCATGTGGCATGTGGGCATACAATAACTATACTTTTGGGAATATCTCTGGGTATATTTCCTTTCATCTTCCAACCCATTCCAGTAAAGAACCAATCGAACAAAGCAGATTTTATGAGCATAATTGCAATAAATAGGAGTCAATTTGTTTTAAAGAACACGAAGGATTAATGAGCACTCCATCAATGCCTACTCGTTTTGCTGATTCAATATTATGAAAATTATCATCAAAAAAAACTAGTTGATCTGGTTTTAAGGATAATTCATTCAGAACATGGTGATAAATATTTTCATCTGGCTTAATCATTCCTAAGTCAAAGGAAAAAAAGGTTTTTCTAAATAATGCAAACAGACTTTCACCTTCAGGCCCCAGGGGCACCTGAGTAAATTGCTGAGCATGAATAGAACTAGTATTACTTAATAAGTATATGGGGAATTTTTTACCTACATTTTCTAGCCAAGCATAAACAACTGGGTGAAAATCCAATAATAAAGCAGAAAAAGCTTGGTCAAATTGTTCATCTGAACAATCTAGAAATAAAGCATTTCGAAGTGAATCTCTAAATGCTGCGTCTGATTGCAAACCACTTTCATAATTTGCCCATAAGGCCTCATTATGGGTTATTTCTTTGATTTCTTCGGCCGTGTATCGAGAAGAAAAATTCGCAAAAGATTGATACGTTTTATCTAAATCTATGGGTAATAAAACATTCCCTAAATCAAATAGCAGAGATGGAACAGATGATGGCATATCATTTATTCAACAAAAACACCCATTTTACCGTACTTATCTATACGAGCATCAATACGTGCACGAGAATCCATGGCACAAAGCTTTTTCAACTCCTCCTTGATTACAGCTTTCATCTTCGCTGCTGCTGCATCGGGATCTAAATGAGCACCACCTAGCGGCTCTGGTATAATTCCATCGATTAAACCATTTTGCTCCATATCATTGGCAGTCAATTTTAATGCTTCAGCCGCTTGCTCCTTATAATTCCATGATCTCCATAAAATAGAAGAACAGGATTCAGGTGAAATAACTGAATACCAAGTATTTTCCATCATCAAAACGCGGTCACCAACAGCTATACCTAATGCACCGCCTGATGCTCCTTCACCAATGATGATACAAATAACAGGCACTTTTAACATAAACATATCGCGAATATTGCGCGCAATAGCTTCCCCCTGACCCCTTTCTTCGGCTTCTAGGCCTGGAAATGCCCCTGGAGTATCTATTAAGCAGACAATAGGCTTATTGAATTTCTCAGCCATTTTCATAAGACGCAAAGCCTTACGATATCCTTCTGGATTGGGCATACCAAAATTACGATACTGCCTTTGTTTGGTATTACGACCTTTTTGTTGGCCTATAAACATAACAGAAAATTCTCCATCTATATTTCCAAATCCACCAACCATGGCCTTATCATCGGCTACCGAGCGATCACCATGTATTTCAATGAATTCTTCACAAATTTTTTCAATATAATCGAATGTGTAAGGACGATCAGGATGTCTAGATAACTGAACCCTTTGCCAACGAGTTAAATTAGAAAATGTCTCTTTTTTCAATTCTAGAATTTTTTCTGTCAATGATTGAACCGTAGCAGTAACATCGACATTATTTTCAATTGCTAATTTGCGCATTTCTATCAACTTATCCTCTAATTCAGCAATTGGCTTTTCAAATTCTAATAATGTTCTCATAGTAGATGTTAATTTCAATTGTAAAATTATCAATTAAAGAATGAAAGTTTGATTCTTTTCAGGAAAAATAACTTCCTGATATCCCAAATTTGTTAACTCTTCTTTGAATTCTACCATACTTTCCTCTTCCCCATGTGATAAAAATACTTTTTTAAGCGTACTAGGGCTTTGAACTTTAACAAAATCCAACAAACCTAATTTATCAGCATGGCCTGAAAATACGTCGATTTTACGAATTTGAGCATGAACTTTATATTCGCGGTCACGTACTTGAATATGGTCTGTTCCTGCTAATAATTGCCTTCCTAAAGTCCCTTCTGCCGCATATCCTATTAATAAAATGGTACAATAGGTATTCGAAATATTATCGGCAATATGTGTTTCCACTCTACCACCAGAAATCATTCCAGAAGAAGAAATGATAATGCATGGTTCATAGTAATTTTTAATGGCCCTACTTTCCTTTTCAGTTTGAAGAAATTTCAAATTGTCAAAATCAAATAATTCATCATATTCAGCTTGAAATTCCCTGGCCTCTTGATTTAGATAAGAAGAATATTTGGTATAAATCCGAGTCGAACTTTTCCCCATGGGACTATCCGTAAATACCCGAATGGCAGGAAAATTATCCTCTTCAATCAAACGATTTAGCGTGTATAAAACAGCTTGGGTTCTTCCTACTGAAAATGCTGGAATAATTAACCTTCCAGGTTTGTCGATACAGGTGGCTTTAATGATATCACCTAATGCTTTTTTCGTACTTTCTTTGTCTTCGTGGATACGATTACCATAAGTAGTTTCACAAACCAAATAATCACAAGGAGGCATGGTTTGGGGATCTATGTGCAAAGGATAGTTTTTACGACCTACATCACCACTAAAACCAATGGTTTTTTTCTCTCCATTTTCTGTAATACCCAAATGTACGTGAGCCGCTCCTAAAAGGTGCCCAGCAGGAATAAACGTGATTTCTAGGTTTTCTGTAGCCCTGAATTTCTTACTAAATGGGATGGTAATAAAATGATTTACAGAATGTTCTACATCTTTTTGTAAATACAAATCACCTTTACGTAAAAGGCGATCCATTTGTTTGTGTTTTTTTCGACTTTCTCCCTGGGCCGCTTTCAATTTCCGCAAATGCAAATTTGCCGAGTCCATCAATAGCAATTCAGCCAATTCTGCAGTCGGTGGAGTACAAAGAACTTGCCCTTCATAACCCTCTCGATATAACATGGGAATATTACCAGAATGGTCTATATGAGCATGCGTAAGAATTACTAAATTAATCAGGGAGGCATCAAAAGGAAAAAAAGCTTTATTTTCATAAGGCTCATCAAAATCAATTTCCCTCTCCATATCCGTACCACAATCAATCAATATCTTAAAGCCATCTTCTAACTCTAACAAGAACATACTTCCTGTTACTTGTTTGGCCGCTCCTAAAAATTGTAGCTTCATAAAATTAAATAAATAGGGGCTCAAAGAGCCCCTGATACATGACAAAAATACAGCTTTTTCGTGAATTAGAAATGCCTATTTTACTTGCGTAGCAAATTCAGCCTGCATTTTATCTAAAACATCTTTACTTAATTGTTTATCTGCAATGACAGTTCTGTATCTAAATGTAACAGATTCTCCTTTTTTCAAAGTCAAATTACGCTCATCTTTACCATTACTAAAAACTTTAGCCCCTAAAGGATTCACAGCAAATAATCCGTAACCTCTGGCATGCCAATAGCTAGGATAACTAACATTTGCTGGGTGATCTAAAATGGCAATATTAATGGGATGATTATCTAAAACACCCTTTAAATTCATCCATTTGGCTCTTGTACTCCAAACTTTTTCTCCAGTGATACCCTCACTACTTTCATAATCTCCACTGACACCTGTATTATCAAGAACCGGCACTTTAGTCTCAACACCATGTGCATCCGTAAAAATATCAGGCTTATTGGAAGGGATTTCCAATTGACGAGCAACACGAATAGCAAACATGCCATCTTTCACATCTTTGAATAAGACTGTTTCAGCTAGGGCAGTCAAAGTAGTTATACGGTCAATCACACGGATATCGGAGGTTCCAGAAAATGCATAGGTAGTTTTTTCCGCTAAAACCTTTGCTCCTTTTCCATCGCTATCAATCCATGTAGCCGAAACTCCTAATTCTCCTTTGTCTTTTCCACCTTTCATGTTCAAAATTTGCTCATGAACTATGGTTCCAAATTTATGGCTCTTCATTCCCTCCGAAATGTTATTGGAATTATTCCAATAGTCAAAACCATTTACATCTTCATAGTTTAACCACATACCTACATGGTGAGGATGATCAGTTCGCTCGCCCGGACGAATAGCCACTGGATACCCACGGGTAATGGTACTACCTTTGGCACTTAAAATAGGGAAAAGCACCGCCTTTTTTAAAACAGATTCACCGGGAAAGAAATAAGAAGTGAAATATTTGCCTCCTACTAATACGTCAATCTTCTTTTCCGCATCGTTTTTCTTGAAGCTAACCGATTGATTTTGAGCATTTACCTGAAAAGCTAGGCAAGTAGATAAGATTAAAAATAGTTTTTTCATAAAAATAAGTTTAAAGTAAAATTCCGAGAATGACTCCTCGGAATTTTACAAAATAACAAAATCAATTTGATATTAATAGCCTGGATTTTGAGGAAAACCTGTAGAAGTACCTTCCGCTCTATCAATTTGTAATTGAGGAATAGGTCTTAACACATGGTGGGCTTTAATATACGGTGCTGCTTGTGGGTTATGAAGCTTTACACGCTCAATCAAATTACCCCAGCGTGCTAAATCAAACCAACGAGATTGTTCACCTAACAATTCACGCTCACGCTCATCCATAACGAAATTTACATTTAACTGATCAGCTGTAATTAACATAGCAGATTCCTTTCCTGGCCATGCTGCACGACGGCGTATCACATTATATGTATTAACGGCATCAGAAATAGCACCAGAGAAATATTGAGCTTCAGCGAGCATCAAATACGTATCAGCTAAGCGGAATGCGATGAAATCACGTCCACCTTCAAATTGAGTACGATCTACACGAGCGCCGTCAAAGTGCTTATTAATTGCAAGAAAAATACGCTCATCATAACGAGAAGGAACTAATACCTGATATTTCTTTTTAGCTCTTTCTGCCTCTGGCATTTCATAACCTGGTAAGAAAATAGCCGTATCCCCTAAGGCAAACGTAACCGTCTTCTTAGTTAAGTCAAAACTCGTGTTGTAGGTACCTGGTCTGTTGGACAGATAAGTATCTTTGAAAGTCTTTTTATAACGACTATCATTTTCTCTATCTTTAAAAACTACATCAAGAGTGTACTTTGTAGGTGCATAACGCTTAAATGGACGACCATTTTCAGTATCACGTTGCATGCCTGGCAATACATCGTATTCCATACCAAAAAATACGTGTGCATTATTTCCACCTGCATTGGTTAATGGATCACGGGTATATTGAATAGACCAAATAACCTCATTATTCATCTCATTTCCTTGTCTATGTACATCAGCAAAATTTGGCAATAATGAAATACCATAATTACTGATAACATTCTTCAAACTTGCAATAGCCTTTGCATAATCATCACTTGCTTTAGCAATTGAAGTAGCCTTAGTTAAATACACACGACCTAATAGGTGCTCTGCTCCTGCACGAGTGATACGTCCATAATCAGCAGATCTTGCTTTATTTTCTAAATCAGGTAAAGCTTCTGTTAGGTCTTTAATGATTTGTGCATATTGTTGAGCAACCGTACTACGCTTAACTACTTTAGTTGGAGCCAAAGTTTCAGTTAAACGTAAATCCACACCGCCAAATAGTTGAGTCAAAATAAAATAATGATGAGCTCTAATAAATTTAGCCTCTGCTACACGTTGTTTTTTTACTGCATCCGCTAAACCAGTCACCGCTGGAGCACGTTCTATGATGGCATTACAAGTATTGATACCTTGATAAAAATCAGTCCAAACTTCTGCAACTAAACCATTTCTGGTATCAAAATCAGTTGTATACGTATTCATGAATTTCCAGCTACCATCAGCCCCATTGGTATATGAATCCGTTCCAAAAATAGTAAGGTTCATTCCACGTTCTGTACCATACCAAGAGCGCATGGTAGAGTATGCGGCACTAGTAGCATCATTTAAACCTTTGGCTGTATTGATGTAATCATTACCAATACGTGATACTACATTTTCTGTAAGCAAATCATTACAAGATTGTAAACCTAAACCTAGTGTTCCAATCAATCCTAAATTTGCTAATAAACTTATTTTTTTAAATAATTTAAAGCTTTTCATATCTATTAATAGTTGAAATATTATTAAAATTTAAGATTTACACCAAAAGTAAGTATGCTTGTAGCAGGTGATACGTTGGTATTAACCTCACCACCACCAACACCTTGCTCACCATCTACGAATGTTTCTGGATCAATACCTTTATACTTTTGACGATACTCTGCCAAAATTAAAGGCTGCTGGATACTTGCATATACTCTAACACTTTCCATTTTCCATCTTTTAGCAACCTTATCAGGAATATTATAACCAATGTTAATATTTCTAATCTTAAAAAATGAACCTTCAAAGTAAGTTAAAGCACTTCCGTATTTAGGGAATTCTTGAGTTACTACAGGTTGAGGGAATTCATTGGTTGGATTGTTAGGCGTCCAATAGTTCAATGATAAGTTGTTGTAACGACCCGCTAATTGGTTTACGTTGTCATGAAAACGACTACGAATCATTTGACCAACACGAGCAAATACAAAGAATGATAAATCAAATCCCTTATAAGAGAAACGGTTAGTTAAACCAGCTGTAAAGGATGGAACAGCAGAACCCAAAATCTGACGATCATCTGCATTAATTTTACCGTCGTTGTTGAAGTCCTGAACCTTAATCTGACCCACTTTATCACCATATTTAGCAGCTTCGTCTTTTTCAGATGTTTGCCAAATACCAATCTTCTTGTAATCAAAGAAAACACTTAATGGTTGACCAATAAAACGACCAGCTCCCACATCATCTACTTTACCATTGGCTAACTCAATAATGGCTTCTCTATTTCTGTTGAAGATTAAATCCGAAGTCCATTGAAAATCACCTTTATCTACATTGACAGTTGATAAAGTTAACTCAAGACCTGTATTTTGAGTTTCTCCTACGTTAGTGGTAAAACCACCAAAACCAATGGAAGTAGGTAGTGGCTGTGGTGCCAACAAGTTAGTAGTATTTGTCACATAGTATTCAGCTGTACCAGAGATTCTTCCACGTAAGAAACTAAAATCTAAACCTACGTTTTTAGTAGTAGAAGTTTCCCAACGTAAATCTGGGTTACCAATGGTATTTGGACGATATCCGTAAGCAGCTGCATTATCCCAAGCATAAGCTGTTCTTCCTAATAAAGCTTGCGTTTGGTATGGAGTAATAGCTTGGTTACCAATAGCTCCCCAACTAGCACGAAGTTTCAACTGATCTATAGCAGTAATATCTTTGATAAATGGCTCTTCTGACATATTCCAACCAACAGCCACTGAAGGGAAAAGACCGAATTTTGTATTCGCTCCGAAACGAGATGAACCGTCAGCACGTAAAGTAGCAGTAATCAAATACTTTTCTTTGTAGTCATAGTTCAAACGACCCATGTATGAAAGTAAAGTCCATTCAATTAAGTCTGTATTAGCACCTGTAATCTGGCTTGCATCACCAAGACGGTGGTATGATTCAGATTCAGCTGGAACACCATTTACTGAAATGGATGTACGCTCATCACGATCACGTTGGATAGACTGTAAACCCGTAAAATTCAAGTTATGAACATCTTTGAATTTGCGGTTATACGTAATCACGTTTTCTAATGTCCAGTTAAACAAGAATTGTTCACTTATACTTGCCGTTGCATTACCACCACGGTTATTGTTAGTAAAAGCGCCAATAAAACGACCCGCACGACCGATGGTTA
Source organism: Aquirufa sp. Wall-65K1 (assembly GCF_054558475.1). NCBI lineage: Bacteria > Pseudomonadati > Bacteroidota > Cytophagia > Cytophagales > Flectobacillaceae > Aquirufa > Aquirufa sp. Wall-65K1. The sequence goes on along the minus strand of NZ_JBPXKD010000001.1, from coordinate 216,258 downwards.
AGTCTGGTCCAAAGTTTACACGGTATTTTAAACCTTTCGCAATGTTCCATTCTCCATAAAGGCTGTTGAAAGTTCTGAAACGCTTATTTTCATCAATATTTGCTCCAGGAACAATCTCAGAAAATGGATTGGTTCTTAAACCGTCATTGGTAGGTAAGAATACTAAATTACCGTTAGCATCATAAGGCTCTCCTAGTGGATTCTCTTGCATCGCTCCACCAAGAATATTTAAGTTCTCTCCGTTACGAAGACTATTTACCACCAAAGTAGATAAACCAATTTTAATTTTATCATTGATTTGGTGATCTAAGTTCACTCGGAATGTATAACGAGTAAAATCTTGCATTTTAACTACACCAATATCATTGAAGTAGTTAGCAGAAATATTAAAGGTAGTTTTTTCTGATCCACCAGAAACAGATACTTGGTGGCTTTGGATAGCTCCAGCACGTAACATACCACCTACATAATCAGTACTTCTACCAGTAGCAATACTTGTTAACTCTCTAGGCTCAAATATTTTTGCATCATCAGCTGCAGTGGCAGCCCCTAAAGGATATTGACCTACGGCACGACGAGATTCACGCTTATATTCTGCAAATTCAGCACCATTCATAACTTGAATAGTTCCTAATTCTTGGTTTACACCATAATAAGAATCTACGGATACTACTGTTTTACCAGCTTTACCACGTTTAGTAGAGATAATAACGACACCATTGGCACCTCTAGAACCATAAATAGCCGTTGCAGAAGCATCCTTTAATACCTCCATAGATGTAATATCTGAAGGGTTAATATCATCAATACCTCCAGATAATGGAATACCATCTACTACGTATAATGGGTCATTGGATGCGTTAAAAGATCTACGTCCACGAATACGAATTTGTGGTCCAGCACCTGGTTTAGATCCAGGTTGCACTACGTCCACACCAGCTGCTCTACCTTGTAAAGCTTGTCTAGCATTCGTCACAGGAAGTTCAGAAATTTCCTTAGCCCCCACAGAAGAAATAGCTCCCGTCATTTGACTCTTTTTCTGAGTACCATAACCTACTACTACTACCTCACTTAAACTAGTGTTATCAGCAGCAAGTTTAACATCAATTTGGGTCTTAGAACCTACAGGAACCTCCTGTGGTAAATAACCCACCGATGAAATAACTAACACAGCCGAAGAAGATGCTGAAATTTTAAAATTTCCATTAGCATCAGAAGAAGTACCTGTTTTGGTTCCTTTAACTAAAACGGTAACTCCAGGAATTCCCATACCATCTTCAGCAGAAGTAATTTTTCCGCTAATAGATCGATCCTGAGCAAACAACTGAATTCCTAAAAAAACAAATACCATGCTTAATAGGAATTTTGAAAGTAATTTTTTTCTCATTTGTTCTAAAATAATAAGTTAATAAGAATGCAAAGTGTTTTGAATCCTACTCCATAATGCCTTGCTCTCATCAGGAGTTAGCTGGTCCTTAGGGTTTTGAGATTTTCTGTGTTGGTTCCAGTTTACAGCAGAAAATCTTAATAAAAATTTGTTAATGCGGGCTCGCATTAATCGCTTAAAGTAGTTTTTCTTTAATTCATTGTGGTGTAACATTTAAAGGTTTTTTTGTACAATTACTACATAAAGTAATTGTCTTAACCTTTTTACTCATTTTAATTTAAAATGCTACATTTTCGTAAACCATGAACTCTTTCATCTGACGAAGAGCTCCAAAGATTAAATTGTACACAGATTGTGGATTAATTTTCATGGATTGACTGATTTGTTCGGTATCCATGTTATGATAGAATTTCAAAGATATGGCTTCTCTTTGGCGCTTACTTAATTTTAGCATGCATTGCGACAATTGTTTATTAGTCGATAATTCATCTTCCATTCGAATCATCTGGTACTCTTGACTAAAATCACGATCGGCTGATTCTAAATAATAATTAGCGTGATGCTGGGCATTTTTTAATTGCCCATCTAAATGACGTACTAATTTACGTTTAATAGAAGCCATCAAATAAAATTTAACACTGGTTGTCGGACCAAGACTGGCATGATTACGCCATAGTTCAACAAATAAATCATGCAAACAATCCTTGATTAATTCTTTGTCGCTAGTAATACCCATGGAATAGGAATACAAGGGTTGTACAAAATGCTGATAAAGACAAGTAAAGGCTTGGTGGTCTCCATTTCTGAATTGATCCCATACTTCCACCTCATTAATGCTTTGTTTCATTGGTAGTCTGATTAATTGAACTATTACAAGTAGTAATTTAATTTTCACCTGAATATCACCATCAAGTGAAACTAATATAGACATAGGATTTATAATAATTCAATGAAAATCTTTAATTTTTTTCCGTAAACGTTTACGTAAACGTTTACAATTTTTGTCCATTAAAAAAAAGGGATAAAGCGGAGCAAAAAATGTACTAATTAATATTTCTCCCAAAAAAAATACCAAAAACTAAAAATTGACTATTTTTAAGTTTTCCAAATAAAATGAATCAACAAATTAAAAAATTAAACACCCTAGATGCCTCCATGCTGGTCATGGGTTCCATGATTGGATCGGGTATATTCTTAGTAAGTTCTGAGGTAGCAAGGCAAATTTCCAGCCCTTATATGTGGATAAGCACCTGGTTATTAACCAGTTTTCTCACCATCACTGGTGCCTATGCCTATGGAAAGTTATCTACCTTGTTTCCTCAAACCGGCGGCCAGTATATCTATTTGAAAGAAGCTTATTCTCCCATGACAGGATTTTTATTTGGATGGACCACATTCCTTGTCATACAGACCGGAACGATAGCAGCTGTAGCAGTGGCCTTTGCCAAATATACCGGGTTTCTGTTCCCAAGTATCATCAATGAAAATGCTCTTTTATTCAATTACATCAACAGTCAACAAATTTTAGCGGCAGCTTTAATTGCTCTTTTGACCTATTTTAATTTAAAAGGGATATCTTTTGCCTCCTTCATTCAAAATCTATTCACATTCACTAAAATTGGTGCCATCATTGTATTAATCCTAATAGGATTCTATGTTGGCATACAAAACGATTGGATTCATTTTACGGATTTTTTCAGAGAGGTCAAAACCTATGATGAACGCTCACAGCAATTTTTGTCGATTGAACCACTAACTCTAGCTAGCTTATTTGGAGTTGCCATGATTGGTCCATTATTTTCCTCTTCTGCCTGGAATAATGTTACTTTCGCCAGCCAAGATTTTGAAGATCCTAAAAAAACCATAGCCAAAGGATTGGTATATGGTTCTGCACTAGTCTGTTTACTGTACATACTGACCAATATTGCTTATTTAGGTATTTTACCTTTGGAAGGTAATCCATCTGGGGCAACAGCCTATGAGCGTGGTATTATGTTTGCAAGCCAGGACAGACTTGGTTCAGCAGCTTTACAAAGTGTTTTTGGTACCATTGGAGCTACCTTGATGGCCATATTTATTATGATATCAACCTTTGGATGCAACAATGGGATCATTTTAGCTGGAGGCAGGCTATTTGAGGCGATGGCTCTAGATAAATTATTCTTTTCAAAAGCCGCTCATTTAAATAAAAATGGTGCTCCATCCTATTCGCTAATCATTCAAGGAATTTGGGCCATTCTCCTGTGCTTTTCAGGTGGTTATGGCACTTTGTTGGACTTTACGGTATTTGCTATTTTGCTGTTCTATTTCCTTACTGTCATGTCGCTATACAAGGAAAAGATATCAAAAGGATTATTAAGCAATACCAACAAAATATTATTTGCGGTTTACCTAATAATCCTAGTAGCCATTGCAGCCAATTTATTATATGTCAAAACACTCTCTTCAACCATTGGATTAGGTCTTGTTGTATCTGGAGTGCCTTTTTATTATTTAATGAAAAGAAATCAAAGTAAGGATTGAGATTTAAACCATTTCATTAAGCTTTCGAACCAATCGTCGGTGGTGGTTTTGTTATTTAAACCAAAACCATGACCTCCTTTGGCATATACATGTAAATCAGCTGTGATATTAAGGTCGCTTAATTTCTCAACGTATATTAAGGAATTCTTAACAGGAACGGCTTTGTCATCCGCAGCATGAACTAAAAAAGCAGGAGGTGTTTGTGGGCTAACTTGTTCTTCGTTAGAAAACAAATGCAAATCTTCAGCTGTCATCTCTGGACCTATCAAATTTTTAGCAGAACCTTGGTGTCCAAAAGATCTAAAACTAATCACAGGGTACAATAAAATTTGAAAGTCTGGACGAAGATTGGCGCCATCGTTGATTCCTGTATAATCCTTGCTAAAATGAGTAGCCGCGCTAGAAGCTAAATGCCCTCCAGCAGAAAAACCCATGATTCCAATCTTTTTAGGATCAATTCCCCAGTCAGAAGCATGTTGCCGCGTTATACGAATAGCTTGTTGCGCATCCTGTAAAGGGGCAATTCTTTTATCAACCTGTCTTTTGGCATCAGGTAAACGATAAAACAATACAAGGGCATGAATCCCTCTTTCATTAAATTTCTTTGCAATGTCGGAACCCTCATGAGACGAAGCCAAAATGCCATAACCTCCACCTGGACAAACAATCACACAGGGTTTGTTCGCACCTGGACCTGCTGAATAAAATTGATAACTTGGAATAGTTACTTTGGCAATTCTTGAAATACCATTCGTAACAGCTACATTTTGCTCGTTTGGACCATCAATGTAATTGGGAATTACTCCCGAATATAATGCTTGGGGACTTTGAGCCATTAGACAAAAAGATAGATTTACGATGGAAAAAAGGCTTAATAAAAGTTTTTTCATGACTTAATAACAGGTTTAGTTTTATCTGTGGTAATTAAAACAACTGCCAATAGTATGAAAAAACTAGCAAATAATAAAATAGGATGTAACTCCTCCCCTAAGACTATATTACCTAAAATTAAGGCCACCACTGGATTTACATAAGTAAAAGTGGCTACCACAGCAGCATCACATTCTTTGGATAAATATCCAAATATGGAAAAACCAGCTAATGAGCCTATTAAGGTTAAATATAAAAAAACTGCCCAAGCCTTAAAGGGAACAACTGCTAGGTGCAACAAAGCTAAATCACCTTTTAGAGTACTGATAATCATCAATAATACACTACCGGTAATCATCTGTATGGCACAAACTTGAGTGAAATGATAACTATTTGCCTTGGTGGATTGAACACGAAAAACGGCTATATTCCAAGCAAATGCAGCGCCAATTAACAAGGCTATTCCTGTAAAAAACTGATCAGATTTGCCTGGTATGGACAAACCTTTTTGTGAACTCATGATGACTATTCCAATCAGTCCTAATAAAGTAGCCATGATTTTTTTTACACTCGGCTTTACCCCCTCCATCCAAAAGAATATCACTAATAGCAATGGACCTAGCGCCATAAATACAGCTGAAAATCCAGAAGGAACGATGGCACTAGCAATGGCTAAAGAAGCATTGTTGATGGTAATAAATAAAATACCAGCCATGATGTGTACTTTTAGGTGCTTTATGGGCATTTTAACCCAATGTTTACCTAAAATTGACCACAAAAACAGCAGAAACCCCGCGGTAAAATTCCTTCCATAGGAAATAAATAATGGAGGAAAATAATCAATCAAAATTCGAACACTAAGAAAGGTAGAGCCCCAAATAAGATAAAGTACACCTAATGCAATAATGCTAGGTAAACCCATGTCATTTTTTTTCTCCATGACTATTGTAATAAATCGGGTCTACGCTCTTGTGTTCGTTTAATCGATTGTTCATGACGCCAAGCTTCTATTTTTTTCTCATGCCCAGAAAGCAATACCTCTGGAACATCCATGCCTTTGAAACTTGCGGGACGTGTATAAACTGGCGGTGCCAATAAACCATCTTGAAATGAATCAGTTAATGCAGAACTTTCATCACCAATAGCCCCTGGAATTAGACGAATAATGGCATCAGCACAAACAGCTGCAGCTATTTCTCCTCCAGACAAAACATAATCTCCAATGGATATTTCACGGGTAACATATTTCTCACGAATCCTTTCATCTATTCCTTTATAATGCCCACAAATGAACAATATATTTTCCGACATGCTTAATTGATTCGCAATTCCTTGTTGAAATTTTTCGCCATCAGGAGTTAAAAAAATAATCTCTTGATAGGTTCTTTCTGCCATTAATTGATCTAAACAATTCGATAATGGTTCAACTGCGATAACCATACCTGCCCCTCCACCAAAAGGATAATCATCTACCTGCCTAAATTTTTTAGAAGAATAGTCGTGCAAATCGTGTAAATGAATGGATACTAATCCTGCTTGACTGGCTCTTTTACATATAGAATGTTCAAAGAAACTTTGCATCAAGGCCGGAACGACAGAAATAATATCAATTCGCATCATCTAAATAAACTTCTAAAAGGCCATCAGGTAAAATACTGTGAATCACCTTATTCTTTTTATCCACTTGGGGGATAATTTCGTCCATTAGCGGAATTAATACTTCTTTAGTCTGGTAATTCATAACCAAAACATCTTGCGCCCCAGTTGAATAAACTTCTTTGACTGTTCCTAAGGCACCATGATTTTTATCCACCACTTGATATCCTACAATTTCATGGTAATAAAATTGATTATCCTTGAGTTTGGGAAGCATGGAAACTGGTAAAAACAATTTGGTTCCTACTAATTCCTTGGCAGCATCTAAACTATCTATGCCCTCAAGTGTCATTAGATTAAGATTAGATCTTACCTGTAAATCAGTAATAAAATATGGTACCATTTCATTTCCTAGCTGTAAAAACACAGCATCTAAATCCTCGTATTCTTCTGGATCATCAACATCTAAATACACATGAAATGCACCTTTAATTCCATGAGGTTTAGATAAAGTTCCTAATTCAAAATATTCTGTTGCTGCCATAGGTACAAAAAAAAATCATACAAATCTGAATATCAAATTTGTATGATTTTAAATGAATTTAAAAATTATTCAGCTGCAGGAGCTTCTGCTTCTGGAGCAGCCTCTTCTGTTGCTGGTGTTTCTTCCGCAGCAGGAGCCTCTTCTGTGGCTGGTGCTTCTTCAGCAGCTACTTCAGCTACAACTGTTTCTTCTACTTCTTCAGAAGCATCATCATCTGTTTCATTGATTGCTTCAACTACACTTGCCACCAATGCCTCTTCTTCTACTTTGTTTTTAGCTGCAATAACTTCAGCACGAGCCGCAGAAACCTTAGCTTCAGCTGCTAAACGAGTAGCTTTTGACTTATCTTTAGAATCTTGGATGTTAGTTGACTTAGTTTGAATCTTAGTCTCTTTCTCAGCTTTCCAAGCTTCAAACTTAGCGTCTGCTTGCTCTTGAGTGATAGCACCTTTGATCACTCCTACCTGTAAGTGTTTTTTGTATAAAATACCACGGTAAGACAAAATCGCTTTCGCTGTATCCGTTGGTTGAGCTCCATTCATCACCCATTTAAGTGCTTTTGCATCGTTCAAGACGATAGTAGCAGGATTTGAATTTGGGTTATACGTACCAATTTTTTCAATAAAACGACCGTCGCGAGGTGCACGTGCATCTGCTACAACTAAGTCAAAAATTGCCAATTTCTTGCGTCCACGACGCGCTAGTCTGATTTTAACAGCCATTATGTGTTGGGTTATGAGGGATCTCGTCCCTCGAGTTTATAAAAATGTTTGCGAAATTAATGATTTTGGAGAGAAATTCCAAGCAAAAGAAAAAGAGAAAATAAATCTATAAGCCGAATTCTGTAAGCTGTAAAGCCTTCTTATCATTTATCTTGGATGAATATCACTATTCACCTCTAGCAATCTACCCGCTGACATCGGACGAGCAACCCTTTTGTCTTTCGACAGCCAGCCTATTTGATCTTGCAACTCGTGAGGTTTACCTATGCCTATTTTGTCACCAAAATAGCGGTGAGCTCTTACCTCGCCTTTTCACCCTTACCTCGAAAGGCGGTTATTTTCTGTGGCACTATCTGTAAGACTATTAAAATCTTCCTTCCTGTTAGGAAGCACGATGCTCTTTGTTGTTCGGACTTTCCTCTTTAAAAAAGCGATAAGACGATTTATTTTCTCTGTGACAAAGGTAGTACTTATTTCCTAATCAACCATTTACCTTGGATTTCCCCCATCACATTCAATACCGCTTGATTCCATTGTAAACTATCCAAACGAATTTGCATGGTAGCATTCTCCATTCCATTTTTCATCCATTGAGAACGATCAATAAATAACATTGGATCAATATTAAATTGATTTAAATTTCTTTCTAAACGCTTAAGAACTTGTTTTTTGAACATATTAGAAGGGAAACTCAAACCTTGTAAATCTTTGGAAACCAATCGAATACTCAATTTATTTCCTTCCACTAAAACAGGTATAAAATCGAAACTAAATGAACTAGCTTTACCTTTATAGCCTAAAATAGTACAATGAATCCATCGTGTATCGTTCGTTTGCAGGGTCAAGGTAAAATCTGTTTGCTTCATGCCTTTTCTCCATTGACTTTCAACCAATGCCCGTAAATATTCCCAGCTTAATTGTACAGAAAAAGGGGCCGCAGATTCTGGTACGCTTGGTACCTGAGAAATCAATTTAATTGAATTCTTTTGAAGTACCCGACTGTCAAATACATTCGTAAAAACCAAAGAAGAATTCACCCATGCTGACCCACGAATACTTTGATTACCCAATACCCATTTATCCAAAGCTATTTGACTAACAGAAGGATGCAAAACAAAATCAGCTACAGGCATACTATGAATGGCTGTATTTAACATTTTCTCTAAATTAGCCGTTTGTAGTGATTGGTTAATTTGTTTAGTTATTTGGTTAGTCAGTTGTTCTTGTTTACTAGCTAATAAACGATCAATGACAGATGCTACATTAACACCAAAACCTGCCACTCGTAAACTGGGTTTTTCCTTCCATTGATAGGAATATTGAATTTGCTGGAGAGCAAGTGAAGTCAAGGGTTTAGTAACTACATCAGCTTGTACTGACAAATCCATTTGACCATTTACTTTACCAGCTGAAAAACCTGCCAAACTTGGCTCAGCGATAAAGCCTATCGGCAACTTAAGGAAAAGGGTTCTATCATTATTTCCTTCAATTTTAGGAGTTCCTAATAAATTAATCTGTAGAGGAAATCCCACCAATGACGCATCAGTGCTTGATTGGAGTAAAGTTTTACCTGCTTGCCATTTCATCCATTTTTGCAATGTATCATAAGAAAATTCAAAATCAACCTGAGTAAATGCAGGTTTAATTGGATCAAATTTATCTTTATAAACAGCAGGCTTGGAGGGTAAAAGCACATCTCTACGACATGAAAAGCCTAAAAACAATAATCCTACAATTAAAAAATACCTCATATTTGATTTAATCTTTTCCGAATAATCCATTCGACACTAATAAGTACCACCATCAATAAACCAAAATAGGGCCATTCCCATAAATTAATTTCTTTTAAGCTAACTTCCCCAGCCAAAACTTTATTACCCAAGGTTAACTTTTTTATTTCAGATGATTCTATCAATTTAATTCCTTCCCTGTGAGATAACATTTGAAAATTGGCATTATTCCGACCAATTACAGACTCTCCATCTACCTTAATCACATTAAATTCACCAGAAAAATCTATTTCTTTACCCTGATACGTTATTTTGACCTGATATTGATACTTTCCTGGCTTATCGGGTGAATATGGAAACACTTGATGAATTTGAGATAAAGTTCGTTGAAACTGAACACTAGATTTCCCATTGGATAGCTTAAATTGAACAGGGTATTTTAAACCTTCATTTTGCTCAGGATTTAATTGGCGTATTTCAAATCCTAATTCTTCGCCTAAGGTAATTTGAGATTTGTCGAGGTCCAAGGAAACTAAATCATCTGCCTTACGCAAAAAACTCATTTTAAATAATTCCAATAAAGTAGAATCTAGTACAGCATAAGAACCCAAATTTTTAACCTCTGCCATCTGCTCTTTCCATAAATCCACAATAGCACTTGAAAAACTCGTTCTTATAGCTGAATGCTTTTGCCAAGAACTTGGAAAATATAAACCCATTTTGGTATAATCTTCCATAGGTGGCAAATTCTTGTTCAGCTCCTTAGGAATATTTAGGTACCAAACTGACTTATCTTGAGGAATTTCTTTGGGTAAAATACCATAAAATACATAATTGTCAGCCTTAGGTAAATTGGATATAGTTGAATTAAAATTCCAATGTAAATTAATTTTAGCCTCATGAGCTATTCGATTTATGACGCCCAAATTTGGATTCGGAGCTAGGGCAAAAGCTTCCACTTTAGCACGATAATCTTGTACAATCCAAGTAAAACTTTGGTCCAGAGAATCATCATTTTCTACTTTTATTCGAATCGTATGTTTACCAATTGTTGAATTAGATAAGACTAAATCAACTTCTTGAAATTCCTCCCAGCTCCCTCCGGTAGCTTTGATATTTTGATACAATTTTGAATCTACAAATACCTGAATGGCTGGTGATCTATCCCCCATTTTTAAATTAGACCAAACGGAGATAGGCACATGAATCTTCTCTCCCACCACGGAATAAAGCGTTTTATTAGGTACACTGAAACCTATTTTTTGTTGGGTAATAATTTGACCAAATGGAATTAGGTACATGGAAACCCCACGATGCAAAGATGTTTCTAAATCCCTCAATTGACCATCCGTGATAAAAAAAACATCTTTTACCTGGTATCCTTTAGATTCTTTTCTAATCAACTCCTGCACCTTAGCCCAAGAGGAGTTTTGACCATTAGGCTCAATTTGACTAGCACTAGATGACTGACTCAAGCTAATCAATTTCAATTCACTATCCTTTGGATTAATTGATTCAATATCCTCTTCAACTTGCTTGATAAAACTAGTAAAATTGGCTTGATCCATGGATTTAGAATCGTCTACAAGCAAAAGTGTTTTCTTGGGAAGCAAAGTAGATTCTTCTATGGTAAGCTTCCAAGGAATAAAACATAATATGATTCCAACCAGAAAAAGACCACGTAAAATGGATTGAAAAACGATTAAACCCGTTTTTTCATTTTTTCTATTTTGAAACCAATAATACCATATACCCAATAAAAAAGCTAAGCTCAATCCCACCCAAAGGGGAACTGAGCTTAGCCATAAATTCAATAGAATTGGATGCATTAGGTTAAAAGACCCCCATCAACTTGCAATACTTGACCCGTCACATAGGAAGATAGCTCCGAACCTAAGAATAAACATACATTGGCAACTTCCTCTGCTTGACCACCTCGTTTTAAAGGGATAAATTTAGTCCATTCTTCTACCGTTGCTTCATTTAATTCACCTGTCATTTCAGTTTCTATAAAACCAGGTGCGATGGCATTACAACGAATATTTCTAGAACCTAATTCCAAAGCTACTGACTTGGTAAAACCAATAATACCAGCTTTAGAGGCTGAATAATTTGCTTGACCGGCATTACCTTTTATACCAACAATAGATGTTAAATTAATAATAGATCCTGACTTAGCCTTCATCATGGGTTTAATGACGGCTTTTGTCAAATTGAAAACAGATTTAAGATTTACCCGAATTACCTCATCCCACTGTTCTTCACTCATGCGCATCAACAAACCATCACGCGTAATACCTGCATTGTTTATTAATACATCAATGGAACCAAAATCTTCTAATACAGAATTTACTAATTCCTCAGATTCAGCATACTGCGAAGCATCAGAACGATACCCTTTGGCACGAATTCCAAATGCGGCTAATTCTTTTTCAAGCGCCTCTCCTTTTTCTACTGAGGATAAATAAGTAAAGGCTACATTAGCACCAGATTTAGCAAATGAGGTAGCAATGGCACGACCAATACCTCTTGATGCTCCAGTAACTAGTACAACCTTGTTTTCAACTAATTTCATATAATAATTTATTCTAAATATTGGTTTTTCTTGTTAATACAATTTCCGTTGCCCCCTCTTCAAAATCAGCCTCTATGATCTCATTTTCTGCCAATGGGCCTTTTAAAATCTCTTCGGCAAGCGGATCCTCCAAGTATTTTTGAATTGCCCGGTTCAAAGGTCTAGCCCCGTATTGAGGATCATATCCTTTATCAGCAATGAAATCTTTGGCTTTGTCGGTCAAAGTTACCGTATATCCCAAATTGCTCAAACGAGTTTTCAATTTAATTAACATCAAATCAATAATTTGATGCAAATCGGCTCTTTCAAGAGAATTGAATACGATAATATCGTCTAGACGATTGATAAACTCAGGTGCAAAAGCTTTCTTTAGGGCATTTTGAATCGTTGATTTCGCATGTTCCTCAATGTTATCCATTCTAGATTTAGTTGAAAAACCAATTCCTGAGCCAAAATCTTTCAAATCGCGAGCACCAATATTGGATGTCATGATGATGATGGTATTTCTGAAATCAACTCTTCTACCCAAACCATCTGTTAAAATACCGTCGTCTAATACCTGCAATAACAAGTTGAAAACATCTGGATGTGCTTTTTCAATTTCATCCAATAGCACAACTGAATAAGGCTTTCTACGTATTTTTTCAGTCAATTGACCACCCTCTTCATATCCCACATAGCCCGGAGGCGCTCCCACTAAACGAGAAACACTAAATTTCTCCATGTATTCACTCATGTCAATACGCACTAAGGCATCTTCTTTGTCAAACAAATAAGAAGCCAAAACCTTCGCCATTTCCGTTTTTCCTACTCCCGTAGGCCCCAAGAAAATGAAGGATCCAATTGGTTTTTTAGGATCTTTTAAACCCACACGCGTACGTTGAATGGATTTCACCAATTTCTTAATGGCATCACTTTGTCCAATCACATGTTTAGACATTTCTTGCTCCATCAACAACAGCTTCTCACCCTCTTTAGCCGCCACACGATTCACAGGAATACCTGTCATCTGAGCAATAACCTCAGCTACATGTTCTTCAGTTACTGTGAACTTTTGTTTCTTAGATTCTTCCTCCCAAATGGTTTTGGCTTGCTCCAATTGATCGATTAATTTCTTTTCACGATCACGCAATTGAGCTGCTTCTTCATACTTTTGAGACTTAACCACCTGATTTTTCTCCTTCTTGACAATCTCAATCTGGGATTCTAAGGCTACAATATCGGCTGGTACATTAATGTTAGAAATATGTACTCGCGCACCTACCTCATCCATCACGTCAATTGCCTTATCTGGCAAGAAACGATCTGATACATATCGATCAGATAATTTAACAGCAGAAACAATGGATTCTGGCGTATAAATCACATGGTGATGTTCTTCATACTTATCCTTAATGTTATGTAAAATTTCAATGGTTTCATCTACTGTAGTAGCATCTACCATCACTGTTTGGAAACGACGAGCTAGTGCACCATCCTTTTCAATGTATTGACGGTATTCATCTAAGGTTGTGGCCCCAATAACTTGAATATCACCCCGAGCCAAAGCTGGCTTAAACATATTGGATGCATCCAATGACCCTGAGGCACCACCTGCACCCACAATCGTATGCAACTCGTCAATGAATAAAATGACGTCCGTAGACTTTTCCAACTCATTCATGACAGCTTTCATACGCTCTTCAAACTGCCCACGGTATTTGGTTCCTGCCACTAAAGAGGCTAAATCAAGCGTTACTACACGCTTACCAAATAATACCCGAGAAACTTTTTTCTGAATAATTCGCAAAGCTAATCCTTCCGCAATGGCAGTTTTACCTACCCCTGGTTCACCAATTAAGATGGGATTATTTTTCTTTCTACGAGATAAAATTTGAGCCACACGCTCAATTTCTTTTTCACGTCCGACAATAGGATCTAACTTTCCATTCTCAGCAATTTTGGTTAAATCCCGACCAAAATTATCTAAAACTGGTGTTTTGCTTTTTTCAGTACTTTTTGTACTTGATGATGCTGAACCAGAACCAGAGGAACCACTTGAACCAGAAGAATACAAACGACTATCATCATCATTGTCATCTGTATCTGAACTTGCTTTAGGTGAATTTTCTTGACCAGCTCCATTTTGAAACTCTACCATTTCTTTGATTAAATCATAGTAAACCTGGTACTTCTCCAAAATTTGTGTGGCTACATTATCTTCGTCGCGCAAAATTGCCATCAACAAATGATCCGTTCCTACTAAATTGGTTTTGAAATACTTCGCTTCTAAATACGTAAGACGTAATACCTTTTCCGCTTGCTTGGTTAAAGGTATATTCAACATATTTTGTTTATCGAAGGAAGAACGACTGGTCGAAGCCGTGGAATGTTCAATACTCTGCCTTAACTGATCTAAGGACACTCCTGACTTCAACAGTAAATCAATCCCTGGACCTTCCCCATCACGAATCATTCCTAGCATTAGGTGCTCTGTCCCAATGTAATCATGTCCTAAACGTAAGGCCTCTTCTCTTGCTAGAGAAATCACTTCTTTCACTTTATTTGAAAACTTAGCCTCCATATAATTTATTTTTATGCCGAGAACAAGAACACCGTTCTATTTGTTCATTTTTTGTTCAATTGATTTAAAATCAAATTAGCATCTCTGCCTTGGTTCATTAACAAATCCAACACGGATAAGTTTGGTTGAAATGTATTTCCAAAACACTGTGGATATGCTATTTCGTTGTAAAGCTTTCTTTCTCGCCAATCTTGTTTGGCTTTTATACAATTCCAAAATACATCTTTATCTTCTATTTCAAACGATTTTGTTAAAGAAAAATTCATTTTTTTCCCCAGAATCTTAGCGAACAATTCGATGTATTCGATATTTAAATCTACTAAAAAATTTAATTTCTTTTCAAAAATAGAACGGATATAGGGCTCAAAATATTCAAAATAAGGGGCTTTCCCATAAGCTGCTTGAATTGCCCCTTGATGAATTCTAACCCAATTTTGTCCATAATCAATCTTAACCTCCTTCATTAACATCTTACCAGCATGAAGGTGTTGTACGGGAACCGTTAATGTCTCAATTCCATTAGCACCTAAAATCAAGGCTCTATTGCGATACGTTTGTTTTTGAAAATGTTCGTGGACTTCGAATTGGACTTGCTCTTGGGAAAGAAGTAATGATAAGTATTCTATGCTGGGTAAATAGTGGATCTCAATACGCATTCCCAAAAATTAATCGGATATTTGCAAAATTAATAGAATATAGCCAATAAGTTCTGAAATCAAATGATGTTTTTCTTTAGGTTACTAGGGCAATTACCCTTATTTATACTTTACGGTTTAGCCGATGCATTAAAATGGGTCTTTTATGCACTAATTTCTTATCGAAAAAAGGTCATTATCGGAAATTTGAGTAAATCTTTTCCTGAAAAATCAGAAAAGGAAATTAAGAAAATTGCTTTCCAATTTTATGGCTATTTAAGCGATAACCTATTAGAATTTTTCAAAGGAGTTTCGCTATCCAAAAAGCAAGTTTTAGAACGTGTTGAATTAAATAATCATGATTTAGTTCAGAGCTATATCGATAAAGGAATACCCGTTATTTTAGTCGCAGGGCATCAAGGAAATTGGGAATGGGCCATTCACCGTTTGGCATTAACCAATGTAGTAAATGATGTTGTATACCAAAAGCTAAATAATCCAACTTTTAATGAATTTAGTAAGGAAGTTCGTCAAAGGTTTGGCAATATTGTTTTGATGGAGAAACGGGAGTCCGTAATTCTAACAAGAGATAGAAAAATGATTCCTCGTACTATTTGTTTAGCTGCTGACCAAGCACCCCAAAAGCCCGAATCAGCATACTGGACTACTTTTTTAAATCAAGACACCGCCTTTTTTACAGGGATGGAGCGCTTTGCAAGGGAATATCAATATCCTGTAGTTTTTGCTGAATTGATCCGTGAAAAAAGAGGTTATTATTCAATGACCTATGAATTATTGGCAGAGCCTGGTTTTGATAATTTGCCCTATGGTGAAATTTTAGAAAGATTTGCTAGAAGATTGGAGAAATCCATTGTAAAATACCCAGACCAATATCTTTGGTCACACCGCCGATGGAAACATCAAAAACCTGAGCATATATCCATCAAATGGAATTAATGGAAATCTGAGCAATCCCCTGCCCCTTCTCGAATCACTTCTATTTCATCTTCGTGGAGGTCTATCACACTTGAGGCAATTAATCCTCCAAAATCTCCATCTAAAACCAAATCGACCTTATTTTTATACGCATCAAAAATCAGACTTGGATCTGTATAATCTTCAATATCCAATCCATCTTGTGGTAGTGTGGTGGTCAATATGGGATGTCCTAAAGCCTTTACAATCTCCAAGATGGGTAAGTAATTAGGAATACGAATACCAACCGTTTTTTTACCCTGAACCAACACAGCAGGTACTTTAGCACTCGCTGGTAAAACAAAGGTATAAGGTCCAGGTAAAAACCTTTTCAATATTTTAAAGGCAAAATCACTTACTTTGGCAAAATTGGCTATGGAACTTAGATCAGCACAAATAAAGGAAAAACGATTTTTGTTGGGTTTAATTTGCTTGATTTCACAAATCCGAGCTATAGCTTGAGCTGATTGAATCGAACAACCTAAAGCATACATGGTATCGGTTGGGTAAATGATTACGCCATTTTTATTCAACACTTGCACGACTTGTTCAATCAATGCTTGTGAATTATTCTTCTCGTAAATTTTAATTAATTGAGCTTCCATTTTTTAGTCGAGAAGGTGGATAAAAGAAATCATTTGGCTCCTGCTCATTATCTTCAATTTTCACTTGATCAATACTGGCATTTATTTCAAATCCCACTAATAAAATCAAAGCGAAAAAATATAGCCATACCATCAAAGCAATCAAAGAACCAATAGACCCATAAACCTTATTATAACTGGCAAAATTGACTAAATAATAAGAGAAAATGTTGGTAATACTGATGGTTAAAATTGAAGCGGTAATAGACCCAGCATTGAAAAATTTCCATCTTTTATGAATGGCTGGAGCATAAAAATAAATGATGGAAATGGTGAGAAAAAAGACTGAAAATATGACAAAATAGGTCAAGATTTTAATGAAATAAAAAGTAAAGTCATAGTTGATTAAACCTTTATTTGCCAGACTATGGACAATTAAGTTACCCACAATAAACACTAAGAAGGCCGTTATTAATACAAAAGTTAACAGGAAGTTAAGTGCCACGGCAATGACTCTTTCCTTAATATAACCTCGATTTTCATTGGTTTTATAGGTTAAATTAAAGGATCTAATTAATGCCATAATTCCGCTTGTAGAGGCATATAATGCTAAAATAAAACCAAAAGACAGGACTCCTCCCCTTTTATTGCTGACTAATTCAACGATTAATTCAGACAAATCCTTTAACATGCTTTTGGGTATTGATCCTTTTAAAAAACCTATCATCTTGACATCTAAATGCTCAATAGGTAAATAGGCCAATAATGAAAAAAGAAAAATGATGGCTGGAAAAAAAGCCAATGTAAAATTATAAGCTACTGCCGCAGCACGCACATCGATATCAAATTGAAATATTTTCTGATAAAGAATACTTAGAATTCTGGCCAAGACATAATGCTCCTCCAATTCTTTCCAAATAATTTTAAGTTCACGGAGTATGCTCTTTTTCATATTAAAAATATGGCTTCAGCACATCTAATAAATAATCAGGTGCTTTTACCATTTTTTGTCGTACCATATCCATGAAAACCAGCGTTGTTTTGCCCTCATGAATTAATTCCTGTTTGGAATTTAAAATGCGATAAGAAAATTGAATCCTAACTTGGGGTAATGATATTAATGTGCATTCAATGGTCAATAACTCATCATAGTATGCTGGAGCTAAAAATTTAGAATAATTTTCATACACTGGTAAGCCAATTTGTTGGTCTTCTAAATCTTTATAACTCACACCTAAACTACGCAATGTCTCTACACGCGCTATTTCAAACAATCGAGCGTAGTTACCATAGTAAACATATCCCATTTGATCTGTATCGGCATAACAAACTCGATAAGTTACGGCGTGGCTATACATATTATTTTATTTTCAAGGCATCTAAGGCATTTTGATACCTTTTCGCATTTTGCATATGCTCTTCGTAAGTTGCTGCAAATGAATGATATCCAGAGAAATCTTCTTTGGCACAAAAATACAAATAGGAATGTTTTTCCAAGCTTAATACCTTATCAATCACTTGAGGTGAAGGAATAGAGATTGGGCCAGGAGGCAATCCTGTCAGGCGGTAAGTGTTATACGGAGAACTTATTGCCGTATACTTTCCCGTAACACGTTTGATGGAAAAATCTTTCCAAGCAAATACAATGGTTGGATCTGCTTGCAAAGGCATACCCGTTTTCAATCGATTCCAATAAACCCCTGCTATTCTGGACTGCTCATCTGATTTTTTGCTTTCACCTTCTACAATGGAAGCTAAAATTCCAGCCTCAATTGGGCTTAAAGCTAATTTTTGAGCTTTTGAAATTCGATCTGCTGTCCAAAACTTTATATATTCTTTATTCATTTTATTCATAAATGACTCAAATGAAGATGTCCAAAGAATTTCATAAGTATTGGGAATAAACATGCAAGGGATGGTTTCTTTATTGAAACCAAACTGACTCACATATTCATTAGAATCCAATTGCTTAAAAATGAAGGTAGAATCAAATGGTAATTGTTTAGCCAATTTACCAGCTAAATCTTCTTTTAGACGAAAAGTATTGATAACCAAACGAATGGCATCTTGTCGACCGTTTCGCAATTTCCTAATTATCTCAAAATTACCCGACTCAGAATAAATCAAATAACGACCTGGCTTTACTCTCTCAGGATATGATAAAACTTTAGCTAAAAAGCGAAAACTTAATTGATCACGCACTAACTGATGTTTATTTAAAGTATCCAAAACCGTTTGAAAATTGGCACCTTGGGGAATTAATAATACAAAAGGTTTTTCCGCTTTAACATCAAAATTAGGTGTTTTAAAAACTTGCCAAACGTAATAGGAAAACATGGCCGCTAACAGCGAAAACACCAAAATAAAAATCTTAAATTTCTTGTTATCTATCATCTTAGGCAATATTAAAAGCTACGTTAAATCGATTGGCAAGGGCTTGTAAATCAGCCACTACTGGTTCCAATAATGGTATACCATTGGCTTTTCTTTCAATTTCTAATTCTCTTTCAGGATCTCCTGGAATAATCACATTTTTCCCTTCTACAGCTTGAGCAGAACGAAAACGTTGAATCCATTTATCCATATCCAGCATAAACTCATTGGCAGGACGGAAGGCATCAATACGCATAGCTCCCAAAAAATGGCCAGTGCCTATTCCTACTGATTCCCCAGCAGACATAAAACCTGCCGTAGCAAAAGGTGGAACCCAAGGGCCAAAATTTGCTCCAGACAAAACACCAGATAAAATATCTACCATGGCACCTAAAGCATAACCTTTATGAGAGCCATGCTCCCTATCTCCACCTAAGGGAAGTAATGCCCCACCATTTTTAATGGCAAATGCGTCATTACTTGGATTGCCATCAGCGTCTTGCACCCAACCATCAGGAGTTTGTAATCCTTTTCTTTGTAATATTTCTAATTTTCCATAAGCCACCGCTGTAGAAGCAAAATCAGCCACAAAAGCTGGTTCAGTTAAGGCAGGAATAGCCATAGCTACGGGATTGGTGCCTAATAATTTTTCCCTAGAGAATGTGGGTGTCACCAAAGGAGCAGCATGGGTCATGGCCCAACCAATCATTTGATGATTTAATGCCTTCATAGCATGGTAACCAGCAATTCCAAAGTGATTTGAATTACGCACAGCTATCCAACCTGTACCTGCTTTTTCTGCTTTTTCACAAGCGATTTCCATGGCATGCGGTGCTACTACCAAACCAAGACCTTTATCTCCATCAATCACCGCGGTAGAAGGAGATTCATGCACAATTTTAATTTTTGGATTGGGGTTTAACCGTCCATGATCAAATAAACGCACATATCCTGCCAACCTAGCAACACCATGAGAATCAATTCCCCTAGCATCCGCAGCAACTAAAACCTCCGCGGCTAATTGGGCCTGAATTTCAGGGGTTCCGATGGATTCAAAAACCGAAGCCACAAAATTTTGTAAACGGTTAAAATCTGCTTGCATAGTCTAAAAACAAAACACAAAGATAAAAATATTATGTGGGAATAAAACTTTTGAGGGCAAGCCAACGTTCTTTGCTATATTCGTTTCACCGAATTATAATCATCAAATATGCAAACTAATTATCTCCTCGAATTGATTTCTTCATTTTGGTTTTGGCTCGTGATAATATTGGTGGCAGTAGTCATACGAGATGTATTTATTCAAAAAAGCCATACCATTACCCACAACTTCCCAGTCATTGGTCACATACGTTATTGGATTGAACAAATTGGACCTGAAATTAGGCAATACATAGTGGCTAACAACCGAGAAGAGCTTCCATTTAATCGTCAGGAACGTTCTTGGATCTATGCCTCTTCTAAGAATGAAAATAATCTACAAGGCTTTGGAAGCGATCAAGACTTCAATTCCCCTGGATATATTTTTATCAAAAATGCCATGATGGGTTTCAATCCTCCCAAAGATCATCCATTTAGAGCAAATCCAGGCGTATTACCTGCAGCCAAAATCATTGGGGCTTACCATGAAAGAAAAAGACCATTTAGACCATATTCGGTGGTTAATATTTCAGGAATGAGCTATGGATCTTTATCTGCCAAAGCGGTGGAATCTCTTAATAAAGGTGCCTATTTAGCTGGATGTTTTCATAATACAGGGGAAGGTTCATTGTCCCCTTACCATCAAATGGGGGCAGATATTGTCTTAAACATTGGTACAGCCTATTTTGGAGTGCGGGATTTAGATGGCAAATTTTCCATGGAGAAATTAATAAAAAAAGTCCAATCAAATCCACGATTAAGGGCAATTGAATTGAAACTTTCTCAAGGAGCAAAACCTGGAAAAGGTGGTATGCTACCTGCTGCCAAAGTAAATAAAGAGATTGCTGAAATCCGACACATACCTATTGGGAAGGATGCCTTCTCTCCTGCCTTTCATTCAGAATTCACGAATGTCCCTGAAATGGTGGATTTTATAGAAAGAATGGCAGAGGCTACCGGCTTACCCGTTGGCATAAAATCTGCCATTGGAAAATTGGAACAATGGGAGGAATTAGCCTTATACATGAAAAAAACGGGCAAAGGACCTGATTTCATCACCATAGATGGTGGTGAAGGAGGAACAGGAGCGGCACCCCACGCCTTTGCCGATCACGTGTCTATGCCCTTTACATTCGCATTTGCAAAGGTTTACCAAATTTTTCAACGACAAGGATTAACTGAACATATCTTTTTCATTGCTTCAGGAAAGCTGGGCTTCCCTGAAAAAGCGCTAATGGCTTTTGCTATGGGTGCAGATTCCATTAACATTGCCCGTGAAGCAATGATGTCCATTGGGTGCATTCAAGCCCAAAAATGCCATACTAATCATTGTCCTACGGGCATTGCCACATCAAACAAATGGCTGCAAGCAGGAATAGACGTAAGCCTAAAAAGTGAGCGCTATTATTTATATCATTATACATTAATCAAAGAAATAGCTGAAATTACCCATGCCTGTGGTTACGAACATCCTTGCCAAATCACCATGGATGACATCGAATTTTCTATGGGTGATAATAACCGTACCATCGCCCTTTCTAAGTCATTAGGGTATCATAAAGACCCCGTTAATTATGTAAGTTTACAAGATTTATTGGCTTGTTCACATTTAGGAGGTGAAGGTGCAAGAAAACGATTGACATTTGCCGCTCAGGTTTAGAAAGGTTTGGTTATCTTTGCACTATGTTATCCATATCCAATTTAAGTTTCTATTTCGGTAGTCGGGCATTATATGAGAATGCCAATTTACATATCAAACCTAAGACCAAGATTGGCCTCATCGGGGCTAATGGTACAGGTAAATCCACCCTTCTTCGCCTTATTTCCGGCGAATATTCACCTGACGGAGGTAATATTTCCAAATCGGGAGAATGTACAATCGGTTTTTTAAACCAAGATTTATTATCCTACCAAACGGATGATAGCATCTTGGAAGTAGCCATGCAGGCTTTTGAAAAGCAATTAGAACTTCAACATAAAATAGATGCTGTCTTGCACAAGATGGAAACTAATTATGAAGATAAGGATGTTGATGTTTTGGCCCATTTGCAAGAAGAATTTGAGCGTTTAGATGGGTACACCATTCAGGCAAAAACAGAGGAGATTCTAGAGGGTCTAGGATTTAGTACAGAGGATTTATCTAGACCTTTGCGATTATTTTCTGGAGGCTGGAGGATGCGTGTGATGTTGGCCAAATTGCTATTACAAAAACCTGCTCTATTATTACTCGATGAGCCAACCAACCACTTGGACTTACCTTCTATTGAATGGGTAGAAAAATACATACATGATTATGAAGGTTCTATTGTAGTCGTTTCTCACGATCGCTATTTTTTAGACCGAACCATTGATCATATAGCTGAGGTTTCAAATGCCAAAATCACACTTTATCCTGGAAATTATTCTTTCTATATGGAAGAAAAAGCCTTAAGGAATGAAGTACAGAAAGGTGCTTATGAAAACCAGCAAGCCCAAATTAGACAAACAGAGAGATTTATTGAACGCTTCAAAGCCAAGGCTTCTAAAGCTAGACAGGTACAGTCGCGAGTAAAAGCATTAGATAAAATTGACATCATTGACGATGTTATTGATGAAAAAGCCAAGGTAAATTTCAAATTTAATTTTGGTACTCAACCTGGTCGATTCATTCTCTTCTTGGAGCAAATCTCCAAAGCATATGGGGAGAAAATCATTTTGAAAAATACCTCTGCTACTATTAATAGAGGAGATAAAATTGCCTTGATTGGGGCCAATGGAAAGGGGAAATCTACCCTATTGAGGATAATCTCAGGAACTGAGAAAATTGAAGGTGAAAGAAGATTAGGACATAATGTCATTGAATCTTTCTTTGCCCAACATCAACTAGAAAGCTTACAGGTTGAGAATACTCTTTTAGAGGAATTAAAGTCAACTGGTACAGCCAAAACTGAAATGGAATTAAGAAGTATTTTAGGATGCTTTTTGTTCTCGGGTGAAGAAGTATTTAAGAAAATCAAGGTCTTGTCTGGAGGAGAGAAATCGCGTGTAGCCTTGGCCAAAGTTCTGATTTCGCAGGCTAATTTCTTGTTGTTGGATGAGCCTACCAACCACTTAGACATGCAGTCTGTGAATATTTTAATTCAAGCCTTGCAGCAATATGAAGGAAGCTATGTGGTAGTTTCACACGACCGTTTCTTTGTATCACAAATAGCCAATAAAATCTGGTATTTAGAGGATTACGAAATCAAAGAATACCCAGGGACTTTTGAAGAATACGAAACTTGGCAAGAAACAAGAAAATCAGAATTACCAAGTGGCAATAAAAAAGTAATTGAAAAACCGAAACCAGAAATTGAAAAAAACAGTATCCCCCTTGCTCCAGTGGTAAACAATGCCAAACAAATTGAAAAACTGGAAGCGAAAATCATGGATTTGGAAAACAAAAAGGGGGAAATAGAAACTAAGATGTCTGATTTAGCCCAAAGTAACCAATTCCAAGAAATGAAGACCTGGGAAGAAAAATTAAAATTAGTTTCAGAAGAATTAAGTCAAGTCATGAATGAATGGGAAACCCTAATCGCTTAATTCTATGAAACATTTAGGTTTGACCTTGTTTTTTTTTCTTATAAACTGGACCATATTTGGACAGATTAAGAATAAGAAATTCAAAAGCGAAATTCAAACCATTATTTTAAGTAGATCAGAGGAAAAAACCATCATTACGGATAATCCGGTGATGGACATTTCCAATCAAGGTAATTTTCAATTATCCTTTGATGATCTGGCTATGAAAAACTTAACTTATCATCTTCGTATAATCCATTGCCAAGCTGATTGGAAGCCTTCTTCCCTATCGGAAATTGAATATTTACAGGACTTCAATGATGTACCAATTCGATCACCAAGAAACTCCTTCGGAACGAAAATACCATATTTGCATTATCAGATACAATTACCCCAAGTAAGAATTAGTGGTAATTTCATCGCTATGGTATATGCGCAAAGAAATAAACGTGATACCGTTTTTACAAAAAGATTTTCGGTTTATGAAAATAATATGACCGTGGCGGCCAAAATATCCTTTGCTAGACCCAATAACTTACGAAATACACACCAAGCCATCGATTTAACATTGATTTACCCTAATCAATTAATGCTGAATTCCGATGAGGGATTAGGGATAATCCTTAGGAAAAATTACCAGTCAGAAAATTGGTTAAGTAAAATACCGAGAGCCCAAATCAATGGGCAAGAAAGAAAAATCACATTTCCATTCTACGATAATGAAAATGTAATTCCAGGAGGTAATGAATTCCGATTAATCAATTTGTCTAGTACCCAACAAAAAATGACTTTTGTGGAGAGTATTCGTCAATCTGATGCCTTTACCGAAATTAGCACCATGGTGGAAGTACCACAAGGAAATTATTCTTATGTTCAGCGGCCAGATTTTGATGGATCTTACGTAATAGACCATTATGAAAATGGCAATGCCAGTGTGGCTTCGGATTATATCTGGTGTCAATTCCAATTAAAAATGGAAGAATTGCCTAATGAAAAAATATATGTAGTAGGCGCATTTAACCAATTTGAAAAAAACTCTGAAAATCTAATGGAATACGATGCAGCCAAGCAAATGTATACCAAAAAAATCCGACTGAAACAGGGCATTTATAATTATCAGTTTGTAAGTAATCTACCAAATAATACGTTGGAAGGAAATTACTCACAAACTGAAAATACCTATGAGGTATTAGTATATTTTAGAAAACCTGGCGACCGCCATGATTCGTTATTGGGATATAATAAATTGATATACCCTTAAATTATACATTAAATCTAAAGTGCATGATATCACCATCTTGCACGATGTATTCTTTTCCTTCAACACTCATCTTACCCGCCTCTTTACAAGCCAACTCGGTCTTTAAAGCCTGATAATCAGCCAATTTAATAACTTCCGCGCGAATAAACCCTTTTTCAAAGTCCGTATGTATAACGCCGGCCGCTTGAGGGGCTTTCCAGCCTTTTTGAATGGTCCAAGCTCTCACTTCTTGAACACCCGCTGTAAAATAGGTAATCAAGTTTAATAAATAATAAGAGCTACGAATTAATTTACTTAAACCAGATTCTGTCAAACCATATTCACTCAAAAACATAGCTCTTTCCTCCATATCTTCAATTTCAGCAATTTGAGCTTCTAATGCCGCACAAACTACTATTACCTCTGCATTTTCAGCTTGAACATTAGCTCTTAATTGATCCACATATTCATTTCCTCCTTGGGCTAAAGCAGACTCATCAACATTGGCAACATAAATTACAGGTTTATCAGTTAATAGATAAAGATCCCCAATGGCTGCAGCTCGTAATTCAGGATCCATTTCCACCGTTCTTGCTGACTTTCCAGCTTCCAAAGTAGCTTTAAACTGCTGCAAAGCAGCTAATTCTTGCCTTGCCTTTGCATCACCGGCCTTAGCGGCCCGTTCTGTTTTTGATATTTTTTTATCGACAGATTCTAAATCTTTCAATTGCAACTCCATATCAATGATTTCTTTATCGCTGACTGGATTAACACGACCTTCTACGTGAACAATGTTTTCATCCATAAAACAACGAACTACGTGAATAATGGCATCTACTTCACGTATATTGGCTAAAAATTTATTTCCAAGTCCAGCACCCTGAGAAGCCCCTTTCACCAAACCTGCGATATCCGTGAATTCAATAACCGTTGGAAGCACGCGCTGTGGATTTACTAAAGATTCTAAAATAGAGAGACGCTCATCCGGTACAGTAACAATTCCCACATTAGGCTCAATAGTACAAAAAGGGTAATTGGCTGCTTCTGCTTTGTTAGAAGAAATAGCACTAAATAAAGTTGACTTACCTACATTAGGCAATCCTACAATTCCACACGTTAATCCCATAGTTTATTTAAAATAAAGCGCAAAAATACGCTTAAAAATTAAAAAAGCCCCTGTTTTCACAGAGGCTTTTTACAAAATATATCGTATTTATTTATTCCCACTTCAAATCAGTTCCACCAAACTCATCCTCATCGCGATTGAACTGAGTAAAATCAACATCAGGCATTAATTCAGTTTTTACATGGTCTACTGCCTCCTTTAATCCATCCATGAATTTATCAAAATCCTCTTTGTAAAGGAACATTTTGTGCTTTTCATACACAAATCCATCTTCTTTTTGGTGACGGCGACTTTCGGTAATTGTTATGTAATAATCTTGTGAACGAGTTGATTTAACATCAAAAAAATAAGTTCTTTTACCTGCACGAATTCTTTTGGAAAACAATTCTTCTCTATCTCTTTCTTCCACTTTAAATAAGTATTTAAGTTTTACAATGCGTAAATCTACTATTTATTCTCAATCACTCAAAAAATATGATAGAAATTTACTATCAAAAAATGCGCAATTATTGCACAAAAAGTAGAAAATCTTAAATTATAAGTATAAAAATTACGCAATAAGCAGGTAATTTGATAAGTTGCGTCATGACTTCGTTAAGGATCATACTATTTACCCTAATCTATCACTTCATTTTCCAAGTCCAGGCACAGAACCTGGGAGATGAGAGTTATGGGATTGCCTCCTATTATTCCAAGAGTTTTTACAACAAAAAAACAGCAAATCAAGAACTTTTAAATAAGAAAGATTTTACTGCAGCACATCGCATTTACCCTTTTAATACCTTAGTTGAAGTAACCAATTTACAGAATAAAAAATCGGTTATTGTAAGGATTAATGATAGAGGTCCTTATAAATCTGGACGAATAATTGATTTAACGGAGATTAGTGCTAAGCAACTTAATATTCGAAAAATAGGACTTACAAAAGTTCGTTTGAAGATTATAGGATTTGAAAATGAACAAATGCTCATCCCCTACCAGCATTTAGAAATGGAAACTAGTCCTAAGTTTAGCAGTAAATTTTATCAAAAAACTAGGTTAAAATACAAAAAGAAATACCGCCTAAAAAGACATATTCGTCATCGTTCATATTTAGCAAAAGGTAAGAAGAAGGGTACGGTGAATAAAAAACGAAAAAAGAAAATAAACCATGCTAAGAAAAGTAGCAGAAGAACAAGCAAGTAATACATTAGCTATCCTTGCGGAGGAGATTAGCCATGAATTATACCATGGGAAGCATAGAAGTGCATTTCATGGATATTCCTCTGAATTCAAAGAGTATAAGGCCTACCAAACAGGTGATAATTTAAAGCAGGTTGACTGGAAATTATATGGAAGAACGGATAAACTTTTTACCAAACACTTCCATGATGAATCCAACATCAGCGCTTATTTTTTTGTTGACCTATCTTCCTCTATGTTTTTCCCCAGGGAAAGTTTGGAGAAAATAAATAAGTCCATCCAAATCATAGCTGTTCTTGCTAAAATATTACAAAAGCAAAGAGACAAATTTGGCATTTTGGGAATATCCAATGAATTACTCTGGGAAAGTCCTCTAGGTAATTCTAAGGCACATTTATTTGAAATTTATCAACAGTTAGAAGAATTACTTAGCAGAGAATCAAGGGAAGAGATAAGTCAACTTCCTTCCATACTGTCCACTAAAGTACCAGCCATTGGCCAAAGAAAATTGGTTTTCATTCTGACGGATCTTTTATTTAATGACCCAGATTATAGCCTATTTTTAAAGAGTCTTTCAGAAATTAAGGCCAACAAAAACACCATCAAAATTCTTCACGTTTGGGATCAAAGTGAGAAAAAACAGGAAAGTAAATCAGGTAGTATTTTACAATATAAAGACATAGAAACTAATCAAGTTTTGTCCTTACCCATAGAAGAATGGAATCAATTGCAAGTGAAGCAAGAAAGTTATTTCATAGATCAACGCATTAATCCATTACTTAGTAAAGGATACCAATATCATTCACTTTGTGTTAATGATAGCCTATTTGAGCTAATTCGTCAAATTATTTAAGGCCTAACTCCTTTTGTCTATTTTCATAAAAAGAGATAAAATCTTGAATTTTATCTGTTGGAATTTTCTTACCAATAATCTTTTTATTTCTATCCAAAATATAAATGATAGGCGTAGAATATATATCAAAAGTGCGTAAAAAATCTGTGTAATACTCTTCTTTACCTGTTTTTGGATTTACATGTATATCTATACCATTGAAAACAGATTCCATTTTATACTCTTTAATAAAACTCGTCCATTGTGGCTTGTTTCTAGCAATGGAAGTAGCCAGAATTGCTATTTTCTTTGATTTAAAATAAGTGGATTGAGCCATTAATTTGGGGGTTTCCTCTTTGCAATGGCTACAGTCTGGATCATAAAAATATACGAGCGTATACTCTCCGGGTATAGCAGAAGTCATTAATCGCTTACCTGATGGATCGCTTAATATTAACTCAGGTAACTTTTTCCCAATTAAAAGAGGCTTTAACACGATAATGCGCTCTTTCATTTGTCGAACGGTTACAGTATCCCATAATGCAGGTTCACCTACATAGTACTTCTCCCCCATGTGAGCAAAAGCAGCATCTGTTCCCACTATATTACTGTTTTCATAGGTACTTGATATCTTATAAATTACATAACGTCTGACATCTCTATTTTTAATTTTAGCTAGCAAGCGATCTGCGTCTTTAATAATAGAATCAGGTTGTTGGACTACTAAATCTTCAAAATACTTTTCCAATTTTCTTTGTAAAAAAGGAGTACGAATAAATCGTTCATCATTTAAATCAAGGTTATCAAAAAAGTGTTTTTTATAGTAACCGAATTGGTATTGGTATAATTCCGTACTGTCCTTGGATGAAATTACTTTCTTTTTAAAGGGAGGTATTTCAGGATCAAAAGTTGCTCTAATTAATTTTGAGACAAATAGTGACTTATTTTTTTCAAACCAAGATTGTTGGTATTGCATGATTTCTTTACGAACATTGGCTATCTGTGCAGGATCTTTCTTTTCCATTTCCATTTTTCTTAATCCTACATAACGACTCCCCATTTCTTTTTGAAAACTAAAAAAAGCTTCATTTTCCGTAGAATTTTGAAATTTAATGTGATTGATTGGATCTAATGTATCCGTCTCAAAGGAAAAATTAGTGTTCCCAATAATCACATCTAGGTATTTATTCTTCAAAAAGCTAATCAAATACAAACCTTTAGGTAAATTTTCTTTGCCCTGAAAAACAAAATTACCTTGTCCATCTGCTTGAGCTGTATCCTTTATTACTTGTTGAGTTGAGCCAAAATAATGTGCCAAATAGACCTCCGTTTGACCAATTCCTTTAATCTTACCTTTAATTAAAAATCCGGAATCTGATGAGGAAGATTTAAGTGTCTTATCTACTTGGGCGATTGATCCTAATCCGCATAGCATGAGGCTAAATGCAAGAAGAAATACTTTCATATATTTAATTAAATTTACAGACTAACGAATTTAAAATTACAATGTTTTTCATACTATCTAAAATATTAGACATCTTACTTTCTCCAACTGTTTGGATAATTACACCCCTAATTTTGGCATTAAGGTTAAAAAAAGTAAAACAGATTAAAATTGCCGCATTTACTTCTTTGATTTTACTTTATATTTTAACGAATGGAGTCATTTGCAACTTTTTTCTACGTACTTGGGAAATCGACCCGCAAGATATCCCGGCTAACAAATCATATACTTGGGGAGTAGTTTTAACTGGAGGAATGATTACTCATAGCGATGCTCATCCAGAACGAATATCAGCGGGAGATGTGTCTGATAGAATGATTCAAACTTTTCAATTATACCAACAAAAGGCCATTAAAAAAATACTTATTACTGGCGGAGAAACCACCATAAGTAATTTGATAGTTGATAAATCCAACGAATCTGTCAATGTCAAAAGATTACTAATTAAAATGGGAGTTCCTTCACGCGATATTTTTATAGAAAACCAGGCCCAAAACACCTATCAAAATGCCTTATATTCAGCTCAAAAACTGAGAAACTATATACAAAAAGATACGGTAGTTTTGATAACCTCAGCTATGCATCTAAGACGCTCTATCCTTTGTTTCGAAAAACAAGGTTTTAAAGTAAGACCCTATGCGGCTGATATACTAAAAAAGGATACTCAATTAAGTATCCTTCCTTACCTTAAGCCCAGTGAAAAAAGCTTACAAATCTATTTTCAATTAACCCGAGAAGTTGTAGGTATAATCATGTACAAACTTCAAGGCTACATCTAGGTAGATAAAATTTCTACCATACGAATCAAATCTTCTGAAACTGGTTTCTTCTTAGTGATCGTATCATGAAATGGCGTATATACTAATTGGTTATTTACAACCCCAGCCATCACGTTCTTTTCTCCGCGCAACAATCCTTCTAGGGCTCCTAATCCTAATCGACTAGCCAAAATACGATCAGCAGCAGTAGGAACACCACCACGTTGAATATGACCTAACGTGGTCACACGAATATCCAATTCGATTTTCATTTGATCCTTAATCTTTTGAGCCACTTTTTGAGCATTTCCTTCCTCATCACCCTCAGCAACGATAACGATAGAAGAAGATTTAGCTTTAGAGAATCCTTTTTGCAAGGTTTCCATGACCTCACTCACAGGAGTAAGATTTTCTGGAATCATTACTGCTTCCGCACCACCAGCAATGGCACATTGAATAGCAATATATCCTGAATCCCGGCCCATTACTTCAATAAA
This sequence comes from Aquirufa sp. Wall-65K1, assembly GCF_054558475.1. Taxonomy (NCBI): domain Bacteria; kingdom Pseudomonadati; phylum Bacteroidota; class Cytophagia; order Cytophagales; family Flectobacillaceae; genus Aquirufa; species Aquirufa sp. Wall-65K1. The sequence continues at coordinate 185,359 of NZ_JBPXKD010000001.1, read as the reverse complement.
AAATACACGATCATGGGAATCTGCTGTATCACGAATTTTGTCAATGGCATCCAAGGCTGTATTAACAGCGGTATCATAGCCAATGGTGTAATCTGTACCGTACAAATCGTTATCTATAGTTCCTGGTGCGCCTACACAAGGAATTTTAAATTCATTATAAAAAATTTCAGCACCTGTAAATGTTCCATTTCCTCCAATGGCCACTAAACCTTCAATTCCTTTAGCCTGTAACTGATCATAGGCTTTTTTACGGCCTTCCGTGGTTAAAAATTCTTTAGAACGTGCTGATTTTAAGATGGTTCCACCCCTTTGAATGATATTACTAACCGATTGAGAATTTAAAGGAATAATATCCCCATTAATCATCCCATTATAACCTCTTACAATTCCATAAACCTCTACTCCATGATAAGCGGCACCTCGTACGATGGCACGAATACAAGAATTCATTCCTGGGGCGTCTCCTCCTGATGTATAAACTGCTATTTTCTTCATCAAATGTTGTTTTACTAATAAAATGATAAAAACAATCCTTAGCCGGACAAATTTTCACTATTAGCTACAAATTTAAGCTTTAAAATGGCTCTCCAAAACTCTTAAATTTATTTTTTCGATAAAATTCAAATATAAATTAGCCTTAGTAAATTGCAGACTCAAAAAAACATGTCCATTATGTCTCAAAAATCAAACGACTTTCTTTACGAATATTTAAATAATGCTTCCCCAACTGGTTTCGAAATGTCTGGGCAGAAAATTTGGTTAGATTATTTAAAACCTTATTTGGATGAAAAAATTATTGACATTTACGGAACGGCCGTAGCTGTAATTAATCCGGGAAAGCCATATTCAGTTGTGATTGAAGCCCATGCAGATGAAATATCATGGTTTGTCAATTACATAGATGACAATGGTTATTTGTTTTTACGAAGAAATGGTGGTTCTGATGCATTAATTGCTCCCTCCATGAGAGCCAATATTCATACCAAAGAAAAGGTCATTAAAGGGATCTTCGGTTGGCCAGCCATTCACGTTCGCGACACCACAAAAGATAAAGCGCCAACAGTCAGTGATATTTTCATTGATTGCGGGGCTTCCAATAAAAAGGAAGTAGAAGAAATGGGCATTCACGTGGGTACCGTGGTCACTTTTGAAGATGGTCTCATGGAATTAAATGAAAAATACTTGGTTGGTCGTGCCTTAGATAATCGTATTGGAGGGTTCATGATTGCCCAGGTAGCAAGACGTCTAAAAGAAAACAAGGTAGAATTACCTTATACTTTATACATCGTTAATGCGGTCCAAGAAGAAATTGGATTACGTGGAGCTGAAATGATTGTTAAGAGGTTAAAACCTGATTTAGCCATCATTACAGATGTGACACATGATACGCAATCTCCTATGTACAACAAAAAGACTCAAGGAGATATGGCCTGCGGCAAAGGACCAGTCATTTGTTACGGACCAGCCGTTCAGAATAATTTAAGAGATTTCATTATCGATATTGCTCAAGAAAACAAAATCGAATTCCAAAGACAAGCCGTTTCTAGGTCAACTGGAACCGATACCGATTCATTTGCCTATGCAACGGAGGGAGTTGCATCAGCCCTGATTTCATTACCATTAAAGTACATGCATACCACCGTAGAAATGATTGCTAAATCCGACATGGAAGCCGTTATTGACTTAATTTATGCTTGCTTGTTGAAGGTAAAAGGAAATGAGGATTTCCGGTATTTTTCTTAATAAGGAGGAATGAAGAATGAAGAATGAAGAATGAAGAATGAAGAATGTAGAATGTAGAATGAAAAATTAATTACATATTTTATATAATGCCAAATTTTACATTCTACATTCTTCATTCTTAACTTATCTCATATATCGCTCAAAAAACTCATAGGTTCTCAGCATTTGATCTAATCGTTGGCGGTTATTACCCGTACGAGTAATTTCATGTGTCGCACCAGGATGACGTACATATTCCACCTCTCTACCCATTACTTTTAGACTTTTATACAGCATCTCAGATTGAATTACCCCAGTTCTTAAATCATTTTCCCCATGAAAAATAATGAGCGGCGTTTTGATATTCTGAACATAGGTCAATGGTGATTCTCTATCCAAAATAGCTCTTGTTTGTTTTTCCCATGGATACCCACCAAAATAGTTAGGTACTAACCTCCATGCGTTTCCTTCTCCAAAAAAAGTAGACAATTCATAAACTCCCCTTTGAGAACAAGCTACTTTGAAACGATTGGTATGTCCCAACATATAAGAAATTAAATACCCTGCATAGGAACCACCGGTAACAGCTAATTTAGTCGTATCGGTCCAACCTTCAGAAATACCTAAATCCAATGCTTGCATCACGTCCGACATGGGGCCTTGCCCCCAATCTTTTACATTCGCGGCCATAAATTCGGTGCCATAACCACCACTTCCTCTTGGATTGGAATATACTACCCCATAACCCTTGGCTGCAAAATATTGAAACTCATGCCACATACTTGCTTCTCCAGTTCCCCACATGGCAGTTGGACCTCCGTGTATTTCCAATAACAAGGGATATTTTTTTCCTATTTGAAAATTAATAGGTTTCATGACCCAATAATCCAAAACTAAGCCATTTTTATTTTTAAATGTTTTCTTCGTTGGGAAGCTAAGTATTTTGTCTTTTAACCAAACCGAATTCAATTGGGTTAAAGCAAGCTCATTCGAAGTGTTGCTGGAGAAAAAATACAATTCTGAAGGATTTGAAATCTTAGTTTTGGCATAAATAAATTGTCCATCTTGCTGATCAAAACCCAATACACCTTCATCAGTACTACTTAAGGTCTTTAATTTATTACTAGCAATATCGTATTCAAACAAAGGCACAGCACCATGATCTTGGGCACTGATATATAATTTACTTTCATTTTTGGACCAAGTCCATTGGGTAATAATTCGATCTAAAGGAATAACTTTTTGATAATATGCACCTGGGCTTAAGCCTATGATTTTAGCCACTGGACTAGGAATTCCCCCTACTTTAAGCTCAAAGAAAGCAAGGTATTTCCCATTAGGTGAAACAGAAATATTGGAATAGCGATATCCCGGTTTTTCAACTATTGTTTGGAAGCTACGCGATTCCAAATCATAAATAGCTAACATATTATCTAATACCTTATCTGGATGCTTTAGTGTATCTGAAGGAATGGTAACTATAAACGATTTCCCAGCATTTAACTCTTTCATTTCCTCTATTCTACGAAAAGGATTAACCAATAAAATGGGTTTTGCGTTTCCAGTAATGGCTACTTGAAAGAAAGCTGGAACATCTAACTCACTGCTTGTGGTGCTTTCCTCTTGAAAATCCAATTGATTTATAACCTTGGCCTTTTTATCCTTTTCGTTCTGTATTAAATAAGCCCGAATTTCATCAATATTTCCATCTGGATTCGCTTTAATGGCTTTCTTTTGAAAACTAGTCCAATCATAACCTGGTTTTTCATGAGTCCAGGAAGGAGTCCATTTTGATTTATTATATAGCGTATCAGATAAAAATTCTTTGACAGATAACGATGTATTAAAAAATATAATTGAACCATCTTTAGACCATTCTGGTGCCGTTGCGCCATAAGGAATAGAGGTGATAGGATATGCTTCACCACCTTTAAGAGGCAGTAAAAACACCTGAGGTTTATCACCAAATGTTCTGACAAAACTTATAAATTGACCATCAGGGCTCCATGAGGCAGATGAAACGGATAATTTTCCAGATGTTAAGGCCCTTGATTCTTTAGTAGCCAAATCACCTAGGTATAAATGCGTTTGATATACAAATTCTCCTTTTTTATCAGGATCATCCAAAATGGATTTAACTAAGTAAATGTATTTCTTCCCATCAGGAGAAAACTGTGGTTGTAAAACAGTTTTGATTTTTAGTAAATCGGTTAATTCAATTTTCTGCATGCTTTGCGCCGAGGCGTTAAAACATACCCAAAGAATCATTAATAGTGTAAAGAGTTTTTTCATTGTTTGTTGATATTAATAATATAATCCATTCTTTTTAATTTCATGAATGGCACGAGCCTCATGTACTTTTAATTGTTCTAATTCAGGAATAAATGATAAATGCTCTACCCCATCAAATTGTTTTGAATAGCTACTTAAAATTTCATCAAAAATTAATCGAACCCTTTCTACATGGTACTGGGAGGTAATAATCCGTAGTAAATGGACTGAAAATTCTTCCAATACTTTTTTGGATTGCACGGCATCATCCACGGTATTGGATGATATAGCAAGAGGCAAAAAAGAATCTTCGGGTACTCCTAACTTCATTAATTCCTGCTGTAATAAAAAAGCATGGGGCCAAGGACTTGTATTAAAATGCGACCCAAATCCGCCTGTGCAAAGAATAGGACGCTTCTCTTGCTGAAATAATTCATTGACATACTTAACACGATCCAAAGCAATGGGTCCTAGTTTCCCATCAGGTGAATTAGGTGATCCCAACAAAATAAGTACTTCCTGCAAGTTCATAAAAAAGGCCTCCAAAATGGAGGCCTAAATTTATTAAATATTGAGACAATTAAAGCAATTTCAATATTTCTTCACCAATTGCATCAGTGCCTAAAATCATGGATGGATCAGTTATTTTATCCGCAATATCCCTAGTTCGGAAACCTTTCTTTAATACTTGATCAATGGCCGAAATAATAGCTTCTGACTCTTCTTTCAAACCAAAAGAAATATCCAATAATAAAGCAGCAGATAAAACAGAAGCCATGGGATTAGCTAAGCCTTTTCCAGTAATATCATGGGCAGAACCGTGGATTGGCTCATATACCCCTGTACCGTCTCCAATGGACGCAGAAGCCAACATACCCATAGAACCGGCTATCTGCGAAGCTTCATCAGTTAAAATATCACCAAATAAATTCGCCGTAACCACTACGTCAAATCGAGTAGGTTCCTTAATTAAAATCATAGCCGTTGCATCCACAAACTGATATTCCACTTCGATATCAGGATATTCTAAGGCAAGTTTTTGAATTTCTTCTCTCCAAAGACGAGATGACTCCAATACATTGGCCTTGTCAACTGAAACTAATTTTTTACGTCGAGTTCTTGCTGCTTCAAAAGCTTTACGACCAATTCTTTGTACCTCATAACGGCTATACTCTGCCACGTCATAAGCCGTATCTCCATTATTTTTACGTCCTTTTTCACCGAAATAAATATCTCCAGTTAATTCACGGAAAAATAAAATATCAGCCCCTTTTAATATTTCAGGTTTAATGCTTGAAGCACCCAAAAGCTCATCAAACAATTTAATCGGACGTAAGTTGGCATATAAGCCTAATTCCTTACGCATTTTTAATAAACCTTGTTCCGGACGAACCTTAGCCGAAGGATCATTATCGTATTTAGGATGTCCAACAGCACCAAATAATACAGCATCTGAGTTTTTCATTTTTTCCAATGATTCAGCTGGAAGTGGATCTCCAGTAGCTTCAATAGCTACGTGACCAATTAAAGCTTCATCATAAGTAAACTCATGATTAAAACGGGCTGCGATTTTGTCTAAAACCTTTTTACCTACTGCGGTTACTTCTTGTCCAATTCCATCACCTGGAACAATTAAAATATGCTTCTTAGCCATTTGTCTTATTGTATATTACTAAATCAAATTCAACATTTTTTGAGTTGCCTTAATGGCAGAAACCGTCTGATCACAATCCAATCCTCGGGTTATTAATTCTTTTCCTTGATGAGACCAGGTAATAATGGTTTCACAAAGCGCATCAGAATCCCCTCCAGGAGGAATTCTTACTGCATAATCCTTCAATTGGGCTAGTTTTTTCCCATTCTTTTGGAATATAATTTCTAATGCATTAACAAACGCATCGTATTGACCATCTCCTTGTGCATGCTCCTCGTATATTTTACCATCGATGGAAATTTTTAAGGTAACAGATGGACGTAATTCTTTACTATGTGTCAATACATAATTTAATACCTGCACTCGCTCTTCTATCGTTGAGCTATCCAATACATCAGAAATGATATATGGTAAATCATTGGGGGTAACTACTTCCTTTCGATCACCTAATTCAATAATACGCTGGGTTACTTTCTTCAAATCTTCATCTGAAAGTTGAATCCCCATTTGTAATAAATTATTTTCAATATTCGCCTTGCCACTCGTTTTACCTAAGGCATATTTACGTTCACGACCAAAACGCTCAGGCATTAAATCATTGTGGTATAAGTTGTTTTTTTTGTCTCCATCGGCATGTATACCTGCTGTCTGAGTAAACACATTTTCCCCGACTACCGGCTTATTGGCTGGAATTCTAAATCCTGAGAATGTTTCTACTAATTTACTGACAGAGTATAAAGACTTTTCTTCAACCGAAACTTCCACATCTTTTTGATAATCATTGATCACCGCAATTACACTAGCTAAAGGAGCATTTCCTGCCCTTTCACCCATGCCATTTACAGTTAAATGTAAACCATGCACCCCATTACGTACTGCCTCCAATGCATTAGCAGTGCCTAAATCGTAATCATTGTGTGCATGAAAATCAAAATGGGTATTCGGATAGCGATTGACTAATTCCGAAATATAAGTGGCTACCTCCGAAGGTATTAAAATACCCAAAGTGTCAGGCAACAAAATACGGTCAACCGGCAATTGACTTAAAAAATCCAAATAAGACAACACATATTCTTTCGAATTACGCATGCCATTACTCCAATCTTCTAGGTAAACATTCACCTTCAACCCTTTGGAAATGGCTAAGCGAATAGTTGCCTCAACTTCACTAAAATGCTGTTCTGGCGTCTTTTTTAATTGAAAGGTCAAATGATTCAAAGAGCCTTTGGTCAATAAATTCATCACCTTCGCACCTGCATCCAGCATCCAATTCACGGAAGTTCCACCGTCAACAAAAGTCAAAACCTCTACCTGATCTAAATAACCATTTTTATCTGCCCATTCTGTAATTTTTTTCACAGCTTGAAACTCACCTTCAGACACACGTGCAGAGGCAATCTCAATGCGATCAACTTTCAATTCAGTTAACAGCAATTGAGCTATGGTCAATTTTTCACTCGCAGAAAAGGATACCCCGCTGGTTTGTTCACCATCGCGCAGGGTGGTATCCATGATTTCAATATGGCGTTTCAAGGAATTATCGATTGGAAGCAAAAGATACGATTTCGTCTTTCATAGCTTGTAAATAGTCTATGTCGTCGAAACCATTCAATAAATTATGTTTTTTGTACCCGTTAATATCAAAACTTTCAGAAGCCCCTGTTGCAACAATGCTTATACGTTGCTCAGGTAAATTAACCTCTAATTCAGTCTTAGGATCCTTTTCAATGGCTTCAAAAATTTGATGCAAAAATTCTGGACTAACCTGTACGGGTAAAATACCTACGTTGATGGCATTTCCACGGAAAATATCAGCAAAGAAGGAAGATACAACACATCTAAAACCATAATCATAAATAGCCCATGCAGCATGCTCGCGGCTACTACCTGAACCGAAATTTTTCCCTCCTACCAAAATCTTTCCTTGGTAAGTAGGATTATTCAATACGAAATCAGCCTTGGGTTGATCATTTTTATCGTATCTCCAATCTCTGAATAAATTATCACCAAAACCTTTACGCTCTGTTGCTTTTAAGAATCGAGCTGGGATGATTTGATCTGTGTCTACGTTCTCAATCGGTAAAGGAACAGCAGAACTTTTAAGTATACTAAAACTATCGTAAGCCATAATGGTCTAATTTAACAACTTATAAAAACTCTCTTGGATCGGTAACAACACCCGTTACAGCGGCGGCGGCAGCCACTAATGGGCTAGCTAACAAGGTACGAGAACCAGGACCTTGACGACCTTCAAAATTGCGGTTGGAAGTACTAACAGCATATTTTCCTGCCGGAATTTTATCATCATTCATCGCTAAACAAGCCGAACAACCTGGTTGACGTAATTCAAATCCAGCTTCAGTTAAGATATCGTAAATACCTTCATCCTTGATTTGTTTTTCTACGATATGAGAACCAGGTACTACCCATGCTGTCACATGATCTGCTTTTTTACGTCCTTTAACAATGGAAGCAAATGCTCTAAAATCTTCGATACGACCGTTGGTACAAGAACCAATGAATACGTAATCTACTTTTTTACCGATCATAGCCTCATCCTCAGCAAAACCCATATAATCCAAAGATTTTTCATAGGTAGCTACACCGCCCTCTACATCCTTGGCTTTAGGAATATGTTTGGAAATACCCATACCCATTCCAGGATTGGTACCATAGGTAATCATGGGCTCAATATCTGAAGCATTAAAATTGATTACTTGATCAAATGAAGCACCCTCGTCAGTTTTCAATGTCTTCCAATATGCCAATTGCTTATCCCAATCAGCACCCTTAGGAGCTAAATCACGACCTTCGATGTAATTAAAAGTGGTTTGGTCTGGAGCAATCATACCACCACGAGCACCCATTTCAATGGAAAGATTACAAACTGTCATTCTACCCTCCATTGACATATTTCTAAATACATCTCCCGCATACTCCACAAAATATCCTGTGGCACCTGAGGTACTCAATTTTGAAATGATGTACAATGCCACATCTTTTGGAGTAACTCCTTTTCCTAAGGTTCCATTGACATTAATAATCATTTTTTTAGGTTTTGGCTGCATGATGCACTGAGATGATAGCACCATCTCAACTTCAGAAGTTCCAATTCCAAAAGCGATAGCTCCAAATGCACCGTGAGTAGATGTATGTGAATCTCCACAAACAATGGTCATTCCTGGTAGGGTAATACCATTTTCTGGACCTACCACGTGAACAATACCATTCTTTGGATTACCTAAGCCCCAGTGAGAAATACCATATTTGCTCGTATTTTTCTCTAATTGCAATAATTGATTGGCTGATAGAGGATCCTCAACAGGTAAATGTTGGTTAATGGTTGGGGTATTATGATCCGCCGTAGCAAAAGTTCTCTCTGGAAATAATACACCGATACCACGTGTCTCTAAGCCTAAAAATGCAACAGGACTAGTTACTTCGTGAATGAAGTGACGATCTATAAAAAATACGTCTGGACCATCTTCGATTTTACGAACGACATGGGAGTCCCAAACTTTATCAAAAAGGGTACTGGGAGTATTGCTCATTATAATAGAATTAAATAATTACCTAAATCAAGCTACAAAAATGCTACTTTTTTCAGGAAATTCAAAGGTTTAATTGCTCAAAAACAGAGTTTAGCCATATAAAATTTGGCTAATTGGGTTTTATAAGGAAGCTCTCGAAATGAGACAGAATGGATTTTCAATATGAACTTTGGAATTTGTTTTAATCAATTCGGCAGCAGTCCTACCTAATTGAGCAAAATCCGTAGAGATGGTGCTGATACCTTTAAACAAGAGTCTTTTTAAAGGTGTTTCGTTGTATGAAATTAAACCTACATCCTCCCCTAATACCAATTCTTTTTCTAAAATCTTCTCTAATAAAAGGATCAAATCATCTTCCATAACATTGATATAGGCTTCACCTACAGCCGGAGTAATCGATCCAGCTGAGGATACGATTTCCATATCAAAGGCAAAATCCCGACAAAAATTAGTAAACCCCGTCACAATCTCTTGTGGATAATAAGAAGTATTCGGGAAAATCATCTTCAATACATGGTATTTACTTAAATCATCTTTTGCTTGAATCAATGCCGAGTATATGTCCTTTTCGAAATTTTCATACACCGCTCCAAAATTCCCTTGAATACCTGGCAAAAGTTTATCCAATAAAATTAATTTCTCCTTGGGCAATTGATTAATCAATTCCCTTGCACTTTGCTCCCCTTCCATGAAATGAGGAATGATTACGATATGTGAATAATCCCGATCTCTAGACTGAATAATCTTTTTAAATAGATTGAAGTCGTTATTATAAATATAGAAGTCAATGGTGGCGTTTTCACCCATAGCTTCTACAAAAGAATCATACACCAGCTTTTTATGACCACTTAATTTGTTGAATAACAAGAATATACGAAAATCAACTGGTAGCTTATCGATCTTGATGAAAAAACCCTTTCCTCGAACAGAATCTATTACTCCCTTGGATTTCAGGTAATTATATCCTTTCTCAACGGTAATTCGGGAAATATAATACTCAAAACTTACTTCATTAATGGATGGTAAACTTTCCCCTTTTTTAATACGTTTATTGCGAATACCCTCAATAATGGAGTTAGCCAATTGCTGGTACTTAGGTGTCGATGAAAATTCATCGATATGGATAACATCAAGAATATTAGAATGACTCATTTATAAAGAATTACCTATTCCTACTATGATAACAGATACCAAAATTACAACAATTCCAGCCATTACTGTCCTTAAGGTTTGTTTGGATACTCCTTTCCATTCTTTGAAATACAATCCCCAAAAATTAGAAGTTAAAATAATGGTGGCCATATGTAAGATCCAAGAGCTAGCCCCATTACCTAATTTACTTTCTCCCATACCGTAAAAAAAGAATTGCAAAAACCAAGTAGTACCCGCCACCGCAGCAAAAGTGTAATTTCTACGAAGCGGTGATTCCGCATTCGTATAATCACCAAATGATTTATTCGCAAAATTTAAATACATACACCAAATAAAATTGGTGGTAAAGCCACCCCAAAGGACCACTATAAAAATGACGTTATTTTGAAATAATGGGTCACAACCCTTAACAATAGCCTCATTGGCCATCAATTTTCCTGCCTCAATACCAAAATTAAAACAAGCACTTAGCAAACCAGAAATGGTAGCTACGATCAACCCTTTCACTAGATTAAACTCTTTTATACTTTCCTTTTTCTGGGCATCGGAAAGCTCATTCTCCTTCATCATACCTGCTTTTCCGCAGAGATATATACCTACTATACATACCACAATGCCTAATAATACCAATCTCCCCCCGGTACTACCTGCAATTTGAGAAAAAGTAATACCCTCCATACCAGAAAACTCACGGTAAATAGGTGGTACCAAAGCACCGAAAATACTACATAAACTTAGGGCGATGGACATACCCAAAGACATGCCCAAATAACGCATGGCTAAACCAAAGGTCAATCCTCCAATTCCCCATAAAACTCCAAAAGCATAAGTCCAAAATAAGGTACTCGAATTGGCTTCTTGGATAATCTGCATAAAGTCAGGTATGGTCAAATATGCTGCCACAAAAGGCACCAAAATCCAAGAAAAAACACCCCCAACTATCCAAGCGCTTTCCCAAGACCAAACCTCAATTTTTCGATATGGAATATAAAAACTACCCGAAGCAAATCCACCTAAACTATGAAACAACAATCCTAATAATGAACCCATTTGATCTTTATATTTATTTTTTTAAGTATTCCTACCAAAGTAAAAAATGAACTATTTCTAATCTTTTGAAAAAAAAAGCGCTTAGTTGACAACCATTTAATCAATCTTTATTGGATTAATTCATCTAAAATAGCTCGCTAATGTAACAGAAGAATTGATAAAAACAATTCAAGTCAGGCTAATGAAAGTACTATTTATTATTAAATTAAGCCTATGAAAAGTAAAATTCCCTTTCTTGCTGGACTTTCCCTCGTTATCATACTACTTGGTTCTTCCTTTTATTATCCTCAGTCTCAAGAAGACTGGCCATCCTACCTTGGCGGAAACGATAGAAATCATTATTCCACATTGACTCAAATAAATCTTGAAAATGTTAAGCACCTAAAAGTTGCTTGGACCTACGCGAGCGGAGATTCTGGACAAATACAAGCTAATCCCATCATCATCAAAGGAATTTTGTACAGTGTAAATGCATCTGTACAAGCATTTGCGCTAGATGCTGCAACAGGAAAAGAACTTTGGCGATTTGGAGATCCTTTAAAAAACTGGGCCAGTACAAGTCGAGGTGTCTCCTATTGGACTAATGGAAAAGAATCTAGAATTCTATTTACCGCAGGACCCAATTTATGGGCTTTAGATACCAAAACAGGTAAGCCCATTTCATCATTCGGTCAACAAGGTAAAATTGATTTACATTCGGGCTTGCCTGAAATAGCCAAAGATAAATTTTTAGTTTCCAATACACCTGGCACTATTTTTCAGGATTTAATCATCATGCCTCTTCGACTTTCAGAGGGTGAAGATGCTGCACCGGGCGATATTCGCGCATTTGATGTTAAATCAGGAAAATTAGTATGGACCTTTCATACCATACCTTATCCAGGCGAATATGGTTATTCAACTTTTCCAAAAGATGCCTATAAAAATACCTACGTAGGTGCAGCGAATAATTGGGCCGGAATGGCAGTTGATGAGGAAAAAGGAATACTTTTTGTACCCACTGGATCAGCTGGATATGATTTCTGGGGTGGAAATAGACCGGGTAAAAATTTATTTTCAAACTGTTTGATTGCACTAGATGCGAAAACTGGAAAAAGAATTTGGCATTTTCAAACCACACATCATGATTTATGGGATCGCGATTTACCGGCACCACCGAACTTAATTCGAGTAAAGCATCAAGGTAAATATATCGATGCGGTAGCCCAAATCTCAAAACAAGGTTTTGTTTTTCTATTTAACAGGAAAACAGGAAAACCGTTATTTCCCATCCTAGAGAAGAAAGTCGCTACCAAAGGTCTTCCGGGCGAAAAACCATGGCCCACTCAACCTATACCCAGTAAACCTGCACCCTATACTCGACAATCAAATGAAATCACCGAGTTAAACGTAAGTCCCTATGCCGAAAATAAAGATGAACTTATCCAACTTTTAAAACAATACAACAAAGGTTGGTATGCCCCTCCCAGTGAGGTTGGAACACTGATTTTTCCTGGATTTGATGGCGGAGGTGAATGGGGAGGAGCAGCAGCTGATCCCAAAAATGGAATTCTTTATGTCAATAGTAATGAAATGGCCTGGGTTCAAAAAATGGAAAATCAAGCGGAGAAAGCAAAACAAAAAATCAGTTTGGCCAAAAAACTCTACCAAAACTATTGCCAAAATTGTCATGGGGCAGACCTAAAAGGAAATAGTTTAAGTGGATATCCATCGTTAATGGATATTTTTAATCGAAGAGATAAGGGATTTGTGAAGCAAATTATCCAACAAGGGAAAGGCATGATGCCCGGATTTACCCAATTGAAAAATACAGAAATCGAAGCCATTTTATCCTTTCTGGGCAATGAAGATAAACAAGAAGTGGGAAGTCTATCTTCTAGTTTAAAGCCAAATATCCCATTTCGAATGGCAGGATACAATAAATTCTTGGATTCCAAAGGAAGAGCGGGAATAAGCCCACCCTGGGGAACATTGAATGCCATAGATTTAAATACAGGGAAATACCTTTGGAAAATTCCTTTGGGAGAAGATATCGAATTAGCGAAAAAAGGAATAAAAAATACGGGGATAGAAAATTATGGTGGCCCCTTAATTACAGCCAACGGCTTATTATTTATTGCAGCCACCAAAGATGGAAAATTTAGAGTCTTTGAATCCAAAACAGGTAAACTTGTCTGGGAAACAACCTTACCGGCCGCTGGATTTGCTACCCCATCTACCTTCATGGTTGGGAGGAAACAATATGTTGTGATTGCCTGTGGTGGAACTAAACTTGGCACACCGAAAAACAATCAATATGTGGCATTTTCATTGCCCTAAAACATGGGTATTATCCCCACAAATTCCTTCTCAAAAACTCATTAGCCCAATGTCCATTGGGATCCAAGCGTTTAGCTAAAGCTTGAAAATCCTTGAATTTTGAATAGCGGGAATGCAATTTTTGTGGACTCATCGTAAACAATTTTCCCCAATGAGGTTTAACTTCAAAAGGTTCTAAAGCCGCTTCAATTTTAGGCAAAACAGCCATCACATTAGGAGTATCCGGTTTCCAAGTAAAGTGAATGGCGATACTATCTTGCTGATAGGCTGGACTTAACCAAAGTTCATCGGCGGCTATGCTTCTAATTTCTGTGACAAATAAATAAGGAGAAAAAACTGAATGAATGGCTTCTACGGCCATGATAGCTTGGTAGGCATATTTTCTTGGTACAAAATATTCCGCCTGAAGTTCTTCCCCATTACTAGGTGTAAAGCCCATTTTAAAATGAGGAAGTCGCTCATACCAAGGACCTGCTATTCCCATTTGATCGGTACAATTGATAGGAGAATTAATTTTAATTGGATGCAAATGATTCGTAGCTGCTGTAGCACCAAAATAAGTTTTTACAGGATGAATATTTTTGGCATCGGTACGTTTTTTAATCCACAATTGGTTTATGGTTTTGTTTTCCCAATGTGTAAACATACTAACTGAATAACCTTCTTGATATATTTCATCAAAATGGTCTTTCAGTTGATTCATAGATAAGTTTTCAAAGACAAACTGACTAACTTCAAATTTGGGTTGAATGGCCAAAGCCATTTTTGTCACGATTCCTAAAGCACCCAAATTAACCACTACACCATTAAAATCAGGTTGACCAAACTCCCAACGTTGTAAAGTGCCGTCTGCTTTCATGATCTCTACTCCGCGAACAGCAGAAGATAAATTTCCATTACCATCACCCGAACCATGGGTAGCTGTGGCACAGGCTCCTCCAACAGATATATGAGGTAAAGAAGCTAAATTATGTAAGGCATATCCAGCCTTATCCAGTAATAATCCCAATGTGCCATATTTAATTCCTGCTTCTACCCATACCCACATCTTTTGGGAATCAATAGAAATCACCTGATTCATTTTAGAAGTAGAAATCAATGTTTCCGTCGTATTGGCAATGGTATTAAAAGAATGCTTGGAACCTAAAGCCTTTGCCTGTTTAGCAGCCAATATCTCATTCCTTAGTTCTTCTACATTGGAAGGATAAACTATTTTCTTAGCTGCATAGGTCAAATTTCCTGCCCAATTTGTCTCAGAAGTTGATGGAACATAAATTTGACTAGCCATAAATAGTAAACTTGATTTTCTTAAAAAGTCTTGACGGTTCATTGAGAATAATTTTTGTTCAATTATTTCCCATAATTATTACAAATATTCCAATAAACCATTGAAACTAAGAACAAAAAAAAACAATACCCTGCTACCAAGGTATTGTTTTTTATTTGGGGTGGACCAGCATGGGCTCGAACCATGGACCCCCTGATTATGAGTCAGATGCTCTAACCAACTGAGCTACAAGTCCGCATTGAATTGCTTCAACGAGCTGCAAAATTAAATAATCAAGAGCTTTTTAACTAATTTCCTTTATAAATTTATAATTTAAGGTTTAATACAGCTGGGGTTTATCCATCTATTCCCATGAAAACGAAAACATTCATTAGTGACCTTTCCAAGAAAATTTATCCCATTTCCGAAATGGTGAATGCGAATAATATTCAGGAAGGAATTTTACAATTGATTCAAAAAGATTATCCAAATTTTCAATCTGGGAGTAATTTAGCCATCACTGAATTAAATATTTTTAGGCAAATCTATTTATCTGATTTCCTTAAAAAAGAAACTGGCGATTTAACAGCTTTGGAACAAATAGTCCTAAAAAACGAAGCGGATCACCGACTCATTACCCAAGCGGTAGACATGGAGGATTTCGGAGATTTAACTTTAGGCCAACGAGTAGCAGATAAAGTGGCTTCTTTTGGAGGTAGTTGGCGTTTTATCATTTCCTTCTTTGTATTTTTAGCCATTTGGATACTGGTTAACGTCTACATGTTTTTAAATAAAGGTTTTGATCCTTATCCGTTCATTCTTTTGAATCTTATTTTATCTTGCATAGCCTCATTACAAGCCCCTGTCATTATGATGAGTCAAAATAGGCAAGAGGAAAGAGATCGTGAAAGATCCAAAAAAGATTACCTAATCAATTTAAAATCTGAATTAGAAATCAGATTACTAAATGAAAAAATTGATCATTTAATGACCCATCAGCAACAAGAATTATTGGAAATACAGAATATCCAAGTTGAAATGCTGAACGAAATAACCAATTTGGTAAAAGATAAGAAAGTCCGCTAAACTATGTACCCAACTAAAATTATCAATGACCCGATTTATGGATTCATTAAAATCAATAATCCATTCATTTTAAAGCTCATTGACCATCCTTATTTTCAGCGATTAAAACGAATTAAACAGTTGGGTTTAGCCGAATTTGTCTATCCAGGTGCACATCATACCCGTTTTCATCACGCTTTAGGTGCCATGCATTTAATGGATCAGGCACTCAACAATTTACAAGCAAAAGGATATACCATATCCGAAGAAGAAAGAGAAGCCGCTGAAATTGCCATATTGTTACATGACATTGGGCATGGTCCATTTTCACATGTTTTGGAGTATACTTTATTGGAAAATGTTCATCATGAAGATATATCTCAATTGTTGATGGCCACATTAAATAAACATTTTGAAGGTAGATTAGATTTAGCCATCCAGATGTTCGCTGATAAATACCATCGACCCTTTTTTCATCAATTAATTTCAAGTCAACTAGATGTAGATCGTCTGGATTATTTAAGTCGGGATTCATTTTATACCGGCGTGAGAGAAGGTTTCATTGGGTCAGAAAGGCTTTTATCCATGCTGGATTTAGTCAATGAAAAATTAGTATTGGAAGAAAAAGGAATTTATTCCATTGAGAATTTCTTGATGGCCCGAAGGTTGATGTATTGGCAGGTATATTTACACAAAACAGCTATTGCTGCAGAAAGTATGCTAATTCAGATTCTAAGAAGAGCTAAATATTTAATTAATTCTGGCGTACAATTGGAATGCTCTACCCCCCTATTTACCTTTTTAAGTAAAGTATATACCTGGGATGAATTTTCGAGTAGGGAATCGCTTTTGATTGCATTTACTGACTTAGACGATCATGACGTTTGGGCGGCCATAAAAAGCTGGAAATCAGCAGAGGATATAATATTGAAAAATTTATGTCAACAGTTCCTAACCCGAAAATTATTCACTTGTAAATTGGGTAGCCAACCTATACCAAGGACTAAAAAACTTGAAATTGAACAAATGATTCAAAAAAGTTTAGGTATTACGGCAGAAGAGGTAGGCTATTTTGTAGTGGATGGCTCTACGAGCAATGCTGCCTACATACAAGGAGACAATACCATCAAAATGGTCGATAAACAAGGTCAGGTTGTCGAGTTACTTGAAGCATCTGACTTACCGACCATCCAAGCATTAAGTAAGATTGTAAAAAAATACTATTTTTGTTGCCCAAAGAGCGTATATTTGCAAGGCGAATTACGTTGATTACATACCTAGTTCCATTATTACCTGAAAATCAATTCATCCCTGCATGAAATTTACTGTTGATCAAATTGCCGGACTAATTAATGGAACAGTAGATGGGAACGGAGCTGATATTATTTCAGATTTCAGTAAGATAGAAGAAGGTAAAGAAGGGACAATTTCCTTTTTAGCCAATCCCAAATACGAGGCTTTTTTGTATGAATCAAAAGCTACAGCCATCATTATTTCCCAGGATCAAGCATTAAAAAAGAAACCATTAGCCACCTTAATTCGAGTGGCAGACCCCTATTTGGCATTCACTGTATTGTTGCAAAAATATCAGGAAATGATGGCTTCCAATGAAACGGGGATTCAACAACCCTCTTTCATAGATCCAAGTGCCACTTTAGGAGAGAATATCTTCGTAGGAACATTCACAAGTATTAACCGAAATGCAAAGATAGGATCTGGCACTCGAGTAATGAATAATGTTAGCATTGGAGTAAATGTTCAAATCGGAGAAAATTGCATTATTTATCCAGGTGTCATTGTTTATGCAGACAGTAAAATAGGCAATCATTGTACCCTACATGCCAATGCAGTCATTGGATCCGATGGATTTGGCTTTGCTCCTCAACCCGATGGTACCTTTACAACTATTCCACAATTGGGTAATGTTGTAATTGAAGACAACGTGAGTATTGGAGCCAATACAACAATTGATCGAGCCACAATGGGTTCTACCAAAATTGGAAAAGGTTCTAAAATAGATAATTTAGTACAAATAGCTCACAATGTAGAAGTGGGTAAAAACACAGCAATAGCCGCACAAGTAGGCGTTTCTGGTTCCACCAAAATTGGAGATAATTGCTTAATTGGTGGACAAGTGGGTGTTGCAGGTCATATTAGCATTGCACCTAACACCATTGTTACAGCTCAATCAGGTGTAACTAAAACAGTTAAAATACCAGGACAAACACTAGGAGGAACACCAGCCTCCCCTAACGTAGATTATTTAAAAAGAAATGCACTTATTCGTCAATTACCTGACTTGTTTGAGAGAATTAATCAAACCATGAAAGTTGAGTAATTTGACATTAGATTCGTATGAACAATAAGCAACACACCATTAGTAAATCTGTCACTCTGAGTGGCGTGGGCCTCCATACTGGCGTTACAGCCAACATGACATTTTTACCGGCACCAGCTAATCATGGTATCAAGTTTCAACGTACTGATTTACCAGATCAACCTATTGCAGACGCAGATGTAGATTACGTAGTAGATACCTCTAGAGGTACCACCATCGAGCATAATGGAGCGCGAGTAAACACTGTTGAACACGTGCTTGCAGCCATGGTAGGTATGGAAATTGACAATATCCTGATACAATTAGATGGACCCGAACCTCCTATCATGGATGGTAGCTCCATCAAATTTGTGGAAGCCTTGGAGGAAGCTATTCCATTAGAACAAGAAGCTCATCGTAAATTCTTTGAATTACCTGAAGAAATACGTTTTAAAGATTTAGATAAAGGCATTGAATTAGCGGCACTTCCTTTAAATGATTACAGGATTGCTGTAATGGTGGATTATAATTCCAAATTTCTATCGAGTCAACATGCTAATTTAACCCACGTTTCTCAGTTCAAGGAACAATTTGCCATGTGTAGAACATTCTGTTTTGTACATGAATTAGAGGTTCTCTATAAAGCTGGATTAATACAAGGTGGCGATTTAAGTAATGCCATTGTTATTGCAGACCGTGATTATTCTGAAAAAGAACTATCTCATTTGTCTGAAGTTTTGGGTAAACCCAAAGTAAGCATCTCCAAAGAAATAGGTATCTTAAACAATACCAATTTACATTATAATAATGAAATGGCTCGCCATAAATTATTGGATGTCATGGGAGATTTAGCCTTAGTGGGAAGACCCATCAAAGCCCAAATTCTAGCTTCTAGACCAGGACATGCATCCAATGTGGAACTGGCTAAAAAGATCAAGAAATTGATGCTCGAAACGGAGAAAAATAAAGTACCTGTTTACGACCCGAAGCAACCACCTATCTGTTCTCACGAACGGATTTATGAATTATTGCCTCACCGTTATCCATTTCAGATGATTGACAAAATCACCTATTTGGATGAAAATAGTGTGGTGGGAATTAAAAATGTAACCATGAATGAAAGCTATTTCATGGGACACTTCCCTAATAACCCAGTGATGCCAGGCGTCATGCAAGTGGAGGCCATGGCTCAAACAGGCGGTATTTTAGTATTAAGTTCAGTACCAGATCCTGAAAACTATTGGCCGTATTTAGTAGGAATAGAAAATTGTCGATTCAGAAAAAGTGTAATTCCTGGAGATACTGTTATCTTCCGTTGTGAATTAATTTCCCCAATAAGAAGAGGAATTGCAAAAATGACAGGTAAAGCTTATGTAGCTGGACAAGTTGTTTGTGAAGCCGAAATGACCGCTAGTTTAGTAAGAAAATCATAATCAAACCCATGACATATCCGCTTACACATATAGATCCATCCGCTAAAATTGGCCAAAATGTGACTATTGATCCATTTACCATGATACACGGAGATGTAGAAATAGGTGATGGAACGTGGATAGGATCTAATGTCACTATTTTTCCTGGGGCTCGTATTGGCAAAAATGTACGTATTTTCCCTGGCGCAGTCATATCAGCTATTCCTCAAGATTTAAAATTTGGAGGAGAAAAAACAACAGCTGAAATTGGAGATAACACCACCATCAGGGAATGTGTCACTATAAATAGAGGTACCGTTGATAAAGACAGAACCGTAGTAGGTAAAAATTGCTTAATTATGGCCTATGTTCACATAGCACACGATTGCCAAATAGCTGATAATTGTATTTTAGCCAATTCTGTTCAAATGGCAGGACATGTGAACGTGGGTGAATATGCCATAATAGGCGGATCTACTGCCATCCATCAATTTGCCAGCATAGGTAAGCATGTGATGATTTCAGGTGGTTCTTTGGTTCGTAAGGACGTTCCTCCCTATACAAAATCAGGAAGAGAGCCATTAACCTATGCAGGTATAAATTCAGTGGGTTTAAGAAGACGCAACTTTAGTGATGCACAAATAGCTGATATTCAAGAAGTTTACCGATATATCTATCAAAAGGGTTTGAATATTCAAACTGCATTATCTGAAATTGAAGAGCAAATTAGCCCTTCTTTAGAAAGAGATGAAATACTTTCTTTTATCCGTAGTTCTGAACGCGGAATCATGAAAGGATAATCCTTTAATTCATGAAAATTCTTGCCGAACATGTTGAAAAAAAATTCCGTCAAGAATGGGTGGTGCGCTCCTTTACTTATCAATTTGAATCCGGAAAATCCTATGCCCTAACTGGTCCCAATGGATCTGGGAAATCTACCCTATTGCGTATTTTAGCTCAATATTCGCTTCCCACCAAAGGTCAAGTATCTTTTTTACAGGATAATGATTCTATCGTAGAATCAGATCAAATACATAGCCTAGTTTCTTATGCTGCTCCTTACGTTGAATTAATCGAAGAGTTCACCTTATCCGAACTATTAAATTTTCTGATTCAATTAAAAGCAATACCCCAACACATCACCTTAACGAGTTTCCAAGAATACATTGATTTGCGACCAGATGAATCAAAATTTATAAAAAATTATTCATCAGGAATGCGCCAAAAAATCAAATTAGGAATATCTCTTTTGGCTGAGAGACCATTTTTATTTTTAGATGAACCCACTACTAATTTAGACGAGAAGGCTAAAAATTGGTTCTATGAAAAAATGAAGGATCAAAAAAACAGAATAGTAATAATTGCTTCTAATGAAGTGGCTGAAATAGCATTATGTGAACAAAGAATATCTATTCTAGACTTTAAATAAATTACGTTTCAAGCGTAATAATAGCAAGCCTAAGACGACCAGATCAAATCCAATAAAGAAAGCTAAATCCGACATTCCCAATACCCCTTTGGAAATATTTCTATAGTGAAAATTTAAACTGTATAAATCAATATCCACCTGGGCAAAAAGGGGTATTAAAGCTAATTCTTGAGGTCCTTGCCAAAACAAAAAATTAAAAGCAACACCTAAGACAAAAGCTAGTGCCTGTTTATTGGTCAAAGAAGAGGCCAAAGCACTTAAACATATAAAAGCTAATCCCAATAAAATAATTGAAATATAGCCTCCTACAATTAAAGTAGAATCATAATTACCCTCTGGACTTCCTAAGCTAGATAAAGCATATACAAAAAAAAGGGTGGGTAGTAAGGATGTCAATACTACAGCAAAGGTTCCTAGGATTTTGCCCAATAAAATGTCCCAATCTGAAACAGGAAGTGACCTCAGTAAATCAAAGGTTTTAAGAGCATATTCCTCGGAAAAAAGACGCATGCTTAATGCCGGAATAAAGAACAAGAAAAACCAGGGAGCTAATTCAAAAAATACGCTCAACTCAGCAAATCCAAAGTCAAGTACATTACCTTCAAATACCCAGGTATATAGGCCTGTTAACAAGTAAAATGCCAACATTAGCCCTAAACCTATAAACGAACTGAAAAATGATTGATATTCTTTTTGAACAATAGCCCACATACCTCCTATTCAAAAAATGGTTTTTCTTTCTTTAAAATAGCTGATACTATTAGACCTAATAAAAATAAGAAAAGTGTTGACATCAACACGATCAACACAAATTGAACACCTGGCCCCATCATCATGGATGAAACTTTCATAGCTTCTGAAATTTGACTTTCACTTAGACCTTGTTCCTCCATTTTTTCACGAGCAATATCCAATTGCTTTTGTAGGACAGTGGTATCAATGAAATTCAAATAAATATAATTATAGGCACCTGAAGCTAGTCCCCAAATAGCACCCAATAAAGCAGAAACACCCAAACCTTGAGAATAACCCAAGTATCCTGCATTTTGCTCCCTAAATTCTTTTAAAGTCAAAAATAAAATAGACGTATCAATCAGCAATGTAGCCAAAAATGTAATCCAACCTAAAGACTCTGAAAACTGATCTTCTAAGCCTGTGTAATTGGTTAATAAGGTAAATAAGAAGCTAATTGTCCCTCCAATTAAACCCCATTTTAGGGCAATTAAAGAAGATGAAGGAGTAGAATCGGATTGATTTTCCATAAGATTAAGAACGTTTATAGTATAAAGAAATAAGTAGATTCGGTAAAAAAGATAAGGCTAATTTTTGAAAAAAATCATCTTTGGCAATGCTATACGCATTAATCTGAGATATATTATTTTTCAATTCCATAAAATAATTCTGACCCTCCTGCTGGACTATAACTTTCTGATATTGAGCTAATTCAATTAAACTAATTCGAATATATTCATTTAAAATCTGTAAACCTTCACTCGATTGGTAAAACCAATAAAAAAAACAAAAAGTTAATATACCGACAAGAATTACAAATACATATTGGTACACAAATAAATGTAAAAAATGCACCACTTGATTTCCCCTATTCTTAATTCCTGATTGAACTAAATACCATTGAAAAAACAATACAATGACATAACTAGGAGCCTTTTTACCACCGATAGGAATCGTTCCGTTTTGATATAACAGGAAACAATAAACCAAGATTAAACCCAACACCAATAAAGCGGTTACTAGCAAAGCTGGCAAGCGTTTGAGGTTCAAAAACATATTAGAATTGGATATATTGAGAAGCGTTAATAACTCCTACAATTTGATGATCAAAAGTATGATGTAAAAAGGCAGAATTCTTGGAGTTACTTTGAATCAAGGACTCTTGGTATTCCAGCTTTTTATTTTCTACTAATATTCCTTTAGCAAACTCCCCTAATTTAATTTGAGAAGACGCTAAACCCAAAAGTTTAGCTGGGCCATGATGAATCCAAGCGTCAACGGATGCAATATTTCTTTGTTGGGCTGCTTGCAATAAAGCTGGCAACATAGTTTCTAAACCAATCACGCCAAAACTCGCCTGATCAAATTCAATTTCCTTCAATTCAACTTCGACAGGGTGATGATCAGAAACAATGGCATCAATGCTTCCATCTAATAGACCTTCCCATAAGGCCTCTTGATCATCTTGAGTTCTAAATGGCGGATTTACCTTTTTATTTGTGTCAAAATCCGCTAAATCATCTTCTGTAAAAATTAATTGATGTATAGCCACATCAGATGAAACAGGTAAGCCTTCTTTTTTAGCTTGTCTAATTAATTGTACTGATTCACGGCTCGACAGACAGGAAAAATGAAGTTTAAAACCTGCACTTCCATGACCAAAATGATAGCCTTGAACATAACGTAAAAGATCTAAATCTCGCTTGATGGAAAGAGTTTCAGCTAAAACTGGAATACCTTTTAGCCCCATTAAGGTACTTTGAAGTCCTTCATGAATCTGACCATAAAGAGATAAACCATCTGTATTAGGTCGGCTTATCAAAGTCACAGGAAGAGTTTGCAGATACTGCAAACATTTAACCATTAAATCTGCATTTTGTAAAGAAGCCGCTCCATGACTAAACCACTGAGCTCCAGCTTGATGTAAATCATACAAATCCGTAAAGTTCTCTCCCTTATTATCTAAGGTAAGTGGAGCTATAGGGTAGAAATTCACTTCAGCAGATTGCTGGAAAATATATTGAATCGCTTCAGCTTGTTGAGGTACCGGATTTCCAGTTGGCAAGAGAGCCATATCCAGAACCCCTCCTCGCAAAGCGGCTTTTTTCAAAGAATTCCAATCTTCTTTAAACTCACCACCAGGCAGGGTATGATGCACACGCAAGTCAATAACAGAGGGATACCAACTTAGTTGATCACAATCTACGACACGATCGGCAGAGCTTGAGATAGCCTGTGCTATTTCTTTCCAAATTCCATTTTCTACCAATACATCAACTTTTTGCTGAAAATACGGCGAAGTACTATCTAAAATTAAAACGGATTTAAATAAAATGCGCATGGCGATGGGTATAAAAAAAACCCTGAAAATCAGGGTTTAACTATCAATGTGCAACAAAGGATTTATAGGTGGCTACATCCATTAATTCAGATAAATCGCCTACATTGTTTGCTTTTATTTTCACAATCCAGCCTTCACCATAAGGATCCGTGTTGATTAATTCTGGACTATTATTTAGTGCCGTGTTAAATTCAACTACCTCACCTGCAACAGGTAAAAACAAATCAGAAACGGTCTTTACGGCTTCCACTGTTCCGAAAACGGCATCTTTAGCAATGCTCTTTCCTACAGTTTCCACTTCGACAAAAACAATATCCCCTAATTCACTTTGTGCAAAATCAGTAATTCCTACTACGGCTACATCTCCTTCTAAACGAATCCACTCGTGCTCTTGGGTATATTTTAATTGTTCTGGAAAATTCATGTTGATTTGTTTAATTTGTTACGCAAAGGTCATTAAAGTTCTCATTTTTTGCAAATCGAATTTTAAACCTTTTCTTTATTCTGATAAACTATATCGTACCTGGAATCCACCAGCTACTGTGGATCGATAGAATGAATTAGATACCAATGGGTTATTCATCATTTTATCAAAATAAGCTGTTACTGATAACTTATTATTGATGGAATAGGTTATTTGAGGTCTAAATTGAAAATTGATAAATCCTTGAGTTACAATGGTCTCAGCATCTAATTTCCGTTGAAGTGTCCTAGTATCTCGGATGGTTAAATTCATGTTAAAACGTAAGTCGTTGGGTAATCGAACAAATGCCCCATTGATTTTAAATGGAATCAACATATTAGCACGAGTAAATCCGACCGATACCGTAAAATCTTTATTCGATAATTCTGCCACTTGAGAATTAGATAAATTTAAACCCACGTTTCTATCTTGATTATATTCCAATCGCAAGGAAACCCTACTTTTAGTAATGGCATTGAAACCTACTAAAGGTGAAAATCTTTCCGAGAATGAAATAGTACTCATCACATATACGGGAATCAAGGTATTAGTCTTAGCATCAAAACGAGATGAGAGCGGATATAAAAGACTATTCAAGGTTAAATTGACATAATCATTTTCAAATTGTCCATATTCCAAAGAAGAAATGAAATTACCCACATTATAGGTACTCGA
Organism: Aquirufa sp. Wall-65K1; assembly: GCF_054558475.1. Classification (NCBI taxonomy): domain Bacteria; kingdom Pseudomonadati; phylum Bacteroidota; class Cytophagia; order Cytophagales; family Flectobacillaceae; genus Aquirufa; species Aquirufa sp. Wall-65K1. Next base: position 159,939 of record NZ_JBPXKD010000001.1, on the reverse strand, counting down.
ATACATGTGCGTAATCGTAAACGAACTAAATTTCTTTTTCATCCAAGGCATTAAATTAATACCATTATAATCTACTTTCCAGTTAGGAAGTGGAATATCATAAAATGGCGAATATTTAACGCTTTGTGCAGAAACTCCAGAGTATGCGGCAAAAAAGGATGGAATTAATACATCTTGTGAGTTAATATTATAACTTCCATCAGCTGCTTTAGCTCTATTTAAGCGAGCTAAGAGAACCTCTCTATTTGACCTAAACTCATCAAAGACCAGTTGAGGATCTTTAAATGCTGTCAAAAAGGATAAAAAGGACATGGAGTAATTTCCTGATCGTAAAGGATTCTGACTGACGAATTTACCACCAACACTGGTAGGTCTGAAAAACTCTTGGTAGTTATCTCCCCTATTGTAATTTCCTTCCAACTGAATACGCAAATCTTTATTAGGCTCCAATTGGGTGATATAACTGAATTTGGTATTTCGCAATTGGGTAAATGGAACATTTTGAACCGTACTTTTAGTCAACCATCCTTCCTGAGCAGCTTTAAATCGAATACCATCATCTTGTCCACCTGTTACAAAATCTAAGCCTGGTGCAGATGTATTACCATTTAAACCGAATAAGCCAGGCTTTTGTAAGAATCCTGGTAAGGTTGTTGATTCATTAACTGAATAATTGACTTGAATACCCCGAAGTGTTAACAATAGGCGGGTAAAACTCTTTAATATTGATTTGCTTGGAATGGCAATTTCCTCTTCATCTCCTGGATTTCTTGCCACATTTTTACCAGTAGCTGCCGGAGTATTAGCCCAACGAAGCGCTCGAATACGATTATACAAAGAAACAAAATCCACTTTTCCACTTATGGCTCGTTCTCTCGTATTTTTAATAATATTTCCAAATGGCAAATTCAGGGAATCTCGAATGTTAAACGAATTTGCATAATAATTATAACCAATACGATGTGTATAATCTGCATTCATCCAATCAGTTAAGGGAAGCTTTTGCAAAGGTAAACGCCAAACAATTCCAGCTTGTTGATCAAAGTTCCTAGCCCTTCCAAAAGACTTGATATTATTCATCACAGAATCCTTCTTAGCTTGGGTGTCAATATCCCCAACAGGTTCGTCAATGATGGCATTAACCATCGTATTATAATTGAAAATAACGCTCTTAGTCAAATTCCAATTCAAAGCATACTGCCGATTAAAAAACCAGTATTTCTCAAATTGTGGAGCTACACCTATGATGTTTAAATCTTGGTTGCGTAACTGAGTCTTGATAAAGCTACGATCCATTTCTGCCCTAACAGTAAATGAACTAGGTTTCCAATTGAAATTAAAATCTTTGATTATATCCAACCAAGGTGAACTGGTATTCCATTTAGTAAATGGTTCCCAGAACGCAGAATTCGTGGTAAATGAATAAAGAATACTTCCTCTTTGACTGTATTGTTGGTATGCATGAATCATCGTGCTTGAACGAAGCATTTCTGAATAGGCATAAGAAAAGGTAAAATTAGAAAAATCCCACAGGTAGGCCCTCTTGGATAAATTACTCTTAATCTTTCGAACATTGGTAAAATTAAACCCTCGACGTTCCGTATTGTCCTCAACCAATTTAGCATAGCCCGCCCCTTTGGATTCCAATGAATTCGATAAAAAGATATCAGGATCTAACGGATCAAATTGTGGTGAAATATTTCTTTTATCGTAGGTAATAAAAAATGGAATACGGAAACCCCAATTAGCAGGTAAAAACTTTTCTAAATTAAGATTGGCTGTAATACCATATTCCACATAATTTTCCCGAGATCGGTCTGAGATTTTAGATTGGACACCCCCAAAACCATAATTCTTGAAACTACCATTCATCATCACCGTACCTAAATCAGCCAATTTTAAGCCCAATTTACCCACGGCCGCCTCTCCCGAAGTTTGATCAAAGTCAGATGCACGCAACTCATTTACCCAAATACAAAAACTCTTAGGTCCATCCGTACTAATATTTCGCATACCAATCATCATGGTCATACTGGCACTTTGATCTGGACGACCCATAATAGTTACCACATACTGTTTGCCAGATGAACTTGTCATTAGAATAGAGAATCGTTCATTCAAAGATTTACCTTGTTTATCTCTTTCTAATTTAGCCCGCTTAAGTAAGTCAAATTCAATGTCAAACTCATTTTCCATGGGCCAAATTTCCATGTCTAAACTTTGCCCTTTTTGAGTTTGTGTTAATCCTGCTGATTGCACCTCATAATAGTTGTCCGTTAAATCAGTACCTATTCGAATGAATGCAGCTACTTTTCCATTGATTTGATCTTGACTTTGCATGGAAACAAACATGCGAAGGCGTTTGTAGTTGATGAAATCAAAATTGGTATTTCTAAACACAGCTCGAGCATCGCCAGGACGCAGATTATCAACACATAAACTCATGGATTGCTCATTCAAAAGAGCATTGTTGATTGTCGTGATATCTTGGTCTCGCACAAAGCCCGGAGGAACAACATAAGGTATGGTGTTATTTCCTTTGGCTGCGGGACCATTTTCTTCAATATTCACCGAAGAAACTTTGAACTTGGCATCATAGGGCTCCGGAATATCAACCCCATTTTTCTTGTCTAAATCACCTAAAAACTTACGGTAAGAATATCCCGATAATTGCAATTGAGCAAAACGTAATACCACAGGCTCTTGGAATTGGGTCAACAACATCCGGAAAAAGCGAATCGACTTAAAACTATTCATTCCACCTACGGAGCTAGGCTTATCTTTGATAGGAATTCGGAATAAATACCAGTCTACGCCATTTTCAGTCACCTTATCTACGACATATCCTTTACCTACCTCCAGCTGACCAGGTTTTAAGTCTACTTCATATTTAAAATACGATTCAACTTCATTGACTGTATTATCGGTATTTAAATCTTCTCGGTCAGGAACCATGCTATTGGCCTCTGTGAAATTTGTATTACTCGGATTAGCCGTAGTTGGAGAATTATTCTCTAGACCCATGAAATTCTTGTAGCGCTCAATTAAACTTTCGGTTCCATTAAACTTTTCATTCAAATAGTAATCAAAATCATCTGCAGCAGGGTCTTTAATGATTTGGGTAAGGGCAGTTTGATCACTAACCTTAGTCCTAATTTGATTTAAATACTCTTTAAAATAGGTCTCTTCTGATACACTAGTCCCTTCTGAAATTTGGTTAGGTAATCCATCCAATCCAACATCTTGTGTGGACCTACCAGCTTGATTATCGAAAGCATTAATCACAAATTGCCTTTTTGGAGCTATACCCCAAGGAGTAACTTCCACATTTTGTGATGAACCAGAGGTGATTTTTTCTCCAGCAGGAATACCATTTTCAAAGTTGGAGAAGCCGTCAGGAATAAAGTCCTCCGATATATCTCCTAAATGAAAAACTAGTTTACCCCCCGTTTCATTATTTTTATTAAAAATACCATCCCTTATCTTACCTTGTTCACCAGCAACAAAAGGATTCATCAACCAAAATTCAATTTGCTCCACATTCGCATTATCAAAATCAGTATCCGAATTGATTGATCTGGTAATAGCACCAAAATTGTTCTTAGGGTCTCCAGCCAATAATCCTTTAGAGGTCAGATTAGTATTAAAATTGTACATACCTCTTTCCTGAGGAAAATAAGCTACATCCAACACGCCTAAGGGTAAATTGGTGATATTATTAGCAAAGTCCTTATTGGGAAATAATCCTTTTGGAGTAACCACTCGCTCATAAGCATAAGCATTAACCTTATTAGGGTCAATTCCCGGAACATCTAATCCAAATCCACCCTGGCCATAAATACTGGCATCTACATTGTATGCTGATATTTTAGCGCGCTTATAGTTTGAAGAAAGGTCTCTTGGATTACCAACAATGAATTCTTTCGGAGTAGAAGCAGGCTTCCAAAGGGTTGGTTGTGAAGAAAAATTATAGACGACCCTAGCCGCTTCAAAATCATCAATAAAGGCATTCCCTTGAACTCGATCGTTCACATTGGGTATTAATTTAGCTACTTCGCCTTGGAAGTCAATAACAGAAGCTTCCTTCGTAGATACAATGGGTAATGCATCTAAGGCTCTGGTTAAAGCATTGGATTTACGAAATAAACTCGCATCAAATCCAATCAAGGTATTATTAACTGGCTCATTACCTATGGCTACACGGCGGAAGAAAGCGGGTGGACTTTCACTCATATTTTGGAAAGTTGCTCCTAAATGAAAATCTGATCCTAAATTATAGTCTAATCGGGTACCCAACAAGGTTCTCACTTGATTGGAAAATAAATCAGGTTTTTCATAGCAAATTTTCAATTCTCTACCTGAGGAAAATATACTTTCATTGATAATTTTAACCCTTCCAGACATCCCCTCTACAATAAAATCCGTTCCAGAAGTAAGTAGTTGTCCACCTGCGGAAACGGTAACAGATTTAGCTTCTACCCCAAATGGCAGCATGATATCACTTCCCATTCCGGATTGAAATGAACCTTTCAGGAAAAATTTATTCTTTCCCGCTAACTGCAATGCGTCAGTTTGAGTCCTACGGTATAATTCATCAAAGACGTATTTGTTGACTAGATTGGACTCTGAAGGATTAAATTGAGCTTTTAAATTTCGACCAAATGGTTCTAATACGGGAAAGATGATACGACCATTTTTGGCATCAATGGTTAAGTCATCTACAAAGTCAAAATTACCATCCGGTTGAGGATCTCCAGCAAAGTTTAATTTATCAAGCCCCAATACTTTCACCAAAGGAATATCCTTTAATTTCTCTCCCTCAATCAAATTCGAATTATCAATTCCCGTTGCATCATCCTTATAAACTATCCTTAATTGAAAATTTTGCTTCGCTAAACCATTGGTATTCAATGAATAAATATTCTTCATCATTAAATCCCACATAGGATGATTCAAATTATTTCTGATGGTAGATGATTTAAGCATTTTTAAAACCAAAACCTCATCATCTCTCCTAGCTTGATAATCTTCTGTCAACTCCCCAACTTTGTACTTTCTACCATTCAGGGTATATTCATACGCAACCGCAATTACTTCATCATTTCTTACTGGGGAGACTAAAGATAAGTAACCAAGGGTAGGATGAAATTTAAATTCTCTTTCATTCAATCGTTTAGCCCCTTTTAACATATCAAAGTCGGTTCCTCTTTGTAAATTATAGGTCGATTCTAAACGATAAGAAGCCTGATCTGATTTTCTGATTTCTCCATCATTAACCAATTTATCAAACAGGCCATTATTTTTATTATCAACAGGCTGGTTGGGAATAATAGGGCTTAACACGGGATTATTGGCACTATAAGGTGCTGATTCTCCCAAATCGGCTAAAGAAATAAGGTTACGAAGTGTTTCCGTACTTTGAGTTCTATTGGTCACATACACCTCGACCCTAGTAATGGTAATTCCACTAGAAAGCATAGGAACATTTTTCAGCGCTTGTTCATATTGATTTCTAAAATAGCTTGACAAGAAAAAATGGCGGTTTTCATCATATTGGTCCGCCCTAATTTCAAATGATTTACCCTGTGCTCCTCCTTTTAAAGTTATGCAATCTTGCTTAGAACGCTGTTGGGCTGCTACCACAGTCACATCTAAATTTCCAAACCTCATCAAGGTCTTTAAACCAAATAAATTCTGAACACCAGGAATAAGTTGAGAATTTAATGTCCAGGAGGTGTTTCCCAATTCAATGTTCTGTAAGATGTCCTCCTCTTGTGTTTTCCAGTTTAGCTTAAGCTGATTTTGGAAATTAAAACTAGCTTTTGTATCAAAATTGGTATTCAAATTCAATTTTTCACCAATCTTACCTTGGAAGTTAATTTGGGCCTGCTCGTTAAAAAACAAATTTCCTACGTAACGCAACTGAACTGGGATAGCAGGATTATCAACAAATTGACCCATATAGCCGATATCGAGCAATAAACTACCATTGGGTTTAAAATAAACTTCATTACCACCAAATATTCGATCAATAGCAGGAGGCAATTCTATTTTTGGAAAAAGCCCCCTTGATTGCAGAGAACTACTCCCATCTAAACTTTTAGAATAGGCATTCCAAAAACTACGATTCACCTGGCGATCCTGTTCACGGGCATATTCCTGAAAAGAAAAGGGTCTATCAGGTTGTACGGCAATATTCCCTAATTGTTGAGATTGGACTAATTGGTTCTGATCTTGAAAAGTTAAAGCACTTTTAGCCCCTCTAATGGAATAAATAGAAAATGGAGACTTGGAACTTGGCTGCAGTATGCTGAATGGTGAGGGAGATTTAAGCGAATATCTAGGCCTTTTTCCACTTTTTTCTAAAGTCGTATCTTGCTTCAAGAACGTATTCTTATAAGTAGGCGCTCCATCCACTACCTCAATCAGTAGCAAAAAAGCCAGGCTTGTAATCAGAACACGGGATGCAAAATTTATATGCACAATGATACGGGAATCAATTTTAAACCATTTTAACGAAGAGCCAACTTAATTAATTGCTCAATCGAAGCGTCTGGATTGCTTTTAATCAAGCTATCCAAAGTTTTTTCAGCTACACCTCTAGCAATTCCTAAGGTTACAAGCGCAGCTAATGCTTCTTGTTTCACACCATAGGATTGATCATGAGAAGCCAGACCTGCCTCAACAAACAAGGCATCTTTCTTACATTTATCCTTTAATTCTAAAATAACACGTTGGGCTGTTTTTGAACCAATACCTTTTATGGACTGAATTAACCCAATATTTTCATTCATGATTGCCGCTCTAATTTCTCCTGAGGAAAAAGATGAAAGCATGACCAAGGCAGTACTTAAGCCTATACCAGAAACACTGATTAAATCTAAAAACAGTAATTTCTCATCCATACTATGAAAACCCACTAAAGTATGTGAATCTTCTTTAATTTGAAGATGAGTAAACAGCTTAATGGATTCATGCCCATTTGCCAAACTATCATAAGTTTGTAATGAAATCTTAACTTCATAACCGACACCATTCACATCAATGATGACGTGGGTGCGATCTTTATGAGCTAATTTACCTTGCAAATACGCGATCATCTTTAAGAAATTCTTAACCGCATTCCTGGTCGTAATACCAAAGAACGCAAGCGATTTAATTTTTTAATTTTGGCAACAGTTAATCCGTCATGCTTTTCAGCTATATCAGACAAAGTATCTCCTGAACGAACTAAATAATATTTAACCTTTTTCTTCTTAGAAACTAGCTGTTTGGAGGTCAATTTTACTACTGAAGAATCGGAAACTTTGGCAATCGATTTGGTTGAAAACCATTGCTTTTCCAAAACAAACAAATTTTGGCCTTTTTTCAAGCGATTTCTTCGTAAACGGTTGATTCTCTTGAGTTCAAATACAGAAATTTCAAATTTACGAGCTACCTCATAAATAGTTTCTCCTTTTTTTACCTTGTAGCGGACTTTAACCAGACGCATTTGCATGGTAGCCGTGGTATCTGTTGCCAAAATTGGCTGAAAAGAAATAGATGCTAATCCAGCAGAATCTAAGATTACCTTACGATTAAGTTGAAAATATTCCGTTCTATTTTTGGGAATCTTTAACACAAACGATTTAGAATCTTTCGGCAAATAATGTGTTAAAACATGAGGATTCAACTTTTTCAAAGTATCCATAGAAATCTTTGCTAAAGAAGCAAAGACGCTAAGATTCAAATAGCCATTTATTTGTAAGGTATCAGAAGGCACATGGCTTGCCCAGGTTTCTGGATGAATAGCATGATCCCAATGATAATTCATCATATAGGCCATAGCTATAAACTGAGGTACATAGGCCCTAGTTTGTTTAGGTAAGCAGGGATAAATTCCCCAAAAATCATCAGAACCTTTACAATTCCTGATAGCTCTTTTAACATTGCCTGGTCCCGTATTGTAGGCAGCTAAGGCTAAATGCCAATCGCCAAAAATACGGTACAATTGCCTTAAATATTTACTGGCTGCCTCAGTTGCCCGCTCTGGATCAAATCGCTCATCTATATATGAATCTACTCGTAAACCAAAATCACCACGAGCAGTATAAGGCATAAATTGCCATAATCCGCCTGCTCCTTTGTTGGATAATGCCTTCGGATCTAAACCAGATTCTATAAGTGATAAATACTTTAATTCGTCAGGAAGATTGTATTGCTTGAGGTATTTCTCGTAAATAGGAAAATACAAATCACGCTTCTCCAACATTCTTTGAGTAAAGTCTGATTTTCGAAAAGCAAAATATTCAACAAACTGATGAACATAAAAATTATAAGGCAAAGGAATTTGATTCTTCATTTGCTTCAATCTTCCCTCAATCAAGGCTGGATCAATCATCCAGGCCGTCGGGGAACCTTGCTCATATTGAGCTAAAGAATCTATGACACGCTCATCTAAAATAGGTTTGAAGGAATTCCATACCTGAGCCTTTCCTACTGAAGCAGTAATAAAGAATAAAACAAAAACAATATGTAAGCTCTTCTTTTTCAATGCATTAAACTAATTCCAAAGCTAAATCAAGCATGGACTCTTCTTGAAAGACATCTGCCATAATTTGAAAACCCATAGGTAAGGACTGTCCATCCTCTCCCATCGGAATAGAAATCGCTGGTAAACCAGTTACATTCGCCTGAACAGTAAATAAATCCCCTAAATACATCTGTAAGGGATCTAAGGTCTTCTCCCCCAAACGGTAAGCAGTGGAAGATGTTGTAGGAGAAACTATAAAATCATATTCTTGAAACAAACCTTGGGTATACTCTTTGATCAGACGACGAACTTTCTGGGCTTTGGTATAATATGCATCATAATAATCCGCACTTAATACAAAAGTTCCTAACATAATTCTTCGTTGCACTTCTTCTCCAAATGCCTCATCCCGAGTCTTTTTATACATATCCAAGAGATCTTTGGTAGCTATTTGGGTTCTATGACCAAACTTTACTCCATCAAAACGGGAGAGATTTGAACTTGCTTCCGCCGTCGTTAAAATATAATAGGTAGGTAATAAAGCTTCCACATAAGGAAAATCTACCCCAACTACTTCAAAACCTTTGGAATTCAAAAGCTCTAAACGATCAAAAAATGCTTGCTTGATATCTGGTTGCAAACTGGGATGTTCAGCCATCTCCTTCATGTAAGCAATTTTCTTTCCACTACTAGGCTTCTTTTCCCCGAATTCATTCACTGACACCACCGTACTATCTTGTCCATCAGAACCCGATATATAAGGTAAGACTAATGCCAAATCTTCAACATGGCGGGCCATAGGACCTATTGAATCAAAAGAAGAGGCATAGGCAATTAAACCCCAACGAGAAACTCGACCGTAGGTTGGTTTTAAACCTGAAACTCCACAAAATGCTGCTGGCATCCGTATGGAACCACCCGTATCCGTTCCCAAAGAAACATGACACATATTAGCCTGAACTGCCACAGCAGAACCGCCAGAACTTCCTCCTGCCACATGCTGTGTATTTTTAAAGTTCAAAACAGGCCCGTATGCAGAATTTTCATTGGTAGATCCCATGCCAAATTCATCGCAATTTTGACGACCTATAACAATGGCATCTTGATCCAATAACCTTTGAACGGCGGTGGCTGAAAATGTAGATTTAAATGAATCAAGGATTTTACTTCCTGCATAGGAGTGATGATCCTCATAACAGAGAAGATCCTTTATACCAATGACCAATCCAGCTAATTCTCCTGCTTGACCTACTTGTATTTTTTTATCTATCTCAATAGCTTTTTCTATTGCTTCATCCGCATAAATTTCCAAAAAAGCATTTAATCTCTCATTATGAGCCTCAATTTGAGCCAAATAATACTTCACTATGTCCACACAGGTCAATTGACCTTGGTCCAACAAATTTCTTAAATCACGGTATTTTAACTGGGATATATTCATCCAAATGGGGTATTCAATAAAACACAAAAGCATAGTTGGACAAGTCCAACTATGCAGATAAATAAGTCTAACAAAGAATTACTTCTTAGTCTCGTCTAGTTCTTTATTGATTTGATCTTTCACTTCATTCTTTGCATCCTGAAATTCACGGATACCTTTACCTAGTCCACGCATCAACTCAGGCAACTTCTTTCCACCAAAGAACAATAGTATGGCTAAACCGATTAATAAAAGTTCTCCACCACCTAAACCGTTCAAAAACAACAATATACTTGCTATGCTCATCATTTTCTGTATTTAAAAATTTTGTAAATATATTCAATACTAATTAAAATTCCTTCATTAAAGGCCAAAGATTACATTTGTTTTTCAAATTCATCTAGTTCTTGTTTGATTGATTTACCTACCCATAATACCAAAGCCAAATCATCTGTAAAACCAACGATCGGCAATAAGTCAGGTATAAAATCAAATGGTGAAATAAAGTAAATCAAAACTGCTGCAATTTTTGCTAGAGTTATCGCTGGTAGCTTGCGATAAGTTCCTTGTACATACGCCTTAATCAATTGACTAAATAATACAATGTAATGATTTAATAAACGCACCACAGATAAGTTACTCTGTGCCGCTGTTTCATTTACCTTCTGTAAAGCCCTTTTGACTAAATTCAATAAACCATATTTATTGTTGGCCATTAAGTCCTCCCCTTTATCCAAAGCTTCTTTGAAAAATTGAGAACTTAATATCCGATCAATAAAGGTGATTTTTCTAGTCATAAACATGGATTTATCCATAAATATACAAATTGAATACCAAAATCTAGCAGGTATTGTCCTTATTTATATAATCCCACTAGTTTTACAAATATTTAATGGTTTTGTCGTAATTTAGGGGAGTTTTTTGCTCATAAGAATCATTAAAATCACACAACAATGAAAATTACCGTAGTTGGAGCTGGTGCTGTAGGTGCTACATGTGCTGACAACATCGCTAGAAAAGAATTAGCAGATGAATTAGTTTTATTGGACATCAAAGAAGGTATTGCGGAAGGCAAAACTTTGGATATGTTCCAAACCGCCTCTCTTTTGGGTTTTGATACCAAATTAGTAGGTTCTACCAATGATTATTCAAAAACAGCTAATTCAGATGTAGTTGTCATTACTTCTGGTTTACCGAGAAAACCGGGTATGACTCGTGAAGAATTAATCGGAGTGAATGCAGGTATTGTGAAAAGTGTTGTAGAAAACATTTTAAAATTCTCTAAAAACCCGATCATTGTTATCATTTCTAACCCAATGGATACCATGACTTATTTAGCTAAGTCGGTGGCAGGTTTAGATAAGCACCGTATCATCGGTATGGGTGGTACTTTAGATTCAGCACGTTTCAAGTGCTATTTAGCAAAAGCCATGGATGTTTCAATCAATGATATCCACGGAACTGTAATTGGTGGTCATGGAGATACAACCATGATTCCATTAAAGCGTTTAGCTACTTACAATGGCGTTCCTGTAAGTCAATTCTTATCATCAGAAACCTTAGATAAAGTGGCAGCAGATACCATGGTAGGTGGCGCTACATTAACCGGTTTATTAGGAACCTCTGCTTGGTATGCTCCTGGTGCTGCTGGTGCCGCATTAGTTGAAGCCATTGTTCGCGATGAGAAAAAAATCATGGCTTGCTGTGTTTCTCTGGATGGAGAATATGGCCAGTCTGATATCTGTTTAGGTGTACCTGTTGTATTGGGTAAAAACGGATGGGAGAAAATCGTAGACTATCAATTAACAGAAGATGAGCAGGCTGCTTTCAATAAATCAGCTGATGCCGTTCGTAACATGAACTCGGTTTTAAGTACATTGAGTTTATAATTCTTCGGATTAATATCATAAAGAAAGGCCATCAAATGATGGCCTTTTTCTATTTAGAGCGGATAGCAATAACGGGATCCATCTTGGCTGCTACCCAGGCAGGAATGATACCGGATAGAATTCCAATAAAACTTGAAATCATTAATCCGCTAAGTACATTTTTAAAACTCAGACTTAATGGTAAGGCATCTTGTGGAATCAAGGTGATTAATACGACTAATCCTATCCCAACAATACCCCCAATTAAGCTTAAAAATACTGCTTCAAACAAAAATTGAAACATGATGAAATAATTTTTAGCTCCTAATGATTTTTGAATTCCAATAATATTGGTTCTTTCTTTCACAGATACGAACATAATATTTGCAATACCAAAGCCCCCAACTAATAAAGAAAAGCCTGCAATTAAAGCACCCGCAATATTCAGCACTGAAAATATACCATCAAAAAATTGATTCAAGCCATCCATACGATTGATGGAAAAAGAATCTTCTTGTTTGGGCTTAATTGAACGTAAACTTCGCATCATTCCAGAAATATCACCTTCCAACGTTTGTTGGTTTACATCGTCCTCAAATGCCTTCACCGAAATATCTGGCTGAGGTCTATCTTTTTGAAAAATAGAAGCATAGGTAATGTAAGGGATAATTACTTTTTCATCGGGTGTGCCACCAAAGCCTAGCATATCATTTCCTTTCTTTTCAATTACCCCGATAACGGCAAACTTGATTCCATTTACTTTAATCACCTTACCGATTATCGATTCGCCATTAGAAAGATTTTCCGCTACTTTAGAGCCTATAATGGCTACGTTTAAACCATTGTCTGATTCAATGGGTAAAAAATACCTTCCTTCGTTAATAGGACAACTTGTCACTTGGTTATAATCATAACTAGCCCCAGTAATATTTACATCCATACTGCTACTACCCCGATTAACAGAAGCTGTTCTACCGCCATCAATGATGGCTACTGCTTGAGCAGAAGTTAAATTTTCTTTTAAATATTTAAACTCCGAATATTTCATATCCGGACGATTCAAGTATTTCCACCATGGGTAATTATTTTGCATCAACCAAGGCCATTTCCCTACATACAAAACCCCTGAACCAGCAAAAGAATCAATCTCCGAACGAATCTTACCATTCAATGAATCCACTGCAGTAAATACAGCTACAATGGCAAAAATACCTACACTAACCCCTAGCAAGGACAAGGTAGTACGCATTAAATTTGATCGAAGTGCCTGATAGGCGAAAACTAAACTTTCAAATACTTGTCTTAGAAATTTCATAGCTATGAATTTGCGCAATAAGCCTAAAGTTACTAAGCTATTTCTATTTCTAAACTCCTAATTATATGAATAGATGGTATAAACTTTGAATGGCAATATGTAGGTAAGACTGGATTTTTGTAATTTTAGCTTCTTAATATATACCCATGGCTTGGAGTCAAAGAGAATATCACCAATTATCTGCTCATTTTGAGGGAAAACTTTTTTTTGATGCATCTCAATCGTCTCAAATAGCTAGGAAAATATACGCCACAGATGCATCGGTTTATCAAGTTCAACCACAAGCCGTAGCCATTCCTGCATCTCAAAAAGATATTAAGCGCTTAATTCAATTCGCTAAAAACAATAAACTCGGAATTATTCCTCGTGGTGCTGGAACTTCATTGGCTGGCCAAGTAGTTGGCGATGGAATTGTTATGGAAGTATCCTCTGCCATGAGTAAAATCATCTCTTTAAATAAAAAAGAAAAGATGGTTTGGGTGGAACCGGGAATTGTGCGTGATGATTTAAATACATCCATAAAAAAAACAGGGCTATTTTTTGGACCTGAAACCTCTACTGCTAACAGAGCTCTCATTGGTGGCATGGTTGGTAATAACTCCTGTGGACTACATTCAATCGTTTGGGGCAATGTTCGTGATCATTTATTGGAAACGAAATCTATATTAGCTGATGGAACTGATATTTATACACACCCATTGACCAATGAAGAGTTTTACAAAAAAACTAGCCTTCAGAATTTAGAGGGTAAAATATACCGAGAATTACATCGAATTTTGAATAATCCTGCTATCCAGGAGTTAATTCGAAATAAATTTCCTAAACCAAGTATCAAACGAAGAAATACGGGTTATGCCCTGGATGCATTAGTGGAAATGCAACCATTTAATCCTCAAGGTAAACCTTTTAATCTTTCTGCTCTACTTGCAGGTTCTGAAGGCACCCTAGCGGTGGTTCATGCTCTCAGATTGCAGTTATTGGATATCCCCTCCGCCGATGTCTGTTTAGTTTGTGTCCACTGCGATTCCATTCAAGAATCTTTGCAAGCCAATTTAGTAGCCCTAACCAATCATCCTACTGCATCTGAATTGGTCGATGATTTTATCCTTTCCTTTACCGAGGGGCATCCTCAGTTTCAAAAAGATCGGGATTTTATACAAGGCAAACCTGCAGCCATTTTAATGGTTGAATTTCGAGGAGATGAAGCTTCCAATAGTGAAAATAAGGCCAATCGTTTCATTGAACAATTAAATGCCCAAAGTTTAGGGTATGCAGCTCCCATTTTAAGTGGTGAGGAAATTGCCAAAGGATGGGATATCAGAAAAGCTGGGCTAGGTTTAATTCGGAACATTATAGGTAAAAAACAAGCTGTTAATCTGATTGAAGATTGTGCCGTAGATCCAGAAGATTTACCCAATTATGTGGCTGACATACAGGCTTTACTACAAAAACATGGAGTACAAGCTGCTTTTTATGCGCATGCAGGCGCAGGGGAATTGCACATTGAACCATTTCTAGATTTAAAATCAGAGGAAGGGAAAAAACTGTTTCGCCAATTATTGGCTGAGACGGTTCAAATTCTCAAGAAATACCAAGGTTCCTTAAGTGGTGAGCATGGTGATGGAAGACTAAGAGGAGAATTTATTCCAGAACTTATGGGCGCGGAGATTTATGATTTATTCAAAGAGATAAAACATATTTTTGATCCTCATAATACTTTAAACCCCGGGAAAATTGTACATACGCCTCCCATGGATGAAGCATTTAGAATTCAAGAAAAAAACCCTCAAAAACAAGCATATTTCTTTAATTACGGTGAATTAAAAGACCCATTGACTTTAGCTGAAAAATGCTCTGGTTCAGGAGATTGTAAAAAAACAGCCTTAACAGGTGGAACCATGTGCCCCAGCTACATGGCTACACAACAGGAAAAAGATAGTACTCGGGCTAGGGCTAATATGTTACGTCAAATTTTAAAATCCGATATTGAAAAGCCCTTCTCCGAACCACAATTAAAGGAAATATTAGATCTATGTCTATCCTGTAAAGGATGTCAAACGGAGTGTCCGTCAGGGGTAGATATCAGTAAATTAAAAGCTGAGACACTCCAACAAAGTTATCTGGATCAAGGTACGCCTTGGAGAATCCAATTGGTTGGCCATTTTCCAATCATTCAAAATTGGGTTAGAAAAATTGCACCCCTATATAATTTCGCCATTGAATTTCCCCTGACAAGCGTCATCATCAAAAGTATGATGGGCTTTTCGTGGGAAAGAAGCCTACCCAAAGTATCATTTACCAGCTTAGAAGAGTGGTTCAATCAATATAAAAAACGAGTAAAGCAAAGTGATTTACCCCTGGGAATGATTTATTTCTTTGCCGATGAATTTACCAATTATAATGATGTTGCTATCGGACAAAAAGCCATCCTCTTGTTGAATGAACTTGGCTATGGAGTTGAAATCCCCAAATCAATCGTTAGCGGTAGAAGTTATTTATCGAAAGGAATGCTCATTGAAGCTAAAAAATTAGCCAATCAAAATGTCATTTCTCTAAGGGAAAAAATCAGCCATGAAACACCATTTGTTGGCCTTGAACCCAGTGCCATACTTAGCTTTCGTGATGAAATACCTGATTTAGTAGATCCTGAACTTAGGAAAGATGCCCATTTATTAAAGGAAAATTGTTTTTTAATTGATGAATTTTTAGCCAGAGAAATGAAGGCCAATCGAATTAAAAAATCTTCTTTTATATCAAAAAACAAAAAAATTGCATTGCATGGTCATTGCCATCAAAAATCCATTGCCAGCCTAAGTTCTACTCGTCAAGTTTTATCTTTCCCTGAAGGTCACGAGGTTGAATTAATACCTTCTGGATGTTGTGGAATGGCTGGTTCTTTTGGTTATGAGAAAAAGCATTTTAAGCTTTCTAAGCAAATTGCCAATTTGGTCTTATTTCCTAGCATTTTATCTAAATCACATGCAACGATTATAGCTAGTAATGGTACTTCATGCCGCCATCAAATTAAAGATGGTATTGAGAAAAAGGCCTATCACACCGTAGAAATTCTATACCAATCCCTTGCTAATCCTCAGATAAAACTATGATTCAATATAACTTATCCGTTTTTGTCGAAAATTCGATAGAAGAAAAAGCCATCATCGCTCTGAAAAAAATCATTGTTCCTGAGATAGAAAAACAATCTTTTATTTCTCAGGTATACTTATTTGAAATTAGTTCGCACCAAGAACCAGATTCAAAAGGATTTAGTCTTCAATGTTGGATTGAACCAGAATTTGAAAAGCAAACCGCGATTATTGAAGGAATAGTTTCAGGTTTTTTATTGGAGGAATTTCCAAATCAACACGTGTATTTCCCAAGTCAACTTAAGAAATTATAACCACTGAATAGGCTCTACATGATGTGCCACTAGGTAATCATTCGTCTTAGAAAATGGCCTTTTTCCAAACCATCCTCCCCGATTAGCCGATAATGGCGAAGGATGAGATGACCGCAAAAGCAAATGCTTTTTCTCATCCACATGTTTAGCTAATTGCTGAGCATAATTTCCCCAAAGCAAAAAGACAACATGTTCTTTTTCTTGACTGATTTTTTCGATTGCCAAAGACGTTAAACGCTGCCAACCTAAATCAATATGTGAACCCGGTTGAGATTCGGAGACAGATAGAACGGAATTTAGCATGAGTACACCTTGTTTAGCCCAAGAACTTAAATCACCATCCTCATGGCTAAAAATAACATCTAAGTCGAGATCTAACTCTTTTTTTATATTCCGTAAGGAAGGTGGAAGCGGAATACCATGGGGAACAGAAAAGCATAAACCATGCGCTTGACCTTTACCATGATAAGGATCTTGACCGATTATGACAACCTTGGTATCTGCTAATGAACAGAGGTTAAAGGCATTGAAAATCAAATCTATGGGCGGATAAACCACCTCGGTTAGCATTTTTTCATTAAGCTTTGTTTGTATGGACTCAAAGTATGATTCCCCCAATTCGGATATGAAAATATTTTTCCAATCATTCACTAGTAAATCAGGCAAATTTCGAACTATTTTACTCTCCAATTGTTCCATACTTATGACAGAATCTATCACCAATGGTTTTTACATTTCGGTTGAAACCCAACACATGTCTGAATATGAAATCCAAAAACCATACCAGCATTTTTTCTCTTACCAAATTACAATCAAAAATCTCAGTAAGCAACCTGCTCAATTGGTCAGTCGATTTTGGAAAATCCAAGATGGTTCAGGTAAAACGGAACATGTTAATGGATTAGGTGTAGTAGGGCAGCAACCTATTATTGAACCTAATCAATCCTTTACGTATACCTCTGGATGCCCCATTATTGGAAATTTAGGTAAAATGAGCGGACATTATACTTTCTTAAACTTAGAAACTCAATCTACCTTTACCGTTAAAATACCACCATTTGAATTGGCTCCAGCTTATATTTTAAATTAATGCGCTTATTTTCTAAATTTTTTTTCCAATTACAAGCACAAACTAGTCACGGTTTACACTCCCCTTCTGTCTATAAATTATATACAGAGGTAATAGATCCTATTTTACATCGTAAAATACCAAGCAATTTAAAAAGAGAGGAACTAATTCAAGGAATTAGTCAATTTTATGCCCAGCAAATAGATTTAACTGAGGTAATTACATTGGTCATTCCTCATTTAAGTCCTGAAATTTATGAGCAAATAGATCAAGAATTATTCCCCAAAGCCCAGGAAAATTCCATTTTATTTATTTTAAATCCTTATGAATCAACGCTCAGCCAGGATATTTGGGATACAATAATTGAAGACCCTCGAGTCATTCATAGCATTGATTTATTTGATTTAGGAATATTACGATTTAACAAACTTGCTAGTAAACAGCATTTCATGTTAAAAAAATCATAGCATAAAAAAAGGCGACAAATAGTCGCCTTTTTCAATTCATCTCAAGGAAAATTAAACCGGTTTAGCTATTTCTACTAACACACGCTTTCCTTTTATTTGAGCACCAGCCATTTTTTCTAAAACAACATTGGCATATTCTTTAGGCACATCTACGTAAGTATGCTTA
This sequence comes from Aquirufa sp. Wall-65K1, assembly GCF_054558475.1. NCBI lineage: Bacteria > Pseudomonadati > Bacteroidota > Cytophagia > Cytophagales > Flectobacillaceae > Aquirufa > Aquirufa sp. Wall-65K1. Next base: position 141,722 of record NZ_JBPXKD010000001.1, on the reverse strand, counting down.
TTTTCAATCTGAATTTGACCTAAAACATTGCCAGGAATACCGGATTCACCAGCAAAAGCACCTACAATGTTTGAAGGAGAAATTTTCTCATTGAAACCAATGTTAACAAACATGCGCACCATATTTTCATCTGAACGATAAGGTCTGCCTTCTTTGTCATTTCTTGGTCCACGAGGTCCACGATCTCTATCGCCACCACGGTCATCACGACCACCATAACGAGATTCTCTTTCAAAGCGACCAGCGCCACGACGACCATCACGATCTCCGCCACGATCACCACGGTAACCACCGCGGTCTCCACGATCACCACCACGATCATCGCGTCCATATTTACGAGATTGACGCTCAAATTCTCCTTCGAGATTCTCGTCCCCAAACTCATTCTTTTGAACACCCATACTGATTTTTACTAAAGCAGCAACAATTTGCTCTGTCGTAAATCCTGCATGATGAAGATTCGTTAAAGCATCATTGAAAACATCTAAATCGCCTTCTTGAATAGTAGCAGCCACACGTTCAATGAACATACCTTTCTTCACGCCAACTACATCAGTAAAGGTTGGAATAACTCCTTTTTCGATTTTCACTTTCGTGTAATTCATGATTTCACGTAAGCGATTTCTTTCAGAACCAACCACTAAAGTAAAGGCTTTACCGAATTTTCCAGCTCTACCGGTACGACCAATACGGTGTACATAATACTCTTCATCTAAAGGAATGTCATAATTGATAACAGCATCCACATTCTCTACGTCCAAACCACGTGCTGCCACGTCAGTAGCTACCAAGAAACCTACATTTCCATTACGGAAACGATTCATCACTTGAGTACGTTGAGATTGACGTAAATCACCATGAAGACCTTCTGCAGCATAACCACGCATCACCAATTCTTCTACTACCTCATCCACACGTTTCTTCTGATTACAGAAAATAAGTACCAATTTGAGGTTATAAAAATCAATTAAACGAGTCGTTACCTCCATTTTAGCACGTCCTTTGACATCAAAGTACAATTGCTCAATGTTGACATTGGTAATTTCGTTTTTAACCACCTTCACTAATTTAGGATTGGTCAAATAACGATTCGTTAAAGCCATAATAGGCTTTGACATGGTTGCAGAGAATAGAACGACTTGGCGTTCTTCTGGAATTTCTTGTAAGATACTTTCGATATCTTCTCTGAAACCCATATCTAGCATTTCATCAGCTTCATCCAAAACAATCATGGATGCCTGACCTAATTTCAAAGCACGACGTTCAATTAAGTCAATAACACGACCTGGAGTTCCGACAACAATGTTGGCTCCAGCCTTTAAAGATTTAATTTGACGTTCGATAGAATCTCCACCGTAAACCGTGGTTACCCAAACACCCTTAGTGAACTTGGATAATTTCTTCAATTCTTCCGTTACCTGAAGTGCTAATTCACGCGTAGGACATAATACGATGGCCTGCACATATTTCTCGAATGGAGCGACATGCTCAATCATTGGAATACCAAACGCAGCAGTTTTACCTGTACCCGTTTGTGCTTGGCCGATTACATCACGACCTTCTAAAATAAATGGAATAGCTTCTGATTGAATGGGAGAAGCGAATTCAAAGCCCATTTCATTAACAGCAGCCAGGATTCCTTCCGAAAACGGAAGCGAATCAAAGCGAATTTGATTACTCATTTGTTGTTTTTTAATTACGTTGCCCGAACACATCCGTAATTAACTCTTGCCGATAGCCCTTTACCAGGGAAAAGAATTTTACAATTAATGTAAAAAAGAGTTGTGAGGATGTATTTGTATTTCTAAAGCACAAAAGTACTTTAATAAAAAACGAGAAGCAAATAAATTGTATTATTTTAATACAGACTTCTTAGAAAGTATCAGTAAAATTTGTGAATTGATTGGAACAGATGCCTCTGGATTTACCGTATTTCCAGCAGCTTTCACATCAATACGAGTAGGAGAAATTCCTTCTCCGACTAAACGATTTTTGACAACAAATCCTCGTTTTAAGCCTGATTTAGCATCATTTTCAGAAAAAGCATAAATACGAATATGCACGTCTTTGTACTTATTCAAACCTTCCACCATTTTCTTAAAAAAAGCATCAAAGGGTGAAACTAGTTGATTGGTTTCTTCGTCAAAAGAAATTTCACTAACACGTAATTCACTCGATTCCGTATTGGTTGTATCCGTCAAATATTCAAACATCGGTACCAAGGCTGAGTTCTTAGGAACATCAAAAGCCTTGCCATCTGGCCAACTTAGGTGAGTTAATGAATCAGAAGCAATGCGAGCAGAATCAGCACTTAGTTTACTGAGGCTATCACGTAATTTCGCTAAACTATCGATGGGAATTATTTCTTCAGTTTCAGCATTCACCACCTCTTCCTCCTTGGTCATATTGACATAAACAAACCAAGCAATAACCGAGGCAATCATGATTGAACCAAGGATTAGTCCTATGATCTTCCAATTAGTTGATGAGGATCCATCATCAACAGCGCTCAGTTCAAATTCATCTGAATTACTTTGAAATGTGCTAGATTCGTTCCTGAAAAAATCATTGAGTAATAAAATTTCAGAAATCTGCCCTTGCAATTTAGCTGGGCATAAAGCGGCAAATTCATGCTTTTGAGTAAATAAATACTCCCCAAAAGCACTCCAATCTTTCAAATTGGCCGAATCAACATACTTTAGCCGATTTCCGTACAAGGCAAAACAAATACTTAGGCCTTTAACGACTAAGGAACTTTTACACTTTAATTCACGAGAGACCAAAAGAGCAATAGCACTTTTTTTGTCTGGCATTAATACCCCAAATAAACCTTCACCATATTGAATGATTTTCTCCCAATTCACCGAAGAAGTTGGAGATGTAAAAATGAATTCAATTTCTTTAGTGGGTACTGTTTTCTGCTGAATAAAATTATTTAAGGCATTATAACGTATTCTATTTCGAATAAGAATGAGCGAAGAGCCCAAAATGATAGATTCCCAAACAGGTAATAATTCCTGAATTTTTTCAACACTCTCGTTGGTATAATGTGCTACACGTTGAATAAAAATCTCTCTCTCGCCAGCTTCCAAAATTGTAAACATCTGCCTCTTTGGGTATAATTATCCCCTAAATTACATTAGTCCTATCACTTTTAACACATAATGAATCGTATTTTTTTCATATTTATTACTTCCATGAAAATGTATCATTAACTTTGCAAGATGAAGAAAGTATTATTCATTGACCGGGATGGAACCATCATCATTGAACCGATCACCGACCAGCAGGTAGACAGCTATGAAAAATTAGCCTTTTTGCCCAATGTCATTTCCAATCTAAAAAAAATCACGGAGATCACTGATTTTGAATTGGTGATGGTCACGAACCAAGATGGTTTAGGAACTGCTTCTTTTCCAGAGGAGACATTTTGGCCAGCTCAAAATAAAATGATTGAAATATTGGCCTCAGAAGGGATAAGATTTTCTAACATTCATATTGATAAAAGTTTTCCTCATGAAAATTTGCCAACTAGAAAACCTAGAATAGGCCTATTGGAGGAATATTTTTCACCCGCATATGATTTAGCTAATTCCTATGTCATCGGAGATCGTTTAACAGATATTCAATTAGCTAAAAATTTAGGCTGTCAAAGTATTTTGATTGGGGCATTGGACGTTCCTGAAGAATTACAGGCTTCTTTATCGCTTCAATGTGAGCATTGGAACGAAATTTTTCAATTTTTCCAACTACCCGCAAGAAAGGTTTCACATGACCGAAATACCCACGAAACTAAAATCCATATAGATTTAAATTTGGATGGAAGTGGTATAGCTTATAATCAAACCGGTTTAGGATTTTTTGATCACATGTTAGACCAAATTGCCAAACACGCTAACATGGATTTAGCGGTTAGTGTTCAAGGAGATTTACACATCGATGAACACCATACCATTGAAGATACAGGAATTGCCCTTGGTGAGGCTTTTGCTTTGGCCTTAGGTAATAAGCGGGGTATCAATCGGTACGGTTTCTTATTGCCCATGGATGATTGTTTAGCGCAAGTGGCTATCGACTTTTCCGGTAGAAATTGGCTAGTTTGGGAGGCAGATTTTAAGAGAGAAAAAATTGGAGAAATGCCAACAGAAATGTTTTCTCATTTCTTTAAATCTTTTTCAGATGCGTCCAAATCAAACCTAAATATCAAGGCGGAAGGAGAAAATGAGCACCACAAAATAGAAGCCATTTTTAAAGCATTTGCTAAATCAATTCGATTAGCCGTTCAAAGAGATGTAAATAATTTAAATTCTTTGCCAAGTACTAAAGGCCTGCTTTAATTTTTTTAGTATTTTTGCACGTCATTAAACATACAACTATGGGTTATTCAGGAGCAGCTTTTTTTATTATTTTGTTCGCCATTTCAATTGTGATTGGTTCAAAACTTCAAAAGATTTATAAAGAAAGAGGAAAATAGTCCTCTTTCTTTATAAATAGCCTTCATCGGCAAAACTGAAATAGCCTTGGGCAGTAATAATTAAATGATCCAATACTTGGATATCTAACATTTTACCTGCCTCTACAATTCGCTGCGTTAATTCCCGATCTGCTTTACTTGGTTTCAATTGTCCAGATGGATGGTTATGCGCTATGATCAGCGAGCTTGATATAGCATCTAATGCTGATTTAAACAGAAGCTTTAAATCAACAGAAGTACCAGCCACCCCTCCCATGCTTAATCGTTGCATTTTAATTAAACTTGATGCTCGGTTCAAATGCATGATCCAAAACTCTTCATGGTTCAAATCAAATAAATGAGGATGGAGTAATTGGTAGGCATCTTTGGAACTTTGAATTACTTGTATGGCCTGCGATGCTTCATAGGACATCCTTCTACGGCCTAATTCCATGGCAGCCACTAAAAGGGTAGCCTTGGCTTTCCCTAGGCCTTTAAACTTCATGAAATCATGTAAGGAAAAACGGCCAAGTGTACTTAAATTACCCCCAATGGAATTCAATAATTCATTCGCCATTTGGAGGGCAGATTTATTAGGAATTCCGGAATGGATTAAAATGGCTAATAATTCATCCACGCCCAACAAATCCTTGCCGATTAAATTCAACTTTTCCCTTGGTCTATCTTCTACCTTCAGGTCTTTAATAGTAAGATGGGAGCTTTCGTACTTCATTTGATTTTTTAAACGAATGTACTGGCCTGAAACGAAAAAACCCCGCCATAGGCAGGGTTTATCAAGTATATGATAATCGTGCTATTAAGCAGCGACTTTGTTAACCAACTTAGCTAATTTAGACTTCTGGTTGGCTGCTTTATTCTTGTGGATGATGTTCTTCTTCGCCAATTTATCCAAAGCTGAAGAAACTTGTTTGAACAAATCTACCACTACAGATGAGTCCGTAGTCAATCTCAATTTCTTGATCAATGTACGAGTAGATTTATGCTGATAACGATTGCGCAAACGCTTTGCTTCATTTGCCCGAATACGCTTTAGTGCTGATTTATGATTTGCCATTTTTAACTAAAAAATTTCTATTCTTTTGAAAATTGAAATGCAAAAGTAAACAATATGATTTATACTCACAAGGTTTTACCTAAAAAAAGCCAGATAATTTACTTGATTTTCAGCCTATTTTTATTCCAAAGTCCCAGTTTGAGTCTAAACCCATGGGGATTTTATGCTCATAAAAAAATCAACAAGCTGGCAGTCTTCACTTTACCTCCTACTTTAAGCAAATTTTACAAAAGGCATCTTTCCAAATTAGAAGAATGGGCTGTATTACCCGATCAAAGAAGGTATATACTTGATTTGGAAGCAGCCCGACATTACATTGACCTAGACCAATATCCACCTAACATTCAAAATAGCACTTGGAAAGAAGCGCTTCAACTGATTGCTGAGGACAGCCTACAAAAACATGGCATTGTACCATGGCATATACCTCAAGTACACCAACGCTTAATTCATGCTTTTAATCAACATGACACCTTACAAATCATTAAACTATCGGCTGAACTAGGCCATTATGTGGCTGATGCCCACGTTCCTTTACATACTACATCCAATTATGATGGTCAAAAAACGGGGCAACAAGGCCTCCATAGTTTCTGGGAATCAAGAATCCCTGAATTGCTGGGAGAAGGCATAGATGATTGGATTGGCCCTGCCGAATATGTAGATAATCCGCAGCAATCTGTCTGGAATTGGGTACTAAAGGCTCATCAATTAGTGCCCAGTTTATTGAAAAAGGAACAGGAATTAAATCAAATCACCCAAGAAAGTAAAAAATACAGTATGGAAAAAAAAGGAAAATCATTGATCAAGACATATAGTAAAATGTATAGTTTGGCTTACCACAAATCTTTAAATCAACAGATTGAAAATCAATATAAATCCGCCATTCAGCATCTAGGCGATTTACTATTAACTGCCTGGATATTGGGAGGACAAAGTGATTTCAAATAAATTTGTGCAATTTTGCAGTATGATAACAGCACAAAGCGTACATTTAAAACGAGGCAAAGATGCCCCAGTGAGAAGATTTCACCCATGGATATTTTCAGGAGCTATTTACCAGCAAAGCCCAAATTTACAAGATGGCGATTGGGTGAATGTATTAAGTGATAAAGGTGAATTCCTAGGCCTAGGTCATTATCATGCGGGTAGCATTGCAGTTAAAATTGTATCCTTTACACCTGTAGCGGATTTAGCAGAATTATGGGTACATAAAATAGCTCGTGCTTGGGAATTAAGGCAACAGTTAAATATGTCGGAAACCAATGCCTATCGCTTAATTCATGGAGAAGGCGATGGCTGCCCAGGCTTAATCATTGATGTCTACCATGATGTATTTGTTTTTCAGGCGCATACCATTGGTATGTACCGCAACAAAGAGGCGATTATTAAAGCCTTAAAAGTGGTTTTTGGTGATTTAGTAAAGGCCGTTTATGATAAAAGCAAGGAAACTTTGCCGCCCAATTTTGCCGCCCAATGCCAAAACGAGTACGTCCTTGGTTCAGCTGAGGTTCCGTATGAAATCCAAGAAAACGGAGTCAAATTTTCGGTGAATTGGGTAACTGGACAAAAAACGGGTTTCTTTTTAGATCAACGGGATAACCGTGCCTTGTTGGCCCATTATGCCAAGGATAAGCACATTTTAAATACATTTTGTTATTCAGGAGGTTTCTCACTTTATGCCTTAAAAGCTGGAGCTGCTTCCGTTCTTTCATTAGATGCTTCAGCTAAAGCGATTGATTTAGTTAATGCTAATATTAGCCTGAATAAGTTTGGTAAAAAGAAACACGAGGCCATTGTAGGTGAAACCCTACCCTACCTTAAAAATAACCAAGATGAATTTGATATCATTATTTTGGATCCACCAGCTTTTGCTAAATCCATAAGTACAAAACATAAGGCTCTTCAAGGATATCAAAAAATCAACCAAATAGCGATTCAACAAATTAAGAAAAATGGCTTAATTTTTACCTATTCTTGTTCACAGGTCATTACAAGGGAACTATTTTTAAACATGTTGGTAGCAGCAGGAATAGCAGCAGGAAGAGAAATACAGGTTATACATCAAATGACCCAAGCTCCAGACCATCCCATTAATTTATTCCATCCAGAAAGTAATTACCTAAAGGGATTTGTTCTTCGAGTTATATAAAAAAACGCCATTTCAGAAGATGAGATGGCGTTTTTCTTTTAAACTGAGATTCTGTACATTAATTAACAAATCTAAATATTCTATTCCAACGGATTTTTCCGGAGAATAAGCCTTTACCTGGGTCCAAAGACATCCAAACAAAAACAGCCTTACCAACGATATGGTCTGCTGGTACAAATCCCCAAAAACGCGAGTCGGCTGAATTATGGCGATTATCTCCCATCATAAAATAGTAATCCTGTTGAAAAGTATAGGAAGTCAATGCCTTACCGTCTTTCATCAATTTACCCCCTTCTAGCGTAATATCTTTATTACCCTCATAACTTCTTATGGCTTCTTGATACAAAGGAATAGTCTTAGCATCCAACTGGACAGTCCAACCTTTTTCAGGAATCTGTAAAGGTCCAAAAAAGTCTCTATTCCATTTAAACTGAGTTGTATCATGAGGGAAAATGTCTATGTAAGTTACCCCCTTAGGATCTTTAAATGAATTATAATCAATTTCCTTTTTGAAAGGTAATTTCATGATTTCATCCAAATGTTTTTTACTGGTATTTAACTTATAACCAACTAATTGATTCGTAGAATCTGCTAAAGGCAACCAATCTGAAGACTCAAAACTGGCATCTACCGAATTTCTGATACCGTATTGATCGAAAAAGCTCTCATCTAAATCCTCTTTTGTCTTTAAGAAAACAGGATGTTGCATTCTTTCAGGATTTTCTAAAGGTTTACCATTAATGAAAACTTGTTGGTCTCTGATCTCCAATACATCACCTGGCGTAGCTACACAACGCTTCACATAAAAGGTACGTAAATCAAGTGGAGCATCACCATCTTCCTCCCAATTGGGAGCATTAAATACAACAGCATCACCTTTTTTAACTTCTGTAAATCCGGGAAGTCTAAAAACAGGTAAATCCAACCAACGTAGATAAGATGGCAAATTGGTAAACCAAATCTTTTGGTGTGTCAATGGAAGTTGTAAAGGAGTCTTAGGCGTCCTTACACCATAGTGCATTTTACTGACAAAAAGAAAATCACCTACCATCAGGGAACTTTCCATGGATGGAGTGGGAATGGTATAGGCCTCAAATAGAAAGAACCTGATAAGGGTAGCTGCTATAACAGCAAAAGCCACAGAATCAAGCCATTCTCTAAAAGCTGATTTTTGTTTAGGATGTTTATTTTCCTCTTGTTTCATTTTATTTCTTTTTCAAAAATTTATCAATCAACTCTTGTGATGGCTTATGTATGTAAGGATGTGGAAATCCTCTTTCTATGAAATCTGGGTCGAGCATGTTGGTATAACGGAAATGACAAGACCAACGTATTTCATTATTGGAAATTACGCCTGATTCATGAACCAATAGTGTGGAAAAAACCGCAATATCCCCTGCTTTAAGCTCTGGCTGGAGTCTTGGAAAGGAGTTTCTATCAAAAGGTACTTCTGCAAAACCATTATCAATTTTATCTGTCAGGGGACCCAATTTATGGGATCCTGGGTAAAACACGACAGGCCCATGTTCCACTTGTACGTCCATCAAAGGTATCCAAACCACCACAGAATCAGCAGAGGATAACATAGAAACCCAATCCTGATGTAGTGGTGTTTTATAAAAATGCTCTGATTTTGCTAAAGAAGGATGATTGAAAAACAAAACTGGACGTGTACACATATTAGGTACTTTCATTCCAATGTCATGCATCAATTGCACCAAATCTGGATGAACTGCAATTTGGTATAACTCTACCAAACCCGTTTGAATCAATTTTCCGCAATTGATGAACTCATCAATATGGTTTTCAAATAATTGAACCATTTGGCTCAAGTAATCTCCTTTAATACCAAAGTGGTCAAACTGAATTTGAAAAATTTGCTTAGCGGCAGCCTGCAATTTGTGAATTAAAGCTGGGTCAAAAAAACCAGGTATCACCACCACCCCTTGTTCATCTAACTCCTTCTTTATGAATTCAATATTGTGCATATTAATCTAATTTTAACATATCATCCATCCCCAAAACACCTTTTTTATCTTTCACCCATTCCGCTGCAATAACGGCACCTAAAGCAAATCCTTCTCGGCTAAACGCTTCATGTGTCATCTCAATTTGATCTACTTTGGATATGTATTTAACGGTATGGGTACCAGGTTTGGTCGATTCTCTTTGAGACCAAATAGCCACTTGATTACTTTGTGGTATTTCATTATTCACCCAAGAATCTTTGTTGGGAAATGCCTCTATTATACCTTCAGCAATGGTGATGGCCGTTCCACTTGGAGAATCCTTTTTCTCCGTATGGTGAATTTCATTGGTATAAATTTCATACTGGCCATGCGGAGCCATCAACTTAGCTAAGTGCTTATTTAAAGCAAAAAACAAATTCACGCCAATGGAATAATTGGAAGCATAAAAGAAGGTTGAGTCGTATTTTTTAGTCAGCTCCTCTACTTCAGATTTTTTCTCTAACCAACCAGTAGTACCACAAACTATGGGTATTTGCTTTTCTAAGCAAATTAAAATATTGGCATAAGCCGACTGTGGATTAGAAAATTCAATAGCCACATCCACATCTTGTTTACTCAAGCCTAGTAAATCGTTCGGATTATCAATATCTATTTTAGCTACAATTTGATGTCCTCTATTCAGCGCAATACGCTCAATTTCCTTGCCCATCTTACCATAACCAATCAGCACTATTCTCATTCTTTTACTTTTTAAAATTAAATGACAAAGATACACCAGAAACTAAACCATTTGAAAAGGACTGGTATTCAAAAGTGGGTTTTATTTTCAGGGCTATATCATCCGATACATCAAAAGTCTTTAAATGCGCACTTACGTTAGCATCCACCACATTGAGCGCCCAGGCCAAAACCATCCCAATATAGGTATAATCTCGATTTCTACGAAAACCATCGTTTAATCGTTTTAATTGATTCACATCCAAATCCCGAACCAAACCATCTTCATAGGGTACCGCAACAGTAGCAGGGGGAACATAAGTTGGGTCGTCGGGATGCGGAGAGGCTATGTAATAATAAGCCCTATATTTCTCATAACGCACATTGTTGTAATTTGCAATAATACCCAAGGTAATAAATGCACCAGCCACAAGAGGCAATTTCCAATATTGACGGTTATATAGTTGACCCCACCCCGGTATCATCAATGATTTTATGGTGGCTTGACGAGGAATAATTTTATAAGGAAGTACTTGGGAAGTTTTGACACTATCAAGTTTCAAATCTTTTTCTTTCGCTACCGTATCCATAGGCGCATTCAAGGCCAAAGATGCCCATGAGCAAAGTAAAATAAATGATAAACAAAAAACGGCCCGACATGTAACGGGGCTAGTGGCATACCTCATGGCTCGACTATTGTACTGCTTTCAATAGTTTTAATAGCTCCTCTTTTGACTTAAAACTTACCTTCAATTCGCCTTTCCCCTCTTCATTCATTTTAAAAGAAACGGGAGATTGGAAAAAACTAGCAAAGGTTTGTTGGATTTTATGCAATTCAGCAACAGGTAGTGTTTTTGAGTCATCTGACTTCCCTAAGTTCGGATGTGCCGACTGCCTAACAGCATCTTCTAATTTACGAACAGACCATTCTTCAGAAATAGTCTTTTGAAAAAGAACATGTTGTAATTCTGGATTTTCAACAGAAACTAAACAACGAGCGTGGCCCATGGAAATTTTGGCATCACGAATAGCGGCTTGAATGGCTATAGGTAATTTCAACAAACGCATGTAGTTTGTTACATTAGAACGACTCTTCCCAACCCGATTTCCTAAATCTTCTTGTTTCAATTGACATTCATCCATCAAACGTTTGTAGGATAAAGCAATTTCAATGGCATTTAAATTTTCACGCTGAATATTTTCAATCAAGGCCATTTCAATCATCTGCTGATCATCGGCAGTCCTGACATAGGCAGGAATACTCTTTAATCCAGCTAATTTAGAAGCTTGAAGGCGGCGTTCACCTGAAATCAATTGAAACTTTTTGGGAGCTATCTTCCGAACAGTTATGGGCTGAATGATTCCTTGAATACGAATGGATTCAGCTAAGTCTGCTAAGGCTTCTTGCTCAAAATGCTCGCGAGGTTGATAGGGATTCGTCTCAATGTACTCCAATGGTATTTCATCCATCAAATTCACACCTTCTAAACTACCAGCAAATTCGGAGGAATGTTTCGCATTATGAGATACACTTTCAGAATCTTCCAGCAAAGCGCCTAGACCTCTACCCAAACCTATTCTTTTTTTTGAATTTGATTCCTGCTTTGCACTCATATGATTTAATCTGCTAAACAGCTTGTAACAAACCGTTTTTGGTGATAATTTCTTTTGCCAAATTTAAGTAGCTGATAGCACCTTTACTATCTGCATCATGCAAAATAGCTGGTATACCAAAACTTGGGGACTCTGATAAACGAATATTTCTAGGAATTATAGTCTCAAATACCATATTCTTAAAATGACTATTAACTTCATTCACCACTTGATTTGATAAACGAAGACGTAGGTCATACATGGTCAATAAAATACCCTCGATCATCAATCCAGGATTCAAACGAGATTGAATAATTTTTATCGTATTCAATAACTTGCCTAAACCTTCCAAGGCATAGTACTCACACTGAACAGGAATAATGACTGAATCGGCAGCGGTGAGGCAATTAATGGTGATTAAACCCAATGAAGGAGAACAATCCATGATGATGAAATCATATAAATCTTTGATTTCAGCTAAAGCATCTCGCATTCTAGCTTCACGATTATTTAAATTAATCATCTCAATCTCAGCTCCAACTAAATCAATATGAGAGGGAATGATATCTAGGAAATCTAATTCAGTCGATACAATACTCTCTTTAACTTTAGCCAAACCAACCATACACTCATAAATACTTTGAGTGATTTCTTTGGGATTTAACCCCAAACCTGAAGTGGAATTTGCTTGTGGATCTGCGTCTATAATCAAAGTCTTAAATTCCAAAGCTGCTAAGGAGGCTGCTAAATTAATAGCCGTGGTCGTTTTACCAACTCCACCTTTTTGATTAGCGATAGCAATGATTTTACCCATGGTTAAAAATCTGAAGAATTATAAGGACAAATGAAGGACAATATTACAAAATATGTTTCACATCTGAATTCATTTTTTTCGAATCAGCGACAAGATTAAATCAAGAACTTTGTATCAAATTTTGTAACATTCTTGTAACTTGGTATTTGTATTCATCAACCTTTATGTCCGAAAACACAAGCAGTCACCCAAAAGGCCTTTATGTTTTGTATTCCACCGAAATGTGGGAACGATTCAATTTTTATGGCATGAGAGCCCTGCTCTCTTTATTTTTAGTAAATGCCCTAGCTTTTAAACAAACTGATGCTTCCATCTTATACGGTGGATTTTTGGGTTTAAGTTACCTAACAACCATGGCAGGCGGATATATATCAGACCGTTACCTTGGAAATAGAAATTGTATTTTAATTGGGGGATTTGTCATGGCTATTGGCCAAATATTCATGTTCTCCTCAGCCAGCACCTTTAGCATGGATTTGGGATTGGCACAAAATCTCATGTGGGGTGGTTTGTTTTTTTTAATTATCGGAAACGGATTCTTCAAGCCAAATATTTCCTCCATGGTAGGGCAACTGTATCGAAAAGGAGACAATCGATTAGATGCGGCTTTCACTATTTTCTATATGGGCATCAACACAGGAGCCTTATTAGGGATGTTAATTTGCCCCTTTTTAGGTGATGTAAAAGTAGATGGCGTCCGAGTGCTGGAAGCCTTTAAATGGGGATTTTTTGCTGCAGGAACCGCGATGTTGATTGGAACCGTTTCTTTCTATTTTCTCAAAAATAAGTTTATAGTAGACCCAGATGGTTTAGCCGTTGGAGAAAAGCCATTTTCCAATAACGTTTCTAATTCCGTTGAAGGAGAAACTGAAAAAGCTGAATTTACAAGCAAATCCATAGCTAGTGCCGTCGTATTGTTTTTTATATTGGTATTCACATTTCATTATTTCTTCATCACAGAAGAACCCAATATTATCAAGGATTGGATTTACCCAGTTATTTATTCCTCTGGTATTAGTTTAGCATTTTTAATCATCACCGACAAAACCATTACGAGTATTGAGCGAAATAGAATATTGGTGATGTACATAATTTCATTCTTTGTTATATTCTTTTGGGCATCCTTTGAGCAAGCTGGTTCTTCCTTAACTTTCATTGCTGACCAACAGACTGATCTTCATCTTCTTGGAATTGAACTCCCTCCTAGCTCGGTCCAAAATGCTAATTCCTTTTTCATCATTTTGTTGGCATTTCCTTTTTCTTGGCTTTGGATTTGGCTGAATAAAAGAGGTCTAGAACCCAATTCTCCCGCTAAACAAGCCATAGGTTTATTGTTACTATCGATTGGTTATTTAATCATTGCCTCTCAAATCAAAGATTTAGGAAATAATAAATTAGGCGTTATCTGGCTGATTGTCATGTACTTATTTCATACCATGGGTGAATTATGCCTTTCACCAATTGGTTTATCATTGGTCTCTAAATTAGCACCTAAACGATTTTCTTCTCTGTTAATGGGTGTTTGGTTTTTAGCAAATGCAGCTGGTTATGCCTTAGCTGGAACTTTAGGTGCTTTATTACCACCAGCTGAGGCGGTGGTTGGACAGGTCAACTTCCCTAGTTTCTTAGGATTTGAAATTCACAACTTATATGAATTTTTTATGCTTTTTGTTACGTTAACAGGAATAGCTGCCATAATTCTATATATTTTAGCCATTGGACCTCTAAAAAGAATGATGCACGGCATCCGATAATATTATGCATGGACCAGATCACCACCTTCACGAAAAACATTTAAAAAGTTCGGATTTCCTAACCGATGTCGTAATTGGCATGTCGGATGGATTAACCGTTCCTTTTGCCCTTGCAGCAGGACTTTCAGGAGCTGTGTCTAGTAATGATATTGTTACCACGGCTGGAGTGGCTGAAATAGTAGCGGGTTCCATTGCCATGGGTTTAGGTGGCTATTTGGCTGGAATGACGGAAAAAGAACATTATGAAGCTGAATTGGCTCGTGAGTATGATGAAGTTGAACGAGTTCCTGATCGAGAAAAAGAAGAAATCCGAGAAGTTTTTGAAGATTATGGTTTAAGTCCTGAAGCCCAAGAAATGGTAGTCAACTGCATCGCTAGTGACAAAGATAAATGGGTAGATTTTATGATGCGATTTGAATTAGGCTTAGAAAAACCCAACCCAAATCGCGCTAGAAATTCTGCGCTAACAATAGGTATTTCATACGCTATCGGTGGTTTAATTCCCCTAGTACCCTATTTTTATTTAGATAAACCAGAAGATGGCTTGATTTACTCAGCCATCATAACGCTACTAGCTTTATTTATATTTGGCTATTTCAAGAGTAAAATGACTGGACAGCAGCCCATTATTGGAGCCCTTAAAGTCATGTCCATTGGAGCTGCTGCGGCTGGAGCTGCCTTCATGGTTGCTAAACTCTTTTAATAGGCAGAAACAGTATCATCTCCTCTTGAATCTGCTCCACCTTGGAGTTTTCCATTAGGCAATACAAAAATTCCTTCCACCAAACCTATTCCATTGCTAGGAACCATTTTATAATTTTTTCCATTTAATCGGTTTAATTGCTCGGAACTAAAACGATTTTTTTCAAATAAAACTTGATCTGGCATCCATTGGTGATGAAAGCGAGGATACTCAACAGCCTGTTGCATATTCATTCCCATTTCAAGGGTATTTAATATTACTTGAAACACGGAGGTAATAATAGTAGAACCACCTGGTGTTCCCACGACCATTTTCAATTTACCCTGCTCCTCCACTATGGTAGGAGTCATACTTGATAGCATTCTTTTACCCGGTTGAATCTCATTGGCCTTAGAACCAATCAAACCATACAAATTAGGAGAACCCGCTTTGGCACTGAAATCATCCATTTCATCATTCAATAGAAATCCTGCTCCTCCCACAAATACCTTACTTCCATAACTATTATTCAAAGTAGTTGTAATAGATACAGCATTTCCTTCTTCATCCACAATCGAATAATGAGTTGTTTCAGGACTTTCATAAGCAGGGAATTGTCCGGCAGCAACTGAAGAGCTTAAAGTAGCTTGTTCAAAACTAAAGTCTTTCATTCTTTCCTGGATATAAATTGGATTGGTCAATTCTGATTGTGGTACTTTAACAAAATCCGGATCCCCTAACCATTTAGCACGGTCGGCGTAAACCCTTCTTTCTGCTTCTACCATAACTTGAACCGTAGAATCTGACTGAGCACCCCAGCTGGAAAGTGGGTAAGGTTCAACCATTTTCATTAATTGATTTAAAGCAATACCTCCGCTAGAAGGCGGTGGCATACTAATAATTTTCTTACCCTTATATTCAAAACTCACCGTATTTCTCCAAGCAGCTTGATAAGCTTTTAAATCCTTTTTGGTCATGATTCCTCCCTGACGATTCATCTCACGAACCAAAAGTCGAGCCGTTTTACCACGATAAAAACCCTTTGATTTTCTTTTAGCAATACGTTCTAAGGATTGTGCTAAGTCCTCTTGGACCAACAAATCCCCTTTTTGCCATTTTTCATCATTGGATTTAATCAGGTAATTCTTTCCAAAATTAAATTTTTGGAAATCAGATTTCTGACCATTCAAGCCTCTAGCTTCTTTTTCCGTTAAAACAACCCCATTTCTCGCTAAATCAATGGCAGGCTGAACGAGCTCCTTCCAAGCTAGTCTACCAAACTTTTGATGCATGGCTTCCATCCCAGCCACAGCGCCTGGAACCCCAACTGAAAAAATGCCTGCTTGACTTTTACCGGGAATTATAGCCCCAGTTTCGTCTAAATACATGTCCCTAAAAGCTTTCGAAGGAGCTTTTTCTCTAAAATCTAAAGCAAAAGTTTGAGCTTGTTTATCCCGATAAACCAAAAAACCTCCTCCTCCAATATTTCCAGCGGCAGGATGGCAAACGGCTAATGCAAAATTGACAGCAACCGCAGCATCAATGGCATTTCCGCCTTTTTTTAGGATAGCAAGTCCAATATCACTAGATGCTGGATGCGTAGAAACAACCATTCCTTTACTTGATTCCACGACAGGTTTGAGCGTTTGTGAAAAAGAAGGAGTACCAATCAAGAAGGCTAACAGGAAGAAAAGCTTAGTTTGTTGCATGGTGAAGAATTAAAATTGAAAACATTCCAATATTGAAAGCTCAATTAGAGCATTGCCATAACAAAAATATAATTTAACTTTGTGAATATTTTAAGTTTTTTTAATTAAAACAGATACTTACAGTGGATATTTTCGAGAAAGTTGTCAAAAACATGGGGCCTATCGGTGCTCATGCGCATTACTCCCACCATTATTTTTCATTTCCAAAGTTAACAGGAGAACTTGGCCCAAGAATGACCTTTATGGGAAAGGAGATGCTCAACTGGTCTTTAAATAACTATTTAGGCCTGGCAAATCATCCAGAAGTAAGAAAAGCTGATGCTGATGCGGCAGCTAAATATGGTTTAGCATACCCAATGGGTGCACGTATGATGTCTGGAAATACCGATGAGCATGAAGAATTTGAAAGACAATTAGCTGAATTTGTAGGTAAAGAAGACAGTTTCTTATTAAACTATGGGTATCAAGGTGTCATGTCAATCATCGAATGTATGGTTGATCACCGTGATATCATCGTATATGATGCTGAATCTCATGCTTGTTTAATTGACGGTATCCGTTTACATAAAGCTAAAATGGGAGATTATTATAAATTCAATCACAATGACATGGATTCATTGCGTAAGAATTTAGAAAGAGCTACCAAAAAGACCCAAGAAACGGGAGGTGGAATTCTAGTCATTACCGAAGGTGTGTTTGGTATGTCTGGAAAAGTTGGATCCTTAGATAAGATTGTGGAGATGAAGAAGGACTTCAACTTCCGTTTATTGGTAGATGATGCACATGGATTTGGAACCATGGGTGCAAATGGAAGAGGTGTGGGTGAATATTTGAATTGTACTGAAGGGATTGATTTGTATTTCTCTACGTTTGCCAAATCCATGGCAGCCATTGGAGCCTTTGTAGCTGCACCAAAGGACATCATCATGTATTTAAAATACAATATGCGTTCTCAAACCTATGCCAAAGCATTACCTATGCCTTTTGTCATTGGTGGAATGAAGCGTTTAGAGTTAATTAAAAAACATCCCGAATTAAGAGAACGTTTATGGGAAAACGTACGCTCCTTACAAAAGGGTCTTAAAGAAAAAGGATTTGATATTGGAGAAACACAATCACCGGTAACACCTGTATTCTTGCATGGCGAATATGATATTGCTGCCGTTACCTCCTTAGTTAGAGATTTACGCGAAAACATGGGTATATTTTGTAGTATTGTTGTATATCCGGTAGTTCCTAAAGGACAGATTATGTTGAGAATTATCCCAACATCCTCTCATACTCAAGCGGATATTGAATATACCACCGAATGTTTCGCAGAGGTTCAAAAAAGATTAAAAGACGGTTATTATAAGGTTTTAAATGCCACTAAGTAATTTTTTTAAGCATTTTTTAACTTTTTTAACTTTTTTTTGGGTTTTTTCGTAGAAATAGTTTGTATGGATTAAGTTTTTTGTTAAATTTCGCCTTATAAGCGCTTCAAACAGCGAAATAAGACAATCTATTTTTACAACCTACAAAATCAAATTATTATGAGCAGATTTGCACAAGTTAAAGACCTAGTTATGTCATTAGAATCAGATTTCGAAAAATTCTACGATAAGGGTAATCAAGCAGCAGGAACACGCGTAAGAGGTGGCTTACAGCAATTAAAAACTTTAGCTCAAGAAATTCGTACTGAAGTTCAAAATCAGAAGAACGCAGGAAAATAATTAGTTTATTTCTTGATTAAAAAAAGCCCGTTACATCGTATCGGGCTTTTTTATATTAAAATTTCTCTGTGTTTAGGGCTTTACCTATTCCATCTACCATCAGTTTACCCCTCTCCTTATCAAAAACCTGAGTTTGAATTTCCGCTGTATGTTTGACAGGATCGATGGCAATGACCTTAAATTTAGCTTGATAAACAAGGTCAACGTACAAAGGTCTTTTAAATTCAGACAATTGGCTTAGATAGACACTTCCTTGTCCAGGAAATTCCATCCCCATAACACGCGAAAAAATACTGGCGATCAGCGCTCCATGAATTATGGGTTTCTTGAAAACCGTTTGAGCTGCGAATTCCTCATCCCAATGTAAAGGGTTAAAATCACCTGATATTTTACAAAAGTCGTTTACCTGCTCCTGTGTAAAGCTAAATTCAATTTCGTAACTATCTCCGACTGAATACATATTGAAAGTATATTAATTAATATTGAAAAATAGAGTCTAACTTTGTGATTGAAATTAAATAGCATGATTCACTTCATTTACAATCCCAATTCCGGAAGCAAAAGTAATGCAAGTAAAAAGCAAATGCTTCAAAAATTAGAAAAGATTGAAAATAGCCAATTACATTTAACGGAATATGCAGGCCATGCGCAAGAATTAGCCCTTTATGCCTTGAGAAATGGAGCGCAGAGAGTCGTTGCCATTGGAGGTGACGGAACAATACACGAAGTTGCTAGCGCATTAATAGGGTCAAATACAGCATTAGGAATCATTCCCATTGGTTCAGGGAATGGATTAGCTAGGCATTTGGGGATAGATTTAAATTTTTCAAAGGCCTTACAGCAAGCCATCCATGGATCAGAAATAAGTATAGACGTAGCTTACTGGAACCAAGATGCCTTCTTTTGTACGGCGGGAATAGGATTTGATGCCTTAGTTGCTAACCAGTTTGCCCAAGGTAAAAAGAGAGGATTAATAAATTACATTAAATGCACTTTACGGTCTATCATCCATTACCGACCTATTCAGATTCAAGAACTAAATCAGAAAGAAGAAGAAATATTTTCCATGACTTTTGCTAATGCAAATCAATTTGGAAATAATGCCTACATTTCTCCCTACTCTGATCTTCAAGATGGAAACTTTGAAGTTGTTAAGGTAAAACCGCTAACTATTTGGGAATCAGCCCAACTTGGAATTAGCCTATTTTCTAAAAGTTTACCTAAACATAAAAAAGTCAGTATACAATCGAGTCAAAGATTTGATTTCAGCGTCCCAATTGGCACTTTTTACCATATGGATGGTGAAAATTTAAGTACAAAAGTCCAAGAGCATAGCATTCAAATTCAAGCAAAAAATTTGCAGGTAATTGTATAGTGCCATAATTAAGCGAAAAGGCTGTTTTTTATTCAAAATAATTATAACTAATTGTATTTCAACAGATTAACAATTGTTCAAATTTTTTAAATGTAGACTTTGTTTAAATAACTACGTTTTTGATTCAAAATATTTTTATTTTTTTTTCTTATATTTTTTCAAGCCAAAATACACCAGAAGTACATAAAAATTGAACAATTTTTAGTTCCAAATTTTAAGGCACTTTTTTTAGTAAAAATAAGTTGAAAATATTTTTTTTTAGATTTGGAACGACCTTGAATTTTACTATTTTTGTCTCCCCGCTTAAGTAAAGCTTTGGCGCTTCACTAGGTACCCAAACCATTATTTGAAATTTTAAACATTTGAAGTATGTCTTTTATGGCTACTACTTCAACGAGGATTTTTTGACCCTAAACAAAAGGATTTTTTTATGCAAATGGAAGTAACTGAATTGTGGAATAAATGCTTGAATATCATCCGTGATGATATTTCTGAGCAAAGTTTCACGACTTGGTTTAGCCCAATTGTTCCTTTAAAATTTCAAAATAACACGTTAACGATTCAAGTACCTTCTCAATTCTTTTATGAATGGTTGGAAGAAAACTTTGTTTCATCTCTGAGAAAAGCAATTGATCATACGATTGGTCGTCAAGGTATGCTGGAATATTCCATCATTGTAGACAAGGGAGATCGCAAGAACCCACCTTTGTCTTTTAATTTACCAACGACGAATCAACAAAACACGCATAAAGATTTCACCAATAATCAGGCTGCAAAAAATCCATTTCAATTTAAAAACTTGGATTCATTGGAGCTGGATTCTTACCTGATACCAAAATACACTTTTGATAAATTCATTGAAGGTGATTGCAATCGATTAGGCAGAGCTGCTGGAATGGCCGTTGCAAACAAGCCTGGATTGACTTCTTTTAACCCTTTAATGATTTATGGAGGCGTGGGTTTAGGGAAAACACACTTAATTCAAGCCATCGGGAACGAAATAAAATTACAATTCCCTGAGAAGTTTGTATTGTACGTTTCTACCGAAAAATTCACAAATCAATTTGTCAATGCTATTCGAAATAATTCGATAGAAGCATTTACTAATTTTTATTTACAGGTGGATGTACTCATCATTGATGATGTACAATTCCTATCAGGAAAAGAAAAAACGCAAGAAACCTTCTTTAACATTTTCAATCACCTACATCAATCGGGTAAGCAAATCATTTTATCTTCTGACCGTGCTCCGCGTGATTTAGCTGGTATGGAGGATCGTTTGTTGAGTCGTTTTAAATGGGGCCTAACAGCAGATTTACAACAACCTGATTTTGAAACTCGAATTGCCATTATTCAGAAAAAATTACAAGATGATGGTATTCAGATCGATTTTGAGGTTTTAGAATACTTAGCTCATTCGATTCAAACCAACGTACGGGAATTAGAAGGTGTTATTATTTCTTTGATGGCTCAAGCTTCATTAACAAGAAAAGAGATCGATTTAGATTTGGCAAAGGCTACCTTGAAGAGCATTGTTAATGAGCAAGAAAAAGAATTAAGTGTAGAAAATATTCTAGAGGCCGTTACAAATCACTTTTCTGTTGAATTGAGTACCCTACAAGGTAAATGCCGGAAAAAAGAAAATGTTTTCCCTAGGCAAGTGGCCATGTATATGTTAAAGGAATTAACTAATCTACCTTTAAAGTCGATTGGTTACCATTTCGGAGGAAGAGACCACAGTACTGTCATCCATGCAGTACAGTCTATTTCTGAAGCTATGGAAACAGATAAATCAGTCGAAAAAACAGTCAAAAAACTATTTAATCGATTTAACCTGAATGCTAACTAAAAAAGTCTCCCGATTTCGAGAGACTTTTTTAATTTAAAAGGCATTTGATATTACTCTTCTACAAGCCCATCTTTATCTAGTAAGACAGAATCATCACCTTTTACCTTTTCTTTAATCTTGGCTTCTAATTCATCCATCAATTCTGGATTGTCTTTAATTAAATCTTTTACCGCATCACGACCTTGTCCTAAACGATTTCCATTATAAGAAAACCATGAACCAGATTTATCAATAACGCCTAGATCAACGCCTAAATCCAATATTTCTCCGGCTTTAGAAATTCCTTCTCCGTACATGATATCAAATTCAACCACTTTAAAAGGAGGCGCCAATTTATTTTTAACCACCTTAACTCGGGTACGGTTACCTGTGATAGAATCTGCACTTTCTTTAATTTGACCAGCACGACGAATATCTAAACGAACAGAAGCATAAAATTTCAATGCATTTCCACCGGTGGTGGTTTCTGGACTTCCAAACATGACTCCAATCTTATCTCTCAATTGATTAATAAAAATACAGCAACATCCTGTCTTATTGATAGTACCTGTTAGTTTACGTAAAGCCTGCGACATCAAACGCGCTTGTAAACCCATTTTAGAATCCCCCATCTCTCCTTCAATCTCAGCTTTAGGAACTAAAGCAGCTACTGAATCTATGACAATGATATCAATGGCTCCCGAGCTAATCAAGTGTTCTGCAATCTCCAAGGCTTGTTCTCCATTATCAGGTTGAGAAATCAATAGATTTTGAGTATCAATACCTAGTTTTTCGGCATAAGAACGATCAAAAGCATGTTCCGCATCAACAAAAGCAGCTATTCCACCAGCTTTTTGAGCTTCTGCTATGCAATGTAATGTCAAGGTAGTTTTTCCAGAAGACTCAGGACCATAAATTTCCACCACTCTACCTCTTGGTACTCCACCAATTCCCAAGGCCAAATCTAAACCTAAAGATCCTGTTGAAATCACAGGTACATCCATAACTTTACTATCGGAAAGCCGCATAACGGTACCCTTTCCATAAGCTTTATCTAATTTTTCTAAAGTGGTTTGTAAGGCTTTTAATTTCTCGGATGATAAGCCTTGAGCATCGCTCGCTTGTTTTGCCATGGTGGTATGTTGATTGATAAAATTGTCTAGGTAACTTTTACTTTGCTAGTTTTGCATTTAGCTAAACAAAAATAGGAAATAGCCACTAATTATTAATCAAAATACTTGATATTCTACACTCTTATTTCATTAATACTTATCTTGCCGAAAATTGAGCCTTCTACCCTTTTGAAAACAAAATATTTTACTTTTTTACTCCTGTTTGTTTGCCTATCCTTCCATGTAAAAGCGCAAGAAAAAGATGTTCTTTTAGGTGGAGAGCAATTAAAATATCGTATTCACCTGGGATTCATCAATGCGGCAGAAGCCCACATAAAAAGCAGTCCTAATCTGGGTTCCATTCGCCAAATTCCCACCAGAAAAATTGAAATCGAAGGCAAGACTGTAGGAATATTTAATGTATTCAGTCCCCTATTGGATGTTTGGGTATCTTATATGGACCCATCAACTCTTTTGCCCGTCAAAGCCGAAATGAATAAAAGGGAGGGTCGATACAAAAAACAAGAAGTGATAGATTTTTATCATGATAAAGGCTATGCCCAAATTTCTTCCCCACAAAATACTCCCAAAGAAAAGAATCTCTCCATTTCAAACTCCATGTTAGATTTGATTTCTGGCTATTATTTTCTTCGTAAAAAAAACCTTCAAGACTTAGAGATTGGTCAAAAAATGAGTGCTAAGATATTAGTGGATGGTCAGATTTATGAAATATGGTGTATCGTTAAAGGATTCGAAAAGGTAGAAAGTAAATTTGGAACCAAAAATTGCATTCGAACATCGCTGGTTTTACCAAAAAATAATTTATTTCAAGATAAGGATGCTATTCGCCTTTGGATAAGTCAAGATAACTACCAAATTCCTTTCAAAATGGAAGTCAATTTAAAGATTGGCTTTTTGAGCATTGATTTGGAAGATTATAAAATCGCAGGAAAAACCATTTATACTGCCTTACCCTAAAGCTTCCTTGTAGGCCGCTAGGACCCGCTTTCTTGCAAATTCATGATCAACAATTGGTTTAGGGTAATGAAACTCCTGAAATTCAGGAACCCATTTTCTAATGTAAGTCAAGTCCTTATCAAACTTTTGTGTTTGTAAATAAGGATTAAACACTCGGAAATAGGGCGCTGCATCACATCCCGAACCTGCTGCCCATTGCCATCCTCCATTGTTAGCTGAAAAATCAAAGTCTAATAAACGCTCGGCAAAATAGGCTTCGCCCCAGCGCCAATCAATTAGAAGATGTTTGACTAAAAAACTAGCCACAATCATACGGACGCGATTATGCATAAAACCCGTTTGATTTAATTCTCGCATTCCTGCATCTACAATGGGATAACCCGTTTGACCATTTTTCCAAGCCTCAAACTCCTGTTCATTATTTCGCCAATTCATTCGATCATATTCTTTTCTAAAGGCCAAACCTTGTCCAATATGTGGAAAATGAAAGGTGATATTAAAATAAAAATCCCGCCAAATTAGCTCATTTAACCAGGTTTCTGATTTACCAAGGGCCCGCTTAACTAATTCCCTGATTGAAACTGTTCCAAATCGCAAATGAACAGACATACGGGACGTTGCATCTAATCCAGGAAAATCACGGTTTATTTGGTACTGACGAATAATATCATCAGAAAAGTTTATGGCTGGAAAATGTAATCCAGATGGTTGAAATCCTATGTGCTCTAAGCTAGGAAACTCAAAATTAGCATTTAAATAATTAGTCAGGTTCTCCGAATCAAATGTACTCAATTCACTTGCTGCTAATTTTTCCTTCCATTTCCTTGAATAGGGCGTAAAAACAGTATAAGGTGTATTTTGACCCGTCAATACCTCGTTTTTCTCAAAAATTACTTGATCTTTTTTGCTTTGGAATATTATGCCCTGCGCTTCTGCCCATGATTTGACTTCAGCATCTCTTTGAATGGCATAATTTTCATAATCATGGTTGGTGAAGATCTTTTTTATGGAATATTGCTGGGACAAAGATTTGAAGGCTTCCAAAGGTTTGTCATGGCATATCAATAAATCTCCACCCCTATTTTGAATTTGAGCTTTTACATTTTTCAATGCTTGATGTATAAATTCTACTCGAGCATCTTTTTTATTTGATAATTTATCTAAAATGGAAGGATCAAAAATAAAAATTGGTAAAACGGGGTAATCATGACTAAGCGCTTCAAAAAGTGCGACATTATCCTTTAAACGCAAATCACGTCGAAACCAAAAAACTGAAATATCTTTCATTTGAATCAAATTACTAAGAGTTAACTGAGCTATCAAATGATTGTTTCAAAAAATTACCTTGACAAGCCCCCCTTGAAAAGTGTATATTTACAAATTGTTTTTTATTTCCAAAAATAAATGACTGTTTGAACTAATCATTGATTGTATTAATTCATCAGTTTTCATTTTCAAACCCCATACGAATGAAATTATCTGAATTCAGATTCGATTTACCTCAAAGTTTAATTGCTTTACATCCAACAGATAACCGCGAAGACGCACGCATGATGGTTGTAAATAGAAAAAACAAAACCATTGAACATAAAAAATTCACTGATATCGTTGATTACTTTGGAGAGGGAGATGTTTTAGTAACGAACAATACCAAGGTTTTTCCTGCTAGATTGTATGGAAACAAGGAAAAAACAGGTGCACAAATAGAAGTATTTTTATTAAGAGAATTGAATCGTGAACATCGCTTGTGGGATGTATTAGTGGACCCTGCTCGTAAAATACGTGTAGGTAATAAATTATATTTTGGTGATTCTGATTTGGTGGCAGAGGTGATTGACAATACCACTTCCCGTGGAAGAACCATTCGCTTTTTATACGATGGTGATCATGATGCATTAATGGCGGCTATTCACGAATTGGGTGAGACCCCACTTCCTGAAGAAATTCGTTCCAAAAGAGAAGCTACTCCAGAGGATGCTGAGCGTTTTCAAACCATTTATGCGGAGCATGTAGGTGCAGTAGCTGCTCCTACCGCAGGTTTACACTTTTCAAAGATCATCATGAAAAGAATGGAACTTAATGGTGCCCAGTTCACTCCTATTACCTTGCACGTAGGTTTAGGTACTTTTCGTCAAGTTGACGTAGAAGACTTAACCAAGCATAAAACAGACTCAGAGCATTTTATCATCAATCAAGATACTTGTGATTATGTGAATCAAGCGATTGATAATAAAAAACATGTATTATCGGTAGGAACCACAGTGATGAAAGCATTGGAATCTTCTGTATCAGCTAGCGGTCATTTAAAGCCTATCAATAGCTGGACGGACAAATTCATTTTTCCTCCATACGAATTCAAAATTCCTACAGCGCTATTGACTAATTTCCATTTACCTGAGTCTATTCTCTTGATGATGACTTCTGCATTTGGTGGATATGAGTTAATTCATGAAGCATATCAACAAGCCATCAAAGAGAAATATCGTTTCTTCAGTTATGGTGACGTTATGTTAATCATCTAAATAAAAATCGGGTTTGTTTTGAAGAAATATGCCATTATTGTAGCCGGAGGTACTGGACAGCGAATGAAAAGTGCCGTTCCTAAACAATTTTTGCTTCTTCAAGGCAAACCTATTTTATATCATACCCTTTTACAATTCACAAAAGCATTTTCTGACATTGAATTGATTTTAGTTTTACCTGAAAATCAGTTCAATTCTTGGCATAATTTATGCCAAGAACACCCTGAAATTCTTCAGAATTGTCCTCACCAATTAGTTCAAGGTGGTGAAACTCGATTTCATTCAAGCCAAAGAGGCATACAGGCCATAAGGGAAAACCAAAATACGCTTGTTGCCATACATGATGGGGTTCGTCCCTTGGTATCAATAGCAAGTATTCAGAACGCATTTAAACATGCACAAGAGCATGGAAATGCCGTCTTGGCGGTTTCTAGTAAGGATTCTATCCGACAATGGGATGCAAACGAACAAATCTACCTTCCTATTGATCGTAATCATATCCGCATTATACAAACACCACAGGTATTTGAAATCTCTATTTTAAAGAGAGCATTTCAACAAGATTATCAAGATTTCTTTACGGATGATGCTAGTGTGGTAGAGTTATTGGGGATTGATATTCAATTAGTGGAAGGAAATTATTCCAACATCAAAATTACAACGCCGGAGGATATGCTCATTGCTGAGGCATTAACTCAAAAAGTAAACATATGAAAAATGCCTGGGATTGGATTGGTGCCAATATTCTAAAACATAAAATTGTTATACTGATTGTATTAGCACTACTAACCGCAGGACTAATTTACAAATCGTCTCAAATACAATTAAGTTATGAGTTAGCCAAAATTTTACCCAAAACAGATGAACGTTTTCAACTGTATGAATCATTCAAGAAGAAATATGGTGAGGATGGAAATGTCATGGTTATTGGATTGGAAAACCCACAACTTTTCACGCCAAATGAATTTGATGCTTGGAAAAAGTTAAGTCTGGATATTAAAAATTTACCAGGAATTAAGAATATCCTATCCTTACCAAACCTACCAGAAGTATATATTGACAGTGTCGATAAAAAATTCAAAACTAGAACGATTTGGGATAATAAGGTAGCCACCACACAAGAACGGTTAGACAGTCTGAAAAGCAAGATTAGTCGACTACCTATATTCACCAATTTCCTATATACAGAGGACTGCAAGGTTCATTTATTATTGATCACATTAGATCAAAAAACGATAAATGATAAAGGTAGAATTACTTTAGTCAAGAAAATCAAGCAATTAGGCGAGGGGTATCGAGTAAAAACCAAACGAGAGATACATTATTCGGGGATGCCTTTTATCCGTACTGAATATACTTCTCAAGTCACAAAGGAATTAATCATATTTCTTGGTTTGGCTATATTAGTTACATCCCTGATTCTATTATTCTTTTTCAGATCCTTTAAAGTGGTCTTTTTTGCTTTGATTGTGATTATCATTGGAATACTAGCTTCGCTGGCTACTATAGTATTCCTTGGATTTAAAATCACCTTGTTATCTGGACTCATTCCTCCGCTCATCGTAGTCATCGGTATTCCCAATGTGATATTCTTACTGAACAAATATCACGAAACCTATATTGAGACAAATGATAAGTTATTTTCTCTTCAAGAAAGTGCCTCGAAAGTGGGTAGAACTTTATTTTTAGCGAATTTAACTACATCCATTGGCTTTGGAGTATTCAGTTTTACAGGATCAGGATTGCTCGTTGAATTCGGCATTGTGGCTTCGGTCAATGTGATGTTCACCTTTTTATTGTCATTATTATTGATCCCTATATTCTTTAGTTTCTTGGCTCCTCCACGACCTAAGGATTTAGCTCATTTTGAATCTAAACGAGTTAATTTATTCTTATTCAAGATTGAGAATTGGGTTTTAAATCATCGAAAATCCATTTACGGAACTGTAATTTTATTGCTAATGATATCCGTTTATGGATTATTACAAATTAAAGCGATTGGATTTATTGTGGATGATTTACCCCGTGAAAATGCTATATATACGGATTTGAAATTTATAGAAAAGCATTTTCATGGCATTATCCCTTTTGAAATTTCTGTGGACGCCAAATCGCCAGGAAAGGCTTTAAGTCCTGAGATTTTGTCCAAAATGAAAAGGACAGAAAAACTAATGGCTAAATATCCTGAATTCACTTCAGGGCTATCCATATTAACGGCTACTAAATATTTATATCAAGTTTATCGAGGAGGAGACCCGAAATACTTTACTTTACCGGGCATTGATGAACTAAATAAATTAAAAGAATTTCAATCCAGTCTATCTGGAAAAAGTAATTTGTTTTCAGGCTTTATTGATCCAGAGAAACAGCATACCCGAATATCCTATCAAATGGCAGATGCAGGGACTGTTAGGACAAAAGAGTTATATCAAATTTTACAACCTAAAATCGATAGTATTTTTAGGACAGATCCTGAAACAGGAGAAATATTAGCCAAGGACAACCCTAAGGCTTATCTAGCTAATGTGACTGGAAATTCGGTCATTAATTCCTTCAATACGGAATATTTACAAAAAAATCTGATTGAAAGCACCATCACAGCGATTGTCCTAATTTGCCTGTTGATGGCTTTCTTGTTTCGTTCATGGAAGATGGTTATCATTTCCACCTTGCCTAGTTTAATTCCTTTGATCATTACAGCAGGTTTGATGGGCTATTTTGACATAGCTTTAAAACCTAGTACCATTTTAATCTTTTCAATTGCCTTTGGTATATCCAGCGATGGAACAATCTATTTTTTAACTAGATATAAAGAAGAATGGTTGAAAAATCAGATGAATGTAAAAAGGGCTGTTCAAATTACGATTCAAAAGACGGGAGTGTCCATGTTCTATACCGCCATGATATTATTCTTTGGATTTTTCATCTTTACGGCCTCAACCTTTAAGGGTACTCAAGCATTAGGAATTTTGGTCTCCATAACTTTATTAATGGCCATGATTTGTAACCTTATTCTTTTGCCTGCCTTTTTGATGGGTTTAAATAAAAAAGAAATTGATACCATCATAGAGGAAGAAATTTAGGATGGAAATACAGGAAGAAAAAATCTATACCATTCCTTTTTGGTTACTCTGTACAAGTAATTTTTTATTTGCTGCTAGTTTTTCCATGATTATTCCGGAGCTCCCTGATTATTTGGCAGCCATGGGAGGTAGTGAATACATCGGTTACATCATTGCTCTTTTTACCTTAACAGCTGGCCTCAGCCGACCCTTTTCAGGAAAACTAACCGACCACATTGGTCGTGTTCCAGTGATGGCATTTGGTTCCATCGTTTGCTTTATTTGTGGTGGAATTTACCCAATGGTTCATACGGTGCAAGCCTTTTTGTTTTTACGATTCATTCATGGTATGTCGACCGGGACAAAACCTACTGCCACAGCTGCGTATGTAGCAGATATTATACCGGAGAGCCGTCGGGGGGAAGCACAAGGAACCTTAGGAATATTTACTGCGACGGGTATGTCCATTGGACCAAGTATCGGGTCGGGATTGGCTAATACTATTGGGCTTCAAGCCATGTTTTATGTGTCGTCCCTTTTTGCTTTAGCATCCATTCTAATTTTATTTAGGTTGGAAGAGACATTACCAAAAAGTATGAAAAGTAAGTTTTCTTGGAGCTTATTTAAAATTAATTGGGATGATGTTTTTGAACCCAAAATTGCACCAGTCTTTTTGATCATGCTACTGATGGCATTTTCATCGGGAGTGGTAGTGACCTTGCTTCCAGATACCACGAAATTAGTGGGCTGGCACAATAAGGGTTTATACTTTACCATTTATACCATAGCCTCCATTTTTGTTCGTTTCTTTTTTTCAAAAAGCTCAGATAAACACGGTAGAATACCCATTCTAATCATTTCATGTGGTTTTTTAATCGTGGCTATGTTTTTATTATCCTTTCCACCTACTGCCCTAAGCTTAATCGCTTCGGCCATTTTATTTGGGATATCTTGGGGATTTTCAACACCTACCTTAGCGGCATGGACAACGGATTTAGCACATAAAAATCATATGGGAAGAGCCATGGCCACCATGTATATAGCCCTAGAAATGGGAATTGGAATTGGTGCTTTTTTATCAGGTTTTCTCTATAAAGGCTTAAGTCAAATGATACCTCTCCCCTTTTTCATTTCCGGATTATTAGCTACTATTGCTTTAGTAGTTTTATTAACCTTCAGGAAAAACTGGACAAGAAATGGAATTTGACACCTATTTAATCAGTAAAAAAATAGATTCATTGGCTTTTAAAACCAATGACTTCGAACTCTTTTCTACATGGCTTTGTGAATTTAATCAATTACATGAGGCTAGCTTTACAGATCAAAAGCGATTTCAGATTAATCGAATCAGGAGAAAATACCCCTTGATGACAGAAATTAACCCATAGCTATTTTAGAATTTTTATAATATTTTCATAAAATAGTATTACTATTCAAATAATACATGCCATGAATTCTTTGAATAGTTCAAATAGCTGAAATTTGCGACCATAAAAATAAAACCTATGCAATCGAGTGAATTAGAAAAACTGTTTCCCAAAGAAGGAGAGATTCCAAAAGAATACGATTTGGTAAAACCAATCGAACAAAGAGAATATTTAGTGAATGGAGAGATGCGCCAATGGAAAGGCAAAACTCAAGATGTTTGGTCTCCTATTTATATTAAATCCGATAAAGGTTTTGAACCTAAAAGAATTGGTTCCTATCCCATCACCGATGCCACGGATGCCATGGAGGTTCTCTATGCAGGTGTAAAAGCCTATTCCAATGGTCGTGGTGAGTGGCCTTCCATGTCGGTTGACAAGCGCATTGAATGTGTGGAAAAATTCACTCAAAAGATGATTTTAAAACGAGACGAGGTCGTTAAATTATTGATGTGGGAAATTGGTAAATCCTTAACTGATTCACAAAAAGAGTTTGATAGAACGGTTCAATATATTTATGATACGATTGGGGCCTTAAAGGACATTGACAGAAATTCTTCGACATTTTTAATTGAAGAAGGCATTATCGGTCAAGTTCGTCGTTCCCCGCTAGGAGTAGTATTGTGTATGGGTCCATTTAATTATCCCTTAAATGAAACCTTTACTACGCTTATCCCAGCCTTGATTATGGGTAATACCGTTTTATTTAAACCTCCGAAACACGGAACTTTATTACACTACCCATTATTAGAAGCTTTTAGAGAATCTTTCCCAGCAGGTGTAATTAATACCCTATATGGCCGTGGAAATTCGATTATACCCCAGTTGATGGAATCAGGTAAAATTGATGTATTAACTTTAATTGGTTCATCTAAAGTTGCGGACAAATTAAAGAAAATGCACCCTAAAGTGAATCGTTTAAGAGCCATTTTAGGATTGGATGCCAAAAATGCAGCCATTGTTACCGAAAGTGCTCAATTGGATAATGCCATCAATGAATGCTTACTTGGTTCATTGTCATTTAATGGCCAACGTTGTACGGCTATCAAAATCATTTTTGTTCATAGTAGCCTAGCGGATGCATTTAACAAAGGATTAGCTGAAAAAATTGAAGCTATTAAAGTAGGTATGGTTTGGGATCCAGGGGTTCAAATTACCCCACTTCCAGAACCCAACAAACCAGCTTATTTGAAAGAATTAATTGAAGATGCCAAATTACATGGGGCTAAAGTATTAAATAAACATGGTGGTGAAAATGCCAAATCTTTATTCTTCCCAGCTTTATTGTATCCAGTGAATAAGAAAATGAAAGTTTGGTCAGAAGAGCAATTTGGACCTGTTGTTCCTGTCGTGCCTTTTGATGACATCAATGTTCCCATTGATTATATCCATGAATCATCACATGGTCAGCAAGTAGCCATATTTGGAACTGATCCAAACCAAATTTCAGCATTGATCGATGAAACGGTAAATCAAGTTTCTCGTGTAAATATTAATGCCCAGTGTCAGCGTGGACCAGACTCCTTCCCTTTCACAGGTCGTAAGGATTCTGCCGAAGGAACACTTTCTGTAACTGCTGCTCTACGTTCATTTTCAATCCGTACAGTAGTAGCCACTAAAGCTACCCAAGCTAACAAGGACATAGTGAATCAAATTGTTGAAAATCAACAATCGAATTTCTTATCAACTCGATTTATTTTATAAGAAGATTCAAGATTAATAAAAACCCTAATTTTTCCTTTGCAGGTTAGATTAGGGTTTTTTATTTCCAGATAATTTGTAATTTGGACAACACTAAAGCTACAAACCAATGGAAAAAAGTAGACGACAATTTATTCAATCACTTAGTGCGGGCACATCCATCTTATTAGGAGGAATTCCTTTATTGGGTGCTGATGAAAGATCTTTGCCGCAGATTTTAGATAAAATTAAAGTAAGTCCCAACGATACGATTCGTATTGGATTAATTGGATCAGGGATTATTGGTCATTATGATACAACCACTGCGTTAAAAGTTCCAGGAGTGGAATTAGTTGCAGTGGCTGATTTATATCAAGGACGACTAGATCGAGCAAAAGAGAAATGGGGTAAAGATATTTTTGTTACTCGAAATTATAAGGAGATTTTAGCTCGCAAAGATATAGATGCTGTCTTAGTGTGTACCAGCGACCACTGGCATGACCATATTACCATAGATGCGCTTAAAGCAGGTAAACACGTGTACTGTGAAAAACCAATGGTACATCATGTGGAGGAAGGTTTAGCTGTAGTAGCGGCACAAAAAGCAAGCGGAAAGGTTTTACAAGTAGGTTCTCAAAGAGCAAGTTCTGTGGTATTTCAAGAAGCCCGTAAATATTACCAACAAGGAACAATTGGTGAAATCACCTACGTGGAAGCCTATACAGATAGAAATTCAGCCAATGGTGCTTGGCAATATTCCATTCCAACGGATGCAAGTTTACAAACTGTATCTTGGGATATGTTCCTAGGAGATGCCCCTAAAGTTGCTTTTGACCCAGTACGTTTTTTCAGATGGAGAAATTATAAAGCATATGGTACCGGGGTGGCAGGTGATTTATTTGTACATAATGTAACTGGCTTACATACGGTGACTAATTCATTGGGACCAGAAAGAATTTATGCTCAGGGTGCATTAAATTATTGGAAGGATGGACGAGATGCATATGACTTATTAACGGGTTTTATGACTTATGGAAAAACAGATAATCATAATGCTTTTCAATTCATGACGCGCGTAAATTTAGCCGATGGTGCAGGTGGCGGTGAAGGAACTCGGTTAATTGGTACGGAGGGAGTCATAGAAGTAAAAAACAGAGGAATTAAAATTAAGCATTTCAAAAGAGCAAAAGTGGCTTCTATGGGTGGTTATGATTCATTAGAAAGTTTTCCAAAAGCCATGCAAGATGCGATGCTAGCAGAATATAATGCTAAATACAGCCCAGAAGATCGAAGAATGAAGGTGTTGGATGAGATTGAATTCAATGCTCCGCAGGGATACGATGATCGTTTAGATC
Organism: Aquirufa sp. Wall-65K1; assembly: GCF_054558475.1. NCBI lineage: Bacteria > Pseudomonadati > Bacteroidota > Cytophagia > Cytophagales > Flectobacillaceae > Aquirufa > Aquirufa sp. Wall-65K1. The sequence goes on along the minus strand of NZ_JBPXKD010000001.1, from coordinate 107,755 downwards.
ATTTTATTAACTTTTTTGATTCCATCAGAACTGGCAAACCGGTTTTTGAAGACGCTTCTTTCGGATTAAGAGCCGCAGGTCCATCGGTTCTTTGTAATACTTCGGTAGAAATTGGGAAGCCAATTGAATGGGATGCCTTGAATATGAAAGTGAAAAAATTCAAGTAATAGATACTGATTATCAACAGGTTACATCCATTTAATTGATAATCTTTTTAATTTATCCCTAAATTTGAAATCAGAAAGGAATTGGGGTTTAGTTAATTACAAGGGTATTTAATTGTTAAGATGTGTCAACCTAGATTTGTCAACTTAGATTTGTCAACTTTTCAAAAGTTGACAAATCTTAAGGCCTTAAGGTAGAGCAATCTTAAGTTAGGGCAATCTTAAGCTAGAGCAATCTTAATGTATTGTCATCTTAATATTAGATAACCTCAACATAAGTCATACTTACAAATTTACCCTTTGAGATTTCACCGTGCTGTCGGTAATAAACTCATCGTAGGTCATTAATTTATCCAAACAAGATTTTGAACCTAATTCAATCACTCGGTTAGCTACTGTATTCGTTAATTGATGATCATGGCAAGTAAATAATATCGTACCAGGAAACTCGATCATCCCATTGTTTAAAGCTGTGATGGATTCGAGGTCCAAGTGGTTGGTAGGCTCATCAAATAAGAGCACGTTGGCTCCGGACAACATCATTCTAGAAAACATACAACGCTGCTTTTCACCTCCAGAAATTACCGTACATTTTTTCAAAGCCTCATCACCTGAAAACAACATTCTACCTAAAAATCCACGAATAAAACTTTCATCTTTCTCGGTAGAATATTGACGTAACCAATCTACCAAGTTCAATGAATCATCTTTGAAATAAGCGGCATTGTCATTGGGCAAATAGGTTTGAGTGGTTGTTACACCCCACTTAAATTCTCCCCCACTGGCCTTTCTTTCTCCCATGAGAATATCAAATAATGCTGTAATAGCCAAAGAATCTTTAGCAAGAAAGGCTACTTTATCTCCTTTATTGATAGTAAAAGATAAATTAGAGAATAGGGTAATGCCTTCTTCTGTTTGGTAAGACAAATTATCTACACTTAATAATTGATCTCCTGCTTCGCGCTCAGGTTTAAAATTGATGAATGGATATTTACGAGAAGAAGGCTTAATATCCTCCACTTGTAATTTATCTAACATTTTCTGACGGGCAGTAGCTTGTTTCGATTTGGCGACATTGGCAGAGAATCTACGAATGAACTCTTCCAATTCCTTACGCTTCTCATCCGTTTTCTTATTTTGATCTGTTCTTTGTCTCGCAGCTAATTGAGATGATTCATACCAAAAAGTATAGGTACCTCCATACAATTGAATCTTTCCAAAATCAAGGTCAGCAATGTGGGTACAAACATTATCTAAAAAGTGTCGGTCGTGAGAAACTACGATTACCGTATTTTTAAAATTCTGTAAATAACCTTCTAACCACATGATGGAATCAATATCCAAGTTGTTGGTCGGTTCATCCAATAATAAAATATCAGGATTTCCAAACAAGGCCTGTGCCAAAAGTACTTTTACCTTTTCTGATCCATTGATATCCTTCAACAATGAATAATGAATATCCTCCTTAATACCTAAACCACTCAATAAAGTAGCTGCCTCAGATTCCGCTTCCCAACCATTCAATTCTGCAAATTCAGCTTCTAAATCAGCGGCTTTATTTCCATCTTCCTCAGTGAAGTCTTCCTTCATATAGATGGCATCCTTTTCTAACATGATGTCATACAGGCGTTTATTACCCATAATGACCGTTTGTAAGACAGGGAACTCCTCATATTCGAAGTGATTTTGCTTTAAAATCGACATACGCTCGCCAGGATTCATGCTAACACTTCCTGTTTGAGAATCAATTTCACCCGAAAGAATCTTTAAAAAAGTAGATTTACCAGCACCGTTGGCACCAATTAAACCATAACAGTTTCCTTCTGTAAATTTGATATTTACTTCTTCGAATAATACTCTTTTCCCAAATCGAAGGGAAACATTGGACACCTGCAACATAGCGTATTTAATTAAATAAGGCGCAAAATTACTCATTTTGAACCTAGAAAAAAATGAATATTTTTATTCCTATCCCATATTTTTTTTGCAATTTCAAACTCGATACCTAATAATGACCTTGGAAAAATTAAATTCCTCCTCCGTTATGGACTCTTTACATTCGCTTCATCTATCACTACATGAGGGAGGATTAGAATACCAAGATGCCTCAGGATTGGTATTTGGACATATCGATTGGTCCAAGTCTGGGAAAATTCAAAAAGAATATTGGGAGAAAAAAGGCATAAACCCTACAAAAATTGAACAAGTGTATGTTCAAATATGTCATACACATTTTCTACTAATTCCACAAAAATACGATAGCCCCATCTATAGAATAGGATTCTTGGAAAAAGCATTAGGAGAAGACACCTTAATTGGACAAGAAATCCATGTTCAGCCTATCCCATCCGAACTTGCCAATTTACTCTTTCTTATACCTAGTGACTGGAAAGATTTAATCAGTTATTGGTTTCCTTTGTCAGAAATTACATACTCACATTACTTAGAAAAGCTTTTACCTCAATCACCAGAAAATGGTCTAAGCATATCAATTCAAAACCAAAAAGCCTGCATGGTGTTAAGGAAATCCGGAAAATTAGTGCTAGCCAATATTTATCCATATACCAAGGCAACTGAATTAGCCTTCTACATTCATTCTATTCGAGATAGCTACTTTATAAAGTGGAATTCAAATAGTATTCATTGGATAGGAGAAATAGATTCCCATTTAGCTGAAGAATTAAGTCAATTTAAGATTTATACCCCAACCATTTCTCATGAAGCATAGAACTGCTTTTTTCCCAGGTTCTTTTGACCCTTTTACAAAAGGCCATGAAGATATTGTATTAAGAGCCTTAGCACTATTTGATGAAATTGTGATTGGAATTGGTCATAATTCTAGTAAAGCACGCTATTTTTCACTCGAAAAAATGAAAGAAGCTATTGAGAAAACATTCGAAGGAAAACCCATTCGCGTGGTTACTTATCAAAATTTAACGGCTACGGTTGCTAAAGAAGTAGGGGCTCGATTTATTATTAGAGGTCTTAGAAATACGACAGACTTTGAATATGAAAACTCAATTTCTCAGGTAAATAGGCATATCAATGAAGAATTGGAAACGGTTTTTTTGATCACTTCCCCTCACCTCGCTCCTATCAGTTCTACCATTATCAGGGATTTGCATCGATATGGGAGCTCAATCAATCAATATTTACCTTATAATTTAGAAGAAGAACAAAGCAACTGATAACGATGAATGACATAACGTATCGAGCTATATGTATTAGTCATAGCTTTGTTCATCGCTGCTGTTCCTAGCCAATCAACTTTTTCAATATTTTCTTCTTTTTGTGGGACTAATTTAGGATCACCTAAGGCATTCATTAAATACCACTTCGTTTTCTTTAAAATTCGTTGATTTTTATGCGTATAGGTATGATAGGTCGTACAAAGCTTTTTATCTAACAAAGCTTTAACATTACATTCCTCTTCCACTTCTCGAACAGCAGCTTTTTTAAACTTCTCTCCCTTCTCCAACTTACCTTTTGGCAAATCCCATTTACCCAATCTCAGCATCCACAGTACTTTATCCTCAACATTTAAAACCACTCCACCTGCTGCCTCCAATAATTGGTACATGGCAAAAATACGCTGTTTAAAAGGTTTAATATCCTTGACTAATATGTAAAGCGAATCAAACTTAGCACCAGATTTTTGATGTAAACTGTGGATTAATTTTTCTATTTGGTCTAAAGTTAAATTTAGGATACAGGTATGTCCCTTAAAATCTGACAACCTAATTGGTTGAAGACGCGCATCAATAACCACCTCAAATTCATCCCCCATAGGTATGGCATGTTTCTTGGATTCCTTGTAAATGCGAATCGGACGGTCGTCTATAAACAATATCATGTGTAGAATTCAGAATTTAAGTAGGCAAAAATAGAATTAATTAATGAAAGATAACTTGAATAAACTATTTTTGCACATATAATCTTTGAAACAAATTCCTATGCCTGATTTTACTATTTCACAAGAAGTTGCCCAACACTTATTAAGCGTAAAAGCCATCCAATTAAGACCTGACCAACCATTTAAATGGGCATCTGGATGGAACTCCCCGATTTATTGTGATAATCGTATTTCTCTATCCTACCCGGAAGTTAGAACGTACATCAAAAATTGCTTATCTGCTGCTGTAAAGGCGTATTTCGCAGATGTTGAGATTATAGCAGGTGTGGCCACTGCTGGCATTGCCCAAGGGGCTTTAGTAGCTGATTATTTAGACCTTCCATTTTGTTATGTTAGACCTGAGCCAAAAAAACACGGCATGGGAAACCAAATAGAAGGGCATATTGAAAAAGGTCAAAAGGTAGTTTTAATAGAAGATTTAATTTCAACTGGAGGCAGTTCCTTAAAAGCTGCTACCGCCCTACAAGAAGCAGGAGCAGAAGTATTAGGTATGGTAGCCATTTTTACCTATGGCTTTCAAATTGCCGAAGATAATTTCAAAAATCATGGTATTCCTTGCGTCACCTTAAGTAACTATGATGTCTTAATAGATGAGGCCGTTAAATTAAATCACGTAACAGAAACTCAATTAATGACTTTACAAGACTGGAGAATTAATCCGAGTGAATGGAAAAAATAAGTTATTTTAAGCTATAACGATGACCTGGCAATGTTTTAATGAATCCCTGAAATTCCAAATTCAATAAAAGCATTGCCAGTTGATTTATTCCTTTTTGCAATTTCCAAGCTATTTCATCCAGGGCTAAATTTTTTTCTTGGTAAAGTAATGCCAAAATCTGGCTCTCGTCATCTGATAATTGACTCCATAACAAACTTTTATTTCTTTGAATTTTATTGGAACTAGATTGCCAATTCAAAAGCTCTTTACAAGCTGCCCAATCGGTGTAAATGGTAGCTTGATTTTTCTGAATCAACCGATTACAACCTTCTGAGAACACTTTTTGTAAATTTCCAGGAACAGCTAATACCTCTCGGTGATAATTATTCGCATATTCGGCCGTTATCAATGCACCCCCTTTCTCAGCTGCCTCAACCACAATCGTGGCATCTGCCATCCCAGCGATGATACGATTTCGTAGTGGGAAAAATCTCGGGTCGGGTTTTTGATGAAATGGATGTTCTGAAATGATTCCTCCCAATTCCATCATTTGATAGGCGTATTTACTATGTAAGGAAGGATATATTCGTTGAAATCCCCCAGCCAAAACCGCGATAGTTGGAATTTTTAATTCAATACAAGCTTGATGAAGGGCAATATCAATCCCATAAGCTAATCCACTAATAAAAAGGACATCGTCCTCCAAAGAATCCCTGACAATTTGATAAGTGATTTCTTTGCCATATTCGGTAGCTTTTCTTGTTCCTACCAATGCCATCACTTTTTCATATTGAAAATTCACATTTCCCTTAAAATACAATAATAGAGGAGCATCATATAACTGTTTTAATCGATGTGGATAATCCTCATCCAAGTAAAAAAATAATTGAATTCCCTCCTTAAGACAATCTGAATAAATTCGCTCTGCCTCATGTAAAACTTGATTCAATTTTAATTCTTGCGCAATCATCGGACCGATGTGCGGTACTTTTTTTAGTTGTGAAGTACTGGATTGAAATATCTGTTTGGCAGAACCCAAATAGGAAATCAATCGACGGGCATTAACATACCCAATTTGAGGTACTAAACTTAGGGCTATTTGATATACTTTTTCTTCCTCCATCGGGATATGATTCCATTTTTTCCCGAAAGAAAAAAATCATTCTCCCAAATCCTCGCGAAGCCCTTGTAAAAATTGACGAATTTCAGTTAACTGATTAATGAGAGGTGTATTCACGTTTTTTGCTTCCCCACGATGATTGATGGCTTGCTTGGCTCCTTCAATGGTTAAGCCTTTCTCTTCGATCAATTGGATCAAAACTTTAATTTTTTCTATATCCTCCGGCGTATATTTCCTAATTCCGCTAGATCTACGCTTGGGCATTAGATGAGGAAACTGGGTTTCCCAATACCTCAACTTAGAGGTTTTCACTTTGAAAATCTCCGCAACTTCAGAAATCGAATAATATTGTTTACTGTACTGTTCCATCTAATAAATTAAAACCTTGTTGGCCTGCAAAATCAAGAATTCGAATAAAAACACGTAATTTTGCACTTCCTTTGATTAGAAAAATCAGGAAGAAATAAAATTACCCATAATTTCGATATTAAACCAATGACTTCAACGGAGATCCGCCAGCATTTTTTAGCTTTTTTTCAATCGAAAGGACATTTAATTGTACCATCTGCGCCATTAGTCGCTAAAAATGACCCTACCCTACTATTTAATAATTCAGGTATGGCTCAATTCAAGGATTTTTTCTTGGGAAATGGTACTCCTCCGTCGAAAAGAATTGCTGATACTCAAAAATGCCTTCGTGTTTCTGGTAAGCATAATGATTTAGAGGATGTAGGATTTGATACCTATCACCATACCATGTTTGAAATGTTAGGCAACTGGTCTTTTGGTGATTATTTCAAGAAAGAAGCCTTAGCTTGGTCATGGGAACTATTAACTGAGGTATATAAACTTCCTAAGGAGCGTATATATGTTTCCGTCTTTGAGGGAGATGCCAAAGATGGTGTACCTTTTGACCAGGAAGCTTTTGATATTTGGAAGGCTATTGTGGGGGAAGAAAGAATCATTTTGGGAAATAAAAAAGATAATTTTTGGGAAATGGGTGAAACGGGACCATGTGGCCCTTGTTCAGAGATTCATATTGACCTAAGAAACCAAGATGAAGTAGATCGAATCCCAGGAAAATCACTAGTTAATGCCGATCATCCGCAAGTAGTGGAAATTTGGAACAATGTGTTTATGCAATTTGAACGCATGGCAGATGGATCATTGGTAGCACTTCCCTCCAAACACGTAGATACGGGTATGGGCTTTGAACGTTTATGCATGGCCATCCAAGGGAAGCAATCGAATTATGACACCGATGTATTCCAAGGCAGTATTCAGCACTTAGCCAAGAAAAGTGGAATATCCTATGGCCAAGATAAATGGACTGATATTGCTATGCGTGTCATTGCTGACCATATTCGTGCCATTGCATTCTCTATTTCAGATGGACAATTACCTTCCAATGCGAAAGCTGGCTATGTAATTCGACGAATCCTACGTCGTGCCGTGCGTTATGGATATACCTATTTAGGCTTTAAAGAGCCTTTTATGTATGAATTAATTCCATTATTAGCTCAACAATTTAAAGGCGTATTTGATGAACTAATTTCACAAGAAGCATTTGTAGCCAAAGTAATTTATGAAGAAGAAGTTTCTTTCTTAAGAACCTTGTCAACAGGATTAGTTCGTTTAGATAAATTAATGGAAGAAACCCAAGCCAAAGGAAACAAGGTCCTTACGGGTGAAGATGTTTTTGAATTAAATGACACCTATGGTTTTCCAGTCGATTTAACGGCTTTGATAGCCCGTGAAAAAGGAATGGAAATTGATGAGCCTGGATTCCAACAGGCATTAAATGCCCAAAAGAATCGCTCCAGAAAGGATGCAGGAGCCAGTGCAGAAGACTGGGTTAACCTGTTTGATAGTGATGAAGTGTCCTTTGTTGGATATGATCATTCAACCTGGACTACACGTGTGGTGAAATACCAAAAAGTTCAAAATAAAGCAGGAATTCAATACAAAATTGTGTTGGAAAGTACTCCTTTCTATGCTGAATCAGGTGGACAAGTGGGTGATTCTGGCTTTTTGTTATTCAAAAAATCGGGCACGAAAATCGCCATCATCGATACCAAAAAAGAAAATGATTTAATTGTTCATTGGACAACGGATGCTCGAATTGAAGAAGTGGCGCAGGAAGAGGAAGTCGTAGCTCAAATTGACGAAGAAAGAAGACAGGCCATCACTAGTCATCATAGTTCTACCCACTTAATGCAAGCGGCGCTTCAACAAATTCTAGGTAAGCATGTGGCTCAAAAAGGAAGTTTGGTGAATGAGCAGTTATTACGTTTCGATTTCTCGCATTTTCAAAAAGTGACAGATGAGGAATTGAAGCAAATTGAAGATATGGTGAATGCCAAAATCATGGCTAATATTCCCTTGTTAGAAGAAAGAAATGTTCCTATTGCGCAAGCTAAAGATAAAGGGGCTATGGCATTATTTGGTGAAAAATATGGTGATTTTGTCCGTGTTATCACCTTTGATCCGACCTATTCTGTGGAACTTTGTGGAGGAACTCACGTCAATTCAACGGGTGAAATTGCTTTATTCAAGATATTATCAGAAAGTTCAGTAGCCACTGGTGTACGCCGCATTGAGGCAGTTTGCTCACAGAAGGCATTTGAACTATTAAATCAGCAGGCAAGCCAGCTGGAGCAAATCAATGAATTATTAAAAGCTCCTAAAGACATCGTTAAAGCAGTGGCTAGTCTTATCGAACAAAATACTAGCCTTCAAAAAACCATTGCCCAATATCAGGCAAACGAGATTAAACAAGTAAAGTCAGCTTTAAATGAGCAAATTTCAGGAAAAGGAGATTTACTTTATTTAATCCAACAAGTTCATGTACCTCATGCAGATGCTTTGAAAAATCTAGCCTTTGATTTGAGCAATGAACACCAGCAATTATTCTGCTTATTAGCTGCTGAAATCGATGGAAAAGCAAGCTTAGCTTTAGCCATATCAAAAGAACTGGTGGCAGCAAAATCTTTGGATGCAGGTAAAATCATTCGAGAATTAGCTAAGGAAGTACAAGGTGGCGGAGGTGGCCAAGCCTTTTTAGCTACTGCAGGTGGACAAAAGCCGGAGGGTATCCCACAGGTAATTCAAGCAGCTCAACAATACATTTAATAAAGATTATGAAGGATATTCCTTTTACCTCACTTGATCAAGCTGTCTCGGGCATGGATCAATGGAGCATGGAAGGGCGTCCTTTTGTCTTTATATGTGATTATATAGGAGAAAAAGTATGGTGGGGAACTGAAGAAGAAGCTCTTCAATTGGGCATAAGATTGGAAATCAACCAAATCCCCTCAAGTACTTTCACAGGTGATGTATATTTTGAGAAATTTCCAATCAGTTATAAAGAGTATTTAGCTAAATTTTACCAGGTTCAAGCGGGTTTAAAACGAGGGGATTCATTTTTGGTCAATTTAACTTGTCCTACCCCCATTCAAACCAACCTGAGTTTAAAGGATATTTATTCATACGCACATGCTAAGTATAAATTACTGATCAGGGATCAATTAGTGGTCTTCTCTCCCGAACCATTTATTCAAATTCATCAGCATAAAATTCAATGTTTCCCCATGAAGGGAACTTTGGCAGTGAATGAAAATAACCAAGCCGAAGACCTGCGGGTAGATGCCAAGGAAAAAGCTGAACATGCCACCATTGTGGATTTAATTCGCAATGATATTAGCCGAGTAGCCCACCCAATTCAAGTGGAAAAATTTCAGTACATAGAACAAGTAAAGGCACATAGTGAAGATTTATGGCAAATGTCCTCCTTGATTTCTGGTGAATTGATGCCTGAATTTCAGCATAAAATTGGTAGTATTTTAAAAGCCATGTTACCTGCTGGCTCTATTACTGGCGCTCCCAAAATGGCCACCATGGAAATTATTGAAAAATCCGAAGGATACCCTCGAGGATTTTATACGGGAATTATGGGGAAATTTGATGGAAGTTCCTTAGATTCAGGAGTTTTAATCAGATTTATTGAACAAATTGATGAGAAGCTAATTTTTAAAAGTGGAGGAGGAATTACGATCTTCTCCGACCCTGAAAAGGAATATTTGGAATTAATCCAAAAAGTTTACCTACCCATTTAAACAATGCCTACATTTTTAGAGACCGTTCATGTATTGAACGGAGAAGCCCTACATCTAAATTATCATCAAAAAAGGATCAATGATGTCTTTCAGCATTACTATCCTAACTCACCCGTATTAAACATAGCAGAATATTTTACTCATTTAGAAATTCCCCAACTTGGTAGTTATAGAACTAGAATCGTTTATCGAACGGAATGGGAATTTCACGAATTCCTAAAATATCAGCCAAAGCATATCAAAAAACTGGCCATCGTGAACACTGGAGATTTCGAATACGATTTTAAATATGCCGATAGATCTCATATTCTAAAAAAAGTAGCTGAGCATCCTGAAGCTGATGACATCATTTTTTCTAAAAATGGGAAATTGCAAGACAGCAGCATCGCCAATTTAGCTTTTAAACAAGGAGATCAATGGTATACCCCTAAGGAACCTTTACACTGGGGAACCACCAGAAGGAGATTGATAGAAGAAAATATTCTAATAGAAAGAGATATTTGGGAAACCGATTTAAAGGATTACAGCCTAATATGCCTCATCAATGTTTTTAGGCCTCTTTCAGAAGAACATGCGCTTTTGCTTCCCGATTCAATTGTGTAAATTGTGTCTTCTTTAAGACATGAATCCTTCCAAAAGTCCTTCTTTTCTCTTACATCAAAAGTTCCCCTTTGAGCCAACGCCCTCTCAGACAGCTTTATTTCAGAAATTGAATGATTTTATAGTTAATAAAGATGAATGGGGAGCGCTTACTTTTATCATTAAAGGTTATGCTGGTACGGGTAAAACCACCGTCATATCGACCTTGATTAAGATTTTATCTAGCTTCGGATATAAAACTCAATTATTAGCTCCTACGGGCCGCGCAGCCAAGGTTATGGCCAATTATGCCAAGAAAAAAGCCTTTACGATCCATAAAAAAATTTACCGGCAAGTCAGCCATCCAAATTCTGGTGCATTGGTATTCCAACGTATGAATAACTACGCTACCAATACCGTATTCATCGTGGATGAAGCTTCCATGATTACGGATGAATCAGATTTTGGTACAAATAGTTTATTGACAGATTTAATTGAATACGTTTTTACGAATCCAGAAAATGGCCATACAGGGAATAAATTAATATTTGTAGGAGATACAGCCCAATTACCTCCCGTGGGTAAAAGTCTGTCACCTGCCCTATCGAAAGAATACATCAGCAGTGAATTTCACATGGAGGTCTTGGACCATGAGTTGACTGACGTCATGCGACAAGACATACATTCAGGAATATTATATAATGCCACCAACCTAAGAGAATTACTAAATCAGTCATCCCAAAAAATTCAATTTAATACCAAATCATTCAAAGACTTTTTCAAGATGTCAGGTGAAAAGGTGGAAGATGGAATGCAATATGCCTATCGAAAGTTTGGAAAAGAAGAAACCATTCTCCTCACCAGATCCAATAAAAGTGCTGTCCAATTCAATGAATTCGTTCGGAGAACTATACTTTATCAAGAAGATGAAATCAGTAGTGGTGATTTATTAATGATTGTTCGAAATAATTACCATTGGTTAGATGAAGATTCGCCAGCAGGATTTTTGGCCAATGGAGATTTCGTGGAAGTTATGAAAATTAAAAGGCAAGAAGATATGCATGGTTTTCGATTTCTCCAGGTTAGCCTTCGTTTGTGTGACTATGAGGATCACCCGGAAGTTGAAGCTAAAATTTTATTAGATACCCTTCACTCGGCTGAATCAGCTTTGGGAAAAGAGGCCAACAAAAAACTCTATGATTCTGTATGTGAAGATTATGCACATATCACAAAGAAAAAGGAAAGAATGGAGGCCATTCGAAAAGACCCTTTTTTAAATGCCTTACAAGTGAAGTTTGCTTATGCATTAACTTGCCATAAATCTCAAGGTGGACAATGGAAGGCCGTATTTGTGGATCAGGGATACTTGAAAGAAGAGCAAATAGACGCAGAATACATTCGCTGGCTATACACGGCTATTACTAGAGCCACCCACGAATTATTTTTAGTTAATTTTCACGATCGCTTCTTTCCATAAATTAGATTTTAGTGCCGGCTATTTTATCATTGATAGTATCCGTATTTTCCAATTCATCATAATGAGCCACAATCTCTGATAAGGCCAAATTTAATTGCTTCAACCGCTCTTCTCCAATAATAACAGCAAACTTTTGCTCAATATGAGCCCTAGATTTCATTAAATCTTCTAAAAAATGATTACCTTTCTCTGTACAAAATAAGAGAGTAGAACGTAAGTCTTGATGATTAGTTTTTGAAATGAGGTATCCTTCTTGAATCAATTCATTCACTAATTTACTCATCGCTTGCTTACTTACTTTCGCTTTTTTGGCCAAATCAGTAGTAGTAACTCCCTGTTCAGAAAGATTCATTAATACGATAATGTGCCCTATTTTGAAGTTTTCATAACCTAAACTTCGTAAGAAAGTGCCATTCATAGACTGAACTATACGGTAAGACTTAACCAAAAGTCTCGATAAAAACATGTGATTTGAATTTTCCATTGGTGTAAAATGATCTATACAGGATTTTATCTTTCGTGCAAAAATATACAAAATCAAGTATTTAGTCAACTAACTTGACTTTATTGCCAATACTACCTTTCTTTGCAACACTAATCAATGTACCATGTCTACTCAACAAAAACCTAAATCTCATCTCCCCAAAATCATATTAGCACTTGTTTTACTCATTGGGGGATTTTTTGGCTTCAAAAAATACCGCTATGCGACTACCCATGAAGATACCGACAATGCGCAGATTGAGGCATATTTTATTCCGGTATTACCTAGAATGGCGGGCTTTGTAAAAAAGGTTTATGTAAATGATTACGATCAGGTAAAAAAGGGGCAAATCATTTTGGAAATTGATTCAGATGAAGCCGCATTAGCCCTAGAAGAGATGAAAGTGGAAGTTGAGCAAGCCACATCCGACATTGAAAGTGCAAAAGCAAATTTAACTAATCTAAAGAAAAGTATTGAAGCTCAACAAAGTGTGGTCAAATCCGCTGAGTTGGCCTATAATAAATATAACCGAGATGTTGCTAGAAATACTTCACTTGAATCAGCAAAAGCTATTACGCGTCAACAATTAATTGACAGTCAAGATTTAGCAGAACAAGCTGGCGTTAAATTCCAAGGTGCGAAAGCTGAGTTAGTAAGTACACAATCTAGAATAGGAATTTTGCAAGCTACCTTGCACAAGGCTGAAATAGCCTTAAAACTGAAGAAAGTAAAGGTAGAACAACAGAAATTAAAGTTAAGTTATAATAAAGTCTATGCTCCGGCTGATGGAAAAATTGGAAAGAAATCCGTAGAGCCAGGTCAATTCATTCAAGTTTCACAACCTTTAATGACCATCATGGATGATAGCCGGTATTGGGTAGTTGCCAATTACAAAGAAACACAAGTGGAGCATTTACGTGTAGGTATGGAATCGGAAATTAAAATCGATGCATATCCCAATATTAAGTTAACGGGTAGAATTTTATCGATTTCAGAATCTACTGGTGCGAAAACAACTTTATTACCTCCCGATAATGCCTCTGGTAACTTTGTAAAGGTAACTCAACGAATTCCTGTTAAGATTGAGATACTAAATGCCGATAAATACAAAGATATTTTACGTGCTGGACTATCTCTAGGTGTATCAGTTCCCATAAACTAATACCATGCAAAGGCCCCAGGGATTCGCTAAAATAATCATTGTACTAACAACGATCACCGCAGCTGTGATGGAGTTGTTGGATACTACGATTGTGAACGTGGCTCTCAACCAAATTGCTGGAAACCTTGGAGCTACCATTGAAGATATTGCTTGGGTAATCACCAGTTATGCGATTGCCAATGTAATCATTATCCCAATGACAGGTTTTTTGGGAGAATACTTTGGTAGAAAAAATTACTACCTAGGCTCGATGATTCTCTTTGGGATAGCCTCATATTTCTGTGGAATGAGTGATAGCCTTTGGGAATTAGTCTTTTGGCGATTTTTACAAGGAATTGGTGGAGGAGCATTACTTTCTACTTCTCAAGCCATCTTATTTGATGCTTTTGAAGTAAAAGACCGACCAATTGCCTCTGGATTTTTTGGAATGGGTATCATCTTAGGTCCTTCCTTAGGACCCGTTTTAGGAGGATATTTGGTGGATAATTACGAGTGGAATGATATTTTTTATGTCAACATCCCTGTTTGTATTTTGGCTACCATTTTAACCATTGTTTTCATTGATAGAAAAGAGGGTGAAGGCCAACATCGAAAAACGATGGAAATTGATTACATCGGCATTTCTTTATTAACCCTGGGTATAGGGAACCTGCAATATATTTTAGAAAAAGGCGAATCGGAAAATTGGTTTGAATCCAGAACCATCAATACCATGGCTGGATTATCGGCCATAGGACTGATTGGATTTATTTGGCGAGAGTTAACGACAGAACATCCTGTAATTAATTTAAAAATCTTCAAAAACAAGGTCTTTGCCATGAGCACGGTATTTAACCTAGTTAGCGGATTTGGTTTATTTACATCTGTTTTCATTTATCCCATCATGGTGCAACGCATCAATGGCCTAAGTTCAACGGAAACTGGACTTTCCTTGATGTACCCAACTTTACTCGGTGTCATATTATTCCCCATGATAGCCAAATACCTGTCCTTGGGAGGAAAACCCATTCCAGTCATGGGGCTTGGAATTTGTATTTTTATCATTTTCGGATTTATTGGTGGATCGGCTACTCCTGAAATGGGTCGCTGGGATTTCTTTCCGATGCACCTATTACGTATGATGGGGGTGGCCATGTTACAAATGCCCTTAATTAATCAAGCTGTGGCGGGTTTACAACCATCTGAATATCCCGCAGGAATTGCCTTGAGCAACATGATTCGACAGTTAGGTGGAGCCTTTGGTATTGCCGTTGCGAACAATTATGCAACACATCGCGCTGCCCAACATAGGACAGATTTACTAGCTAATATTCAAGTAGAAAATCCTTTATTTCAACAAAGAATTCAAGGATTGACACAAAATATGATGCAAAAAACTGGGGATTTAGTTCGGAGTGGAGAAGCTGCCTATCGCCAATTAGATGCTATGGTCAATAAGCAAGCATACTATTTGGCTTACTTAGACACTTTCCGTTTAGTTTCCATTTTATTTATGTGTATACTCCCCTTCTTATGGTTATTGCGGACACCTAAGAAAACCAAAGCAGAAATAGAAAAAATCATGAAAGCCAGTGAAGAGGCTCATTAAACATATGAAAAAATACATCTTACTTTTATCCTTTAGTTTTTTGAGCAATGTTATTTTTGCTCAAACCAAGGGCCTTCCTGAATTAATTCAAGGTATTTTACAACATTCACCTGCCTTGAAAGGACAAAGAAACCTGATAAAAATGGGGCAAATAAAAACCCAAATTCAGGAGTCGTATGCTAAACCGGTGATTGGTGCAGAAATTGGACTTACGAGAATCGACCCGGTTGCCCAGGCTAGTTTTAACTTCGGGGGAGCGAATTCAACTTTACAATTTCAACCTAACATGAATTATAATTCGCAATTTGTGGCCAACCATGTATTATATGATTGGGGAAGGAATGCGATGGCCATTGAGAAAACAAGATTAGAAACTCAATTAAGTCAAGCACAGATAGAGCAACAAGAATTCCAAATGGGCTTTCAAATCGCTAATTTATATCAACAAATTATCTTAAATAAGAAAGCCATACAAGTGCAAAAGTCACAATTGAAGCGCTTAGAAAATAATTTACAGGTTATTCAAAAGCAACTAGCCCTAGGAGAAGCCATTGAATATGATAAAATCAGCCAACAGGTAAAAATAGCAAACCAAGAGAGTAAAATCCTTGAATCTGAAAATCAAGTAGCTCGCATGTTGGATTATTTAAGCACTCTATTAGGAGCTAATGCAGAGGCCTTTTTGGTTGAAAACCCTCAAAATTGGCAAGCCCAAACAGCCAAACCCATTGAGTCATTTTCCAATCCAGAGATTAATCAAATCAAAGCCCAAGAAGAAATTGTTAACAAAAGTATTGAGTTAGCTAAATCGGAAAACACCCCTACCTTAGCAGGATTGGCCACACTTGGACTGAAAAATGGTTATGTTCCTAGAATCAATGGCGAAACACCTGCCTTTGCAGATGATTTTAAAGTAAATAGTGTTTTGGGTATTAAATTAAGTATTCCTATTTATTCTGGAAAAAGAGGGGCTTATCAAACAGAATTAGCCACCATTCAAAAGGAACGTGTCGCATTTCAATTGGAGGATGCACAAGAAAAATTAGGTACCGAATGGAGGCAAGCTCAATTGAATCATCAAAATTACCTTAAAAAATCAGCGACACAGAAAGAGGTAGTGGCTCAAGCCCAATATGCCTTAGATTTAGCCAATACCCGCTTCAAACAAGGATTAATTCGTAGAATTGAATTAGATCAAGTAGAATCCATGTTAGAGGAATCCCAATTGATGCAAGCTCAATTTGATTATCAAGTGAACTTACAACAATTGGAATTATATAGAATACAAGGAATAAAAATCTGGTAATTATAAATCAAATAAAATAGCTAAGCCCGGGTTTTGTAATTTACCCTCGAAAATCGTCAGTCCATTGGCTAAGGCTTGGTTATTTGTACAGGCTAAATTCCAACCTTCTTTGGCCAATTGCTGGACATAAGGAAGTGTTGCTTGGGTCAAAGCCAATGTAGACGTTTGTGGAACTGCTCCTGGCATATTTGCCACACAATAATGAAGTATCCCGTCAATTTCATAAACCGGATTTTCGTGGGTGGTAGGTCGACAAGTTTCGATACAACCACCTTGATCGACAGCCACATCGACTAGAACCGTTCCGGGACTCATTCGCTTTAAATCTTCCTTCTTTATGAGATGAGGAGCTTTGGCGCCGTGTAATAGCACCGCTCCAACGATCAAATCAACTTGAGCTAAGCTCTCCTGAATAGCTAATGAAGTAGAAAACTGGGTGGACACATTGGCGGGTAAAATATCTTCCAAATATCGCAACCTACCTAGATTGGTATCCATGATGGTAACATTAGCGCCCAAACCTGCTGCCATTTTGGCCGCCTGGGTTCCTACAACTCCACCCCCTAAAATGAGCACATTTGCAGGTTTTACTCCTGGAACACCACCTAACATTTTACCTTTTCCACCTTGAGCTTTACCTAAAAAATAGGCCCCCACTTGAATAGCCATTCGACCAGCCACCTCAGACATCGGGGTTAATAAAGGTAAACTACGATCAGGTAATTCTACTGTTTCGTACGCTATACAAATAGCCTTACTAGCTATCATTGCTTGGGTCAACTCTTTAGACGCTGCAAAATGAAAATAAGTAAAGAGTATTTGACCCGCTTGAATCAAGGGATATTCTTGAGCCAAAGGTTCTTTCACCTTGACAATCATTTGAGAAATTTCATAAACCGACTTCGCATCAGGTAGTATTTTAGCTCCTGTTTGCATGTACAAGTCATCTGAAAATCCAGAACCTAAACCGGCCTGAGTTTGAACATAAACTTGGTGACCTTGAGACACCAACGATTGAACCCCAGCAGGCGTTAAGCCTACTCTAAATTCTTGATTTTTAATTTCCTTAGGGACGCCAATGATCATGATAGTAGATTTTAGCTTGTTTGAAAAAAAGAACGGCCAACGAAAAATTTCGCTGGCCGTTACCTTTGATGAAGTATAATACTCCACAAATATAAAAAAGACAAAAATTATTTAGGTATATCCCTTATAAATAAGGAAATATTACTGCAAAATTAGATTGAAAAGGAAATAATTCTATATATTAACATTCTGTTAACAAAAATCCGAAAAAATTATGGCTTCCAAACTCAACTTAGATGCGCTAGATTTAAAGATTTTGAAAATCATTCAAGGCAAAGGGCAAAAAAAACTCAAAGATGTAGCCGCCCAAGTCAATTTATCCCTCTCTCCTACGCATGATCGAATTCGGAAATTGGAGAAAGATGGATATATCATGTCCTACGTAGGATTACTTAACCGTAAAATGTTGGATTTAGGTTTATTGGTGCATTGCCAAGTTACGCTAGAAAAGCAAAACCGTAAAAATTTCAAAGAGTTTGAACAAGCAGTTCAAGCTTTTCCTGAGGTTTTATCATGCCATTTAGTTTCAGGGAACTTTGATTATTATTTGATGGTTGTTAGCTCGGATGTAGAAAGTTATAACCGTTTTTACCAAGAGAAATTGGCTGTACTCCCCACAGTAGCCCATATCAATAGTTTATTTGTGATGGATGAAATTAAACAAAGTACAGAATTACCAATTCCTTGACAAAGGCCTATTTAATGTTGTACCTTTGCATCTCAAATAATGGGGTCGACCGGTTTTGACAGCTTATGTCGGTCGGTGGTAAGCACGTCGGGAGTTGTAGGCATTTCCTGTTAAAAAAACCTTCGAATTATAACTGGCAATACACAGTATGCCATGGCTGCTTAATCTTAGAGATTAATCAATTTGCCATCGTTCAGCCTTCTCCAAACTCTGCCGAGGAGGGCATCTGAGCGTCGACATGCAGAGTCGATAAGTTCGAATTTCTCTACGGACTTGTTAGTATCCAGAGGATAAGTTGAAAGTTTGGGTCTGATGTGAACCCGCTTTTGATCGAAAAATAATCACAGCTAAACGTGTAGAAAGCTATTGTTCGCTAGGTTTGGACGAGGGTTCGAATCCCTCCGACTCCACCAGGGTTTTATTCTTCCCAACAATTCAAGTACTTGGCCCGGTTTTTAACCGGGCCTTTTTTAATCAAATATAAATGAAGGACTATTTATATATATTTGATAAAAAGTAATTTATATGACGAAAGTATGTGTAATTGGTGCTGGTCCTTCTGGAATAACTGCCTTGAAAAACATGATAGACCAAGGTCTAGATACGGTTTGTTATGAATTTAATACCCAAGTAGGAGGAAACTGGATTTATAATGAGCAATTGGGGCACTCGAGTGTCTTCGAAACTACCCATATAATTAGTTCCAAAACCCTTTCACAATATGAAGACTTTAGCTTCGATGATTTCGAAAAAGGGATGCCTGATTACCCTTCGCATAATCAATTAAGACGCTATTTTCAAGCTTATGCTGAACATTTTAATCTATACCCACACATTCAATTCCAAACTTTGGTAAAATCCTGCGAATTAGATGAAGCTAATAATTGGGTTATAAAAACAGAGAAGAACGGCATTGAAAAAACAGAACACTTTACCCATTTAGTTGTTTGCAATGGGCATCACTGGCTACCTAGAATGCCTCAATATCCAGGTGAGTTCACCGGTAAATTCATGCATTCACATGAATTCAAAAAGGCGGAACCATTCAGAGATCAACGTATACTTGTCATAGGTGGCGGAAATTCAGCCTGCGACGTGGCGGTAGAAACATCTCGGGTGAGCAAGAAAACGAGCATTAGCTGGAGAAGAGGCTACCGAATTGTACCCAAATTTTTGTTTGGCAAACCGAGTGATGTAGTAGCATCTAAGTTGACATTTTTGCCCACTAAGTTGAAATTTTTCTTATCAGAATTATCCGTCAAAATAATCTCTGGTTCAAATAAGCACTATGGCCTTCAAGAGCCAGAACATGCCATCACAGGAACGCATCCCACCATCAACGAGGAACTATTGTACAAAGTAAGGCATGGCAAAGTATTCCCCAAAGGAGATATTGATCACTTTGAAGGTCAGCTTGTCCATTTCAAGGATGGTACCGTAGAAGAGTTTGATACAATCATCGCTTGCACAGGCTATATTTTAGAACACCCATTTTTTCGAAAAGACTTCATAAATTATAGCGAGGGGGACGTCCCACTTTACTTAAAAATGCTGCATGAAAAATACGATAATCTATTTTTTGTAGGTATGTTTCAACCGCTTGGTTGCATTTGGCCAGGGGCTGAATTGCAAAGTAAGATAGCGGCAAGGGCCATTAAGGGACTTTGGCATAGACCCAAGAACATCGCCGAATTATGCCAAAGAGAAGTCACTCATCCTCATTTGCATCAAATAAAAACACCTCGGCATACGATTACGGTGGACTTCCATTTATTTGTCAATGAATTGAAGAAACACCTTCCCTCTAATTACATCAGTAAATCCCCCGTTTAATGAAAGAAACGATAGTTTTTGTTCATGGTATGTGTCACGGATCTTGGTGCTGGGAGGAGCAATTTATCCCATATTTTGAGAAACTGGGTTATAATTGCATTGGATTCAATCTTCCTGGGCATGAAACAGAAGGAAGTACCAGGCCTATTTCCTATTCGCTTAGCGATTATGTCCAAGCACTTCGCAAGCAAGTAGAAAACTTACAGGAACCTCCTATCATTGTTGGACATTCCATGGGTGGAATGATACTACAACATTTTCTAAAGACTGGATTATGTAAAAAGGCCGTTTTAATGTCATCGGTTCCTCCCTCGGGTGTGTTATTAGCCAGCCTTCGTGTGATTTTTCGCTACCCGGGTGTGATACCCCATTTACTACTTGGAAATCTGTTAGGTGCCTTTAAAAAATATCCCCATTTGATATTAAATAAGGCTACACTGACAGCGCGATATTCGCCTCGAATGTGTGCTGAATCATTTAGAGCATATGTAGATTTGTTAATACCTATATCACACAGATCTACTGTACCTATATTAGTTTTAGGTGGTTCAAAAGATGGACTTATCACCGTTCGTGAATTTGAAAGCACTGCAAATCACTACCATGCTAAACTTAGCATCATAGAAGGCGGGTCACATGACCTAATGCTAGATGAAGATTATGAAAAATCAGCAAGAGCCATAGAAGAGTGGATTTGATTATTTTTGAACCAATTAGTTCAAAGTCTCTTTTTCGTCAAAACCTTTAAAATTTTTACTAAGGAATGGTACATCGCATGATTAATCTACCCGTGAGCTATTGAAATATAATAAATCACAAGTTGGGAAACCTTATTAACAATTGTTGGTTTTAGTTATGGTTAAGCTTTAATTAACCCAAATAAATTCGCCCTAATTAAAATTTAATGGTATGAACATAATTCGTATACTCGTTTTTTTTCTTTGTCCAATCCTCATTTATGCGCAAACTGATACCACGGACACTTTCGACTATAATAATTTTGGAGATGCCGATGGGGTAAAAAGGTACTGTACGGTTAAAGTGTTAAATCAAACACCCCAACGAATCTTCCATATAGGCTTTGAGAACTATGGACATTTTCCCATGCCAGGAGTTAGATTTAATGCAGCAGATTTACCCAGTACCATACATGTTGACCAAGTTAATGCCATACGCGCTCAGGTGAATATTCCCGTATTGTCAACTAATAAAATTATTTGGCAAATGGGGTTCAACTATTGGGGAAGTAATTTTAAGGTAGCTAATCCAAACATTAATTCCTTTGCGAACTCATTAAACAACAACACTTTAGTTACTGCTGGAATAAATACAACGGTGTTTAAGCCATTGAATGAAAAGAATTTTATGATTTTTCAAGCAAGCTATGATGTAAATGGGCTTTTTAATGGAACCAAGGATATAAGTTCGCAGGCCTTTACTACCAGTCTAACACTCATCTATGGTTGGAAAACATCTGAAAAAAATATGATAGGAACTGGCTTGGCAAGAACCTACCGTGCTGGTCAGCCTATTTTTGCACCCGCATTATTTTGGAATAAAACCTTCAATGAAAAATGGGGAATGGAACTTTTATTGCCTGCACGAGCTCATGTGAGATATAACATTTCTGTCTCCAACATATTACAAGCGGGATTCGAAGTAGAAGGGAATCAATATTGGGCGAATGTTCCAGGAATAGAAAATGTCTACCTACAGCGAGGGGAAATTAAGCCTCGGATTAGTTGGGATAAAAAGCTATTTGGCTTTCTTTGGCTTAACCTACAAGCAGGATTGCGCTACAATTTCCGCTTTGATGTAGCCAATGCTTATAATGCTAAGGAAGAAAGCCAAAAATATTTTACAAGTAATTTAGGAAACCCATTATTCTTCAATGTATCATTGAATTTTGTATCTCCCTAATCACTGTTTAGCTTGTTGCCTTGTCCAATTATCTGTTCTACCAATCAAGGAAACTCCGATGTATCCTCTAACTTCCAGCGTATTGGCAGAAGTCAACTTGATGGTACAAGAATAGGTATTTCCATTTTTAGGATCATAAATATTCCCTCCCTCCCAGGTATTATTTTCCTTGAATTGAAATCCCCAAATATTGATTAAGCCCAAAATAGGTCTTTTTCTGGAAGCCTCTTCTGGATGATTTTTATCCACTTTGGGATTACCCGTTTCAGGATCTACGGGTTCTTTTAACCAAACTATTTTACCTTGGTACTTATCACCATTCTTATAAATACGGACCATAGCGGTTCCTTCACCCGTTTTCCATACCCCTACTATCGCATCAGGATTATCGAAAGCAGATACAAAACTTGAGCACAATGAAAAAATAATCGTTAATAACAGGGAATAAATAAATGCATGTTTCATGGTAAGTAGTTTTTTGTGTTTAAATAATATGGTATAATATCAAATTTTAACGATAACTATTGAACTGTCACTAATGTTATTTTATTGCAATAAAACTTTTAGGGGATAAAAAAATCAAGCTATTCAATGGCATAAACTTTTGAGATTTCTTTGATTTATGAAAATTAAATAAGGTCTTTAAATAAGATTCATACACAATTCCAATTACAGGATAAGACCCGCCTTATTTCAATTTTATTGTAATTCTGGATTAAAACAATGAAAAAATCGTAAATTCATTGTTCAAACAATACTCAATTTTACTATGAAACAAAGATTCATTCAAAGCATTAAAACGACTTTCATACTATCTATGCTAAGTTTGTCTTTTGGAACATTCGCACAAGTTCCTGCAGGACATTCAGTAGTTGAAGGCAGATGGGATATCACTATTACCAAGAGAAATGTAACTACTCCTGCCTGGTTAGAGGTAACACATTCAGGCTTAAAGACCTTAACTGGCCATTTCGTTGGTGATGGGGGAAGTTCAAGACCTATTTCAAAAGTAAATTTTGTTACTAATGTCCTTTCCTTCAGCATTCCTCCACAATGGGAAAATTCTGATAAGGATTTGTCCTTAGAAGCTGAATTAAAAGATGATAAATTAATGGGTACCTTAACTACTCCATTAGGAGAAAAATTTCGTATTCTAGGAGTTAGAGCCCCTAAATTATGGAGAGAAAAAGCACCTGTTTGGGGAACCCCGATTAGCCTTTTTAATGGCAAAAACATGGATGGATGGCAAACACTAGGACCAGACAATCAATGGGTAGCTGAAAACGGAATCATGAAAAGTCCAAGAACGGGAGCGAATATACGTACGGTTCAAACATTCCAAGACTTTAAACTACATGCAGAATTCCGCGTTCCAAAAGAAAGTAATAGCGGACTTTATTTACGTGGTCGTTATGAAATCCAAGTGGCGGACAGCAAAGGTTTAGAGCCTGCCAAAGACCAATTAGGC
Organism: Aquirufa sp. Wall-65K1; assembly: GCF_054558475.1. Classification (NCBI taxonomy): domain Bacteria; kingdom Pseudomonadati; phylum Bacteroidota; class Cytophagia; order Cytophagales; family Flectobacillaceae; genus Aquirufa; species Aquirufa sp. Wall-65K1. The sequence goes on along the minus strand of NZ_JBPXKD010000001.1, from coordinate 84,194 downwards.
GCTGTTTATGGATTTATTGCTCCCCTAGAAAATGTGGCTAAAGAGGCTGGTGAATGGCAGACCTATGATATTGAATTAGTAGGACGTAATATCACCGTTACTTTAAATGGAAAAACCGTCATCTACAAAGCAGAAATTCCAGGAATCACTGGTGGTGCTTTAGATAGCAATGAAGGAGAAGCTGGTCCAATTATGATTCAAGGAGACCACGGTCCAGTTGAATATAGAAATTTGATTATTACTCCAGCGAAGTAATTGAATAATGTAGAATGAAGAATGTAGAATGAAGAATTGATAATGGTCATTAATTCCTAATTCTACATTCTTCATTCTACATTCCTAATTCTACATTCCTAATTCTACATTCTTCATTCTTCATTCTACAACATTAAGCCTTTCTTCTAGGTAAGTACCACCCTAACCATAATCCACATAAAGCCCAAGAGACGAGTAAATCAATCAGCTCAGCTCTAAGATCAAATACAGGGTACCAAATATGCTGCGTATAAGGTGAGTTAGTAAAAACTAATAGGCCTATCACTAAACAAAGGCCTAAAATATCTCGCATTTTAGCTGTTTTCAACTGTTTGATTAGGTAAATCACTAATAAAACTAAAAAAATATCTACGATCAAACCTCGAATCATATTATCCTGCATTGATATTTGATAATTGGTATAATATTGAACTCGAGCCCAAGGTTTACCCGTTACTTTCTTGGCAAATTCCTCTGCTTGAGCCATATCTTGCTCATTTTCCATTCGAGGTAAAATATAACCACCCTCTTTTTTAAGATGCTTATTCAAAGAAATCAAAATACTATCTTGATTGGCCGAATACATTTGAGAAGGTTCATGTAGGTTAAAAGCTACATGCGAGGCTGCTTGCCAAAAGAATAGAATTAATCCACCAACTATTGCCCCAATAATTGTCTTTTTCATGATTGATATAATTTAGTATTCGGTAAAATTATAAAAAAAATCAGAAAACATAGAATTAATTTGATTTTAACATTTCAGAGCCTGCCAGCAAAAAGCAGCCCAATCCAAAATCCTCAAAATTGGGAACAGAATTAAAAGTTACGGGTTGTGAATCTTTAGGTTCCTTTCCTGTACCTTGAACAAAACCAAGGAAACCATTCGGGTGCACGCATTTACTCATGGCTTGCCATGCTTTATCCGCTGCATTTTGATACTTTTTGTCTTTCAAAATACCATGCCGCAATGCCCACTTCATCCCATAAACAAACAAAGCCGTTCCGGTTAACTCAGGACCTCCAAAATTACTTTCGTCTTTTAAACTCACATTCCAAAAGCCATCCTTACGCTGTAATGGGATTAATGCCTCCGACATGGCTATAAAATCTTGAATGTATTCTTCGCGATGAGGAGCATTGGCTGGCATAACATCTAGGGTTCTAATTAAAGCAGCATACACCCAAGCATTTCCCCTTGACCAATAACAATTTTCTCCATTGGGTTCTTTATAAGGTGGAACAAAATCCTTATCTCGCCACCAAAGATGCTCTTGGGGATTATAAAGACCATTTCCCCCGTGTTTGTATTTGGTAAAAGCATACAAATCATACATTTTCTCATAATAGCGCATATCATGAAAGCGAGTTCCTAGGCGCGCAAAAACAGGCATACTCATTTGAAGGCAATCTACCCATGACCAATCGTCGGCTTTTTGTGTAGCCAGCATATTATCTATGTTCGCTTTAATGGGTTTGATTCGAGCAGAATCTCCCTGTAAATCAAACAAATCCAAGTACGCTTGACCACATGCCTGATTATCTGCATTTCTTGTTTTTAAGCCATCACGTAAACCCCATTGATGAAATGTGCCCCAATCTGTCATATAGGTTAAATCAGAAGGACGGGGATCCAGCTTATAGAGTTCCATTAGTCCTTCATAATAAACAGCTCTTGTCCAGATATTAGATGGACGTGTTCTATCAGGGCTAACAATCACTTGTCCTACGTTTGGCCATTTTTGTTTAAAATAGCTATTCGCCAAGTGCATTTGAGCTAAAATCTCCTTTTTATTGGGTTTTGCGTTAGCTGAAAAAAATACAAGAATAGCTAACATTAAGCTAGAAACAATCGATCTGATTTTCATGAGAGAAGATTAGGCTAAATAAAACACGGAAGGGATTTCAACGGCTTTGGGAGAATTATCTGGATTGCTCTCCATAATATCAGCCATATAGGCCCACCACTTCTGCATGATGGGCAATTGAGGAAGAGTATCTAATAAACTTAAATCCTCTGCTTCCAAATAAGCAAATAGAACCCTTGTTTCAGGATCCAGAAAAATAGAATAATTTTGAACGCCTACTGACTTCAATAATTCAGCTAATTCTGGCCAAATTTCATCGTGTCTTTTTTTGTATTCAGCCTCTTTTCCCGGGTGAAGAAACATTTTTAGGGCTTTTCTTTGCATAATTACCGCATTTTAAATTTTTAAAAAAAGCCCTAAACTTAAATATTCTACTCAAACAAGAGACCTTATTTAACTTAAGAAATAATCGATGATTTTATTCTTTGTTCAAAAAGATTCAAGTCATCATCATCGAAACCTAAATGGGTAACGAAGCGAATGTATTCAGCACCAAATGGTGCACATTTAATTCCTTTTTGGGCTAATAATGCCACTTGAGAGGAAGAATTTAAACCAGGCTGTATTTTCACAATCACGATATTGGTTACCACCGGCAATGTATTTTGTACCCAATCAAGTTTTTCGCAAATCTCCGCTATTGCTTTCGCTCGTTGATGATCTTCTTTTAATCTATCCACTTGATAATCAAGCGCATAAATCCCAGCAACTGCCAGCATACCCGCTTGTCGCCATCCTCCACCTAGTCTTTTTCTTACTCTTTTAGCTTTTTTGATAAAGCTAGTATCTCCCACCAAAACTGAACCCACGGGAGCACCTAAACCTTTGGACAAACAAATGGAGATAGAATCAAACCAGCCACCAAAATCGGCCGGACTTTGTCCTGTTACTGCCATAGCATTGAAGATGCGAGCTCCATCTAAGTGAAGTGGAATGGCATTAGCTCGACAAAACCTTGAGATTTCGTCCAAACTTTCACTACTATACACACTTCCTCCACCTTTATTCACCGTATTTTCCAAACTCACCATGGCACTCTCACAAGCATGTATATCATCAGGAGAAATAGCTGCTTCAATTTGTATTTTTGTCAAACGGCCTAAATCACCTTTCAATAATTTCACCGAAGCTCCGGCATTCGCCATAATACCCCCTCCTTCATACAAATAAATATGTGACAGTTCATCGCAAATCACTTCTTGTCCTTTAGAAACGGTGGCTGAAATGGCCATTTGGTTACTCATGGTACCAGAAGGGCAAAACAGTGCCGCCTCCTTTTGAAACATTTTCGCTAATTTTTCTTCAAGCGCTAAAACACTTGGATCCTCCCCAAAAACATCGTCGCCCAAAGGAGCAGCCAACATGGCGTCTCGCATTCCAGCTGTGGGCAATGTAAAAGTATCACTTCTTAATTCAATGAATTTCATGGTGCTTATTTGGTAGAAAAACGAGATAGAAAAAATAAACGAACCAAGATAGGCAAGGCAATGATGAACAAGCCATAAAAGAGATACGCCGAAACTAAACTGGCTATTAAACCTAATATGAAAGCTATTCTTACATAGTTTAGCCAAAAACCAGTGCTTTGATTTTTGGCAAACCAAAATACCAAAGGAAAATGTAAGGGCCATAAAACCAAACAGCTCAAATTGTATGACATAACTTCATGGTCTGTGGCTGTTGCTAAAAAGAAAATCAATATGCCGAAAAGTCCATAAACCAAGAAAAGAGCAATATCAATTCCATATAATAGTTTATGCTTATGTGCTAATCGCCAGGATACCAAGCATAAAATTAAAGATAAAGCTAATAATACAGGAATGGGTCCAAAAGGATCAAAGCCTTCCATTGGGTTTGCTTGAGCATCAAATAAGGTCAAGGAAGCTTCAACCAATTTAGTTTGATTCATACTTGCTTGAGCCGTAGCAATCTCTAGATTATCCGGTAAATAACAAGATTGAGAAGCACTTGCAGTGACATCTGAAGGTAAACCCAAGGCCAGGTTCATACCAAAAGTTACCCAAGCAGTGGCAGGTAAATAGCGATTCATCCAATCTCGGTAGGAAAGCCCTTCCAATCGCTTCATTTTACTCCAAGGATAGGCGCCTGGTGCTGCCTTTTCAAATATATCGCGAATACGCGTAGCGCAATTATCGTAGAAAAATTTATATTGATAATAACGATTCTCCGGTAAATAATTTGTTTCCAAAGCCTGAAAAATCTGATTGCGCTGGGCATTACTTAATGCCAATACTTGCTCCCTCAAAGTTCTGTTCTCATATTGAGAATAATAATTGAGCACGTCTGACATATTATTATATGACAAGGAATAGGGCAAGGTTCCTTTCAAAAATTTCCAATAAAAGTTTTCCGTTTGAAAGTCGAACGTTCCATAACTATAGGCTCTATCTAAACCTGTTTGGGGATCATACACACGAATTAGGGTATGACCAAAAAAGGAGTACAATTCTTTCCCTGGGGCAATGGTCACTAAAGACACACGGGATTGAGGACTTAGGCTACTTTGAGCAAGAGCTGACCAAAACAAGCCACTGAAAATCAAAACAAACAAATACTTCATAAAACCTTATTTACCTGCTATTATTAAGACCATTTCACCTCGTACTTTGTCAGGATGTTGATTTAAAAACTGTATAACTTCAGCTACTGAACCACGAATCATTTGCTCGTGCATTTTGGATAATTCTCTAGCCAGCATCACCTGCCTGGTTTCTCCCAAAAACTCCAGCGCTTGCTCCATGGTTTTTACAATTCGGTGCGGGGATTCATATAAAACAACCGTTTTATCTTCTTCAGCTATGGCTTTCCAACGGGTTTGACGACCTTTTTTATGGGGCAAAAATCCTTCAAAGATAAATCGATCACAAGGGAAACCCGAATTGACCAAGGCGGGCACAAAGGCTGTTGCTCCAGGTAAAGTTTCAACTTCAATACCTTGTTCTACACAAGATTTAACCAATAAAAAACCTGGATCTGAAATACCTGGGGTACCTGCATCTGACACCAATGCCAAAGTCATACCAGCCAATAACATCTTGATGACACCCGCTACTCCCGCATGTTCATTGTGGGCATGATGGGCAAATAAAGGTTTATTGATTTGTAAATGCTTCAATAACTGCCCCGTATTACGCGTGTCTTCCGCCAAAATACCGTCTACTTCCCCTAAAATTCGAATTGCTCGTAAGGTAATATCCTCTAAGTTTCCAATGGGCGTTGGTACAATGTATAATTTCATGCAATGAAAATACTACATAAATATGAATTTGTTGGGTGTGTACGTGATTATGAAAAATAATTTAACTACTCCTTAACCCTGCTCCATCATGATGATACATGAAATTTCAGTAGAATGGACTATAGCTGGTTATTGAGAAAATTAACGCTTGATAAAACAAAAAAAGCGCAAATTTCTTTGCGCTTTTGGTAGAGGGTGAGGGATTCGAACCCCCGGGCCTGTAACAGCCAACAGTTTTCAAGACTGCCTCGATCGACCACTCTGACAACCCTCTGTCTCAAATTGAGAATGCAAATTAAGGCCTTTTTTCGATTTTAAGCAAGTCCTTTGTCAAAAAATCCTTAAAAATTAATTGAGAAATCATCCAATCGACTGCTTCTGACCGCATTAAATTTTCAGGAATCCACAGGATTTTAATACCTGACCTTTCCATTTTCCGGAAAAAGGTCATCTGCCTTTTAGCAAATTGATGAATCGCTACTTCCAAACCTTTTTCTAATTCTTCCCGAGTGATTTTATTCTCCACAAAATCGGTTAACCACTTGTATTCCAATCCCAACCATCTCAAATCAGCTGGTTTTAAGCCTTTTGCAAGTAAATTTTCAACTTCTTCTACCATACCCTCATTCAATCGTTGAAATAAGCGATTGGAACAATTCCTTCTTCTGTCATCCCAAGAAGGTTGCAAACCAAAGACGATCGTCGGACGATCCAATTCCAAAGGTGATTCCAAAAAGGGAGGTAATTTAGAAAATTGATAACTTGATAAAACAGCATCGATATACAAGCCTGTACCTCCACATAAAATGGGAAATTTATGATGAAGGTCTATTTTTTTCATCGCCTCAAAAGCATCTTTCTGAAAATGGGCCACCGAATAGCTTTCTCCTACCTCCAAGATATCGATCAAATGATAAGGAACTGCATGCTCTCCTTGTCCATATTCCCCTATATCCTTTCCTGTTCCAATATCCAAACTTCTGTACAATTGCCTAGAATCGGCGGAAATGATTTCTCCTCCAATTTTCCTTGCTAATTCTACTGCCAAAGCCGTTTTTCCACTGGCTGTAGGTCCAAGAATGGTAATAAACGGTAGTGACATGAAAAATATGATTAAATAAACCGAGCTACAAAAATGCGTCAATTTTTCGAATAATATAAACGCAGTTTCTTATTTCCAACAGTACAAACTTGGGCCTCTTCCCAGGTTTTACAAATTTTCCTTTTACCTGCTTCATTCAGCGTATATAAAATGGGAGGTGTTATTTGAATTTCTTGAAAGCCAATGGACTGATACCCTTCCCCCCTATTCCATTCCATATCAATGTAAGTCATGATATTGTCAACCTTTTCCTCTAGTTGATAGTAGTGAAGTACCTTACTTAAGCCTCCGACAATCTGAGTGCCTAAGGTGGAACAAAAACGAATTAATTCGCCTGAAATATGTCCTTCAAATTCCTTTTCTTTCATGCGCATGGGTTTAGCCAATGTAGCCACTCCCACTAATTTTTGATCTCCCATCCAATATGGACTGCTAATGTTCCGAAATTGCCTGTGTGGTGGAACCACTAATCCCCAATAGCTCTTTGCTTGTGCTGAACCTAAGAGATGTTCATTTTCTAAAAAAGAATCAGCTATTTCTTTAGAAATATGCACAACACGTAAATCTCGAGCAAAAATGGAACTATTACCCAATTTACGAAACTGAAAATACCGCTTAATCCAAGTGGACTGTTTTAACCAAATATCTTCCCAAATTCTAATCCAAGGTGTAGAAGTACTAATCTGTTCCAAATACTGCTTTTGCCAAGCAGCAGGATCAGAAAAATCCTTCTGGCTTTGAAAATCTTTTATTGAAATACATTGTACATATAATGAAAGCTCAGGCAAAAAAATAGTAGAAAAAGCATGATTGGGACATAATTCTACCTTTATTTCCATTTCCTTTAAAAAAGAAATTACTTCATCAAAGAAATTAATAGGATATACGGACATGCCATGAGAAATTGCATTCAAAGATACGTGTATATTGAGTAGAATATCTCCTAATCTAACTTTGTAAACTAAAAATTAATCACATGAACTATCGATTTGAGGCGAGTAGAAAAGAAGTATCCACCTTTACGAATCAAGAATTAAGGGATCAGTTTTTGATTGAAAATATATTTGAACCCAATCAAATTCACTTAACCTATACCATATACGATCGGATGATCATAGGCGGTGCTATGCCCGTTTTAGGTGAAATAAAATTACCCAATCCAGAAAAATTAAAAGCTGATTATTTTTTAGAGCGAAGAGAGCTGGGTATCATCAATGTGGGTGGACCGGGAATAATTAAGGCCGATGGACAGAGCTTTGAAATTTCGAAATTGAGTGCTGTTTACTTAGGAAAAGGAACACAAGACGTTAGTTTTCAATCAGTTTCAGCTAATGAACCCGCCCAATTCTATTTACTCTCTTCACCCGCTCATGCTACCTATCCGAATGAGAAACTAGATAGAGAAAATGTAATTACTGTCAACGTGGGTTCATTGGAAAATTCCAATCACCGAACTATCTATAAATACATTCATAAGGAAGGAATACAGTCATGTCAGTTGGTCATGGGACTAACTATATTAGAACCAGGATCTATTTGGAATACCATGCCAGCTCACGTGCATGATCGAAGAATGGAAGCCTATCTGTATTTCGATGTAAAACCAGGTCAAGCGGTTTTACACTTAATTGGCGAAGCTCAAGAGACCAAACACATTTGGGTACATAATCATCAAGCTGTAATTTCTCCACCTTGGTCCATTCACAGTGGTGCAGGAACTCAAAACTATTCTTTTATTTGGGGAATGGCGGGTGAAAACAAAGACTACACCGACATGGATTTTTCTGAAATTTCTGAACTACGTTAATTATGAAAAAAGCGCTTTTAGGTTTACTTAGCTATTGTTTATTAGCTCCAGTTTTGGGCCAAAATACCCCCTATTCTATCCAAATGGCTCAATCTTTGATGCATACGCATCCAGATTCCATTCAAGTTAAAATTGGGAAGCCTGCTACTTGGGATTATGAACAAGGCTTATTCTTAAAAGCCCTTGAACATGTTCATCAAAGAACCGGAGACGCTACTTATTTTCAATACATTCAGAAAAACATCAACAGTTTCATTTCTGAAAAAGGGGATATTCGAACCTATAAGTTTTCAGAATTTAACTCGGACAATATCACCACAGGTCGCCTTTTGCTTTCTCTTTATCAAGAAATAGGCGATGACAAATACAGATTAGCTGCCGAACAATTACGCTTACAAATCAAAAAACAACCTAGAACAAAAGAAGGTGGATTTTGGCATAAAGACCGATATCCCGATCAAATGTGGTTAGACGGTTTATACATGCTAGAACCCTTTTATGCTGAATACAGTCAGGTATATCATGAAAATAATTGGGATGACATTGCGCTACAGTTTCAATTGATGTATAAAAATGCCCGAGATCCTAAAACAGGATTGTTGTACCATGCTTATGATCATGAACGCAAGCAAGCTTGGGCTAGTAAACAAACTGGACTTTCACCTAATTTTTGGGGAAGAGCTATGGGTTGGTATGCTATGGCCTTAGTGGATGTTTTGGACTATTTTCCTCAGCAGCATCCCAAAAGAAGTATGTTGATTAAGCAATTAAATGAATTAAGCACTGCTTTAGTTAAAGTACAAGATACATCCACTGGACTTTGGTACCAATTACCCACTTTAGGTACTCAAAAAGGGAATTACTTAGAGGCTTCATGTGCCAATATGTATGTATATGCTTTTGCGAAAGGGGTTCGTAAGGGCTATCTGCCTGCCAATTTCTTGACAGCGGCACAAAAAGCCTATGTATCCATTTTAGAAAAATTCATCACCAAAGACGCACAAGGCTATATTCATTTAGAAAAAACGGTAAGCGTAGGTGGATTAGGTGGAACGCCTTATCGAGATGGAAGTTTCGCCTATTATATGTCAGAACCTCTCAAAACAGATGATTTAAAAGGTGCTGGTCCCTTTATCTTGGCTTCTTTAGAAATGGAAATAGCTAAGGAATTGGGTATAGGAAAAGGTAAAAAAGTGGTATTGGATTATTATTTTAACCATGAGTTCCGTAAAAATAAGCAAGGAAACATGGAGCGTTTCCATTATACTTGGGAAGATAGAAAGGATTCAGGATTTCAGTTATTAGGAGTACAAATCGAGCAGTTAGGAGCTACATTGGACAGCTTAGCTCAAGCCCCTACAAGCAAAAATTTGGCAGGAGCTTCCGTGTACATTATAGTAGATCCAGATAGTCAAAAAGAAACCGCCAAACCTAATTACATGCGTGTGCAGGATGCGGATGAAATCGAAAAATGGGTAAAGGCTGGTGGAACTTTAATTTTATTGGCCAATGATACAACCAATTGCGAAATACCCAAATTTAATACTTTGGCAAAAAGGTTTGGAATGGAATTCATGGGGCCTAATTTAAATATGGTTCAAGGAAAGAATTGGCATCAAGGAACATTGAACATTTCATCCAATAATCCCATTTTCAAAGGATTGAAAAAAATCTATATCAAAGAAATTTCAACCATTAAACTTTCAGGAACGGCTAAATCCTTAGAGGATTTAAATGGCCATTGTGTGATGGCCATGGCCCAGGTGGGTAAAGGGCGAGTGTTCGCTTTGGGAGATCCATGGATTTACAATGAATACACCAATAACCGCCGAATTCCTTTGGAATATGAAAACTTCCCAGCTGCCAAGAAATTGATAGAATGGGCGTTAAAACCTTAAGGAAAGCGTAAACCCGTCATTTTTTCTAAGGTATTTTTCGTCACAGCAAATGTTTGCCAGTTAGGATGCAAATCATGCTGGTTTGGGAAAAGTAAATACCAAGATTTTTCGGGACCAATCACCACCTTCCAACAATATTTTGGAATGATCACCTCATTTCCAATTTTATCCAAAACCCCAAAACCGCCGGCATAAATCGTTAATTTTTGTCCCCTTTTGGCCAATTTTCTACAATAAGATTCTAGGCGTTCCCAAGGTCCTCGATTCAGTTCAGGAGTCTGTGGAATCATGTTGGACATGTAGAAAGTTTCCGCATTTAAAAAGAAATTGGAAGATCGATCTTCTGAATTACAAAGATGCCCCCGATCGTATCCGCTGTATTTATAATCATCAGAATCTATTTTCTTAAAACTTCTAGGTAAATCATCATCTTCTCTAAACCGATTCGAACGAGGCGTATCTCCCAAATCGGAAGCTGATAGCGTCCAAGCCACCCAATTAGCTTTTCCTTGAACTCCATCATAGGACATTACATATCCCCTTTTTATTTCTAAGTAATTAGAAGTAGAGGCCGTAGAAGCCCCTGATATATTAAAAATACCTCCAGGTAATAATGCCACCTGGAGGTATAATAGGATGCTTAATAGCATAGGTTACTGTTTATTTTTTGTGTGAAAACATCCAAGAGAATAATTCAGGTTCTTTAAATACATTATCCCATGAGTTGTGGTTGACACCTGGGTATTCGGTATATTTTGGATTGGCCCCAACTTCCTTTAAAGCAGCTACAGCCTCTCTAGAATGTTTTACAGGCACCACGGCATCTGCATCACCATGAAATATCCATAGCGGAAGTTTTTTAGCATACTTTTTAACAAAATGTAAGTCGGCACCACCGCAAATAGGTGCAGCTGCTACAAACATTTTAGGGTTTCTGGAAATGGCTTCAAAAGTCCCCATTCCACCCATAGAAAGTCCCATGATATATAAACGCTTTTTATCAGCAGCTTTTTCCTTCACTAAATCTTTGACAATACTAAGCGCCGCAGCTAAAGGCCAATTGGGTTCTTTGGGATATTCAAAAACAAAAGTTGTTGGCTTAGTAGTTCGATCAATTTTCACCGTGGACCAATAGGAATTGGAAGGGCATTGAGGAAAAATAACTATGGCAGGAAATTTAGATTGATTACTAGGATCCAAAAACAACTTGGAACCATGGGTCAACTGTTTTTCATTGTCGCTTCCTCGCTCACCCGCCCCATGCAAAAATAGAATTACCGGGTATTTCTTTCCCTTGACATAATTTTCAGGATAAAGAATTTGGTAAGGTAGGTTTTGATCGGGACCAAAAGCTAATTCCCTTTTTTCGAATTTAGCTTGAGAAAATGCAGAGAGGCTTACACATAAAGCTAGCCATAAAAAAAGAAGTTTTTTCATCATTTTATTTCTTTAAACGTTTTTTCAAATCTTCAATAGAAACCGTCATCATTCGACCCACCTTTTCTTTACCCCTGTAGGAAATCATGCGCATCACTAAGGCATCTTTAGGGACTATAATTTTACCAGAAGCAGCAGGATAGAAATTATCAGGATAAGAAAAATCAAAACTGTAATGAATAGATAGAGGGTTAACTTCCGTGCTTAATTCAACCCATAATTGACCTTGCTCATTTTTACCTACCTGAATGATAGCATCATACATACTCGGCGCATATTTGCGTTCAGCCTGATCAAAACGACCAAAGTGATGCTCCACACGGCTTACGAAATTATCCCAATTTCTGTTTTCTTGAGGAGACCATAAAGCCTCTGAAACAGCCCAAGCACGCGGGAATAACATGTATTGCAAATGACGGTAGGTAAACAATTGTTCTGACCATAAGTTGGCCTGCCCACCTTTCACTAATTTGGCATCCACTCCATCAGGAACAGGATTGAATGCATAAGAATCTTTTAGTCGAACCGTTTCATATACTGGAGGCTCTATGGCAGCGTCACCCTGCATTAAATCCACGTACACGTGATTATTAGGAGTCATTACCACTTCATGACCATCTTTAGCTGCCTGTACTCCTCCAGCAATACCCCTCCAAGACATCACAGCTGTATTTTTAGGTAAACCACCACCTTCTAAAATCTCATCCCATCCCATCATTTTCTTACCTTTGGAAGTAATGATATTTTCTAATCGACGGGTAAAAAAGGCTTGTACTTCTTGTGGGGTTTTCAAATTTTCTTTCTGCATCATGGCTAAAATCTGAGGATTTTTTTCCCAATAATTTTTAGGGCACTCATCTCCTCCCATATGAATGTATTCGAATGGAAACATTTCAGCCACTTCCGTAAATACTTTGTCCAGAAAGGTGTATACTTTTTCATTGGCTGGACAAAGCGTATTGTCTTGCAGAGCTACTGCATGACCATGAGACCAATCAATAAAAGGTTCACCTGAGATCACTTGATAATTTACAGCCTCAGGTGTACAAGATAATTCAGGATAAGAAGCAATAGCTGCCATGGAATGACCAGGAACATCAATTTCAGGCATGACATTCACAAAGCGTCCTTTGGCATAAGCTACGATTTCTTGGATATCCTCTTTGGTAAAAAATCCACCTTGAGTTCTAGGCTCATTAGGTTCTGGCTTAGAAAATTCTGTAAAACGGCCTACTTTAGGTACATTCCATGCCCCTTTTTTGGTCAAATTAGGGAATGATTTAATTTCCACGCGCCAACCTTCATCATCTGTTAAGTGAAAATGTAAGATGTTATACTTATAGGCCACCATTTCATCAATAAACTGCTTTACTTGATCTTTATTGAAGAAGTGACGAGCTACATCAAGCATTAAACCCCTCCAAGCAAAACGCGGATAATCAGTGATTTGAGCAAAAGGGATTTTCCAAGATGACTTAATTACCGTTTGTTTGGATTCAATTTCCTTTGGCATCAATTGAATTAAACTTTGAATACCATAAAAAATACCGGCAGGTTTATTTGCTGTAATCAATACCCCTTTGGCATTCACAACTAAGGTATAACCCTCATTTCCCAAATTAGCTATGGGTTGATTGGATAATACCAAACGAATTTGGGCTAAATCAGCTTGAGAACTAGCATCCCAAAGCATCTGCACCTTACGCATGGCCGTTTTTTCTAAGCGTTCTGTTAAATTTTTAACTGCCACTTGTAGGCTTTCGTCTTTAGGAGCGGCTATAATTACCCGACTAGGCAGACTATAAAATCCTTGTGGGTAATTGGCTTTTACAGGAATAGGAATTAAAGGAGCTTGTTGGGCTGCAAGAGAAAAGTGAATGCTCAGTAATAAAAAAAATACTTTTGCAATGAATTTAGATTTCAACATGAGTTTTAAATAGATTTTTAGTAAAAAATGATAAATTTTCGTTTTAAAGGTTTTAAAAATAAGGTCATTTTCGAAATTTTAGTATAATTTCGAGGAATCAAGTAAAAAAACAGAAACAAAATCATGAATAACACCATTTCCCTTGCGGCTCAGCAAGTCGAACTTACACATGCTATTGATACTGTCTGGGTGGCCCTTTGCGGAGCGCTCATTTTTCAAATGGAGGGAGGCTTTGCTTTATTAGAAGCCGGCTTTGTCCGTTCAAAAAACGCCGTCAGTATCATTGCCAAAGTCATGATTGACATCATGTTTGGCGGAATAGCCTTTTATGTAGTAGGATTTGGTATAGCCTACGGAACAGGATTATTCGATTTCGGAATCAATTTAGGAGATTTAGGTTTAGGTCTCACCATTTCTAATAAATTATTTTGGTTTATTCAGATGGGATTTGCCATTGCAGCTATCTCCATTGTTTCTGGTGGTGTGGCAGAAAGAATGAAAATGTGGGCCTATGCTATTTATGTCACGATTTTCTGTGCCTTTTTATATCCATTGGTGGCTCAATGGGTCTGGAATCCACATGGCTGGTTTGCCTTACAAGGATTCAATGATTTTGCTGGTTCGGCGGCAGTTCATGCCATGGGTGGTTTTGCTGCATTAGCGGGTGCTATTGTATTGGGACCTCGCATTGGGAAATACAATGAAGATGGTAGTATCAATGCTATCCCTGGTCATAATTTAACTTTATCTGCCGTAGGGGCATTTATATTGTGGTTTGGATGGTTTGGTTTTAACCCAGGATCTACCTTAGCAGCTGTAGGGAAATGGGATTTAATTGGTTCTGTAGCCACCAATACCTTTTTAGCATCAGCTATGGGAGGAGTTTCTACTATGCTGTATACTTTTATACGTTATAAAAAGGTTGATATTACCATGGTCATTAATGGAGTATTGGCAGGATTGGTAGCAGTAACGGCGGGTTGTAATGTCGTTAGTCCTAATAGTGCTTTAATCATTGGATTTGTAGCAGGTATATTGGTAGATGTAGCCGTTGTACTAATCGATAAAATGCAAATTGATGATCCAGTCGGTGCTATTGCGGTTCATGGAGTAAATGGTTTTTTCGGTACTGTGGCCGTGGGTTTATTCTCAGAAAAGAATGGTTTATTTACTACGGGACAAACAGATCAATTGCTGATTCAGGTAATGGCAGTCAGTATCATCAGTATCTTTTCTTTTAGCGCTACATTCGCGATATTTAAGTTATTGAAGAGTACCATTGGTATTCGCCTAAGCTACAAGGCTGAATCGGCTGGTATCGATGCAGTTGAATTTGGAGTTGAATCATATACCACATTTGAATAAGCTGAAAGGGAAAAACCTATGAAAAAAGTAGAAGCTATTGTTAAGCCATCCAAATTAAAAGCCATTCAAAAAGGCTTAATTGATGCCAATATCCCCTGTATGACCGTCGTGCCTGTTCGTGGCGCGGGATTACAACAAGGTTATTCAGAAATATATCGAGGTACCGAGAAGTCCTTAATCTTATTGCCCAAAGTCATGATCATTTGTGTGGTCAGTGATGAAAACCTGGAAAAATGCATTGATGTAATTCTAGACAATGCCTCCGAAGGAAATACGGGTGATGGTAAAATATTCATCTATGATGTCCAAGATGCCATACGTATTCGTACCAGAACCAGAGGTGTAGAAGCGATTAGGTAAAAGGTGGGGATTGATTTTGGATATTAAAATATCCAAATCATAACCTACATGTTACCTTATAATTTTCTGGCTTTCATCCTCACAAACATCTCCTCGGAGTACCATTGGTATTGCCTGGTTTTTTTAATCATGGGAGCATGAGCACGGGAGCGATAAGCAAAGGCATCCAAGGCTTGCGCATTTTCCCATATACTAAATGTGGCTTGTTCGAATAAAGGCACCTCACCAACACCCTTGGCAAAAAGTAAACCGGCTTGATTTTCAATACCCCGACTGGAAGAAGGAACATTCATCCAAAATCGTATTGCCTTTCTTTTATCGATGCTGGCTCGAGTGATGACAGCTACTGGACCATCCCAAGGTTCATTAGAATCATCAAATTCAAAAGGTTGCTTATGATTCCAAGTTCCATGTCCTTTCCATGGAGTAGCATCCCAACCTGAAATAGATTCAGCCTGACTAGCTAATTCTTTCCATCGATCATCGGTCGAAAAAAATGTTTGAGCAGCATCTTCGTTTTTCCAAAGACCAAGAAAGGCATAAGTTCCCCAGTCTGGGAATATGGAAAATCCATTGCCTGCCCCGGTACCTAAATGCTTAGCAAATAGTAATCCCTCAGCTTGCCAAGGATTTGTTCTCAATTTACCCATCCAAGTAAACGCATTCCATTTGGCTGTAAAACCTTGAAAATGAAGAAAGCGAATGGTGATGAATTGCATAATTCTATATAATAGGATTCTTAGGGAATATTATTTACAACCTAAACTAAAAATTTCATTTCATGTTCAAAGTAACTGGTTTCTTATCTTTAAAGAAGCTTTTATTTCTTTAAAGGCATGTTTGCCTGAACTTTTTTTCTCCAATCGATCAAAAGGCGATGTAATTCATCGCGTTTGGCAGGAAATTGCTTTGCCACATCGTGGCGCTCGCCAACATCTTCTTTTAAATTATACAGCTCTAATTGCGCTAATTCGAAATTATCCACGAGTTTCCAATCGCCTAAGCGAACTGCACCGGCCGGCCGGCCCATTTGGTTTGAAAAATGTGGATAATGCCAAAATAGGGGCCTATTTTGATCTTTTATCGAAGGTTTATTAATCATTGGCCAAATACTGATTCCATCAGTGAGGTCTGGGGCTTTTTGTCCTAATAAATCTAAAATGGTCGCTGTATAATCCGTATTCATGAAATAGGTATCATTTACCTGTTTAGGCAAAATTTTACCTTCCCAAAACATAAGTGTAGGAATTCGAATACCTCCCTCATACACGTGCCCTTTCCATTTTCGAAGGCTATCATTTTGGGTGGGTGTTGGGCCTAATTCTGGCAAACCCACGCCACCATTGTCTGAAGCAAAAATCACCAAAGTGTTTTTCAATAGCCCTTGTTTTTTCAATAATTCCATAATGCGACCTACCCCCTCATCCATACTTTCGACCATTGTGGCGTAATAGGGATTATATTGACCTTTAAATTTCTCGTATTTCATAAAATACTTGTTCAATTTGGTAGCTTGGGGAACGATAAACACATGAGGAGCCGAATAGCACATATACAAGAAAAAGGGATTAGCATCTGTCTGTTTACTTATGAAGTCAACGGCATAATCGCTTAATTTATCGGTCAAGTAGCGTTCTCCTTTATCTTCAAAAACCTGTTGGAAACTATCTTGGAAGATTCCATAGTTATAATAATCAAGGCCATTTTTTCCAATCATTCGTGCATAATCAAAGCCGCGATTCCAAGGCGCGAGGCTATCTCCTGAACCTAAATGCCATTTTCCAATCATTCCAGTTTGATAACCTAAAGCCTTTAGTCGTTGGGCTAAAGTAATTTCCATGGATGGCAAATAAGTTTTCCAATTCGCGGGCAATAGAGGGGAATCCTCTTCTGTTCGATTACCCACCAAGAAATTTGTTAATTTTAATCGAGCCGGATGAAGGCCAGTCATGATGGCTGCACGTGAGGGTGAACAAACGGTACTTGCCGCATACGCCTGCGTAAATCGAATACCATTCTGGGCTAATGAGTTTAAATGTGGGGTTTCATTGTAAGGATTTCCATAACAAGCTAAATCCATATAACCTAAATCATCCGCAAGAATGAAAATGATATTGGGTTTTTTAGGGGTATCTAAGGCGTAAATTTGTAAACTCAAGAGGCTTAAAAGCAAAATAGAAAAGACCTTTTTCATAGGTATAAAGATTTATTTTCCAATACAAAACTTCCCAAAGATATTTTTCAATAAATCGTCATTGGAAATGGCTCCTGTGATTTCACCTAAATGATGTAAGGCATAACGAAGGTCCTGAGCGATTAAATCTCCTGTTAAATTCGATTTCAATGCATGTAAAACCTCCTCCAATGTCTCTTGGGTTTGTTTCAACTTTTCATAATGCCGCAAATTGGTCACTAAGGTTCCTGAGTTAGACACCTGATTCAATCCCACAACATCCAATAATTTTTGTTCAAAATCCGCTAATCCCTGACCAAATTTAGCTGAGATAGCGACCGTAGGAAAGCCCAAAGATTCCCATTTGGAGATGTCTGGTTGAGCTTCATCTACTTTATTTAAAATCAATATCAAAGGGATTTCCAAATTGGCCATCTCCTCAACCGTATCCTGAATATCTTTTTTGGTATCCTTGGTCACATCCACTACATACAAAATCACTTGGGCCTTTTTAACCCAAGCCTGGGTTCTTTGTACCCCTTGTGCCTCAATGACATCTGCGGTATCTCGTAGTCCGGCTGTATCCACCAAACGAAATCGAATACCTCCTAAAACCCATTCATCTTCTAAACTATCACGGGTGGTACCAGCAATATCCGAAACAATAGCCCTCTCTTCTTTCAATAAGGCATTGAGTAGCGTAGATTTACCCGCATTGGGCTTACCCACAATAACCGTTGCAACTCCATTCTTAATGGCGTTTCCGGCTTTAAAACTTGCCACTAAGGGCCTGACTTTTTCCAATAACTTATTGACCAAATCCTCCAAATCTTGTCGGTCAGCAAACTCAACATCTTCTTCACCAAAATCCAATTCTAATTCTATCAATGAGGCAAAATGAATCAATTCCTCACGTAAGGCCGCCAATTCCTGAGAAAATCCACCCCGTAATTGATGTAAAGCCGCCGAGGTAGCTGCTGCAGAATCCGCTGCGATAACATCAGCCACCGCCTCTGCTTGGGCTAAGTCAAAGGCACCATTTAAAAATGCTCTTTGTGTAAATTCACCAGCCCGAGCCAATCGAGCCCCCTTTTCAACGAATAATTGAATGATACTTTCTTGAATATATGGCGAACCATGGCAAGATATTTCAATCACATCTTCTTTGGTATAAGATTTGGGGCCTTTGTACAAACTAATCACCACTTCATCAAATACCCTTCCACCCGACTCAATACGCCCATAATGTAAAGTATGAGGCGCTTGCTTACTTAAATCTTTGTTGGGAAACACGTCATTAACCCATTCAATTGCCTGATCTCCCGACAATCGAATGACACCAATTGCGCCCACACCCAAAGGCGTGGCTAGGGCAATGATCGTATCCTTAAAATCCATTATAACAAGTTTTGTAATTTCATGGCCACGGACATATCGCCTGAAATCTTGATTTTTCCAGTCATTACTGCCATCATCGGATTTAAATCACCCGACATTACCTTACTGAAATTTTCTACTGTTGCCGAAATAGTACAATCCGCTTCCTCATTTTCATTAGTAACCGTTCCATCATTTTTTACCACGATGATTCCTTCTGGGAAAGCAAATTTAAATGAAACTCCTAAGCCGCCTTTCTGTGCAGCCATGGTAGCAATACGATCATTGATGTCTTGAAATGTCATGTTATTTTTATAAATGTGTCAATAAAAAGCAAATTTAAGGCATTTAATTCCTTAATAAAATACACTAAACCTCACGCCGACAAATACCCTTGAAGTCGCAATACTGGCAATCCTCCAAATTACTTGTTTTCTCAAATGCTTGGGTAGGATCTAGTAAACGTTGAACCCAATGCTCCACCAATTGTTCTGATTCTTTTAAAAATGATAACAAAGGTTGACGTTCTTGAAATTCAATATTCTCAGTTAATACTTTTGAACCCAAATTCCTGAATGATATGATGCCAGGCTGTATTTGAATATGGTCAGCTTGGAATTGTTTCAAATATCCTACTCGATCTTCTTTGGATTTAGTTAACTCAGTTCCTAATAAAAACTTATATAACCACAATTGAAACAGTTTTTCCTTTATTTCATCGGATGTTAATTCCGATATCAAATCCTCTGCTATCTTTAAATCCTTGGCTTCTACTTTACCTGTTTTGTAATCTAAAATCCTAATGGTATTCTCCCCCAAAAGATCCATGCGATCTATCCTACCTTTCAACTTAACTGGCCAAATATCTCCATCTACTGGAACATTTACCATGGTTTCTAAACTTCCTTCTACCACCAAAAGTTCAATGTTTTCCTTTTCCCATTGTGGAGAAGATTCTAAATAATTTTGTAAAATGGTTTTGGCAACTTCTTTTAACACATAATTAAAGCCCTTTTCTAGTTCAAATACCCCTTTTTCTTTCTCTATTTCTCGTATGGCCTCATGTAAATAATCATCCAAATGGTTGATTTTATCGTTCCAATCCACTAGCTCTAATTTACCCGAATACTTTTCAATGATCTCGGCATCTATTATTTCTAATACCTTATGAATCCAGGTACCAAAAACATCCGCTCCCATCTCGTCATCACTCTGCTTATCATCTCGCAAACCCACTATTTGAGAGAAATAATATTTCATGGAGCAGGTAACCAACATGGATACAGAAGATGCAGACAGCCCCCTTTTTTGCAACACATCCTTTATCTTTTGTCGCATCTCACCCGTTTTTTCAATTCGAGTAATGTGTTCTTCCTGTTGTTGTTGAGTTTGTCCCAAATGCAAAATGGGTTCTTCCAAAATCAGGTTAGGATTCTTCTTTTGCCAATCAAATTGTATCTGTTTAATGAATCGACTCATTTCTTTGATACTTGATTTTTCAGAAGGTTGAACATAACAGAGTATGACCTCTTGTGCACGTTGCATCAAGCGATAAAAGTGATAAGCTGTTACCGCATCTGCTTGGGTAAAAGTAGGTAATGAAAAATACGACATATTGGCGATGTCGGTAGGAATTAGACTTTCTCGCTTTCTTGTCCCTGGTAATGAACCTTCATTCAAAGACAATACAATCACACGATCAAAGTCTAGGGTTCTAGTTTCCAATAAACCCATGACATGCAAGGTTCTAGAACTATGATCAGGTCCCTCAAATGTCAGCTTTTGCTGCTGCAATAATTGCATCAACAATATTTTTCCACTTTTATAGGAAATTGGGAAACGACCTTTTATAGCGGATTCTAAGGTTTCACAAACATCAAATGCCTGTTGAATGGCTTGCGCTTCTTCATCCCATTCATTTTTAGGGTAGGCCCTTAAAATTTGTTCGACAAAACCCTTAATTTGACTTAGAATAATAGAAAATTCATCGTCTAATTGAACTACAATATGCTGAAGTAAAGGAATTTGAAGTTCCTTTATTTGTTCAAATGAAAGATATAAACTTTCCTCACCTAGCTTGGAAAGTATATTTTGGGCAGGAACTTGTCTTTTTTTAGACTCCGAGTCAGCATAAATTTGAACCAATGGGTGATTCCAAAGTTTCAAGAAATGCGACATAGGATAGCGTTCATCTACACCTCTTTTGGTTAATTCCCACCATAAATTCAGTAAGGAATAAATCTGTGTTTTTTTGATGGAAAAACCCATCGTGATATTCAATCGATCCTTGAATTCACCAATATATTGTGTCAAAGAGTCCAATAGGGATTCATCCCCTAATACCAATGCCACCTGTTCATGATCTCCATGATTTTTTGCCCAATTCCTAATGGCCTCCATGGCCACATAAACTTGAGCAGAGGGATTGGCCACACCTAAAATTTGGACTTTTTTGGGTGATTCCATTAGGTTTTTACCCATCCAAAGGAAAGGTCCACGAGATAAATATTCTTGAGAAGCAGGATGAGAATAATTTCTTAACCAATTGCCTGCTCGATGAAATTTATTTTTCACATAATATTCATCCGCATCCCAAAGCGTGTTAGCCAATCCTTGTTTCAAAAGTAGGCTAATGATATCTTCTTCAGCTTTGGACAAAGCATTAAAGCCAACAAAATAAATCTTTTTGAAGGCTTTAGGAAGAGCGATACCTTTTTCTAAATTCTCCACCAAGCGCCGATAGGCCATTCCCCGATAAACCAATCCCAAAGAATCTAAACGATTTTTGAGTCGAATATAAACCTCTAATAAATGATCATAAAGCTGAAAATATGCCTTGGTATGTTCGGTAATGAATTTTTCTGGATGTTCTTCACCATAATCTTTTCCCCACCGCTCCAAAGATTTAGCCTCAGAAAGAAAAGAAAATAATTGAACGGGATCTACCATATAAAGGTCGAGCACATCAAAATCCTTTAACATCAATTGTCCCCAGGAAACAAATCGATCAAAATCTACCTGAGGATCAACCTCTTTAAAGCAAGTAAATGCTTCTGACAATAAAGAAATGGGGTCAATGAGCTCGGAATTTGTCATTTGCAGAGCAAATTCCTCAATGGTCATAATTTTAGGAGAAAGAAATGGTCTTTCTCCCAATTGAGCTAATTGTGTTTTAAGGTAAAGCGCACCACGTTGGGATGGCATGACGATAGCCACCTCCCTTATTTCATCAAAGCCATGTTGAGCAATGAGGTGTTCCGCTGTTTGCCTTAAAAATGATTTCATCCGCGCTTATAAATTCCCCTTTTTCATCTCCTTAACAGCATAATCTACGGCTCTAGCCGTAAATGCCATATAGGTTAAAGAAGGATTTTGTGTGGATGTAGAAGTCATACATGCTCCATCTGTGACGAAAACGTTTTTCACATGGTGCATTTGATTCCACTTATTCAACAAGGAAGTTTTAGGATCTGCTCCCATGCGAACCCCTCCCATTTCGTGAATATCCAATCCTGGAGCTTGTTTAGTATCCCGATGGCGTATATTTTTAAAGCCTGCTTTGGTGTACATTTCGGTAAATTGGTCAATAAAATCCTGAACCATTTTATCGTCATTGTCATCATAAGCCACATTGACATGCAAGATAGGCATACCATTTTCATCCTTTTTTAGCTTATCCAAAGTAACTTTATTGGATTCTTTTGGAATGGTTTCACCCATCATATGTGATCCAGCATACCACATTTGATTCATTTTGGGATTAAGCAAGGAATTCTTCAAGCTTTCTCCTAAACCTTCGCGGTCAGTACTTGAACCCCTTCCTGCGTTCATACCGGCGGCATAACCTCTCAAGAAATTGGTTTCTTGCTTGTACAAATTACGGAAGCGAGGAATGTATCCCGAATTTGGACGGCCTCCTTCCGTTTTATAATCTAAATATCCTTCATAATCTGCTGAAATGGATGCTCGATAATTATGAAATGCAATGTGTGTACCTAAAAGCCCTGAGTCATTTCCTAATCCATTGGGGAATCGATGTGAAGTCGAATTCAATAAAATCAGATTGGTATTTAATGCTGCGGCAGTAACAAAAATCACTTTAGCGTAATATTCCACCATTTCTTTGGTATGTGCATCAACCACCCGAACACCTACGGCCTTTTGTTTTTTCTCATCATAAATAATGGAATGAACCACAGAATCTGGCCGTAAAGTCATATTTCCAGTTTTAGCTGCCCAAGGTAAAGTAGAGGCATTTGCGGAAAAATATCCCCCGTAAGGGCAACCCCGTTGACATAAATTACGACCTAAACATTGAGCTCTACCTTGTTGGTAATGAATTTCCTTAGGCTCGGTTAGATGAGCACATCGACCGATAATCACATGTCGATCATTGTATAATCTTTTAATTTCTTTTTGAAAGTGCTTTTCTACACAAGTCAATTCATGAGGCGGTAAAAATTCACCATCAGGCAATACATCCAAGCCATCTTTATTACCCGAAATACCAGCAAATTTTTCTACATGAGAATACCAAGGGTCTAATTCTTTATAAGTAATGGGCCAAGGTGTGGCAAAGCCATCTCGAGCAGGACCATCAAAATCCAATTGAGACCAACGTTGGGTTTGTCTGGCCCATAAAAGGGATTTTCCTCCTACTTGATATCCTCGAATCCAATCAAAAGGCTTGTCTTGTTCATAAGGATGTTCTTTATCCTTTACAAAGAAATGTTTTGCATCCTCTCTAAATGCGTAGCACTTGGATATAATGGGATTTTCAGCTAATTCTTCCTCCGACAAACGACCACGGTGAGGAAACTCCCAAGGAGACATTAAAGTAGTTGGATAATCTTCATTGTGAGTTACTTTTCTACCTCTTTCTAAAACCAATGTTTTAATTCCTTTCTCACAAAACTCTTTGGCAGCCCATCCTCCTGCCATTCCCGACCCGATTACGATAGCACCATAAGTGCGTTTTTCAGCGTTTGTTAAATAGTTCATTGAGTTTACCTTATGATTTTTTGACAGGAGCACAGCCATTAAAAAAACCTGGCGCCATGACGTAATTGTAATATTTGACCATAATTTCTTCCGAAGTAGTATAACCTTGTATCGTTAAACCTTTCAAGGTTGACATGGCTTTTTGAGCACCAGAACCTACATTACCTTTGGCCATAGCAAAAAGAAATTCCTCTTTTTCGGCTTGATTAGCTTGTGACCAAGCTTTTTTAACATAGGATTCAAAAGAACTAGGGAAAGCATCTAAAACTTGACGGAAAGTTTCTTGAGCAGAAAGCTCATAACAATCATCTAACATGGTTTTTACAAATTTAGGAACTCCTAAACTTACTGCCCCAGGAATGGATGACTCTGGAATTATAACTCCTATCCATTCATTCAGTATTTGTTCTTGTTTGGCTGTCCAGGCTGGTGCTTTTTTAGAAACAGGAAAATTAGGTTTGGCTTGGGCGGAAAGGTCATAAAAAGCGACAGTACCCAATGTGGCTAATGTCATTCCTTTTACCCACTCACGACGAGAAATTGTTGTCATTAGTAATAGATTTAAAACATGGTAAATCTAATGAAAAATTGGGAGCTTATTGTGCTGAAATTTGGGTAAAAGTAAATGGCTATCTTTTATTTTAAACCATTTTACAATGGAGATTTCTTCTTTCCCCAATTTTTGGGATTATTGAGCGTATAGCGCTGCATGTTATCAAATGACCTTTTATTTAAAACTACATAATCATGATAATTGGAATGCCAGCCAAAATCTGGAGTAATCTTATGAGCAAATTTAGATACAGCAGATTTATAGGAACGAACTATGGATGATATGGAACCATTTTTGGGTGAAATAGAAGACATATAAGCATTTGGTATACCTTTTTTGGTCCTTTTAAATGAATTAGAATCTCGAACGGAATCTGCATTCATTTCATTGGAAGTATTTAAAATTTCCTTACCTAAGATTGATTGAATTGTGAAGTTGAAACGGGGTAATTTTTGATTATCAACATACCATGCAAATGATCAGGCATGATGACAAAATTGGCTAATTCTACAAAAGGGAAATGTGAAGGTATTTCTCTCCAAAACTTTTCAGCCAATTTTCCTAATTCACTTAATTGCATTTTTGAGTCAGAAGCATCTTGACTTTTTACTATGGACCCAAAGAATGGAATTCTATTTTTGGTTACAATGGTAATATAATAGGCTGCTGGTCTTCGATAATCCCAGTCTCGTTTTCTTGTTGTATCTACCCTATATTTATCGTGGAATTTTCTTGGTTTCATTGGTGGCATAGGTATATTTTTTTGATGCTAATCCGAGTTAATCGGAAATCAACTACAAAAAAAATACCCTAAATGCTCAAAAAAAATCCTAATCCCAAAATATCAAAAAGCTGATACAGTGCATCGGATCTGTAAACCCTCCAACCAAAAAAGCTGATGCACCGCATCAGCTCTGTATACCCTCCAACCAAAAAAGCAGATGCAGTGCATCGGCTCTGTAAACCCTCCAACCAAAAAAGCTGATGCACTGCATCGGATCTTGTTAATCAAACAAAAGCCATTTCACACCATAGCCAAAAACGCGTGACATAGCGGGATGTAAATATGCGGT
This sequence comes from Aquirufa sp. Wall-65K1, assembly GCF_054558475.1. Taxonomy (NCBI): domain Bacteria; kingdom Pseudomonadati; phylum Bacteroidota; class Cytophagia; order Cytophagales; family Flectobacillaceae; genus Aquirufa; species Aquirufa sp. Wall-65K1. The sequence continues at coordinate 58,742 of NZ_JBPXKD010000001.1, read as the reverse complement.
GTAAAAATTATTGTTCAACAAGCCAAAGTTGGCATGGGACATTTTAAAAAATAATCGCACGCGATTAATACGCAGAGATACATAAGGATCTACTTGTACAAAAGCAGGTACTTGATACTTATTTTGAATATGATATTGCTGTAAAGCAGGCTGATAGGCATCCGCAAAATAGGCCGATTGATGATGAACATCAATTCCAAATTGAACATAAAGCAACTTCTTATATTGAACATCTAGAGCTAAATTAGCGTCTATCAATAAATTAGGCATCCTAATAACATCGGGGCCAGTTTGCGTATTGGCATATACTTTAGTAAACCAAGAGAATTTCCGCCATTGTCCTCCAATGTCTACATTAGTTCTAAAAACACCAATATCCGCTTTTACTTGAGTTGGCGTGGCTAGCGTATCAAAATAAATCCAATCTGAAATTCGCTGGATGGTTAAACCTGGTTTAAAATAAATCGATTTAGATTTTAAGCTAATGCCTCCATAAATTTCATCAATGGAAATATTGGCAAAATCATTTTTCCATCGATATGAGGTATTATACACCCAGTTATGGGCAATACTCGGACTATACGAAATTCGTTGAGCAGTGACTTGAAAGAATGGGGATTGAAAATTAGCTTTCAATCGATAATCTGAACCTAATAAATATTCCCCTTCGGCTGTAAAATCAATATTTTTATTGAATGATTGATTTAACCATATACCAACATAATTTTCAAATCGATCTAGACTACTATTATTCATGGGATTATACACAGACCAATACCTTTGTTTCAGGTAGGTTCGGTATACAAATTGCTTATAAATACCCTTAAAACCTGTTTGATGGCTATAGGAAGACCATTGATTTTCATTGTAAAGAGAATCTTCACTCGGAGCCTGAATGTATTGAATATAAGTTCTAGGATAAAAACCATCGGCTAATGATTGTTGAAATGCTTTATCTCGAAACTTAACGGTCCTATTTTCAACATCTAAGGTTTGAAACAATTGTAAACCTTTCCAGCCAATATATTCATGGTATAAATGGAATTTGATGAATTTATCATTGGATTGGGAAAGTGAATTGGATAAAATAGCTGTATTATCTACATATTTTAGAGCTTCATCTGCCGTTAAGGTTTTTGATAATTTAACCCCACCTTGGTCATTTGTACCTTGATCAAAATAATTAATATGCCCAAGTAAACGGTATTTACCATTTTTTGATTGATAATTAGTATGTAATAAAAGGCCCCATTGACCTAATAAACTTTGTTCTCCAGATTTAAATGCCGCATCCGTTAATACTTTGTCGGCCACCATTCGTTGAAGTGAAATACCAATATTCCACAAGGAATCTACGTTTCTAGCGAAATTAAAATTCAAACGCGTTTGTCCTCCTCCGCCCAAATTATATTCCACTTCCGAATAAGGAGATTTAGAATTGAAATACCGCACTTGATCCGATTGGAAAGCATAAGGAGCATAAACTGAGTAACCTAGTTGCGTCCCTAGGCTAGCTGGAGATTGATAAAACACATTTCTAACGGCCGTTCCATCGTTACCTAAATTAGCCGTCAAAAAACCGCTTTTTTCTTGAAATAAATAGCGCTGAAAAAGAGTTAGTGTCGTGTCAATTCTTCGTTTAATGTCCTTAGAATTAACCATATCTGATTCGTACAGATAATACATGGTATTAGGACCATAAATCAATTTAGTGGAATCATCCAGAGCAGCTCTACCACTTTTTTGTGGACCTTTACTTTTAGAAGGAGTCGTAGGATTGGCAGGATTGGGGAAACTATTTCGATCATTGGGATTTTGTGTTCCTGGAAAACCCGAAGATGTACCAGGTGTTAACACTTGTGCCCAAATAGAAATCGGCAACAAAAATAAAAGTAAAAAAAGTACGGCTAAGCGATGTTTCATCCCCACAAAGGTAGCTTAATTTAAGGAAATTATATTGCTAAGCTCTGTTTCAATACATTCCAAAACTCAGCTTCTTGCTCTAAAAAATACATCTCCATGGGCAAATAGAGCAGTTTTTGTTTCAAGAAAGGATAGTCGTTAGCGACAGATTGTAAACGAACAAAATCCTTGTGCGTAGTAATAAATGCTTCATGTGATGCCATATTCTTGGCTAGGTTGTTCATTTCTTCAAGCTCTGCCGACTTAAAACGGTGGTGATCAGGGAAAGATTGTGTCCTTTTTAACTCACCTAAGGTGGCAACTTGTTGAAAAAACAATGTCGGGTCAGCAATACCGGCTATGGCAAACCAGGTGGTAATGGATTCCGAATTCAGACCTAAGGGTTTAGCATAGCGAATAGATGCAAAATATACGGGTTTAGGAATTTGGGATTGAAACCATTGCATTTCTTGTCTGCTGAGGTGAGAAGGACAGCGTGTAAGCACAACCACATCCGCCCTATGAATACCTTCTCTCCATTCCCGGAGCCGGCCCATGGGCATTAAATGGTCTTTAAAATAGGGCTGATCAAAAGTTGTACAAACGATATTAAAATCTGCTTTCAAGGCACGGTGCTGAAAAGCGTCATCTAGAATTACTGTGCTTATTTCTGGGTACTCGGCATACATTTGATGAATTCCTTGAACCCGATTTTCACAAACAGCTACATGGATATTGGGAAATGAGGTTTTATAGCTAAGGGGCTCATCTCCTACCTCACTGGCTGTCGAACTAGTCTGAACCCATTTGAAGCCATGGCTAAGTCGTCCATATCCCCTGCTCAAAATACCTAAAGCTGATTGCCAAGGAGCGTGTTGAATCAAATAGGCCACTAAAGGACTTTTGCCCGTACCGCCCACTGCTAGATTTCCTACTACAATGGTTTTGGGCTTTTCAAAATGATGTGATTTAAACCAAGCCCAATCATAACATGTATTTCGCAAGAATATGATTATTCCATAAAGTAATGCTGGAAGCCAAGTCAATAATTTTTTCATATCAAGTTTAAAGCTAAAAAGAATCGTCGAGGCGGCAAAACAGCCAAGAAAATAATAACTTGCATACATGTTTGATATATCTGTTTCTTACCAAAAACATGCTTTAAAATTTCATTTTGAAGCCGGCACTTCTCGGGGTGTGCTGACTGAAAAAAATTCATATTTCATTCAGATAAAGAATAAAAAAAATCCTCTTCAAGTGGGTTTAGGTGAAGCTGGACCGTTACGAGGATTAAGCCCCGAATTTGAAGAAGAGGGATTGGCGGGCTTTGAAAAATATATTAAAAGCGCCAATTGGGAGTTATTTCCGGAAAGCATGGATGAAATTCCCGTATTTGTCAAGGAGCTACCTCTTGGTTACCCTTCCTATAAATTTGCCATTGAAATGGCAGTCTTCGACTACATCATGGGCAAAAATGGACAATATTTTGATAATGATTTTAGCCAAGGAAATCAGTCAATTCCCATCAATGGACTCATTTGGATGGGAAAACCAGATTTCATGGAAGATCAAATCGAAGAAAAAATAGCTCAAGGATATACCTGTTTAAAATTAAAAATTGGGGCTATCGATTTTGAACAGGAATTAGCCATTTTAAAGAACATCAGAAGTCAGTTTTCCAAAGAACAATTGACTATTCGTGTAGATGCTAACGGAGCTTTTAAAACACAGGAGGCCGCTCATAAATTGGAAAAATTAGCCAAACTTGATATTCATAGCATAGAACAACCCATCGCGGCAGGTTTATGGAATGCGATGGCCGATTTATGTAAAGAAAATATTTTACCCATAGCGCTCGATGAAGAGCTGATAGGCTTAGAGTCTGAGTATCAACAAAATCAATTACTAGATAAAATTCCCGCCCAATACCTTATTTTAAAACCGAGTTTATTAGGTGGATTTTCAGCAAGTCATGATTGGATTCAAGCTGCGGAATCTAGGGAAATGGATTGGTGGATTACTTCGGCTTTGGAATCAAATATTGGTCTTCAAGCCATTGCGCAATTCACAGCAGATTATTCCCCTAATCTACCTCAAGGTTTAGGGACAGGAAGTTTGTATACCAATAATTTTGCCTCAGGCTTATCCATACAAAAAGGAAATTTACATTTCAACCCAAATTTTAATCGGATCAATCCATTTCATGAAAATCATGTTTAGGAAATACATTTTAAGGCCTATCTTTACAAAAAATTAGAAAAATACTTCATGAATACGATTGACGCGGCAATGATTGCCATCCTTGAAAAACGTTTAGAACTCTCTAAATTGAACTATTCAGATGAAAGCTATGATGATGTAGAAGAAATCTTACACGATTTAGAAGATGATTTTAATGAGAAATATGGTGATCAATTAGAAGAAATTCTCGAAAAGGTTCATATCAAACATTGTCCAGAATCTGATGTGCTCCTACCTACCGCTTACCTAGCCAAAAAATTTGTTGAAACAGAAGATGGAGAAATTGAAATAGGTAAAAAAGAGGGTGTAGAGGTTGAATGGATTGAAAATCCAGCGGTGGGTGCAAGATTAGTACTTTTGCCTTCACCTACGCGAATTTTATTAATGACTCCCAAAGGTATCTCTGTAGTTTGGGAAAAAGAAAGCTAATCATTCCAACGAGTATCGTTAACATAACATAAAAAAGCCACTAGATTTATTTCTAGTGGCTTTTCTTTTAATCACATGGGAATAAAATTAATATACCCAATCAATACCTTTGACTAATAATTTCTGCGTTTCAATTCCCAAAGGGTAATCAGAATAATCGTGCATATAGTCCCAGCTAGCTAATGGAGGCAAACTCATCAATATTGATTCTGTTCTACCATTCGTTTCTAAACCGAATTTTGTACCCCTGTCATGTACCAAATTAAACTCTACATACCTTCCACGACGCAAAAGCTGAAACGCTTTTTCTTTCTCTCCAAAGGGCCTGATAGCATTTTCTTCCATCAAATGACTGTAAATTGGCACAAAAGCTTCTCCTACCGCTTTAACAAAGTCAAAATGGGCTAATTTTTCTTCAAGATTCTTTGATTTGACATAATCAAAAAATATCCCTCCTATTCCTCGTGTTTCTTCTCGGTGAGTATTAAAAAAATAATCATCTGCCCAAGTTTTATAGCTAGGATAATAGGATTTATCAAAGCGGTCACAAACTGATTTTATTTGTTCATGAAACCATTTGGCCTGTTCAGGTATGATGATATGAGGCGTTAAATCTATACCTCCACCAAACCAGTTTTCGCCATTGCTTAATTCAAAATACCGAACATTCATATGAATAATCGGTACCCAAGGATTGATTGGGTGCATAACAATAGAAACTCCAGAGGCAAAAAAATCTACCTCTTCCTTTAAATCTAGACTTTTCACCATTTTAGGGTGCAATGGTCCAAATACAGCTGAAAAATTCACGCCAGCCTTTTCTAAGATATTCCCGTTCACAATCACTCGAGAGCGACCACCTCCGCCTTCCTTCCGCTTCCAATTATCTTCCTTAAATCTACTACCCCCATCTACGGCTTCTATGCCCTTACAGATAGAATCTTGCAAACCTTTAAAATATTCGGCTATAACTTCCTTACGCATATTTATTGAGGGGAATGTTGATTGGTATCAGGCGATTCAGTAGGACTTCCTAATAAAGAATTGAGTGAATCCAATTCCGAATCACTGACTTGAAGTGAATCTGGTAGGGTACTGTATGAACTTTGACAGTTAAAATCCTTTTTAACCACTCGTTTATCTAATTTGTCAAAAGGCACGGGCTTATAATTAGCCAAAAGAGGGTCATTGACAACTTTTATCATAAAGCGCTTGTAAATCGGCAAGGCTGTTTTAGAACCTTCACCCAAAGCACCCGTTCGGAAGTGAATGGAACGGTCATCCCCACCAACCCAAACACCGGATATTAAATTATGTGTCATACCTATAAACCAACCATCTGAATGATTGGATGTTGTACCGGTTTTAGCTGCAAATGCAGGTGCATATCGATTATTGGCCGGTAATAAAACTTCTCCCTCGTTCCATAATAATGAACTACCTGTTCCACCTTCATAAACCACCCCTTCTAACATGGAGCGAACTAATTGAGCTGATTCTTTTTTGATGACACGGTAAGAAACAGGGTCAAAACGTTGTAAAACCTTGCCATTTTGATCCTTAATTTCTTGAACTATCATTGGCTCCACATGGATACCTTCATTGACAAAAGCGGAATAGGCACCAATCATTTCGTACAAGGAAACATCAAAAGAACCCAATCCTATGGAAGGAACCGCTTTTAATGGACTCTTGATTCCCATTTTCTGTGCATAATACATAACAGTGTCCGCTCCTACCTCATTGGTTAAACGGGCAGTAATTGAGTTAATGGATTTAGCCAATGCCCTACGTATGGGCATAGCCGAATAGGAAAAAGTCCCATCAGCATTGGATGGCCTCCAAATTTTCTTTTCGCCCTTTTCTTCTACTTCCAGTTCAAATGGCTCATCGGTCATCATGTAACATGGCGACAAATCTTTAGGTCCATCAATCGCGGCCGTATAAACGAAGGGTTTAAATGTAGATCCGGGTTGACGCTTCGATTGCTTTACGTGATCGTACTTAAAATACTTAAAATCCAATCCACCTACCCAAGCTTTAATATGCCCTGTGTATGGATCCAAGGTCATCATACCTGACTGTAAGAATCGCTTATAATATTGGATCGAGTCATAGGCACTCATGGTCATTTGTTCTTCACCCATGGTAGACCTGGAATACACCCACATTTTCCGCTTGACATTCTTCATGTAATGCATGACAGAATCGGGATTATTGGGGTATTTATGTACTAATGCCTTATAGTATTCCGTACGTTTAGCCACTGTATCAATGAAACCAGGAATTTCTTTACCATGTTCATCTACCCAAGGATTTTGCCCAGTCCAGTGATTATCAAATGTTTTTTGAATGGAACGCATACCTGACTCCACGGCTTGTTCAGCATGAATCTGCATTCTAGAATCAATGGTCGTGTAGATTTTCAAACCATCACGATATAAATCAATTTCCATATCGTTGGCTTTAGCCCATTCATTCAAATATTTAGCAATGGCCACTTTGAAATAATTGCCAGTACCGTCATAGGGTGATTCTTCATTAGAATGTAATTCAATAGGCATTTTAGCTAATGAATCGAAGGCGTTTTTCTTGAGATAACCAGCCTTTACCATTTGGGCTAAGACTACATTACGACGTTTCCAAGCTTTATTTTGTTCCAATGGTTTACCTTCATAACGCTTAGGATTATAGGTCGTAGTAGCTTTCTGAAGTCCCACTAAAATAGCAGCCTCTTGGATATTTAAAGAATCTGGGGAAGTATTGAAATAGGTTTTAGATGCTACTTTAATACCGTAGGCATTATTTCCATAGTCAACCGTATTTAAGTACCAAAGGATGATTTCATCTTTGGTATAAAAACGTTCTAGTTTAATGGCGGTCACCCACTCTTTGGATTTATATATCAACTTACTTAAACCTGGAATATAGCCAAATAAACCTGTTTTGGTAAATCCTTTTTTAGTCCTTGTTTTAAATAAATTCTTAGCCAATTGCTGAGAAATGGTACTTCCTCCCCCACGATCACCGCCTTTTACTAATCCCAGAGCCACTCCTGCCCAAGCTTGAAAGTCTATACCGGTATGTTCGTAAAAACGGGCATCTTCGGTGGCCACTAGGGCTTGAACAAGGTAAGGCGAAAGCAATTTATAATCGCGTATTGGAGTTCTATTTTCTGCAAAGTATTTTCCTAATAAAACACCATCAGCAGAATAAATTTCAGAAGCTTGAGATAATTTAGGATTTTGCAATTCATCTACTCCTGGCATTTCACCCGTCAACCAAAAGATATTGGTCTCAATCACAAACAGGTAGATTAGCACATACATGACTACTTTACCCGCTACTTTCCACATGGTGACAATGGGACGATAATAAGGAGAATTTCGGTCTACTCGGGCTTCATAATAAGCCTCGATTAATCTCCATTTTGTCCGTAGAAAAAAACTGGTCATTGCCACTTGGCCTACCAGCCAAGAATACTTCTTTTCTCCTAGGACACGAGCTAATAAGGACAAGAACAAAACCGTTAAACGCTCCAATCCTGTCCAGAAAAGGCTTTTAAGCTGTTGAACGATTGCGCGAATTCGTTGTAGCATAAATGGATTGAATTATTCCGTTTCTAATTTTTCTAAGATACTCATTAAATCCGTAAAATCCCTAAATCCTGGTCTATCCTCATGCCCAGCCATAAGTCCTATTCCTTGAATTGAACTTTGTTCCACCCATTCCTCTAAATCTTCCTCTGGAAGTTCTAAGCCCAAGATGACAGGATACTGAGCTGCCCAGGTTTCTATCTGAGCTTCCATACCCACCAAAGAATCCGGAGAATCTGCCACTAATAAAAAATAAGCCACATAAGGTGCAGCTGTAGCAAATAAGGCAGGTAAATTATCTGAATCAATATTGACCCGCATCATTTTTGGAATATCTAATTCTAATAAACGCGGTAATTGCACCCGGGAATCCACTTCAATCCAATCAGGTGCATAGTTTTGAACGATTTCATTTATTTGATCTGCTGAAAGTCCTGAAAGTTCTGCTACAATTTCTACTCCACTTAACCAATTTCTAATTTCCTTAAACTTATCTAAAGGCATTTCATGCAAGGCAAACCCCAACCAATCAACCCCCATGCCGGCACAATATCGAGCATCCGAAAGGTTATCAATGGAGGAAACCTTCACCCGTGTTTTTAACATCATATTTTATTCTAAAACAATTGGCAAAACTACTGCATAGGACGTGAATTACAAATAAAAATGACTTATTGGAGAAATAAATCATTAAATTGCAGAAAATTTCTGCAGGCTTTGAACCTGAATTGAATATGGAAACAAAAGGACGCGTTCTCGTCGCTATGAGCGGCGGCATTGACAGCTCGGTCGCAGCTGTATTATTACACGAACAAGGTTACGAAGTGATAGGCATGACCATGAAAACATGGGACTATGCTAGCTCAGGTGGAACGAAGAAAGAAACAGGCTGCTGTTCTCTAGATTCCATCAATGATGCTCGGCATATAGCCGTTTCCTTGGGATTCCCGCATTACATTTTAGACATTCGGGAAGAATTCGGTGATTCAGTTATCGATTATTTTACTAATGAATACGTAGAAGGTAGAACTCCTAACCCTTGTGTCATGTGTAATACCCACATCAAATGGGATGCCTTATTACGTAGAGCAGACCAGTTGGGATGTGATTTTATCGCAACAGGACATTATGCCCAAATCCGACAAGAAAATAATCGATATATTATTTCAAAGGGGGTAGATGCCTTAAAAGATCAAAGCTATGTGCTTTGGGGAGTATCTCAGGAGAGTCTTGCTAGGACCATTTTGCCTTTGGGACATTTAACCAAACAACGCATCCGTGAAATGGCCACTGAAAGAGGCTTTGTGGATTTAGTGAATAAATCAGAAAGCTATGAAATTTGTTTCGTGCCAGACAACGACTACCGAGGCTTTTTAAAAAGACGTTTACCTGATTTAGAAGAAGCAGTGCAAGGAGGAAATTTCGTGGATCAGTCGGGAAAAATCATTGGGAAACATGAGGGCTACCCATTTTATACCATTGGTCAAAGAAAAGGACTAGGAAAAGCCTTTGGTTTTCCTGCTTTTGTCACGGAAATTCGGAAAGAAACGAATGAGGTGGTAATTGGAAAATTAGAGGATTTGAATCGTACAGGTATGTATGTGGGACAATTAAATCTTCAGAAATATGCTCAAATACCAGCCGGAGGCCTAGAAACCATTACCAAAGTTCGATACAAGGATCCGGGAACGGAAGGGTTAATTGAACAAATAGCTGATAAAATCAAAGTGACTTTTCATGATGAAGTTTCAGGTATAGCACCGGGGCAAGCAGCTGTATTTTATGAAGGGGATGACGTGATTGGCGGAGGATGGATTTTAAAATCATTCCAAAAAGGTAGTGTATTTGAAAATATTCAATCATTTGCTGTATGAAATCAACCTTCTTGATAGCCTTCATGATGTGGGTAGGCCTTCATCAAAACTGTGCCCAACAAGCTAAAAGTTACCCCAAATCAGACATCAGCTTTTTGCTTATGGGTGATTTTGGTCGTCATGGCGAATACCACCAAAAAGACGTAGCCAAACAAATGGCTTTGACTGCCGCCGAGGCAGATATAGACTTTATCATTACTACAGGAGATAATATTTATCCCAAAGGAGTAGCAAGTGCCCAAGATCCGGCATGGAAAAGTAGTTTTGAAGATATTTATACGGCACATAGTCTGCATGTCAACTGGTACCCCGTTTTAGGAAACCACGATTATGCAGGTAATCCTCAGGCTGAAATAGACTATTCAAAAGTGAGTCGGAGATGGAATTTACCTGCCAGATACTATTCTAAAACCTACAAATTAGGCGATGGGGCCACCTTATTAATGGCATTTTTGGATACTTCTCCCTTTGAACTAGGATATTATAGCGATGCAGAGGAACCTTTTAGATCGAATGTTGCTGCTCAGGATACTAGTGCTCAAAAAAAATGGTTTACCGAATTAATGAGTCAATCCAAAGCCACTTGGAAAATCGTAATAGGACATCATCCCCTATTTACTTCTGGCCCACGTATGGGGAGAATAAATCATGTAGCGAATTCCTGGCAAAAACTATTTGAAAAAATGGGAGTAGACTTTTATTTAGCAGGCCATGAACACCATTTGGAATACAACCATTTAAATAAAAAACTACATCATGTGATTTCTGGAGCGGGCAGTAAAATTACTCCGTTACAAACAAAAGATAAATCCATTTTCGCCCAATCGGTCAATGGATTTGCTGCCTTTTTTATACAATCCAAAGCCTTAGAATTTCAATTTATAGATGAATCTGGAAACACCATCTTTAGCCAAAAAATTAAGAAATAAGAAGATTGGGTATTCTAAACTTGCCCAAGCGCAAAATATAAAATTGATATATGTCAATTTTTGCAAAGAATTTTTTGTTATTTGAAAATTTACATACATTTAGAAGATTGAACCAGTTCAGGTTCAATAATTACCATAAACAATTGGTAATTAACAATGAACATGTTTTACCATTTACTGTGTACTACCATTGAAATTTATACCCAAAGTATCGTTTAAAGAAGACCTAAAATCAGAGGGTTTTGAATGCGTTGATTTACAAGAATTTTGTAATCGAGATTGGTCAAAATACGAACCGCATACCCCCTATTTCCCACATCGAGTAGATTTTTATGTACTCTTAATTATCACCAAAGGTTCGGTCAAACATAAGGTGGACTTTCAAGAATTTTTAGTCAATGAAAATGAGTGTTTAATCATTTCACCCAACCAAATACATGAGTTAAATGCTGAGTCTGACTACCATGGCTATTTCATTTTCTTTACCAAGGAATACCTATTAAACTACTTTACCCCCAATACATATTTTCATATTTCTCAATTATTCAATTACCACATATTTAAGCCTATTTACCAATTAGATGAGTGCATGATGGATTATGCGAAAAGAGTGGCAACTGAATATAGTAATAGCCGCTATGTCCTGAAATATCAAATCATAGCTTCCTTATTTTCTATCATACTTTATAAACTCAACAATAGAAACCTTTTGTATTCAGAAGGAATTACCAAGCAAGGATTTGAAGTGTTTGAAAAATTTAGAAATTTAATTGAAAGCAAATATTCCCAAAGCAGGAATGTCAATGATTATTCGGATATGATGAATATCTCTTACAAGCATTTAAATGAAATCTGCAAGCGATTTACGCATCGAACGGCTAAGGAGTTTTTAGATGATTACATCATTTTGGAAATCAAAAGAAAATTAAGTTCTACAACACTTTCCATTAAGGAAATTTGCTTTGATACAGGTTTTGATGAGCCTACTAATTTCAATAAATATTTCAAAAAATTAACTGGAATTACTCCACTAGAATTTAGAACTGAACTAAATTGAGGTAACATATTTACCATCATCAGGCATAAATTAACCTTTTGCCACTAAGTAAATTTGTTGAATTTTGTCATACATAAAGTAAAACAGACATCAACTCAAATTATAACAGATTTGTTTTTATAAAAATATTTAATTCCGCCTTTTTAATTACCAAATCCTGTGTTCATATAATAAGGTGTAAACAATAAAATGTTTACACCTTTCTTTTTTTAGGGCTTGAATAGCTATTTATCTTACATTCCTTCCTCTAGCATTTCTTTAGGAACCTTTCTATTCCGCTCCATTTGAATGATTTCTACATCATAAATGCGCGTACCATCAATCTTCAATTGAATAGCTGTTTGAATGGGATGAAATCCATGCTGCCCTGCAGCGCCCGGATTAATAAATAGCATATTATTTCGTTTAATATCCCTCTTAACTTGAAGAATATGCGAATGCCCACAAACAAAAATCTGAGGTATTCCCTTTGAAAAAGCCTCATAAGCATCTGGCTTGTAAGAAGAGGGTGCTCCTGCAATATGCGTCATGGCTATATTAACTTCTTCACATCGAAAGCGCATGATTTTAGGGTACATATTACGAATGGTCCTATCGTCAATATTGCCATAAACCCCAGCTATCGGTTTTTTATAAGTCAAAAGTTGGTCTGCCAATTGAACTGACCCCCAGTCTCCCGCATGCCAAATTTGGTCGCAAGCTTGTAAATGAGGCTCCAACCTTGGATCTAAAAAGGAATGGGTATCTGAAATAATTAAAATTTTCTTCACCTTACTCGGCCTTTTTATTCTTTACAGAGATTAATAATTTATCGCTAATCAACGTATTCGCTAACCAGGCTTTTTTCTCAGCCTGAAAGGCGCCCTTTAATTCCTGAGAAATTTTAGCATCATGATTCACCCAAGCAGGAGAACCAGCATCTTTATAAGCTGAATACCAAAAGGAGGCTACGCGGTGGGCTGATACCAACATACGGTCTTGCACCTTTGCGCCCAGCTTATTTCCATAAGCTTGAATAAACTCCTTGGTATAATAATTTAAAGTTCTTCCGTTTCGAACTACTTGCATGTGCTTTTTATCTGCACCCATAGCTAGCGTAACCTCTTTTTCCACTTGAAATAAATCAGGTAACATGGCATGTGATTCTAGCAAAATTTCAAAAATAAAATCTTGGGGTTTGGAGATATAAACCAAAGGTTTTGCCTGATAAGTAGCTAAATTATATTGAGATAGTTGTTCCTCCGGAACTAAGCTCTCCCACAAAGCATGCAATCCCTTTTGACCCGTTAACTGACCATCATGGTTTTTGGTGGTATGTAAGGGTACGTGAGCATCAGCCACATAATGACCTAAATCTGCTGCATAAAATAATACAGAATCTTTCATTTCCCTTTTAAATGCATTCACCAGTCGGCCATAAACCCGAACAACCTCCCATGGCACTAAACCTTCCTTACGCAGTGAATCTAATCCATATTTAGCTACAGCTGCTGAGAATTCATGAGGGATGTCTTTGGTATAATTTGGTCCAAAAATGGCCGCATCCATATCCAAATAATGTTTCACATCTTCCGTTTTATCTTCGTTTCTGCGAACATCTGGACGAATGGATTGATTAACCAAATAATCCTGATTTGCATAGAAATATGCTCCCAATGGTTCAGGCAATGCATAAATAGAAACTTGTTGCAAGGTTTTATGCGCCAAAAACCCCCAGGATGAAATCATAAGAGTTAATGGTACAATAATTAAGAAAACATACTTAGGATTTTTCATCTTGAATTTGTTGAATGAATGATTTCGGGGATTTCCCATATTGTTTTTTAAAGGCACGCGTAAAATAGGCAGGATCATTGAAGCCAACCTGATAGGCAATTTCGGAGATATTAAATTCAGAATTTTCTAAAAGCAATTTGGCTTGTTGCAAACGGATGGAACGAATAAACTCGTTTCCAGCCAATGATGTCAGGTTCTTAAGTTTTCGATACAATTGCATTTTGCTCATATCCAAGCCTTTTTCCAAGTCATCCACATCAAATTCTGCTTCAGCAAGATGGTCGATCACCAATTGAGTGGCTTTTTGCAAGAAGGGATCTTCATACACAGGTAATTTTCCTTCTGTTAAACCTTGCTGAATCATTTGTTTTTGCCAGTTTTTCCGCATCCTCTCCTTCGTTTCAAGCAATTTATTGACCCTGATTTCCAATATATCGGCGTTAAAAGGCTTGGAAACAAAATCATCAGCACCGGCTTGCATTCCTTCAATCTGACTTTCGTGCGAACTTTTTGAGGTTAAAATCAATAATGGAATATGGTTAGTCTTAGGATTTTGGCGTAAGGCTCGGCAAAGATTTACTCCACTCATGCCAGGCATCATCCAGTCGGTAATTAAGACATCAGGGATAAATTTCAAGGCCATTTCTAGGGCTTCTTCACCCCTTTCTGCTTGGATAATCTGAAACCTATTTTTAAAAATATCCGAAATAAATTGACGCATTTCTGAATGATCGTCAACCACCATTAAAATTTGCTTCTCTTGTTCTATTTCCAATTCATCCGCTTTCTTTAAAACAGAGCTTGGCTCGATTGCACTAAATACCGGTTTATTGAGTATCCAGGAAGGATCATAATCCTTTTGGGTTACCGGAAATTCGATACAAAAATCGCTGCCTTTACCTAATTCGCTACTAACCTCAATCTGCCCTAAATGAAGCTCCATCAATTCCTTGCAAAGAGATAAACCTACTCCAGTACCTACTCGACCAATGGAATCAGGTACTTGATAAAATCGATTGAAAATATGAGGTAAATGAGTCGAATCAATCCCCTTACCCGTATCCATCACATGAATTTTAGCCACTTGAACTTCCTCAGATCCCGCTTTAAACTGCTTAATTAAATCCATTTTGACGGCTATGGTTCCATCTTCTGGAGTATGCTTAAATGCGTTGGAAAGTAAATTAGAAATACATTTTTCAATGATGTCGGCATCGTAATATACAAATAGGGATTCCATGGGTGGAACCCATTTTAATTTAATTTGCTTTTGAACGGCATAGGCTTCAAATCCTTGCATGATACCATTCAATTGTAAAATTAAATCATGTTGCGCTATGACAGGTTGTTGCTTCCCTGCTTCAATTTTAGATAAATCAAGCAATTGATTGATTAGGTGTAATAGTTTTTGTGCATTTTGGTAGATGGCCAATATCCTAGATTTTTGTTCTTTATTGGCCTGTGTATTATTTAAAAAATATTTCTCTAATGGACTGATTATCAATGTCAATGGCGTTCTTAACTCATGAGAGATATTTGTAAAGAAATGAGTTTTCACTTGCTCCAACTCTCGAATTCTCTCCTTCTCAATTTCCTTCATCCTAAGGTCCGTTTTAAATGCCTCGCGAATTCTTACTTCACGCATAAAACCATAGATCAAACCAAATAAAATGAGAGAATAGAGTCCATATGCCCACCAGGTTCTATACCAAGGAGGCAAAACGGTAATTTTTAATTCGAATGGTTTTTCACCCCATACACCATCGGAATTAGTAGCTTTCACTTTAAAGGTATAATCCCCGGGATTAAGGTTGGTATAAGTGGCCGTGCGTTGTGTTCCTACCTCATTCCATTCTTTATCAAAACCCTCTAAATAATATGCGTAGCGATTGTTCTTTGGCCTTTGATATTCCAAAGCCACGAAATCTAAGCTAAAAACTGTCTGATTCGGCTGAAGTATTAAATGCTTAGTTTGAAGGATATCTCGCTCTAAAGGTGAATTTTCGTCCCCTACTTTAACGGGTTTATTGAAAATCTTTAAACCAGTTAAATAAATTGGCGGAATATCCATTTTCATCCTAAGGCTATCTGCCTTAATAAAATTAAGTCCATTTGCGCCGCCAAAAAACAACCAGTCTTTGTTATTCTGACTATAAGCATTGGCCAAAAACTCCTTCCCTTGAAGTCCATCCAATTCATCAAAATTGACAAATTTGAGTGTTTTAGGGTTCATTTTAGATATTCCTCCGTTGGTACTAATCCAGAGGTTTCCCTGTTTATCCTCCATCATACTTCTTAAAGTATTAGATGCTAAACCATCTGCCACGGTAAGGTTCCTAAAACCTTTACCCGGTCCAAGAAATAAATGTAAACCTCCCCCATTCGTCAACACCCAAATTCGCTTATTCCGATCTTGAAATATTTTAGTAATATTATTGTATCGGATTCCGTTGGGAGCTCCGTTTTTCTCAAAATGTGTCAATTGTTGACTAGCTATGTCGTACAGATATAATCCAAAGCCAGTAGTTCCTATCCATATTTGCTTATTTTCAAGGACCATAAGACTGGAAATATTCTTACCCGCAAAATTCTTAGATCCTAAGGCTGGGTAAGGAATACGGTATTTCTTAGTGGGAATATCAAATTCTAAAAGGCCTAAACCAACGGTCCCAAGCCAAAGTTTATTTCCCATTAAGCTCATGGCCGTCAAATTTGCAGCCCGGTTACCTAATTGATATGGATAGGCAATTTGCTTCTTTTGGGAAGTCAAATTTATCAAGCCATTACCCCAAACGCCAATCCATAAATTACCATCTTTATCCGATTGTAATAAACTGACGTCAAAATCTGAAACCTGATTTAATTTGTTAACTCCAGCATTATTAACGATATGCTCAATTTTCCCTGTTTTATAATTAAAGTAGGACAAACCCACATTCAAACCAATCCATACGCCATTGGGATCCGTTTTACTAGCACTTATGGCCGTAACTTTATTACTTAAAAGCCCTTGCAAGGTGTTAGGTTTGTAACGTAGAATGGAAAAGCGAGGTTTTTGGTAAAAGGCAATATTTAAGCCTGCTTCCCAAGTTCCTACCCAGGTATTTAGATTGGCATCAGTAAATAAACTGGTGACAGAAAAAGAACTAATTCCAAGGTCTGGATCAGGATTCGATGAAATTTGATAATAAGAGGAAAAATCTTCCTTATTTAGTACATATACTCCATTATCTGTTCCTATCCATAAATTCTTATAGGCATCTTTTGTTAGGCTGGTAACGATATTTTGCCGACTTAAAGGACTTTGGGCATTGTAAAATACCCGAGTAAAATGTTGGTTTTGCGGATTAAATCGAAATAACCCTCTTCCCTCCGTCCCCACAAGTATGTCACCATTAGCCGCCTCATTAATAACCCGAATACGGTAATCCGGTGTTAAATTTTTTTCTGACAATTTGAATGGCATATAGGATCTAGGTCCAAGCCTGGATATCAATAAACCCGTGCGCGTACCAAACCAGATAGCCCCTTTAGAATGGCGATAAATACGCACCACATCTGCCATCATGGGGTTTTTTACGTCCGATTCTTTGGCTATTAATTTGTTTTCTCGTGTGTCATAAATTAAAATACCCAAGCCTGTGGCAGAAACCATGACCCGATGATTTCCCAAATTCAAAATGGAAGAAACGGTCATGGAAGAAAAATCCTCACCATTAGGGCCCTTAGAAAAACGATAAACCTTACCCGTAGATAGGTCAATTTTATTCAAACCAGCATTCCTGGTGCCCGCCCACATATTGCCTTCATCATCTTCACACATGGTAAAAATATCACTTCCACTAAGGGTGGTTGAATCCGATGGGTTACTTCTAAAAACCACAAAATTATTCCCATCATAGCGGTTAAGTCCGTCTGAAGTGGCAAACCAAAGAAAGCCTTTTTTATCCTGAATAATTTTTGAAATGGTACTTTGAGATAATCCGGATGCCGTAGTCAAGCGTTCATAACGCTGACTCTTTTGGGCAGAAAGTGGCCAACTTACACCCAAAAACAAAAGCAAGAAAAGTCCAAATAATCGTTTCAAAAGGTTTCTTTTATTAGGCTAATAAAAACTAAAATTAGAAAAATATTCCTGAATCCTGAGATGATTTATCCTACATAGAAATATTTAGCCAATGTCCTATTTCCCTAGAAAAGGTGATTAAAGGGTAAAAAATACCTTCAAATTCTTTCAAATGGGTGATTTTGCAAGATATATCCTTAAATATGAAAGATTTGTCCTAAAGTATCCAAGCTCTTGAACTTAATTTTGAACACGTTTTGAGACATAATAATTTAGTTTTTAACTCAAAGCTTTCTCCATTAGTAAATCTTTCAGAACCAAATTATGAATAAATCATTTGTTTCGTTTTCTGGCAAAAATTTTGATAATAAGTTGCCAAAATACCAGCAATTAATTAATTCACTTCTTCAAGATATTGAGATGGGAGAATTGAAGCCGGGGGAACGTCTGCCTTCCATCAATGAAGCCTCGGAAGAATGTTATTTATCGAGAGATACGGTAGAAAGAGCCTATACTGAGTTGCATAAGATGGGAGCCATCACCTCCATTTTTAGAAAAGGGTATTTCATCTCCAACTCGTCGCTGAAGCTAAAAACCAAGGTGATGTTTTTAGTAGGCAAAATTACTGACACCAATAAAGCCATCTTTAATTCTTTTAATGAAGCTGTAGGCAAAAATGTATTGGTGGACATTTTTACTTATCAATACAAGACGCGTCAATTTCAAGAAATATTAGGTCAACAATTGGGCAATTACCATTACTATGTAATTATGCCTCATTTGATTGAAGAGGAAGAGGAAAATATTAAATGCTTAAAAAAGATTGCTGGTGACCGATTAATCTTGTTAGACCAGCAATTTGAAAGTATGCAAAATACTCATGCGAGTATAGTTTGCCATCCAAAATCTCAAATCATTCAAGAATTTACCAACCATACAAACCTGTTTCAAAAATACCGTTGTTTAAATCTCGTATTAACCGAAGAAGAATACTTCGATGCGGAATTTATCAATGGCTGTGGAGATTTCTGTGAGTCCATTAACATGGATTTTAAAGTATTAGATGGTCTGGAGGGAGAAGAATTAAACCAAGGCGAATTGTATTTCACCCTGGATGATTCAGACTTAATTCAGGCCATCAAATACGCAGATCAGCAAAAATGGAAATTAGGGAAAGACATCGGTATCATATCCTACAATGATCAAGGATACAAAGAAATATTATCAGGGGGTATTACTGTCCTTTCAAACCAACCTGAAAAAATTGGTCGACGTGCTGCAGCACTAATTGGCGAAAGCATTAAGACCACAGAAGAAATTGATCTACAATTGATCGTAAGACTATCACTTTAGGGTTTAATTTTGTGGAAACGGGTCATGAATTTCATGACTCGTTTTTTTTGTTTACGTATTGAATATTTCTTTGTAAGCCAGTTATTTTCGTGCGTTTAATAGCCGAATAGTGGAATAATTCTTTGAATACTTGTTCAGATAATGATTCCCAATCTCCCTTCTTCATTTCTAAAAAGGCAGGACTAGTTTCAAACCTAGGTTCTTGATGCGGCTTCGAAAAGCGGTTCCAAGGGCAAACATCTTGGCAAATATCACATCCAAAAATCCAATCCTGAAAATCAGATTTCATAGAAGCCGGAATGCCGTTTTTCAATTCAATCGTGAAATAGGAAATACATTTAGAACCATCCACCCAATAGGGGCTTAAAGCTTCCGTAGGACAGGCATCAATACACCTAGTGCATGTACCACAAAAATCCTTGATAGGACCATCTGGCTCGGCAGGAAGATCAATGAGCAGTTCGGCAATAAAGTAAAAGCTCCCCTGTTTGGGAATAATCAAATTTCCGTTTTTACCCAACCAGCCCAATCCTGATTTCTTTGCCCAGGCTTTTTCTAATACCGGAGCAGAGTCCACAAACATCCGTCCTGATATCTCCCCTATTTCATCTTGAAGAGCATCCCACAACACTTGCATCTTATCTTTCACTACCCGGTGGTAATCTTCTCCAAAAGCATATTTAGAGACCTTAAAATGATGATTTAAAGGGCTTAAGCTAGGACTTGGAAAATAATTAAAAACCAATGAAACGACCGTTTGACACCCCTCCACCAATTTTCTAGGATCCAAACGTTTATCAAAATGGTTGGCCATATAAGCCATCTCACCATGCAAACCTTGGTTTAACCAAGCTTCCAAACGCGGAGCCTCTTCCTCCAAAAAATCTGCCTTAGATATTCCACAAAAAGAAAATCCAGCATCTAGGGCCTTTATTTTGATGATTGCCGAAACTTGATGTGGAGTTAGTGTCATATGCCTAAAATTACGAATATGGCTTATCTCTGCCAAACTGTCATAAAATACTTTTTGGCTTATGATTTGTGTGGCTATAAAAGCGTATTAATTTTGCCTTATGAAAAAGAAAGAAAACGAGAATAATTTAGAGGAAGAGAAAATCCAATCCGAAAATCAGGAAAATTTGACAGAAAACGAAGAGAGCGAGCAGCAGGAAACTCCTACGGATGAGTTAGCAGAAATGAAGGAAAAATACCTTCGCTTGTATTCAGACTTTGAAAATTTCAGAAAGCGTACCGCCAAAGAAAAAGTAGAATTAATCCAAACAGCATCTGCTGGTTTGATTGTTGATTTGCTACCCGTTATCGATGATTATGAGCGTGCCCTAGCGAATGCACCTGAAGGTGAAATTTCCGAAGGTATTCAATTGATTTTTGCGAAAATTAATTCAGTCCTACAATCTAAAGGCTTAAAAGAACTTCCTGCTAAAGGGGAAACATTTGATGCAGAAATACATGATTGCATAACTCAGTTTGCTGCGCCAACGGAAGCCGATAAAGGTAAAGTACTTGAGGTGATTGAAAAAGGATATACACTACATGAAAAGGTCATCCGCTTTGCGAAAGTGGTGGTTGGTAATTAATAAATACAATGGCTCAAAAAAGAGATTATTACGAGGTATTAGGGGTAGCTAAAACGGCTTCAGAAGAGGAGATTAAGAAGGCATATCGTAAGATGGCCATTAAATACCATCCAGATAAAAACCCTGATAACAAGGAAGCAGAAGAGAAGTTCAAAGAAGCGGCAGAGGCTTATGAAGTTTTAAGCAATGCGCAGAAAAAAGCCCAATACGACCGATTCGGACATGCGGGCATGGGTGGAGCAGCAGGTGGTGGCTTTAATGGCGGCAACATGAACATGGAAGATATCTTCTCTCAATTTGGAGATATCTTTGGGGATGAAAGCCCATTTGGAAGCTTTTTCTCAGGTGGCCGAGGCGGTGGTGGAAGACGCCAACGTAAAGGTTCGGATCTACGCATTAAGCTAAAACTTAATTTAGAGGAGATTGCCAATGGCGTTGAGAAAAAAATTAAAGTTAAACGCCATGTAGCTTGTAAAACTTGTTCTGGAAATGGATCTAAAAATGGTACTGACCTAAAAACATGTCAAACATGCCAAGGTTCTGGTCAAATACGTCGAGTACAGCAAACCATGCTAGGACAAATGGTAACGTCCTCTACTTGCCCTACATGTAGTGGAGAGGGAAAGAGTGTTGGAGCTAAATGTGATGTTTGTTTCGGTGAAGGACGTGTACTTGAAGAGGAAATAATCCCAATCAAAATCCCAGCTGGTGTGTCAAACGACATGCAGCTATCCATGAATGGCAAGGGAAATGTCCCTCCCCGTGGTGGTGTGGCAGGAGATTTATTAATCGTGATAGAGGAAGAAGCACATGAGGTATTGCACCGTGATGGAAACAATATCATCTATGATTTATATGTGAGCTTTGCTGATGCTGCATTAGGTACCTCAGTAGAGGTTCCAACGATTGGAGGGAAAGCAAAAATCAATTTAGAGGCAGGAACCCAAAGCGGTAAAATTCTTCGCTTAAAAGGCAAAGGAATCAAAGAACTAAACGGTTACCATGTAGGCGATCAATTGGTACATGTCAATATTTGGACTCCGAAACAATTAACCAAAGAAGAAACAGAAATCTTAGAGAAATTAAGAAGCTCGGAAAACTTTGTTCCTCAACCGGGAAAATCCGACAAAGGATTCTTTCATAAGGTTCGAGATATGTTTAGTTAGAAAAACACCATACACTAAAACGACAAAAGGCTTGAAAATTCAAGCCTTTTGTCGTTTACATGAAAAGGGATACTTTATCCGTTAATTCTTTGTATTTGCTTATTGAAAATTTCTTCCAACTCTTTGTATTTAGCTGGATTCACTTTCGATTCTTTAAAGGCAGAAACAATCAAATTCATTTCATAGAAGGCTATCTGAATGTCGCGATCATGTGAACGAACATTGTCTTCAGAGAAATAAAAATCAATTGCCTTGGAGTTACGTCGGATAATGGTATTGGCCATACTTAAAGCCTTTGCCTCATCCCCAATTTCCAAATACAAACCAACAGAGCTGGCAGAGAATTGGTCATAAGGTATTACTTTGTTTGGCATGACCTTATCTAAATGATCTAGCACCTGTTTAGCTTTAGGCAAATTACCTTCGCGTATCAACTGATCTGCTAAACGATAAACTCCTAAACGAGCAGTAACACTTGGTATACCCAAGTAAAAATCACCATGATAATATACCTTTTCATCATTTAAACCCCTCCAATACATTTTATTCAAGAAGTTATCTGCCATAATTTTAGTATTCACAAAACCATCTTTGGCTCCTGGAATCTTAAATGGCATCAAACGATAGGCATAACCTTCTAATTGCATACTTTCCTTTAAACCTAAATATTGATCATTAGGCAAGGTAGAAGCAAAATAAATAGGACGTTTCCAGCCAGTTTTCGCATTGTTTGAAATCACCTCCAATTGAATCAATTCACCTTTAAAGATATTTTTACCCGGAAGTTTCCAACCAATACTTGTACTCAAAAATGGAGTAAACTCTTTAGGGAACCAATTACTAGCTGCAATTTCAGTCGGATTAACCGGAATGACCAAAGAATCAGATGGGAAGGTATTAATCATATCTCCCGACTGAGTTTGGGCTTGAATTCTCGGATCATTTTTATGAAGTAAATCCAAATAATCTGGCAAAGACATCCCCGTTATGTTGGGATTACCGTTATACATCACTTGGTCATTTACTCCTTCTAGAAATTGATCTTTAGTCAATTCAATCGGTAATGGAGCCGATTGGTAAGTTTGACGCTTCATTTGATCAATGTACCAGTCAGTACCTAAAAGAGACAAATTACATACACGAACGTCAGTTCGGAAACCCTCTACCTCTTGTACATACCAAAGAGGGAAGGTATCATTATCTCCGCCCGTAAATAAGATGGCATTAGGCGCACAACTATTCAAAAGGTTTTTAGCAAAATCGATTTGGTGGTACCTACCGCTGCGATCATGATCATCCCAGTTTTGCTGGGCCATAATCAATGGGGCAGGAAGTCCAAACACCGCTAAAAGTGACCATTTCAATTGAGGGCTTCGAACAATCTTGCTCAACCATTCCCCAATTTGCATCACACCTAAACCAGCCCAAATAGCCATAAAATAGAAAGAACCTACATAGATATAATCTCGTTCACGAGGCTCTACGGGAGGTGAATTCAAATAAACGACCAAAGCTACCCCGCTCAAAACAAACATGAGGATTGTGATGAGAAAATCCTTTTCATTTTTACTGTAAAGCAAATAGAAGCCTAAGAAAACCAAGATTAATGGTAAGAAGAAATAATTATTTCTCGCTTTATTATTAGCTAAACTCTCCGGTAAATTAGAAGAATCTTGGAAGGGATTAATGGCCCAAGCATCTTGGTAATCACTTTCTCGCCCTAAGAAATTCCATAGCAAATAACGCATGTACATGTGGCCAATTTGATGGGTAAACATGAAGCGAAGATTATCACCAAAACTAGGCTTTTGTCCTGCAGGGATACCCAACATCTCTTGATATAAGGCGACATGCTGAGGTGAATTACTGTAAACACGTGGTAACAACATTTGTTGATCCTTTTGGTATACATATTCAGGCTTGTAGGTATAAACCTCATATTTACCATCCTTCAACTTATAAACAGGCTCTCCTTGTTTAAATTCTTCAATTTCTGCCGTATACACTGGACCATAAAGCAATGAACGCTCTCCATATTGCTCTCTTTTTAAATACTTCAAGAAATTCAAGATATTGCTTGGATCGTTTTCATTGATGGGAGGATTATAACCCGAACGAACTAAAGCCACGGTATAAGTGGAATAGCCGATCATCAAGAATACAAAAGAAAACAAGGCGACATTTAATACTTCTTTGCCTTTGGCATAGGAATAACGAATACCTAACACCACTCCCAAAATGATTAAAAACAAGAAAAATAAAGCTCCACTGCCGTTACTTAAACCCAAAGAATTCACAAAGAATAATTCAAATTTAAAGGCGATGGATGGTAGCCCTGGAATAATTCCAGAATTAATAATGGCCAAAATTACCAAGCCAATAAACATGGCTATAAAACCACCTTTGTAAGTTGGTTTGGCCTCACGTTTAAAATAATATAAAATAGCAAGAGCAGGTAAAGTCACTAAGTTCA
Organism: Aquirufa sp. Wall-65K1; assembly: GCF_054558475.1. Taxonomy (NCBI): domain Bacteria; kingdom Pseudomonadati; phylum Bacteroidota; class Cytophagia; order Cytophagales; family Flectobacillaceae; genus Aquirufa; species Aquirufa sp. Wall-65K1. Next base: position 34,282 of record NZ_JBPXKD010000001.1, on the reverse strand, counting down.
ATAAGTGGACCCCAATGGATAATCCAACCAAATAAGCGATAAATAGCAACCAACGATTTGCTTCTGCTCGATCCTCAACCAATTCCCAGCGGAAAGCAGCCCATACTACTATGGCCGTAAAGAAAGATGACATGGCATAAACCTCTGCTTCCACAGCAGAGAACCAGAAAGAATCAGAGAAGGTATAAATCAATGATCCTACCACTCCTGAAAATAACAAAGTAAAGGTTTCTGTCTTATTTAATGCTTCAAAAGGCTTGTTAATTACTTTGCGACCAATCATAACAATGGTCCAATGCATAAACAAAATGGTTAATGCACTACTAATTACCGATAGCATATTTACCCAAAAAGCCACTCGACTTACATCGCCTAGGGCTAATAAGGAAAACATACGACCTAGCAATAAGAACAAAGGTGCTCCTGGAGGGTGAGGGACCTGTAATTTATAGGAACAAGCGATGAATTCGCCACAATCCCAGAAAGAAGCGGTCGGTTCAACAGTTAAAGTATACGTAACTAATGCGATGGCAAAAACGACCCAGCCAGTGACATTATTTAAGCGTTTAAAATTCATCATATTTTACAAATTAAAATCAAATGTACAGGGATTCAAGCTGGCTAAAAAAAGCTTGATGTTAAGAGTTGTTAATTGAATTGCTTTAAAAAACGTACGTCATTTTCCGTAAATAAGCGTAAATCTTTGATTTGGTATTTTAACATGGTAATACGCTCAATACCCATTCCAAAGGCAAAACCATTGTATTTTTTGGAGTCAATGCCCACATTTTCCAACACATTAGGATCTACCATACCAGCGCCAGCAATTTCAACCCAGCCCGCTTGCTTACAAACATTACAGCCTTCTCCTTTACATAGCAAACAAGTAATATCCATTTCAGCGCTAGGCTCAGTAAATGGAAAATAGGAAGGACGGAAACGTACTTTAGTATCTTTCCCAAACATCTCCTTAGCGAAGTGATAAAGTGTATCTTTCAAATCTTTGAAACTTACTTTTTCATCCACATAGAGTCCTTCTACTTGATGAAACAAACAGTGAGCCCGGGCAGAGATAGCCTCATTGCGGTATACTCGTCCTGGCATAACCGAACGAATAGGTGGCTTCTGGTGCTGCATCAAACGAATTTGAACATTTGAGGTATGGGTACGTAATAGGACATCGTCTTGAATTTCACCTGCACCTTTTTCAATAAAAAAAGTGTCTTGCATTTCTCTAGCCGGGTGATTGGCTGGAAAATTAAGGGCAGTGAAATTATAAAAATCGGTTTCTATTTCTGGTCCATCTGAAACAGAAAAACCCATACGATTAAATATCTCTAGTATGCGGCTACGAACCAGGGTTAAAGGATGCAATGTACCTTGTTGAACCGGACTAGACAATGTCAAGTCGGAAGGAACTTCAAAGCTTGTCTTCGAATCCGCAAATGATTCCTGGGCTTGGTTAAACTTATTTTCCGCTAGGTTTTTTAATTGATTTAAGGCTTGACCAACTTCCCTCCTATTTTCTGCAGGCACATCCTTCAAACCATCAAATAAACTTGCTAACCGACTTTTGCGACCTACAAACTGAATTCGAAATTGCTCGACATCTGATTCATTTGAAATGACAAAAGCCTCAATTTCAGCCTGAATCACCTTGATTTGTTCATTCATTCAAAAAAAATTTATTATAATATTTTAATACCTAAGGTTACATGCCAAACACTGGCCTTTTGAGAAATATTAACTTCACTTGGTATAGGTACAGTTTTCGATAAATCCGTTAAATTTCCTTCATACCGAAGGTCCAAAGTCATTCCCAATAAATCCAAACCTCCTCCTACGGAATACGAGAAATAGGCCTTAGAAACCGCATCACGCACCGAAACAGATGAAGCCACGGAAGTAATAGCCTGAGCTATGGTATTGTCTGAATTTAAATTATAAGAAGCAACTGGACCTGCCAATACATGCAAGGGACCAAGTTTATATCCTAAAAGTAGAGGTACATCTAAACTAGTATAAGCTACATCCACCATTCTATTACCATTGCTAAAATTAATGGTGGCGTTTTTGGCCGTTAATAAGACTTCGGGCTCGATGAACAATTTCCGTCCAACACGGGCATAAACTCCCCCTACATAACCTGTTTTTAAAGCCAAATTTTGATTGAGGATATCATTAATGGGAACAGCCGTCCCTTTATACGTCATACTTTCTACATTAATTGAAGACAAAGTGATTCCTCCTTTTATTCCTACACGGAAGAAACTACCAGTAGCTTTTCTTGCTCCAAATTGAGCATTTGCGTGAAAAATCATTCCCAACAGGAATAAAATTAAAAGACTAAATTTCATTGACTTTTTCATGAGAGGGCGGTTTAATTCAATTAGCTTGTAAAATTATCCTTTTTACTCCGAAAAAAAAGGAAAAACCAAATCAAAGCGTAATTTTGAGTTCTTAATCTATAGATGTGGCCAAAGCCAAAACTTCTTTTATTTGTCAATCCTGTGGACAGTCATCACCCAAATGGCTAGGTAAATGTCCAGCATGTGGTGAATGGAACACTTTTGTGGAAGAACTCCTTGAAACAACCATCCATCCTGCTGAGGTTTGGAAAAATAAAAGCACCTTTAAAACGGCCCCAATACCGAAATTATTGCAAGAAATAAGCTTCGAGAGTAGTCCAAAGCTTCAGTGCTCCGATGAAGAGTTCAATCGAGTTTTAGGTGGGGGAATTGTACCGGGTAGTCTTGTCCTCATAGGAGGTGAACCTGGAATTGGAAAATCTACCCTACTTCTTCAAGTGGCACTTTCACTTCAAGGACCGAAGATATTATATGTGACAGGAGAAGAGTCTGAACAGCAGATAAAATTAAGGGCAGATCGATTAGGTCCTATCTCTCAAGATTTATATATCCTTACGGAAACCAATACTCAGCAAATATTTAAGCACCTGATTGACTTAGATCCTGATTTAATTATCATTGATTCCATACAAACCTTGTATTCGGATCAAATTGAATCTGGACCGGGTTCCGTATCTCAAATTAGGGAATGTGCCTTGGAGTTAATGAGGTTCGCAAAAGAAAGTGGCACACCCATCTTTTTGGTAGGACATATCACCAAGGAAGGATCAATTGCTGGACCCAAAGTATTAGAGCATTTGGTGGATACAGTACTTCAATTTGAGGGGGATCGAAACATGATCTACCGCACATTGCGTACCACGAAAAATCGATTTGGCAGTACATCGGAGTTGGGAATTTACGAAATGCTAGGAAATGGTTTAAGACCCGTGAGTAATCCTTCAGAAATCCTACTTTCTTCCCGGGACGAGCCTGCCTCTGGCATCGCCATTGGTACCATTTTAGAAGGAAATAGACCACTGTTGATTGAAATTCAATCATTAGTTACGCAAACCTCCTATGCCACAGCTCAAAGAACGGCTACTGGCTATGATGCCAAACGCTTAAATATGTTATTGGCGGTTTTAGAAAAAAGAGGTGGATTTAGGCTAGGGACCCAAGATGTGTTTCTTAATATTACTGGAGGCATCCGAGTAGATGACCCAGCATTGGACTTGGCGGCTTGTATGTCTCTACTTTCTTCCCATGAAGATAAAGTGATCGATTCCCATATATGTTTTGCTTCTGAAGTAGGTCTTGGAGGCGAATTAAGGGCAGTAACGCGCATCGATCAGCGCATTGCTGAAGCTGAAAAATTAGGCTTTAAAGAGATTTGGATTAGTAAATACAACCAAAAAAGTATCAATTACAAGGCCAAAAGTATTAAAGTACAGTTAGCTAGTACTTGGATGGAAGTCATGATGAACATTTGGAAACGAATGTAAGTGCTGGATATGCTACTTGAATTAAGTGTAATCCATGCGCTGGAACTGCCCTTCCTGCCTGTTTTCGATCTTTAGCTGCTAAAATACGGAGCAAATCTTGTTGATTCCATTTACCCAAGCCAATTTCAATCAAAGTACCTACTACGGCTCGCACCATCCCTCTTAAAAAACGATTTCCCTGAATGGTAAAGATCAATTGATGCCCTTCTCTTCGCCAAACAGCAAGGCTAATGTGGCAGTCGAAGGTTGTTACATCCGTTTTCACTTTGGAGAAACTTTGAAAATCACGGTGATGCAATAAAATTTGAGCTGCTTCATTCATCGCCTCCACATTCAATGGAGTCTCAAACCAATAAGCATATTCCTTGGAAAATGGGTCCTTGGATTGAGATATGCGATATTCATACGTTCTAGCCGTAGCATCAAATCGAGCATGAAAATCGTCTGGAACCTGATAAATCGCCTGAATAGCTAAACTTGCAGGTAATATTCGATTTAAACGATACACCCAGTCTTCCTTGGGTTGATAGGCCTCCTCCTGAATATCAAAATGGGCAAATTGTTCAAGGGCATGAACGCCTGTATCTGTCCGACTACTACCCACTAAATCCACTGGTATTCCAGCTAGAGTGCCTAAAGCATTTTCTAGTTCCGATTGAACCGAAACGGCATTTTGCTGGATTTGAAATCCATGAAAAAAGCCGCCATCGTACGAAAATTGTAGTAGATAACGGCTCATTTTCTTTGATTTTAAAATCTAATTCAACGCTTTTTCTAAAGCTGTATGGAATGATTCTGAAGCCTTAGCTTGAGATGAAATGATTTGACCATCTACGATGAAATCATGACCCGTCACCACACCTAATGAACTAAATGGAATCGTTTGAGATTTCAAATGGGCTTCAAAAGCCGCTTGTTTATCAGGTGAAACAGATACCAATACCCGGCTTTGAGCTTCTCCAAATAAGAAAGCATCTAGACGAACACTAGTATCAGTATTTATGGCAAATCCTTTTTGACGTGGGAAAGAAGATTCTGCTAAGGCCACTAATAATCCTCCATCCGATAAATCATGAGCTGATTGAATCAAAGATTGTTGAATCAACGAGGCTATTCCCCCTTGAATTTTTTGCTCGGTCTCCAAATTAAAATGTGGAGATGGACTAGCCTTAACGCCTTGGTAAGAATATAAATATTCAGATGAAGCGATATCATTTACGCTCTCACCCACTAAATAGATTAAATCACCCTCTTCTTTGAAATCCAAGGTCATCTTTTGACTTGCCTCCTCTAAGATACCTAACATTCCGATGGTAGGCGTAGGGAAAACAGGGCCTTCATCAGAAGATTGGTTATAAAAACTCACATTACCACCGGTTACAGGAGTTTCAAAGGCCAAACAAGCTTTTCTCATACCTTTAATGGCCCCAACAAACTGCCAATATACTTCTGGCACGTAAGGATTTCCAAAATTCAAGCAATTGGTAATGGCTACGGGTACCCCTCCAGAACAAACAATATTACGCGCAGCCTCCGCTACCGCAATGGCACATCCTTCTTCTGGATCCGCATTCACGTAGCGTGAGTTACAGTCGACCGTAATAACAATCGATTTCTTAGAACCATGTACTTTTACGACCGCCGCATCAGATGGTGCATTGGTATTGCGGTTAGCACGACCAATGGATGAATCATACTGTTCAGCTACCCATTTTTTGGAAGCAATATTGGGGTGATTCATTAAAAAATCAAAAGCTTTACTGATTTCACCAGCTTCTAAATCTTTAACTGAATCTATCTTAAATTTCTTAAACTCTTGGTAATAAGCAGGCTCACGGTATTCACGGTGGTAGATAGGAGCGCCTCCGCCAAGTACTAAATCATCTGCAGGAACATCCGCTACTAATTGTCCATCTTGGAAGAATTGAAGACGTTTGGTGTCGGTTACTTCACCTATTTGCTCACAATTTAAATCCCACTTATCAAATATTTTCTTCGCTTCATGTTCTCTACCCTTTTCAACCACGATTAACATACGCTCTTGAGATTCTGATAATAGAATTTCAAAAGGTTTCATGTTTGGTTGACGTGTAGGAACTTTAGACAAATCTATGATCATTCCATGCTCACCTTTGGCAGACATTTCAGACGTAGAGCAAATAATACCTGCTGCCCCCATGTCTTGGATACCAATCACACAACCAGCTTCTATGATTTCTAAAGAAGCTTCTAACAATAATTTCTCTTGGAATGGATCCCCTACTTGTACTGCAGGTAATTTTTCTGATGACTTAGCCGTGATATCTTCAGAAGCAAAGCTTGCCCCTCCAATACCATCTTTACCTGTAGCTGATCCTACAATGAATACAGGATTACCTACTCCATATGAAATAGCTGAAGCTTGTTTTCCTACTTTTAAAATTCCTGCCGAGAATGCATTAACCAATGGGTTAGTGGAATAACAATCGTCAAAGAAAACCTCACCTCCCACTGTTGGTATACCAAACGCATTACCATAATCACCAATACCTTTAACCACACCTTTTACCAACCATTTAGTCTTAGCCAATTCAATATTTCCAAAACGTAAGGAGTTTAATTGAGCAATGGGGCGAGCCCCCATGGTAAAAATATCGCGATTGATACCTCCAACACCTGTAGCCGCACCTTGGTAAGGCTCTAGGGCAGATGGGTGATTGTGCGATTCAATTTTAAAGGCACATCCTAATCCATCTCCTAAATCTACCAAACCCGCATTTTCCTCACCAGCCTTAGCCAACATACGAGGAGAATCTTTAGGTAAAGTTTTTAACCAAACAATGGAGTTTTTATAACTACAATGCTCAGACCACATAACAGAAAAAATAGATAATTCAGTGAAGTTAGGTTTGCGACCTAAAATCTCTTGAATGCGATCATATTCTTCTGGAAGTAAACCTAATTTTTTGGCAGTTTCGAGGGTGGGTAAGCTTTCGTTGGATTCCACAATGTAAATTTTAATGTAAGAAATGGCTTTAAAGCAAGCAATTGAGCACAAAGGTAATAATTTTTGCTTGGAGGGAAACGATTAAATCAGGAATATTCCAATTAATCCTTTCTATTTCTCCCAATTTTCTTGCCAATACTTTTTATCCTCTACTGTATCCAAATCTCGGTATTCTTCTTCAAAGGAAATCCAAGTGCAAATCTCAGGATGAGATTTCCAAAATGGACCAAAACCTTTATCTCCCTTCCAATCATATAATTTGGCTTGATGCGCATAGGGAATCAATACAGGAGGAGAAGATTGACCTTGAAATGAGGAAATGATTACTTGATTAGGATACTCAAGGTGAGCCTTTAAAATGGCTTGAATATGTTTTTCCTGAACAAAGGGTGTATCTACCAACATGACGAGAACTGACTCTTTTCGAGGAGCTAATGCGCGCATACACTCTGACAAGGTATTACCTTGACCCAAAGCCCAATCCTGACTTTCTAAAATCTCGATGGGTTCTTGAGAAATAATGCTGCGAATAGCATCTTTCTGGGCACCTAAAACCACAAGAACCTTATCCAATAAAGGAGCTTGCAAAACCTGCAAGCTTCTTTCAATTAAAGTTTTTTGCCCTAAAGTAATTAAAGCCTTAGGCTCCCCTAGTCGGGAAGAAGCCCCTGCCGCTAAAAGAACTCCCAACATTAGACGTTTGAGATATCAAATGGTAAAGTTCTTACTCGCTTACCTGTGGCTAAAAACACCGCATTACATAATGCTGGAGCTACCGGTGGAAGTCCAGGCTCACCAACACCTCCTGGAGCTTCTGTGCTTGGCATAACGAAAACCTCTATTTCAGGTATTTCACCTTGTCGTAGTACCGCATAGTCATGAAAATTACTTTGCTGGGTTTGTCCGTTCACTACCGTAATTTCATTTTTAATGGCAGCAGTAAGTCCCATGGTAATATTACTTTGCACCTGTGCCTTGATATTTCTAGGGTTAATGGGCACTCCGCAATCAATGACTGAATAAACTTTTTTAATGCTGATTCCATTCCCTTGCTTTTCCACTACAATGGCATGCGCGCAGATAGAAGAAAAAGATCGAGCAATGGCTATACCAACTGCCTTTCCTTGTGCCTTCAATTGTTGATAATTAGACAATTCAGCCAATTTCTTTAAAACATCTACAAAGCGAGGAGAGCCTGACAGCAATTCTAAACGAAAAGCCAAAGGATCTTTCTTTGCCTGGTGAGCCAATTCATCGATGAAAGATTCTTGGCCAAATAAATTATTGGAAGCATATACCGAACGCCACCAAAGTATTGGTATTTTGGTTTTAACTAGACTAAATGAATTTCTTCTGTTCGGAAAAGCATAGGGACTATCTGGCAAGTTAATTCCTTCCTCTGCCCATGGATCCGGGGCATTATCTAAAGGAACTTGGAATACTTGATTCAAAATAGAAGCACCATTCATTTTATGTTCAAATGCTTGCACCTTTCCTTGTGCATCAAGAGCGCCTTTCATGACAGATAGCATACCCGGACGGAAAGGTCCTTGTTGGGTATCATCCTCTCTAGTCCAAATCACCTTTACAGGGGCATTGATTTGCTTGGATAAATGGGCTGCTTCTAAGACATAATCATAATAGGCTTTTCTACCGAAAGCCCCACCCAAGAAGGTGACATTAATTTTAACATTTTCTTTTTTGATGCCTAAGTAAGCAGCTAATTCAGTGACTAATGAATCAGGGCCTTGAACTGGAGCCCAAACCTCTACTTTACCCTCTTGCACATAGACCGTGGCATTCTCAGGCTCCATAGGAGCATGAGCTAAAAAGGGAGTTTGATAGGCTGCTTCAATGACCTGAGTGGCTTGAGCAAATGCCTTATTGACATCACCGGTCAGAGATTCCTTGTATTCATATCCTGGGTTTTTCCCTGCTTCTTTCAATTGATTGAAATACTTATCCGTATTCATGGAATCAGCTTCGGTACTTTCCCATTCGATATTTAGTAATCGTTTTCCCTTTAAAGCAGCCCAGTAGGAATCTGCTAAAACAGCTACTGCTTCCGTACTAGCATGAGGCATTTTACGCTCAGTTTTGAGTACAAATTTTACGCCTGGACTAGCAATGGATTTTTCTCCTTGATAGCTTTTTACTTTGGCATGTATACTAGGTGCATGAGCAATACTGGCATAAAGCATCCCTGGAATAACTACATCCATACCAAACTTAGCCGTTCCATTTACTTTAGATGGAATCTCTGGCCTAGGAATGGATTTACCTATTTGCGTAAAATCAGCTGGATTTTTAAGTGTAGGATTACTAGGTACCGGTAATTTAGCTGCCGAAGCTACTAGTTCACCATATCCTAAACTGATGTTCTTATTTTTTTGATAGACACGTCCTTCCTTAGCATAACATGCGCTAACTGGTACATGCCATTGCTGAGCAGCCGCTTGAATCAACATTTCTTTTACTGCTGCACCGACAGTACGCATGGGTATATATCGAGTACTAACAGATGAGGATCCCCCTGATAATTGAGAGCCGAATTTAGCTGATCCGTCTGATGTTACTATTTCTACTTGGTCTAAACGCACTTCCAATTCCTCAGCAATCAACATGGGAATCGATTGAGATGTACCCTGACCCATATCAGGTCTGGCATTAAACAAAGTCACTTTACCCGATTCATTGATGAGTACATAGGGATTTATTTCCACACCTATGTGAGGTTCATGGGCCATCTTTTTAACCTTTACGCCCGTTCCATTAGCTAAATTTTCAAAACCAATGGCAAGAAAAGCGGCCGTTTGAGCGCCTATCTTGATAAAATCTCTTCTTGTTGTCTTTGAGCTCATTTGGATTTCGATTTAGAAGTGGTTTTCATCATCTTAGCTGCTTCATGTATTGCCTTACGCATGTCTTGGTAGGTACCACATCGACAAATATTACCGGATAAAGCTGTATCTATATCCTGATCCGTTGGATTAGGATTTGAATCTAATAAAGAGGCCACAGCTAATATTTGACCTGATTGACAATATCCACATTGGGGAACTTGTTCTTTTATCCAGGCTAATTGAACTGGATGATTGGTATTGGCAGATAAACCTTCGATGCTAATAAGTTTATCCTCTGGTTTGATACTTGAAATCGGGGTAGAGCAAGAGCGAATCGGATTACCATTTAAAAGTACCGTGCAAGCCCCACAAAGACCCATTCCACATCCAAACTTGGTACCGGTCATCCCTATTTCATCTCGAATTACCCATAAAAGGGGTGTATCAGAATCCACATCTACAAGATGCTTCTTCCCGTTCAATTTGATGCTGTACTTACTCATGGCTTTATTGATAGATTAGAACATAAATTTACAATAAAATCAAATTCCATTCGTCTTTCAGAGAAAATATTAAACCAGCATTCTTAATTTGCATGATGCTATCAAAAGAAGAAATAAAGTTCATACAAGATCATGCCCAGGATGACCCCTATCAGTTGAGTTTATCAAAGGGACTGAACCCTGAGCTTCATTTGCCTAGCTTGATAGCACAAATACAGGCTAGACAAAAATTGATCCATAAATTACCCAGCTGGTTGGCGAATCCAGAAATTTATTTTCCCCCACAATTAAATCTAGAACAAGCCTCATCAGAGGATACGGCGCTGTTTAAAGCAGGATTGATTCAAGGTAAATTGATCGATGTAACAGGTGGCATGGGAGTAGATAGCTGGGCATTTGCCCAAAAGGGAAATAAGGTCACCTACGTTGAAAGAGATGAAAATTTGGCAAACATTACCCAAAGGAACCATCTCCTATTGTTAGGCGACCGGATTCAACATGTGCATGGTGACGGAATTGACTACATGAAGCATCATCCCACTGATTGGGATTATATCTATATAGATCCTGCCAGAAGAGGTGCCAAAGGCGAAAAGGTAATTCTGCTGGAAAATTGTGAGCCCAATGTACAAGATATATTACCCTACATTAATAAAAAAACTAGCTTATTGATCAAAACAAGTCCTTTATTGGATATTAGCAGAGCCATACAAAGCCTGCAAGGAGTCAATCAAGTATGGGTGATTGCAGTCAAAAATGAAGTAAAAGAATTACTATTTTTAAAATCAGCCGAAGCCACGATGGATCCGCAAATAGAGGTTCATGAATTAAGCTTGACTAAAAGTCTGAAATTCCAAGGAAAGCTTAGTGAAGAAAAAGATGCTATATCCCCGATTGGTGATTTGGCTGAATACCTCTATGAACCCCATGCCGGCATATTGAAGGCAGGGTTTTTCAAATTAGCAGCGGGTAAACATTTGCATAAACTAGGAATCAATACGCATTTATACACTTCAAAAGAAAGGGTACTTGATTTTCCGGGAAGGCAATTCAAGGTAAAAGCTTATGGAAGCCTAGATAAAAAATGGATAGAGAGCCACCTAACTGAAGGAAAAGCCAATATTAGCACTAGAAATTTCCCTATGAGTCCTGAAGAGATCCGTAAGAAGTACAAGCTAAAGGAAGGGGGGCCGTGGACACTATTTGCCTTCCAAGATGTGCATCAAAAAAATGTCTTGGCATTATGTGAAAAATGTCCTGCCAATTGATTTCGTATTTTCACTAAAAAATTTACCTTTGTTCTTTACATTCAACAAATTAAGGCCATGTCTAAGTATCTTCTCCTAGCGTTGTTTGTTTTCAGCACTTGCTGCAGTCAAGCTCAAATATTTTCTGGAATGACAGAAATAGAGCGTGCAAAAAAAGAAGGCTTTTATACCTATTTGGGATCGGAAGAAAAGTATGCCATAGAAAGCTGGAAAAACTATTTAAAGAAATTTGGTCGAGTAGAAAATGGTAAAGGTGGTGCCATCATCAGTTATGACACTCGAATTTCTGCTATTTCTAAGAATTCATTTACTCTATTATCTAAAATCTCAGAGGAAAATAATAAAACTAAACTCTTTGTTTCCATAGGTTTAGGGCCTGATGATTACATTCAAACGGGTCATGCTCAATTCAGAGATGCCTCTTCCTGGTTAGAGGATTTTATTGAAATCTTAAACTCAGAAGAGGGGGTACGGAAAGAGGAACAAAAATTGGCGAATCTAACTAATCAGAAAGTCAAGAATATCAAATCAGCCGAACGACTGGTTCGAGAATTAGAGGCGAACAAGAAACAAACGGAATTATTGACTAAAAAATTAGAGGAAGCGAAATTAGAAAAAGAGAAATTACTAGCTAACCAAGAACAAAATAAATTAGATCAAAAAGCTACGGAGGAAGCTTTAATTCTTCAAAATCAAGCACTTGAATCAGCAAAAAAGAAAATTAAAAACTAAACCCATGAAAAAAGCCATACACTTTTTGGGAATATTCATGATGTATATCATGATTAGTAGTTTTGGATTGGTAGAATATTCTGCCATGAGACCGCATACGTATTTTGTGGGCATAGATAGTACTAAACAATTGAAGCAAACTTCATTATTGGCGGCTAAAAAAGAGATTAATTCCTTACCTAAAAAGCAAGAAGATAATCAACAGGATTCTCAAATAAATGAGGAGGCTAAACATTGGTCCAAATACATTGTTCTAGGAGTTAAGGCTGTATTTTCAACATTACTTAGTCTGCTTAGTTATATGATTAAGTAAATCACACCCTATGCCATCATTCAGAGTAGAAACACGCATTACATCACCGATTGACTCTGTTTGGGCTCTTTTTGATCAGAACTTATTAAGCAAATTATCGCCTCCATTCCCTCCTGTTTCCATAAATCGTTTTGATGGTTGTCAGAAGGGTGATTTAGTCCAATTGGAAATCAAATTGGGCTTATTTAGTTTATTTTGGGATTCGGAAATTACTGAGGATTATCAGTGTGCAGATAAAATCTATTTTATTGATGAAGGTAGAAGGATTCCATTGGGAATAAAGCAGTGGAAACATGAGCATATTTTAGAAAAAATCAATGCCGAAGAAACCATGGTCATTGACCAGATTACTTACTCTACTTCCACTAAATTTTTAGATATTCTACTTTATCCCTTACTTTGGGGAATGATTATCTACCGTAAACCTCTGTATAAATCTTTACTTACACTTCGCTAAACATATGAAATTAAGCCTTACTCAAAAAATCATCCTAGGTTTTATCCTTGGACTTGCCCTAGGTGAATACTTTTACCTTTCCTTTTCTCCCGAAGAAAGTCATGAGTGGGCCCAACGATTTCAAGTAATTTCGAAGATATTCCTACGCCTGATCAAGATGATAGTGGGACCTTTGGTATTCTGTACCTTAGTGGTGGGTATCGCTAAACTTGGTGATTTTAAGGCAGTTGGTCGAATTGGATTAAAAACCATCGGATATTTTTATTTCGCTACCCTCCTATCTTTAGTAACTGGATTGGTTGTAGTTAATATCACCCAACCAGGAAGCCTCCAGTCATGGCCAAAACCAGCTGCGGGTACCTCCACAGGAATCGATGCTTCTAAAGTAAAAACCTTAGAGGATTTTATATTGCATATCTTCCCAGATAGCTTCTTCAGAGCTTTAGCAGAAAATGAGATTTTACAAATTGTCATTTTTTCCTTGTTCTTTGGAGTGGCTTTAGGTTCGATTGGTGAAACTGGTAAAAAGCTGATTCATGTCTTTGAAAACTTAGCGGAGGTGGTTTTCAAAATGGTGAATTACGTCATGGAAGTGGCACCTTATGCGGTTTTTGCAGCCATGACTACTGTGGTAGCGAATAAGGGATTAAGTATTCTGATAAGTTATGGCTATTTAATGGTATGCTTTTTAGGTGGTCTTTTATTCTTTACCGTGGTCATTTTGTGGCTTATTTGCCTTTTCAATAAAATACCCTATTGGGCTTTGTTAAAAGAGCTCAAAGAGGCTTTATTGATATCTTTCTCCACAGCAAGTTCGGAGGCTTCCTTCCCTCAAACCATTGCGGCATTAGAGCGATTTGGTTGCAGCAGACGCATAGTAGGTTTTGTATTGCCTTTGGGATATAGCTTTAATTTAGATGGCTCCATGTTGTACATGACATTTGCTACAGGTTTCATCGCGCAAGCCTATGGAGTACATTTAACGCTGGAGCAACAAATCACCATGTTATTAACGCTGATGATTACCTCAAAAGGCATAGCGGGTGTACCAAGAGCCTCCTTGGTCATTATTGCGGGAACACTAACCATGTTTAACTTACCTGCGGAAGGAATAGCCCTTCTCTTAGGGGTTGATCCCTTCTTGGATATGGGTAGAACTGTAACCTCAGTAGCCGGAAACGGAGTTGCAACCTGTGTGGTATCTAAATGGGAAGGAGAATTTAATCCTCCTACAAACGCTTAAAGGTCATTTCTACTGCTTTTTTAGCTGGAAAAATGGAAGCTAAAAAGGTAATGATAATGACTACCAAAGCCGTTTGAACAAAATCAGCCAGTCGCATTTCGATGGGATAGGCATCGATGAGTGAATTAGGAATGCCTAAAGATATAATCCCATATTCTTGTTGGATATAGCCCAAACCATAGCCTAACAGCATACCAATGATGGCGCCGGAAAAGCTAATTAAAACACCCACCAACAAAAATGTTTGGAACATCTGTTTTTTGGTAAAACCCATGGCCAATAAGGTGGAAAGGTCTTTCTTTTTCTCTATAACCAATAAGGAAAGAGCATAAAACAAGGTAAAAGAAGCAATACCCATTACAAAGGCCATGATCAAGAAAACAAAGAATTTTTCAATCTTGATGGCTTTTAACAGGGCCACATGCTGTTCATCTCTCGTTTGAATTTGATAGGTATTCCCTAAAATAGCGGCAAGTTTATTTTTTACCACACTTTCGTCCGAATTCTCATCAATCATAATTTCCAAGGCAGAAATTTGATTTTCTACCCCCATCAATTCCTCCATCCAGGTAAGCGGCACTAATATCATTTGGTTATCAAAGGATTGCTCCACTTCCATCACACCTGCAGGAAAAAAGTTATTACTGCGAATAGACTGCTCATTAACAGTGAAGCGTTTCAGAGCTTGATGATTAGGATACCAGGCTTCAATCGGAGTAAATACATCCTCAAAACTCATGCCCATATTTAAAAACACCCCAATACCGACGATGGCAAAGGCATGCTCGCCACTCTGAACAAAATAATCTCCCTCCACGACCTGTTTTTTCAGACGTTCAGCCTTAATAAACTCATCATCGACTCCTTTAAAGCGAACAACCAATTGTTTACTCTTGTAACGAATAAGTGCTTGGTCCTCTAATATTGGATTGACGAATCGAATACCCTCTAAGGATTTTACGGCTTGTAATTGTTGGGCCGACAAGGTAAATCGGGCATCTTTAAGAGAAATAACTTTTAAATCGGGGTCATAGGTTTTGAATAAACCTTTTTGAAATTCTTCTAAACCGTTAAATACCGATAAGATTAAGATGAGCGCCATGACCTCCACTCCCACCCCCAGCATGGATATACGGGAGATGAAGGTGATAAAACTCGCCTTAGACTTGGTGAAAAAATACCTTTTTGCAACAAATAAGGGTAGATTCAAGGGACTAACATTTATTTATCTTCCTCGTCAGTAGCAGGAGGAATAACCAAACCTTCAAATAAAGCTTCAATTTTAGCTGCATAGGCAGCCGTATCATCTAGGTAAAACGATAAATGTGGTATAATTCGTACTTGATGGCGAATTCGATTCGCTAAAGCATTGCGAATAGCCTTGGTTTTTTCTTCCAAAATATCCACCACTGCTTGAGGATTATCCACGAGAAGAAAGCTCAAATAACAACGAGCCGCAGACAAATCGGGACTCATTTTTACGTCAGTGATGGTGACCATTCCTTTACCAAAAATCTCTTTAAATTCCTTTTGAAAGATATCACTTAAATCTTTTTGTATCTGACGACCAAACTTTTGTTGACGCTTGCTTTCCATATTTCTCCTTTCTTTACCTAAAAATCCCACAAATTTCAGAATAATAATTGGATTAAACGTAATTTAGGGGCAGTGTTCCAAAAATATGTTCCAAATTTTTAAGTCTGATTCCATTTTGCCTACCCTTTTATTGGTTGCAATTTGGCTTATTAGTTTATTCTATATCCAGCAATGGGGATTAGCTCCCTTTCCTTGGGAGATTAAAAACTATTTATTGGGTCAAAAACTAAATCAAGGTTTCTTGATTTATGAGGACATTAGTGATAATACCGCTCCATTAGCGGCATTGTTTTATCAACTAGTTCAATGGTTCTCCATTCCAGTTCATTGGAACATCTATATATCATCGATCATTGTTATTTATCAAAGTTATATATTCCAACAAACCATACAGCGTTTTGAACTAATGCCTCAAATTGGGTACCTACCCTTTTTGATGTATGCCATCATTTTCCACTTATCCTTGGAGTTTTTAGCTCCTGGGCCAGCCTTGGTTGGACTAACTTTTTTATTGCTGGCATGGAGGGAAATCATCTATCAACAAAGGACCTTACAGGTCAATGACCGGGTTATACTTATTGGAATCTACATGGCGATTGCCAGTCTATTCTATTTGAGTTATTCTTTATTCTTTGTTTGGGCTTTGTTGAGCTTGCTGTTTTATTCGGGTATTACGCTTCGACAAATCGTCTTAATGTTTGTTGGATTCCTGATGGTCTTTTCCTTGAACATCTTATTCTTTTCCATCAATGGAAACTTGCCCTTCATGATTCAAGTTTTCAAAAGGTCGGCCTTTCAGTTTCAAGTGCCCGAACAATTAGAGGTTATACAAATTGCGGGCGTTTTTGCACCAGCCTTGTTCATCGGAATTTGGGGATTTTGGTTGGTCTTACGCAGCAGAAGAATTCGTTCCAATGCGCAAAAAGGCCAGCAAACCAATCTTATTTGGCTCATTACAGCCATTTTTGCCACCTTGACGGTTCCTTCTTTGATTCGCATCAACTTGTTATTTTTCTTACCTGCTTTAGCCTATTTTGGACTTAATATTTTTCATGTAAGCTCCAATTCCATTTTGAAAGAAATAGCGCTATGGTTACTGATTGGAGGTACTTGGTATAACGTACAGCTAGAACTAAAAAATAAGGACCGGGAGCGTATTCCTGCCCCAACTTTGACCTTAAAAAACCAGCGATTGATGGTACTAGGGCCACAAATAGAAGAATATTTGGGTAATCAAATGGTGGGACCTTTTGTCAATTGGGATTTAGCCAAACCCTTATTTTCTAATTTGGACCAATACAAAAACGTGGTTTTACTGCATGAATACTTTGAAAAAGACGCCCCCGACTACATTTATGATGCAGAAAATAACATCAAAAAACTGAGTATCTATTTACCAAGCTTGAAAAAGTCTTACCGACAAATTTCCCCTAATTTATACCAGAAAAATCCTTAGCTGCAGGATATTTTACCCACACGACCTTGATGGCGACCACCTTCAAAAGGAGTTTCAATGAACGCTGCTAAGCAGGCTTTTGCTTCCTCTAGGGAAATAAATCGTACTGGCAAACAGATGACATTGGCATCGTTATGTTGACGAACCAATTTAGCTACTTCGACATTCCAGGCTAAACCCGCACGAATACCTTGGTGCTTGTTGGCTGTGATAGCTACCCCATTGGCACTACCACATAATAATAAACCGAAACGCTGCTCTCCACTTTCTACGGCTGAAGCTACGGGATGAGCAAAATCTGGATAATCTACTGAATCAGCAGAAAAAGTACCATAATCTTTCACTGTGATTCCTCTTTCAGTTAAGAAATCAATCAAATCATTTTTATAATCAAATCCGGCGTGATCACCGCCAACAGCAAAAGTTAAGCCCATGGTATTGTATTTTAGTTCTAAATTCTTGACAAAGGTAAGCGGATATATCCTACATTTGCGATGAATCAAAAGAATAAATTTATGTTGGAGAATGATCGGCAGCACGAAGAAGAAAAAATAAAAAAAGCATTTGGAGACAAAACCTGGGCACAAATAAAATCAGAAGAATCTTGGAGAATTTTCAAGATCATGAGTGAGTTTGTAGAGGGCATCGATAAACTTTCTAAGATTGGCCCTTGTGTATCTATATTTGGTTCAGCCCGAACAAAACCAGACAATCCCTATTATCAAGTGGCCGAAGAAATAGCGGCTAAATTAGTCAGACATGGCTATGGAGTCATTACTGGTGGTGGTCCAGGTATCATGGAGGCAGGTAATAAAGGAGCAAAAACCGAAGGAGGTAGATCAGTGGGATTAAACATTGAATTACCATTTGAGCAATTTGCGAATCCTTATATTGACCATGACAAGAACATCAATTTTGATTTCTTCTTTGTTCGAAAAGTCATGTTTGTGAAATACTCCCAAGGCTTTATCATCATGCCTGGTGGCTTTGGCACCTTGGATGAGATGTTTGAATCCTTAACCTTGATTCAAACCCATAAAATAGGTCGTTTCCCGGTGGTATTGGTCGGGACCGATTATTGGAAAGGATTAATCGATTGGATAAAAAACACCATGATTTTGCATGGAAACATAAATGAGGAAGATTTAGATTTATTTTCCTTGGTTGATACCCCTACCGAAGCCGTACGCGTGATTGATGAGTTCTATGCCAAATACCTATTGAAACCAAACTTCTAAGCTTTGCTAAAAAAGGCTTTCAAGTCTTGTATATTCAATGCATTTAAGGTCAAGGAGCGCAATAAACCTCCTTTACGTCCTACTTTGACCCCATATTCCATATCTCGAATGCCCTCAATTTGGTGGGCATCGGGATTGATGGACACGTAAATCCCCTTGTCCATGGCATCGTAAATGTAGCGCCAATCTAAATCGAGACGATAGGGACTAGCATTTAATTCGATGCTCACACCATTAGCCTTGCAAGCATCTAAAATCTTTTCCATGTGAAGGGGAAAGCCAGCACGAGTTAGAAGCAGCCGACCTGTGGGATGTCCCAAAATAGAAGTATATGGATTCTCAACAGCCTTAATCACTCGGGGCATGGATCGTTCTATATCCATGGCCAATTGGGCATGCACGGAAGCAACCACGTAGTCGAAACGAGCTAGAACCGATGCATCATAATCCAAAGATCCATCGGGCAAAATATCAGCTTCTATCCCTTTCAAAATGGTAAAATCATTCCAACGGGCATTAAATTCATCAATTTCTTCTTGCTGAGCAATCACGCGATCCTCTTTTAATCCGTTAGCATAAGCGGCATATTGCGAGTGATCAGCTATACCAAAATAGCTTAAACCTAGGGCCCGACAAGCCTCAGCCATTTCCAATAAGGTATTTTTACCATCCGAATAAGTGGAGTGATTATGCAAACATCCTTTTAAGTCGGAATACTGAATTAATTCCTCTGCTTGATGCTTTTGGGACCATTCAAACTCCTTGAATCCTTCGCGCATCTCAGGAATGATGTAGGGCAAATTTAAGGTTTCATAGACCTCTTGATCTGATGCAATGCTTTTCCCTTGAAAATGTTTGTAAAAATGTATGCTGGTTAAGTGCTCGGGGTGAGCTATATGCTGAAAAAGGGCATGTTGCCATTGTTCCGGAGCAATAATATGAATGTGTATAGGCAAAAGATGGCCATGAAATAAACCTCTCCAAGTAAATGGAGAAGATTCTTGGATATCTTCTTGCATCCCATCAATGGCATTGATGAGCGCACCTGATCCAAATATGTCACTAGATTCAACCAAGAAAATTAGTTCGGAAATAACTTCACAGTTTCTAGATAACTCCCCGGCCTTGGCAGCTTGAGGGAATTGTAATTTCAATTTTTCTAAAATCAATTGAGATAGATGGCTGGCCTTATCTAATCGTAGCTTTTTGGAGTTTTGCTTAAGAAATTGAATGTACAACTGCACGTTTTCTTGTACCGCTTTACCAAAACCCTTTAATTGCTCCAAACGGTTCTCCTCACAGGCACTTAGTAAATCATCTAAGTCAGTAATGCCTAATTCCTTCCAAATCAGCCCGACTTTCTTAGGCCCTAGTCCTTTGATTTTCAATAAGTTCAATATCCCAGAAGGAGTCTGTTCCAGGATTCCTTCCAAGTCCGAACTACTTCCTACTTGAATGAGGTCTAAAATGATTTTGACGATGGACTTCCCTACGCCTGGGATTTGTAATAATTCAGCTTCAGTGAGTGATGAAATTTTGCCTGGGTATTTATCTAAACCACGCGCGGCAAAAGCCAAATTCTTACTTTTAAATTCATTGACCCCATGGACATCCCATAGTTTGACCAATAATTCCAATGCATCAACAATTTCATCATTTCCCATGCTCAAAGATAAGCCTAAAAAAGATTCAATTGAAGACTTAATCCTGGATATCCTTCATGTTTTAATAACCACTCCTTGCGCCACAATTCTCCTCGGTAACCTACCAAGGAACCGTCAGAGCCAATCACTCGATGGCAGGGAACCAGCAATAGCACAGGGTTTTGGGCATTGGCATTGCCAACAGCTTGGGCCGCCTTGGGTTGTTCGATAATCTCGGCAATTTGTTGGTAAGACATCACCTCTCCCACCGGAATTTCCAATAAAGCTGACCAAACCTTCCTTTGAAAGGAAGTAGCATTTGAAAAATCTATGGGACAAGTCCATTTCCATTGAGGATTCTCAAAATAGGCATCTAAGTTCCGTATTACCTCCTCTTGCATCGCCTTGAATTCATCGGCTATGGTATCATTTCCACCTTGCTCGACAAACTGTAGCGAAGTTAATCCTTTGTCAGAAAGCTCAATTTGTAAATAACCGAGAGGAGAATGGCAGAAAAACATGTGATACATTGTCAATAGTGAAGAGTAATTAGGGAATCCTTTTGGGATCCAATCATATTAGCCTTGAAGGTACTCAAAACGAATTTATGCTAATAATAAATTGGGAATTTAGTCATTGAAAATAGTAAGCCAAGGTCAACGATTGTTATACTCAAAAAGCCAATTTATCATTTACCATTAGCTCACTTGCAGCCAAAAGTTCTTTTTTTTCCAGAAATAAAATCCTAAATTATTAGCTAATCAAGCATTGCATAAATAATAAGGCCTATGAATTTCACATTTAAAGATTACCAAACAGAGGGATTTTACGACGAAATGTTCAGTCCAGAAGGACTTGTTCGCGAGGGATATGGACCATTTAAAGAGCGCGTAGAACAATTAAGCCAAGAGGAATTTCTTCGCAGACATCAATCTGCCGAAAGAGCCTTAATGGCCATGGGAATTACCTTCAATGTGTATTCCGAAAATGAAGGCACGGAGCGTATTATGCCTGTCGATATTATCCCCAGAATAGTGAATGGCACGGATTGGGATAATGTAGAAAAAGGGCTAGTACAACGCATTACGGCATTAAATTTATTTTTATCTGATATTTATTCCGATCAAAAAATCATCAAAGACGGAATTATTCCCAAGGAGGTTATCTATTCTTCCAAAAACTTTTTAGCACCCTGCATGGGGATTAAACCACCCAAAAACATTTGGATACATATCACAGGTACGGATTTGATCCGTGGCGACAATGGGGAATTCATGGTCTTGGAAGACAATTTACGTTGTCCATCGGGGGTTTCTTACATGTTGGAAAACAGGGAATTGTTCAAGCAAACCTTTCCTGAGGTCGTGGCCAAAACGCAGATACGAACCATTTCGGATTACCCACATAAATTATTGGAAATGTTGCGCTTCATCAGCGACCGACCTGAGCCAACCGTGGTGGTGTTAACCCCTGGGATTTATAATTCAGCCTATTTTGAGCATTCGTATTTGGCCCAACAAATGGGCGTAGAATTAGTAGATGCCCGTGATTTGGTGGTGCATGAAGGCTATGTGAAAATGCGTACCACCAAAGGCTTCAAAATCGTGGATGTGATTTATCGTCGCATCGATGATACCTTTTTAGACCCAGATACCTTCAACCCTGATTCCATGATTGGTATACCGGGAATATTTGAAGTGTACAAAAAAGGAAGAGTAGCACTAGCCAATGCCCCAGGAACTGGTGTGGCCGATGATAAGGTAATTTATGCCTATGTGCCAAAAATCATTAAATATTATTTAGGAGAAGATGCCATTTTACCCAATGTAGAAACCTATATCTGTGGCGAAGAGGCAGACAGGAAGTATGTCTTAGAAAACATTGAAAAATTGGTAGTCAAAGAAGCCAATGAAGCAGGAGGTTATGGCATGTTGATAGGCCCCAAATCCACCAAAGAAGAGCAAGAAAAGTTCAAACAATACATTTTAGCCAATCCAAGAAACTACATCGCCCAACCAACCATATCCCTATCTCGTGTCCCATGCTTGATAGAAGATCATCCAGAAGGAAGGCATGTGGACCTAAGACCTTATATTTTATACGGTAATGAAGTCAAAGTAATCCCTGGCGGCCTAACCCGAGTAGCCTTACGCAAAGGCTCCTTGGTAGTTAATTCCTCCCAAGGAGGTGGGTCGAAGGATACGTGGGTGTTGTATTAGTTGTTAGGGATTAGGGCTTAGTTATTAGAAAATGTAGAGTGTAGAATGTAGAATGTAGAATGTAGAATGTAGAATGTAGAATGTAGAGTGTAGAATTATTTGTGAAATGCGGTGACTAGTCGCTCCAAATCAACTTTTACAACATGGATTTTCATGTACCGAAGGGCCAAATCGAACAGTAGATTTGTCAAAGAGATTTGTCACAGAGATTTGTCAAATTTTGAAAATTTGACAAATCTGAAGCATTAAAAATCCTAGGTTATTTTTCTGGCATGCATAAAGTGGAAAATAGCGTATTAAACTGGCACACCAACTAAAAGAATAAGCCTGATTTTTTGGCTATTATTGCTTACTTTCCTTCTAACGAAAAACTTTTTCAATCCCTTTGACCACCTAAAAACATGATTTCAGATAAAAATTTAGCCAGATTGGCAGGGTTTTGCTATTTGCTGGTGATTGGAACAGGATTGTTTTCAGAAGTTTTTGTCAGGCAAGCATTACGTGTGCCAAATAATGCCATAGCCACGGCCCACAATATTCAAACACATGAAATGCTTTATCGTTGGGGTTTTGCTGCTGACTTGATCAATTTTGTGCTTGGAATACCCACCATTTTGATCATTTACCACTTTTTCAAAAAATCAAACAAGCTGATCGTACAAATGGCTGTAGCCATGGCTATCATTCAAACGGCCATTATTGCCGTCAATCTGTTGAATCAAATTACTCCTTTGTTATTGTTGAGCCATGACAGCTACTTAAGTACTTTTCAAGCCAGCCAAAAGGCAACAATGGCCCTTTTGTCTTTGAATATTCAAGCACAAGGTTATGGAATTGGTTTGGTATTCTTTGGATGTTATTGCATCCTCATAGGATATGTCATTTTCAAAACCAATGCCATTCCTAGATTTATTGGTGTATTATATGTGATCGCTGGACTCTGCTATTTGATCAATAGTTTTACCATGTTTCTCTCCCAAGGATTCGCCAATCCCTTGTTCATTTACCTAGCCATTCCAATATTTATAGGGGAACTATCTCTTTGTTTGTACTTACTCATCAAAGGAATTGATACATCGAAGTGCTAAGTCAGAATTGTCAAATTTGCGAAATTTGACAATTCTCTCACCCAAATACTCCCAAACCCCTTATCACTAATCCCTAAACACTAATCACTAAACACTAATCCCTAAACACTAATCCCTAAACACTAATCACTAGTATATCTGATTTCACTATAAGTCCTCAAACGTATCTACAGTTCGTAGAAAATATAAAGAATTTTATATTAATGGGAAAATACTTGATAAATTCACATCATTGTTATTACCTTTCAGAATCTAGGAATAATTTAGATACTACACATTTTGTTTATGAAAACAGAATCCATCATACAAAGCAAGAAGTTAGAATTAATTCAGTGGCTATCTACTATTGATGATATAACTGTACTCAACAAAATCTTTGAGTTAAAAAAGCAAGAAAATATAGATTGGTGGAACAGTATTTCTGAATTAGAAAAACAATCTATAGAACAAGGATTGCAAGAGGCAGAAAACGGGAAATTAAATAATCATTCAAAAGCCAAACAGCTTTATGAAAAGTGGTTATAGAATTTTTTGGACGGATCATGCTTTAAATGAATTACACAATACAATCCAATATCTTCAAGAAAATTGGACAACAAAAGAATTACAAAATCTAGCAACAAAAATTGAAGAAGTCATTTCTTTAATTTCTCATAATCCATACCTATTCCAAGTTTCGGGTTTCAAAAAAAATGTTCGCAGAGTTGTCATTGCGAGACATAATTCTTTATACTATCAAATAAAAGAGAATCAAATTGAAATACTTTCGTTCTTTTCTCATCGTCAAAGTTTAAAGAAAAGAAAAGTATAAAATTCCCGCTTTTATCGCATTTCTCCATGTTCACATCCCTACGGTTCAGTGTAAACCGCTGGGCCATGTTGAATGGCGATTCTTAAGCACTAATCACTAAAAAATAAACACTAATCCCTAATGACTAGTATATCTGATTTCTCACCAAATCCTCTAAAGTATCTCTTTTGCGGATTAATTTGGCTTCGGATTGGTCTACCAATACTTCTGCTGGTAAAAAGCGAGAATTATAATGCGATGCCATGGTGAATCCATAAGCTCCTGCGTTGGCAAAGGCTAAGATATCGCCTTCCTTTACTTCATTCAATATGCGCTCGTTTTGATTTCCTTCAAAATCAAAGGAGAAGGTATCTGTCTCGCAGATATTTCCTACCACGCGGTAAGCCTCCTGCTGCAAATCTTCTTCATTGGAAGCATTAAATATATAATGGTAAGAACCATACATCATAGGACGTATCAAATGGTTCAAACCGGAGTTGATGCCCACAAAGGTCTTAATCGGGTCACGTTTAACGACCGTCGCTTTGGTCAAAAGAGTACCTGCCTCAGACACCAAAAACTTGCCTGGCTCCACCCAAAGCTTCAATTCTTTTCCATAATGGGCACAAAACTTCAAGAAGGCATTGCCCATGATTTGACCGATCTCCTGCATATTAACACCCGGATCCTCAGGTGAATAAGGCACTTTAAATCCGCCTCCCAAATCCATTAATTCTAAATCAGGAAAATCCTTAGCAAACTCAAACAAAGCGGAAGCCGCTTGTTCAAAGGTTTTTCCATCCTTAATATCCGAACCCGTATGCTGATGTAAACCAATGACTTTGATTTGGTATTTCTCTATCAAAGTCAAAATTTCAGCCTTTTGATGAATGGAAATTCCAAATTTAGATTCTGGATGTGCCGTCATGATTTTGGCATTTCCTCCTCCAAAAACATGGGGTTTAATGCGCAACAAACATGGAACAGATGAACCATAGGTTTGGCCAAACTTTTCCAATACTGATAGGTTATCTAAATTAACTATTGCCCCTTTAGAAACCGCAAATTCTATTTCCTCAAATTCTACTCCGCTGGGGGTAAATGTAATCTGATCTCCTCGGTAACCTGCCAATAAACCTAATTCCAATTCTTGCGGTGAAACCACATCTAAATCTACTCCTTCGGCTAGCATCAACTTTAAAATGGACACATTGGTATTGGCCTTGCATGCGTACTTAATCGACAAAGATATATCATCAAATGCGTTTCTTAGAACCGAGATTTTTTCCCTAATTTTGTCAGCATTATATACGTATAGAGGTGTACCAAATTGATTGGCAAGGGTTGTCAAAGGAATACCTTGAATGGAATAATAGGCCATTGTAAATAAATTAAGGCACAAAGATAGTGCTAATCTTCTTATCTATGCAGTCAACCAACAAAATAAGACTCTTCCAGCTAGGTCTAATCTTAGGAATACTTAGTTTTTTTCCCACTTTTTCTCAGGTAAAAAGTGGCCCCATGCTGGGTTATTCTGAGATGAAAGAAGTGCTCATTTGGGTACAAACAGAGAAGCCTGCCCAAGTTCAAATCAAATATTGGGAAAAAGGTAAGGAGTCCAATAAATCAGCACACCTCACTCCTGCCATCCTTACCCAAAAATCCCAAGCACATATTGCGCGCATGATTGCGGATGAAGTCAGCATGGGTAAAAAATACACCTATGAAGTTTGGGTCGACAGTAAAAAAGTCAACTTTGATTATCCTTTGGAATTTCAAACGCAAACGCTTTGGCAATACCGAACCGACCCACCTAATTTCAACTTTGTGGTTGGCTCATGCAATTACATCAATGAAGAAGCCACCGACCGACCGGGCAGACCCTATGGAGGGGCCGATGAAATTTATAAGGCCATTTATGACAAAAAGCCCGATTTCATGATTTGGGGTGGTGATAATTTTTATTACCGAGAGGCCGATTGGAATACACGAACCGGCATGATTCATCGGAATGACCATACGCGTGGACAAAAATCGGTTCAACCCTTATTAGCAAGCACGCACCATTATGCCATTTGGGATGACCATGATTATGGCCCCAATGATGCCGATCGTTCTTTTGCCTTAAAGCATACTTCCTTGGAATTATTTAAACTCTATTGGGGAAATCCCAATTTCGTTTATCCCCATGAGGCTATTACGGGAACATTTCAATGGGCTGATGTGGAGTTTTTCATGATGGATGACCGCTGGTTTAAAGCTCCCAATGATGAAAAAAATCCAGCCAAAGATTATTTTGGACAAAAACAATTGCAATGGCTGTTGGACGCTTTGACGAGCAGTCGGGCTAGCTTTAAAATCATTGTCAATGGTGGACAAGTCATAAATCCGGCCAAAGTATTTGAAAACATGGCCAATTACGAACAGGAGCACACTCAATTATTGAAAGAAATTAAAAACCGAAATATCCCCGGCGTTTTATTCATTTCGGGAGACCGCCATTGGTCCAGTTTTTGGAAAATGGATCGTCCTGGCACTTATCCCTTATACGACTTGACCGTGTCACCCTTGACAGCCGGAACTGCCAGTCCTACGCCACAAGACTTAAATTCGGCATTAGTACCGGGCACGGCAAGTAATCAACGTGCATTTGCCCATATTTCTGTCAGCGGTCCGCTAAAAGATCGTATCTTAGAGATTAATTTAGTGAATTCCGAAGGAAAGGAATTGTGGAAACAACGTATCACATCAAGTCAATTGAAATAATATGGAAGTTGTATTAAATCGTATAGATCAAGATTTTCATTTCGAAGCGCGAGGCAGTTCTCCTGTTCCCGTACATATCGATGCCGCAGAAGGAATTGGCGGTCACAATGCTGGTGCTAGACCTATGGAATTACTCCTGATGGGTTTAGGTGGTTGTACGGCCATTGATGTTATCTTGATTTTGAAAAAACAAAGACAAGTGGTGGATGATTTTCAAATCCGTATTTCAGGTACTCGGGAAAAGATTGAAGGAACGGAGAAAACTCCTTTTAGAAGCATCAATATTCAATTTGAATTACAAGGAGCCATTGATGGAGGAAAAGCCCTAAAAGCGATTCAGATGTCCATGGATAAGTATTGCTCTGCCACAGCCCAATTAGAACCTAGTTCAGTGATTACTCATACCCTTTTGTTGAACGGAGAAGCCTTTGAAAATTAATCCATGAAAGCATATTTAGACCTATTACGTCATATCAAAAATAACGGTACTTTTAAATCAGACCGTACAGGAACAGGCACTTTAAGTGTATTTGGGTACCAAATGAGGTTTAACTTGGAAGAAGGTTTTCCCATTTTGACCACCAAAAAAGTACATACCAAATCCATTATTTATGAATTATTATGGTTCTTAAAAGGTGAAACCAATATCAAATATTTAAAGGATCATGAAGTTTCTATTTGGGACGAGTGGGCCAATGAACATGGGGATTTAGGACCTGTGTATGGCAAGCAATGGCGTTCATGGGAAGGACCTAATGGTCAGGTCATAGACCAAATCAAGGAAGTTATTCATACCCTAAAGACCAATCCAGATTCACGCAGAATCATCGTTTCTGCTTGGAATGTAGCTGATTTACCTAAAATGGCCTTGATGCCCTGCCATGCTCTTTTCCAATTTTATGTGGCCGATGGTAAACTATCTTGTCAGTTATACCAACGTTCGGCAGATGTTTTTTTAGGAGTACCTTTCAACATCGCTAGTTATGCCTTATTAACCATGATGATCGCTCAAGTGTGTGATTTAGGCCTAGGAGATTTTGTTTGGACTGGTGGTGATACACACTTATACTCCAATCACATGGAGCAAGTGGAAAAACAATTAACTCGTGAACCGAGAGCATTGCCGCAAATGAAATTAAACCCTAGGGTTAAAGATATCTTTGAATTTACTTACGAGGATTTCACCTTAGAAAACTACGACCCACATCCGGGGATTAAGGCGCCGGTGGCGGTGTAAATTTTAAATGAAGAATGTAGAATGTAGGATTAATA
Organism: Aquirufa sp. Wall-65K1; assembly: GCF_054558475.1. Lineage (NCBI taxonomy): Bacteria > Pseudomonadati > Bacteroidota > Cytophagia > Cytophagales > Flectobacillaceae > Aquirufa > Aquirufa sp. Wall-65K1. The sequence goes on along the minus strand of NZ_JBPXKD010000001.1, from coordinate 6,016 downwards.
AACCCAACTGTCAACTTATATCAGGACAAGACTTCCTACATTCTTCACTCTACATTCTTCATTCTACATTCTTCATTCTACATTCTTCACTCTACATTCTTCACTCTACATTCTTCATTCTACATTCTTCACTCTACATTCTTCATTCTACATTCTTCATTCTTCATTCTTCATTCTTCATTCTTCAATAATTCTCCTTACCACTTCCGCGGCCGTCAAGCCTTGTGACTCAGCTTTATAGTTTAGTATGATGCGATGCTGAAGAACAGGAACCGCTACTGCCCGAACGTCCTCTACATTAGGAGAAAATCTACCTTGCAATAAAGCACGGCATTTAGCAGCTAAAATTAAGTTTTGTGAGGCTCTCGGGCCTGCACCCCAAGAAATGTATGAATTGCTTACTTCAGTCGCTAAGGCAGAATTAGGTCGTGTTTGATGAACCCATTTCACGGCTGTTTCCACAACATGATCCGGAACAGGCACGCGTTTTACTAATTTTTGGTATTCCAACAAGGTATGGGCATTCAAAATAGAAGCTGGCAAGGTTTCAGCATTGGATTTCTCTGACATTCTTACCACGGCCACTTCTTCTTCATAGGATGGATAATCCAAGACCAACATGAATAAGAAACGGTCCAACTGCGCCTCAGGAAGTGGATAAGTCCCCTCCTGTTCAATCGGGTTTTGAGTCGCTAATACAAAGAAAGGTTTTGGCAAAGGATAACTCTCTCCTGCTACAGAAACTGTCTCCTCCTGCATGGCTTCCAATAAAGCTGATTGGGTTTTGGGAGGAGTACGGTTGATCTCATCTGCTAAAACAATATTGGAAAAAATTGGACCGCGATTGAACACAAAATTTCGTTGGGAATCCATCACCTCAGCCCCAATTATATCTGAAGGCATTAAATCTGGTGTGAATTGAATCCTCCGAAATTCTAAATCGGTCAGTGCTGCCACCGTATGTACCAAACGGGTTTTAGCCAAACCCGGAACGCCCACCAATAAACAGTGACCTTCACAAAATAAAGAAATCAATAATAAGTCAATGATTTCATCTTGACCCACAATGCGATCAGCAACCGCCGCTTTGATTCGCTGAAAATCCCTAACAAATGATTCGGCTAATTGTACGTCGTTCATTATTCTCCAGTTACACTGCCTGCCAATAAATTACAATCTTTATACTCGTCGTCAATGAAAATGAACACATCATCTTTGGCTTTCATAAACCATTTTTCAACTGCTTGATTCTTCTTACGTGATAAAGCAATCGAAGCAATTTTTTGATAATCATCCTTTAGATTAGCAAAATGAGGCGGGTGCTTGGCTTTGAAATATAAGACACGTACCGCACTTCTTCCATCTTCTGTACGGTAAGGAATCGGAGTAGAAATAGTACCAACTTTCATGGAATCTAAGGAAAAATACAAGCCGGGCTCCATACCGCTATCAAAAGGCATACGGGTAGTGCGCGTACCTGGATCAATCAACATTCCTCCAGCATCTTGCGTAGGTTTATCTTCTGAAAACTCTCTAGCTGCCCGATCAAACTTGATGGAATCTCGTTGAATCAACACACGAATACTATCTAAAAACTTAGTAGGCTCAGTTAAATCTAATTTTTGATAATCAGGACGCAACAAAATATGTCTAGCATGGTACTCCTGACCACGAATCTCTAGCAATTGAATCAAGTGGAAACCAAATTCAGATTCTACCACATCTGACATTGTACCGGGCTTTAATTTTAAAGCGGCAGCTTCAAAGGGAGCCACCATCTGTCCACGTTTAGAAAAACCTAAATCTCCACCGCGCTTACCACTTCCTAAATCCTCCGAATACAATTTCGCTAATTCCTCGAAACTCTCTCCTTTATCTACACGTTTGCGATAATCCAATAGTTTTGCCACAAGCTCATCTTTCTGATTTTTATTTGGCTTAGCCAAACGAACAATATGACCTACTTCCACCTCTGAGGGCAAATAAGGCAAGGAATCGGCCGGGATAGCGGCAAAAAATGCAGCTACCTCTTTCGGTGTAATCTTTACATCGCCTGTTATTTTATCCTGCATTTTACGCCCAGTTAATTGCTCCTTTAGCGAGGTCCGGAGATCTTCCTTTAAATTAACGATGGACTTGCCAAAGGCTTCCACAATGTTTTTTGATGAACCATATTGCGTTTCCATTTGATCCATGCGGGAATTTAATTCCATTTCCACACGTTTATCCTCCACAATCACAGAGTCAATCTCTGCTTTGGCTAACATCAATTTGTTGATGACTAAACCTTCCAATAATTGACAGCGTGTAGGTGTGTTGGCCTGACCGCTCGACAAATACTGCTGGTATTGCTGTTCAACCTCTGATTTTAAAATATAATGATTGTCTACTTTGACAATTATCTTGTCTAATAAAGTCCCTTTACTTGCCTCTTGTGCGACAGCTGCCCAAGACAGCATCAACATCACTCCTCCAAAAATCCAACGATTCAATTTCATAAATTTATTATTGCATTATTTTTTGTAATTCCTCCTGCTGAATAACAATAGGATACTTATTCTTCAATTTCTGAAGCCACTCTTTATCTAGTTGTGCTTGTAAATCACGAATGATACTACTTCTACATTCATCAAAAGTCTTTACACGCTGTTCTTCTACTTTTTTAATCTCAAGATAAACATATCGACCTTCAAATTCCAAATTCTTTTTACCTAGTTGCCAGCTTTGAGCATCTAAAACAGGAATTTCACCTTTTTTGAAAATCCCCTCCGTAGCTTCTAAACTTTTAGGTTTAATCGCATTAAATCGCTTTACCACATCATCCATCGACTGGGAAAAGAGCTTAAAACTTACCCGAGCATTTTTAGCCTTATCCGTTTTAGAGGCAGAAACCAATTTTCCTTCATCCTTTTCAATGAAGCGGACGCCACTTATTCCTTTACTCGCCAAAAACTTGACCACTTGATTTACACGAGCTTCTGACAAACTGTCTTGCTCAGAACCATCTATATGCCCTGTCACTTCCACCACATAGTCCCGATTTTTACTCATCAATAAACCCAATTCTTGCAAAACTTTTTTGGCATTAGCAGTTAATTCAGATTGTCCCAATTTAAATAAAATATCGGGGTAACGCTTATTCATTGGGTAAGGAGCGGACTTGAGCAATTCCATGGCATCTGCCAAAGTTTTGGCATTATCGGAAGAAATCAATTTCACTTCAGCCCTTATAGGCATGGTAAAAAGAGCCATATTCTGCTGATAATAAGCATGTTGACGCAAAGAATCCAAGGATTTCTCAAAGATTTCGCGATCCGTAATTTTACTCAATAAACTACCTTCCAAGAACTCCGCCATTTGCTCCTTAAAAGCAGGATATTTGGTTTCTAAATGCTGCTCCTCTGCTTGCAATGTATGAGAATCAATGAATTCCTCTAGCCAGGTTGCTTCTGAAATGGCAGGCAAATAACCTAGTTCTTTGACCTTTCTGCGCTGCTGAGCCACAATAAACTGGTAGAACTCTTGAATAGTAAAGGACTTATCCAATACTTTAAAAAGCGGAAATTGTAACCATGGCTCATCACCAACCCGGTCACGAGCAAAACGTTCCAAAGCCATTTTCTTTGACTCTTCTAAAACAGCAACTCGATTTTCCACGCGTACACGCTTCATAAATGACTGACGGATTAAAGCACTTCGCTCAGGGTCAGTATTTACTTTTTGACGCAAATACTCGGCCATCTCTTCATAAGAAAGAAGCGGTTTTTTATCCAACAACTTAAATATCTGCCAACCTAAATTAGTACGGATAGGCTCCGAAATATCGCCCAAACGCTGTAAACCAAATAATTTATCTTGAAGCTCCTCACTTAAATCCGATGAATAATACCAACGACGTAATTCTCCACCACGACCTTTGGAATAAGGATCCTCGGAATAATTCCGACACACATCTTCATAGCTTTCACCTTTCTTCAAATAGGCTTCTACCTGCTCAATTTTCTTTTTAGCTTCAACTTGAAAAGGAGTAGCTGCATCTACAGGCACGGAAATGAGTATATGAGCCAATCGAATTTTACCCTGGTTAGGACGTTGTTTCAATATTTTAATCAAATGGTACCCACTTGAAGTTCTTACAGGGGCCGAATATTCCCCCAATGCTAATTCATACACCTTATTCTCAAAGGCATATTGCGTCTGTAAACTGGTGATATAACCTAGATTTCCACCTTTTTTAGCTGTTAAATCATCATCTGAAAAACGCTGTGCTAAGGAAGCAAAATCCTCTCCCGCTTTCAACTTTTTATACAAATTATCGATTTTCTGATAAGCAATTAGGGTGTCACCCGGACTTGGATTAGCAGGTAATTTAACTAGAATATGGGCTACTTGCTTTTCATCCTTCAAACGCTGATATGCCTCCTTTACTAAGGAATTTACTTTTTCATTATCCACTAAGTAGGGACTAGCTAATTCCTTACGGAAACTGGCATATTCCTCTTGAAATCCCGGTGTTTCAGCCAATTTTTCATCCTCAGCCGCAACTAATTTTAGAGATAAATCTAAATAATCTGATAAAAATTTATTCTTATTGTCAGGTTTGATACTGTCACTTTCAATCAAACGACGGTATATCGATGAAAACTGCGCAGAACTGATTTTTTTAGGTCCAATCTGAATAGGAAATCCCTCTTGAGCCAAAGAGCTCGGAAGGGCAAAAAGAAGATATATAGATACTACTAAGTAAAAACGAAAGCGCATAGTTTAGCAATTTTGCTTGTCCAATGGGTTATAAACGTCAACAAGCTTATAAAATTACGAATATTCCCTAAATAAACCCTTTAATTCATCAATCCCTTACGCTTATTTCATAAGAGAAATCATAGTGATAGTCATTGAGCATCTTAGGTCCACTTTTCCATGTTCCTTTTTTGTTCAAACTCGCCACTTGATCCCAAGTAATTTGCATTTCTGAAATCCCCAAGCGATCATTCCCATCCCATTTACTCCATAATTCCATACCTAAACCACTCGCTTTTAATCCCCACATGAACCAGCCAAATGGATGAGTCACGGAAGATAATTCCAATAGAGATACAGGAACTTGCAAAACCCCTCCCCACTGGTTTACTTGTCGCAATACTCGCTTAATTTGTTGATAATCATCTATTTCCCACAAAGTCACTTGAATACCTAAACGTTGACCAGGCTTTAATGAAAGGGACAAGGAAGGAATAGCTTTTAATGAAAGCGCTATACCTTGTTTTACTTTTCCTAGGTAATGCGAGGACTGTTGAATCTGTACCACCTGCTGATTTTCAATGGCCACAATGGAATAAACCAGTAATAATTCATCTGCTTGTGTGATATTCTCTTGAATATTGGTAGCCAAAATTTGATTCAATCGAAACTGTACTTGTTTATTGGGAATAAATTGCTTTTCAGCCTGGGCTGTTTTAACAGGAATGGCCTCTTTTCTACAAGAGAACAAAGTTATAAGTAGAAAATATAGGAGGATTTTTCTCATAAAGCGGCCTTAGGCTCTTGCTGAGTTAAACAATGAAAACTTCCTTGGCCCCAAATAATTTCTCTTGCGGAAAGTCCAATCACAGGTCTATCTGTAAATAATTGAGATAAGATATCCAAAGCCACTGCATCTTGTGGACAATGAAAAATGGGTACTATGACCGCAGCATTACAAATATAGAAATTCGCATAGGAGCCCGGCGCTCTAAATTCATCGATTACCACGGGATCAGGCATAGGGATTTCAACAATTCGCAGGGGACGACCATCCAAAAGCTTCATTTCCTTCAGCTCTTGTAAATTTTGAGCCAACACCGCATGATTATCATCATCCAATTTGGGTTCTATCATGGTGATAACAGTATCTTCATTGACAAAACGTACCGTATCGTCAATATGGCCATCTGTATCGTCACCCACAATGCCATCACTCACCCATAAAACTTGCTCCACACCATAAAAGTCTTTCAGATATTTTTCAATCTGTTCT
>NZ_JBPXKD010000018.1:0-453 GCF_054558475.1 Aquirufa sp. Wall-65K1 | reverse complement strand
CAGCTCCTGTGAAAAGTGGTACTGGTTCCCAAACTCAATCTACCATTACTTACACTGCTGGTACAGCGAATAAATTAGTCGTTTCTTCTATCTCGCAACAAACAGCTGGTACAGGGTTTGCCGTTACTGTTACATTAACCGACGTAAACGGCAATGCGGTCAATGCGACTGCTGATGGAACAGTTACTCTTACTCGTAAGACAGGTACTGGTACTTTAGGAGGTACGCTTACAGGTACCATTACTTCAGGATCTAGTGCAGTTACCATCTCAGGTGTTACTTATACCAAAGCGGAAACGGGTGTGGTTTTAACTGCAACAGGAACAGGTGCTGGTAGTAATGTAGCAGCCAAAGTTGGTGATTCTAATGCATTCACTGTTGTGGCTGGTGCTGCGGATGCTGCCATTTCTACCTTAACTCCTACTTCGGCTAGTATCGTGGCGGACGGTTCTA
>NZ_JBPXKD010000017.1:0-506 GCF_054558475.1 Aquirufa sp. Wall-65K1 | reverse complement strand
TAGGCATCCCCCATACGCCCTTATTTCACTTACTCTCTAATATCTTCATGCCCGAAGGCAATCGCTATCTATTTTTGCTCTTACTCTTTACTTTATTCTCACAATATGTCAAAGAACCTTGTGTAAATCTTCTTGAATAAATTCAATCAATCTACATCGTCACATACCTTCGCTTTTCTCATTTGAAAAGGGTAGGAGTGGGGTATTTTTTAATCTATTCCTTTAAGCACGTTTGCTTATCGGGTAATCTGGTGGAGAATAACGGATTCGAACCGTTGACCCCCTGCGTGCAAGGCAGGTGCTCTAGCCAGCTGAGCTAATCCCCCAATTTTAATTGGGTTTTAATGTTAATCTCTTCATTCATTAGACTCGTTAGTCCAATGCGGTACGCTTAATTTCTTCGAGTGGAGAAGACGGATTCAACGCGGACGGCCAGTTCGTTGTGCCCTCTAATGTAGGGTAGGTTCCTAGCTTTTTGAGCTAATCCCCCGTTATTGGCTTTCATC
>NZ_JBPXKD010000016.1:0-618 GCF_054558475.1 Aquirufa sp. Wall-65K1 | reverse complement strand
TTCACTCCAGCGACGGGTAGTGCAGTAACGAGTGGAAATGTAACGATCGGAGCAGGTTCAGCTACGAAGTTCATCATCACGGGAAGTGGCACGCAAACAGCGGGAGGCAGTCAAACGATTACGATTACGGCAAAAGATGCGAGTGGCAATACGGCGAGTGGCTATACGGGCAGTAAGAGCTTAATTTTCAGTGGAGCGAATAGTTCATCATCTCCAGCGACCTCACCAAAAGTAGAGAGTACCGACTTTGGTACAGCGACGAGTGTGAGCTTCACGAATGGGGTAGCTACAGCGAGTCTGAGCTTATTTAAAGTAGAGACAGCCAACTTGGTGGCTATCGAAGGTTCGATAGGCACGAGTGGGTCAGATCGTTTGAGTGTGGTTGTTAGTGCTTCAAGCTTCAGTAAATTAGCCTTAAGCTTGGCTGGTCCACAGATCAATGGAGTAGGGTTTACGGGAACAAATACGTTGACGGCCCTAGATGCCTATGGCAACGTGGTGACCGGCTTTGATGCGAGTGGGAATAACATTACGGTAAGTACGACAGGCTTAACAGGAACGATCAGTGGAATAAGTGGTGGCAATAAATTAACAAGTGCAGGTGATTTTGTGAATGGG
>NZ_JBPXKD010000015.1:0-688 GCF_054558475.1 Aquirufa sp. Wall-65K1 | reverse complement strand
GCCGATAGGACGGGTGTTCACCTCTTCCCATCTCGAACAGAGAAGTTAAGCCCCGCACCGCTGATGATACTGGGATCAAACCCGGGAAAGTAAGTAAGCTCCAAGTTATTATTATCAAGCCCGCTAGATTCTAGTGGGCTTTTTTTATGCCAGATAGGAATGAAGAATGAAGAATGAAGAATGTAGAATGTAGAATTAGTGGTATAAATGGCTAGATTTCAAAATACTACCAATAATTTTAAGCAGCTCGTCTAATCTAATTTGTAATTCCTCTTATTGATAAATATTCGACTCCCTTAAAAGTCTTATCCAATATCCTGTTTCCCTAGCCTCTTTATACGCAATATGCATTTTCGCATAAAAATCCCTCCTAGAGGACCCTCCTACCGCCTCTTCCACATTTGCCCCAATGGATGTTCCTGATCTTAAAATTTGCTTACTTAACACATATTCTTTTTTATCTAGTTGAATTTGCCGAACAAATCTTATAACTAATAAAGCAAACTGAAAACTTTTAATTTGAATGATATTGTCAGATTTCATCTGTTTTTTCTTCAAATATTGTACTAACCCCCTAATAGACTGGACTAAATTTTAAAAAGAGTTTAGAACCAATTAAATTAGGGAAAATGAAAAGAGAAAGAAGAGTATTCAGTCCAGAAGACCGTCTAGCTATTATTCAAGAAGG
>NZ_JBPXKD010000014.1:0-925 GCF_054558475.1 Aquirufa sp. Wall-65K1 | reverse complement strand
AAACCGCCAGTTAGGGTAGAACAGGTAATTGGGGCTAAGTCGTAACAAGGTAGCCGTACCGGAAGGTGTGGCTGGAACACCTCCTTTCTGGAGAAGCTATTTAACTTAAGTATATAAGGTTTCTTATATGCTTCCCGAGTACTTTTATCACACGCCTAAAGGAAAATCTAGCAAGATAGGTTTTCAAGATATTAATAGAGAAAGAGAAGAATAAGCGGGCTTGTAGCTCAGGTGGTTAGAGCGCTACACTGATAATGTAGAGGTCCGTGGTTCGAGTCCACGCAGGCCCACCAACAAGTAAGGTTGGGGCAAGCTGGAGATGAAAGCCAATAACGGGGGATTAGCTCAAAAAGCTAGGAACCTACCCTACATTAGAGGGCACAACGAACTGGCCGTCCGCGTTGAATCCGTCTTCTCCACTCGAAGAAATTAAGCGTACCGCATTAGACAAACGAGTCTAATGAATGAAGAGATTAACATTAAAACCCAATTAAAATTGGGGGATTAGCTCAGCTGGCTAGAGCACCTGCCTTGCACGCAGGGGGTCAACGGTTCGAATCCGTTATTCTCCACCAATTAATTATCCTCCCTCCTACTTCAACGGAAGTAGAACATAAGGGAAACGATGTAGACCAAATGAATTTATTCATGGAAGTTTACACAAGGTTCTTTGACATATTGTGAGAATAAAGTAAAGAGTAAGAGCAAAAATAGATAGCGATTGCCTTCGGGCATGAAGATATTAGAGAGTAAGTGAAATAAGGGCGTATGGGGGATGCCTAGGCTCTTGGAGGCGATGAAGGACGTGTTAAGCTGCGATAAGCTTCGGGGAGGTGCACAAGACCCTTAATCCGAAGATTTCCGAATGGGGCAACCCACTAGATTGAAGATCTAGTATTCTATTTAAATAGAAGGCAAACCTGCT
>NZ_JBPXKD010000013.1:0-1205 GCF_054558475.1 Aquirufa sp. Wall-65K1 | reverse complement strand
GGGGTCATTTTGATTGCTTTATGGAACCTGCGGGTGTTGTACCAGATCGTGTGAGCGAATATAGTTTGTTTGGCATCATAGTATCCCGTGAACTCGTAACGGTCGATTACTTCTCGTTGAATGATGGAGTGAAAGGCTTCGATGTAGGAATTTTCTTCAGGCGTTGCAATGTGTGTAAACTCTTGATTGGCTTCAGCTGTACGGAGAAATTGCTTGACGTTATTTGCTATAAATTGTGACCCATTATCATTTCTAATGGTTACTCCTTTGATTCCGTATTCGTTGTTTATTCGTCTAAAGGCATTGATTACATCCATTTGTTTGATGCTTTTTTGAAAAATCTGATCTACGATTTTGCGAGAAAAAACATCGATGATGGTCAAGAGGTAAAAATTCCTTTTTTCACCGTGTACATAGACATACTTGATGTCCAAGCATAAGTATTCCATCGGGTAGTAAGCCTTAATTTTACGATGTTGGACAAATTTACGTCTGCCACTAGTTCGAATCACTTTGCCTAAAAGAAGGTTGTGTTCATCCATTAAACGGTAAACTTTCTTCTTGTTAATGTAATAGTCAAGTTTGCGTAATTCCCCTGTTATGTTTTCATAACCATAGCAACAAAACTCTTGGGAGAGAATGTCTTTTATTTGCTCGATAACGACTTGGTTTTCGACCAAATCTCCATCTTGTTTCCAAGTGTGAGAACTCGCTTTAACGCCCGGTTTTCCGCCTGTAGACTTGTAATAGTAGACGCTGGAAGGAAGATTTGACCAAGATAAAAGCATCCGTGTGGGAGCCTGCTGATTGTATTGTAAAACGATCATCTTCTTGTCTTGATTAGCACAGGGCTTTTTTTTAGAAGCTCTGATTTAAATTCAATTTCCAAAGCTTGTCTGGCGATGATTCTTTTTAAGCGTTCATTTTCTTCTTCTAAAGCTCTCAGCTCAGGATCTACTCGCTTGTAAGCAGGCTTTAGCCCTTCTACTCCTTTGGAAAGGTATTTATTCTTCCACTTAGCATACAGACTAGGTGCTAAATTATACTTCCGGCAAGTAACCGTACTTCCCTCTCTTTGACCTTCTTGAATAATAGCTAGACGGTCTTCTGGACTGAATACTCTTCTTTCTCTTTTCATTTTCCCTAATTTAATTGGTTCTAAACTCTTTTTAAAATTTAGTCCAGTCTATTAGGGGGTTAGTACA
>NZ_JBPXKD010000012.1:0-1673 GCF_054558475.1 Aquirufa sp. Wall-65K1 | reverse complement strand
TAATCGTAATCGTTTGACTGCCTCCCGCTGTTTGCGTGCCACTTCCCGTGATGATGAACTTCGTAGCTGAACCTGCTCCGATCGTTACATTTCCACTCGTTACTGCACTACCCGTCGCTGGAGTGAACGTAAAGGTCCCTACTCCTGAAGTTCCCGTGTAGATTAAGCCTAAGCTTGTCAAGTTGGCTACTCCATTACTAAAGTCGCCCGCATTCGTTAATTTATTCGTACCAGATAAGCCCGTGATACTTCCTGTCAAGCTATTGCTTACTGTAATATTGTTTGCACTCGCATCAAAGCCCGTTACCACGTTACCATACGCATCTTGGGCCGTTAAGGTGTTTGTACCCGTAAACGCTACTCCACTGGTCTGTGGACTCGCCAAGCTCACCGTTAATTTAGCAAAGCTTGAAGCACTTACTGATACACTTAAACGATCTGCTCCCGATGCCGATATACTGCCATCTGTAGCAGCTAGTACCGCTGATTCTACATGGTATAATAGCATGCTCGCCGTAGCTACTCCATTCGTGAAGCTCACACTCGTCGAGCTACCTACATTCGTGCCTGCTACTGTTGCTGCAGTCACTGGACTTGTCGAACTATTCGCGCCACTGAAAGTCAAGGACTTGCTGCCCGTATAACCTACCGCCGTATTGCCGCTCGCATCTTTCGCGGTAATCGTGATCGTTTGACCTACTCCTGCCGTTTGCGTGCCGCTTCCCGTGATAATCAACTTGGTCGCCGAGCCTGGGTTAACCGTTATAGCACTCGAGCTTACTGGAGCCCCCGTTGCTGGACTAAACGTGAAGCTGCCTGAGCCCGAAGTTCCTGTAAACATTAAGCCTAAGCTTGTCAAGTTCGCCACTCCACTACTAAAGTCGCCTGCTCCATTTAATTTATTCGTGCCAGATAAGCCCGTGATGCTTCCTGTCAAGCTACTGCTTACTGTAACATTATTCGTCGAGGCATTAAAGCCTGTCACCACGTTACCATAAGCATCTTGTGCCGTTAAGGTATTCGTGCCCGTAAAGGCTACTCCACTGGTCTGTGGACCTGCTAAGGCTAAGCTGAACTTAGCAAAGCTTCCCACTGAAACACTCACCGATAATTCGCCAGCTCCACTTGCCGTCAAGCTGCCATCACTCACATTGATTGAAGCAGACTCTACTTTGTACAAGCTCAGACTAGCCGTAGCTACTCCATCCGTGAAGACCACACTCGTAGCCGTGCCAAAGTCTGTACCTCCTACTTTTGGTGCTGTCACTGGAGACGATGAACTATTCGCTCCACTGAACGTTAAGCTCTTGCTGCCTGTATATCCTGTTACCGTATTGCCATTCGCATCCTTCGCCGTGATTGTAATCGTTTGACTCGTTCCAGCCGTTTGCGTGCCGGATCCTGTAATCACAAACTTATTGGCTGATCCTGGATTGATCGTTATGCTACCACTTGTTACAGCTGTTCCTGTTGCTGGAGTGAACGTAAATGTGCCACTACCAACTGTTCCTGTGTACTTCAAGCCTAAGCTTGTTAAGTTGGCCACCCCATTCACAAAATCACCTGCACTTGTTAATTTATTGCCACCACTTATTCCACTGATCGTTCCTGTTAAGCCTGTCGTACTTACCGTAATGTTATTCCCACTCGCATCAAAGCCGGTCACCACGTTG
>NZ_JBPXKD010000011.1:0-4065 GCF_054558475.1 Aquirufa sp. Wall-65K1 | reverse complement strand
CTTTAGCAGTTACGGTTAAAACTTGAGTAGTAGAACCGTCCGCCACGATACTAGCCGAAGTAGGAGTTAAGGTAGAAATGGCAGCATCTGCAGCACCAGCCACAACAGTGAATGCATTAGAATCACCTAATTTACCAGCTACATTAGTTGATGTACCAGAACCTGTAGCAGTTAAAACCACACCCGTTTCCGCTTTGGTATAAGTAACACCCGAGATGGTTACGCTACTTCCACCGCTCAGTATCGTTCCGGTTAATGTTCCACCTAATGTTCCGCTACCTGTTTTTAAACTTAAATTTACGGTACCATCAGCTGTTGCATTTACTGGGTTTCCATTTACGTCTGTTAGGGTTACAATAACATTAAAAGTAGCACCAGCGGTTTTCGTACCTATATTAGTAATGACTAATTTATTTGCCGCACCTTCTGAATAAGTGATGGTGGATTGCGTTTGACTAGCTGTACCATTTTTTACAGGCGATCCACCTAAGGTAGCCACAAATACGCCTGTACCTGTTGATGTAGGAGAAGTAACTGTAGCAGTATATACTCCACTTCCTGCATGTGATACAGATCCGATGGTACCTGTTCCCGATAATTGAGTAATGGTAACTACATCTCCACCAGTACCTCGGTTATTACCGTAAGCATCTTTAGCCGTTACGGATAAAACTTGGGTTGAAGTTCCATTGGCTGTGATATTGGCCACTGTTGGGGTTAATGTTGAAGCTGCAGCATCTACTGCACCTACTGTTACCGCAATATCATCTGTTGCGTCGGTAATTCCCGCTCCAGCATCTGCTGGAGTAGCATCTGACATAGTTACGGTATAACTACCTACCGTGGTTTTCTCAAACCAGAAATTGACTGTTGAGGATCCATCGGTAAAGTTAATGCTGGTTATAACGTTTCCTCCACTAGCGGCATCATAGAATACACCACTTCCTGTAGAAGTTAAATAAGCTGTTTGACTACCAGTTGTATATGGCAAAGAAGCGGCATCTAATCGAGTACCGACATAGGCTGCTCTTGTTCCTGCTGTAATATCCGCAGGACTATTTAATGAAAAGCTGGTAGCGCCAGACGATTCTCCAATAAAGAAATTAGAGAATGAATTAAAGTTCTGGCCTTGAACAGTCTTTGTTGTACCATCTGTTCTAACATGTCCACCTGGCGCTTTCCATGAGCCAGAATTCTTACGGACAATCATATTGGATAAACTAGCTGATCCCGCGATATCCGCACCTGGGAAGCCTAAGGTAATATGATAGGTAGTGAAGCCATTGGCTGTTGCACCACTACCATCTGTAACTCTCCATTTCCTTTTCACATATTTGTCTGAACGAATACCAGAACCGCTTATTTCAGCATTATCTGCTAATGAATTGGTGGATGATTCAATGGTCAAGTCGGTGGAAGCGGCGCTTCTACCAACAAAATCTAAGGTTACTGGCGCGTAAGCTGTGGCATCTCCAATAGGGAAAGAAAAAGAAGGATCTGTTTGCTTCGGTATAACTTTTGAAATGATTCCCTGTACATAACGGGCATCCGAAGCACCCGATATACTTGCGTCGATAGGAAGGATAATTTTTTTGTTATTACCCATAACTACTCGACCTGCCACTAAGTTTAGCGTATTACTGATGGTTAAATCAGATGGGATGGTCAGTGTAGTTCCACCTGTAACATTGACTTTCAATTCCTTCAAATTTTGACCTCCTGAATCAAAGTCTAAGCTTGGGCTTCCGCTGGTAGTATTAACATGTAAAGTAGATAAGCTAGTTCCTTTTAATTTTCCACCGCTTAATGCATTAACCGTTTCATTTAATGTTAACGTATTATTATCCCCAATGGAGAATGATCCACTTTTTAAATAAAAGTCTTTGGAAATGGTCACATTACCATGCATGCTTTGACCAGTGTAGGAGTTATCCCATTCAAAGTTTAGGAAGGTTTGATCAAATCCACTGGATAAAGAGGTTGAACTCAGACCTGTAATTTTAGTAAGGGCTCCAGCTGTTTGAGTTGTCCATAGGGCTTTCGGAATAGATCCTCCATCTCTGGCATGCCAATAGGTTCCTCCGTGGAAATTAGGTAAATATCCGCTACCAGATTCATTGGTATTGGTAAATGTACCCCCTGAGTTTTTAAAGGTACCATGCGTATGAATATTGTATTCACCATCAATACCCGAATGGTGATTTAAGGTCAATGTTCCACTTGTTGTTAAGTCAAAAGTACCATCAATAATTAAACTGTATAAAGAAACAGATTGGCTTAAGGTAGTGGTAATACCTGTTGGAATTTTGACGATATCATATTTATCATAAATGTATTTTATGCCAACTGTATCCGCAAACGAGGTTCCGCCATCGGATGAAATAGCCCAAGTTACGGCATTCCAGTTACCGGTTGTTTTTGGCGAATATATCTTACCTTCTGTAATAGTAAATGCAGCACTAGTTCCTGTACTTAAACTAGGACCACCAACCGTATACTTAGCGGCTTTAATCGTCGCATTGTTATTTGTGGTATAAGGGGTGGTAGTTTTATCTATCGTAGAAACTTTATAACGAACATACGTGATATCAGTAAAATAATTTCCATTACTGATGGTCGCTTGGATTGGTGTCGATTGAACTACATTGGAAGAATTGGTTCTTTCAATACCATCGGATGTTCTATCCGTAGCGCCAATAAATAAGCTTAACTGAACTCCAATATCTGAAGGAGCTGGAGAGAAATTACCATAAGCATCGACTAAATTAACCCGTACAATATTGTTGTTAATTCCTAAGATTCCCACGGCAGGGGTAATGTCTGTCACGGTAATCGCAGATGGCGTATTCGGAGAAATAATGAAGGTGCTTGAAATGGCTTCGGTTAACGAACCACTTGTAGCTTTTAACTTGTAGGTAGAAGCACTTGATTTATTGATGGATATACCTGTAAATGTGGCTTCACCTGCTACGGCTGCTTGAGTCAAGGTTCCAGAAAGTGTTCCAGAAGCTGGATTGGTATCAATCGATAAAGTAATATTATCTGTTGCCGTAGTTGGGTTTCCAGCGGCATCTAAAATTTGAACTTTAATGGCTGGACTAATGCTGTTACCTGCTAAAGCATTACTTGGCTGTACACTAAATGCTAATTTGGCAGCACCTGAAGTCGTAATATTGAATGTGCTAGATGTCGCACCTGTTAAACCTGAACTTGTCGCCGATAACGTATAACCAGTGGCCGCATTATTAATCGATAAATCACTAAAGGTGGCTACACCTGCAACGGCTGCTACTGTTTTAGTTCCAGATAATGTACCTGATCCTGCATTGGTTCCAAAATCAATGGTTACGTTGGCAGTAGAACTAGTTAAGTTACCATTGGCATCTTCAATTCTTACCTTGATAGCTGGGTTGATGGATGCTAATGCAGCGGTATTACTTGGTTGAACTTGGAAAGTTAGTTTAGCTGCAGGCCCAACAGTATAAGTAATGACACTATGAAACATAGCTCCTGTTCCATTTTCTACAGGATTTCCACCAATGCTTGCCTCAAATTCTCCAGTACCAACTGTTGTTGGGGAAGTAACAGTAGCAGTATAAGTTCCATCACCTACATTACTTACTGATCCTACTGTACCTGTACCTATATGTCGTGTAATGGTTACTGTTGCACCACCTACGCCGACATTGTTTCCATAAGCATCTTTAGCTGTTACAGTTAATACTTGAGTAGATGAACCATTAGCAGTGATACTAGCCGTTGATGGGCTCAGGGTAGAATTAGCTGCATTTATAGCACCAGCCACAACAGTGAATGCATTAGAATCACCAACTTTGGCTGCTACATTACTACCAGCACCAGTTCCTGTTGCAGTTAAAACCACACCCGTTTCCGCTTTGGTATAAGTAACACCTGAGATGGTAACTGCACTAGAACCTGAAGTAATGGTACCTGTAAGTGTACCACCTAAAGTACCAGTACCTGTCTTACGAGTAAGAGTAACTGTTCCATCAGCGGTGGCATTGACCGCATTGCCGTTTACGTCGGTTAATGTAACTGTAACGG
>NZ_JBPXKD010000010.1:0-2966 GCF_054558475.1 Aquirufa sp. Wall-65K1 | reverse complement strand
CGAAGGACGTGTTAAGCTGCGATAAGCTTCGGGGAGGTGCACAAGACCCTTAATCCGAAGATTTCCGAATGGGGCAACCCACTAGATTGAAGATCTAGTATTCTATTTAAATAGAAGGCAAACCTGCTGAACTGAAACATCTAAGTAAGCAGAGGAAGAGAAAACAAAAGTGATTCCGTAAGTAGTGGCGAGCGAACGCGGATTAGCCCAAACCAGTGTTGTTGCGGCAAGACTGGGGTTGTAGGACTTCGATATCGATGATATAAATGAACGAGAACTGTCTGGGAAGGCGGGCCGTAGAAGGTGAGAGCCCTGTATTGGTAAGTTTATGTTATTGTAGGAGTATCCTGAGTAGGGGGGGACTGGAGAAATCCCCTTTGAATCTGCCGGCACCATCCGGTAAGGCTAAATACTACCAAGAGACCGATAGTGAACGAGTACTGTGAAGGAAAGGTGAAAAGTACCCTGAGTAAGGGGGTGAAAAGACCCTGAAACCATACGCTTACAAGCGGTCGGAGCCCTTTCGTGGGGTGACGGCGTGCCTTTTGCATAATGAGCCTACGAGTTACTTTCACTGGCGAGGTTAATCACATAGATGTGAGCAGCCGGAGCGAAAGCGAGTCTGAATAGGGCGCTTAGTCAGTGGGAGTAGACGCGAAACTTTGTGATCTACCCATGAGCAGGTTGAAGCTCCGGTAAAACGGAGTGGAGGACCGAACCAGTTTACGTTGAAAAGTATTTGGATGACTTGTGGGTAGGGGTGAAAGGCCAATCAAACTGAGAAATAGCTCGTACTCCCCGAAATGTTTTTAGGAACAGCCTCGGGGTCAAGTTTTAAGCAGGTAAAGCTACCGATAGGACTAGGGGGAGTCAAATCCTACCAAATCCTGACGAACTCTGAATGGCTTAAAATATACCCGGGAGTGAGGGTTGGGGTGCTAAGGTCCCAATCCGAGAGGGAAAGAACCCAGACCAACAGCTAAGGTCCCAAAATCTTTACTAAGTTGAACTAAGGAAGTCTGATTGCAGTGACAGCCAGGATGTTAGCTTGGAAGCAGCTATTCATTTAAAGAGTGCGTAACAGCTCACTGGTCGAGCGAGGCGGGCATCGATAATAAACGGGCATCAAGTAAAGTACCGAAGCTTTGGATTATATTTATATACTGGTAGGGGAGCATTCTGATTGCGGCGAAGGTTGAGCGACAAGCTTGGCTGGAGCGATCAGAAAAGCAAATGTAGGCATGAGTAACGATAATGAGGGCGAGAAACCCTCACGCCGAAAGACTAAGGTTTCCTCAGCTATGCTAATCAACTGAGGGTTAGTCGGGGGCTAAGGGTCTAGCGAGAGCGACAACCTAATGCACAACAGGTTAATATTCCTGTACTTACTTATTGGGCAAATAGATGACGGAGAGAATGGGTTACCAGATACTGACGGAATAGTGTCTTTGAGAGGCGGCAGCAATGCCAAAACGAGTGTAGCGAGTGATCTTCCAAGAAAAGTCTAGGCGTGTATAACTAATAAGTAACCCGTACCGTAAACCGACACAGGTGGTCGAGAAGAATATTCTAAGGCGCTCGAGTGAATCACGGCTAAGGAACTCGGCAAATTAACCCTGTAACTTCGGGATAAAGGGAGCCTCGAGTAATCGAGGCCGCAGAGAAATGGCCCAGGCGACTGTTTAACAAAAACACATGGCTTTGCAAAATCGAAAGATGACGTATAAGGCCTGACACCTGCCCGGTGCTGGAAGGTTAAGGGGGGATGTTAGCTGCAAGGCGAAGCATTGAACTGAAGCCCCAGTAAACGGCGGCCGTAACTATAACGGTCCTAAGGTAGCGAAATTCCTTGTCGGGTAAGTTCCGACCTGCACGAATGGTGTAACGATCTGGGCACTGTCTCAGCCGTGAGCTCGGTGAAATTGTAGTAACGGTGAAGATGCCGTTTACCCGCAACGGGACGGAAAGACCCCATGAACCTTTACTATAGCTTAGCATTGAGTTTTGGTACTGGATGTGTAGGATAGGTGGGAGGCTGTGAGCCGGTGTCGCTAGGCATCGGGGAGCCAACGTTGAAATACCACCCTTCTTGTACTGGAATTCTAATCCCTGAATGGGAGACATTGCTTGGTGGGTAGTTTGACTGGGGTGGTCGCCTCCAAAAGAGTAACGGAGGCTTTCAAAGGTTCCCTCAGCACGCTTGGTAACCGTGCGTAGAGTGCAATAGCAAAAGGGAGCTTGACTGTGAGACCGACAAGTCGATCAGGTACGAAAGTAGGATATAGTGATCCGGTGGTTTAGTATGGAACAGCCATCGCTCAAAGGATAAAAGGTACTCTGGGGATA
This sequence comes from Aquirufa sp. Wall-65K1, assembly GCF_054558475.1. NCBI lineage: Bacteria > Pseudomonadati > Bacteroidota > Cytophagia > Cytophagales > Flectobacillaceae > Aquirufa > Aquirufa sp. Wall-65K1. The sequence continues at coordinate 620 of NZ_JBPXKD010000010.1, read as the reverse complement.
ACAGGCTGATCTCCCCCAAGAGCTCACATCGACGGGGAGGTTTGGCACCTCGATGTCGGCTCGTCACATCCTGGGGCTGGAGAAGGTCCCAAGGGTTCGGCTGTTCGCCGATTAAAGTGGCACGCGAGCTGGGTTCAGAACGTCGTGAGACAGTTCGGTCCCTATCTGTTGTGGGCGTAGGAATATTGACAGGTTCTGACTTTAGTACGAGAGGACCGAGTTGGACTGACCGCTGGTATATCAGTTGTTCTGCCAAGGGCATAGCTGAGTAGCCACGTCGGGACCAGATAAGCGCTGAAAGCATCTAAGTGCGAAACTGACCTGAAGATGAGTATTCCATGAAGGGTCCGTGTAGACGACACGGTCGATAGGCTACAGATGTAAAGGCAGTAATGTCAAAGTCGAGTAGTACTAATTACCCGAAAGCTTACTTTTATAAAAAAATGCAACGACTGTTTATTTTATCTCACAATATGGAAAAAGGCTAAGCCTGGCAAGATTTATGGAGCCGATAGGACGGGTGTTCACCTCTTCCCATCTCGAACAGAGAAGTTAAGCCCCGCACCGCTGATGATACTGGGATCAAACCCGGGAAAGTAAGTAAGCTCCAAGTTATTATT
>NZ_JBPXKD010000034.1:0-215 GCF_054558475.1 Aquirufa sp. Wall-65K1 | reverse complement strand
GGAGAAGTGACAGTAGCGGTATATGTACCATTGCTATTATCTGTAACCGAACCAATGGTACCTGAACCAGATGAGTTGGTGATGGTGACAGTAGCACCGCCAGCAGTTAAATTATTTCCATTGGCATCTTTAGCAGTTACGGTTAAAACTTGAGTAGTAGAACCGTCCGCCACGATACTAGCCGAAGTAGGAGTTAAGGTAGAAATGGCAGCATC
>NZ_JBPXKD010000033.1:0-220 GCF_054558475.1 Aquirufa sp. Wall-65K1 | reverse complement strand
ATGCCAATGGAAATAATTTAACTGCTGGCGGTGCTACTGTCACCATCACCAACTCATCTGGTTCAGGTACCATTGGTTCGGTTACAGATAATAGCAATGGTACATATACCGCTACTGTCACTTCTCCGACTACGGCTGGTTCAGGCGTTTTCGTGGCCACATTAGGCGCAGCTCCTGTGAAAAGTGGTACTGGTTCCCAAACTCAATCTACCATTACTTA
>NZ_JBPXKD010000032.1:0-247 GCF_054558475.1 Aquirufa sp. Wall-65K1 | reverse complement strand
GAAGTAATGGTACCTGTAAGTGTACCACCTAAAGTACCAGTACCTGTCTTACGAGTAAGAGTAACTGTTCCATCAGCGGTGGCATTGACCGCATTGCCGTTTACGTCGGTTAATGTAACTGTAACGGCAAACCCTGTACCAGCTGTTTGTTGCGAGATAGAAGAAACGACTAATTTATTCGCTGTACCAGCAGTGTAAGTAATGGTAGATTGAGTTTGGGAACCAGTACCACTTTTCACAGGAGCTG
>NZ_JBPXKD010000031.1:0-255 GCF_054558475.1 Aquirufa sp. Wall-65K1 | reverse complement strand
CGTATTGCCATTCGCATCCTTCGCCGTGATTGTAATCGTTTGACTCGTTCCAGCCGTTTGCGTGCCGGATCCTGTAATCACAAACTTATTGGCTGATCCTGGATTGATCGTTATGCTACCACTTGTTGCAGCTGTTCCTGTTGCTGGAGTGAACGTAAATGTGCCACTACCAACTGTTCCTGTGTACTTCAAGCCTAAGCTTGTTAAGTTGGCCACCCCATTCACAAAATCACCTGCACTTGTTAATTTATTGCC
>NZ_JBPXKD010000030.1:0-255 GCF_054558475.1 Aquirufa sp. Wall-65K1 | reverse complement strand
TTGACATATTGTGAGAATAAAGTAAAGAGTAAGAGCAAAAATAGATAGCGATTGCCTTCGGGCATGAAGATATTAGAGAGTAAGTGAAATAAGGGCGTATGGGGGATGCCTAGGCTCTTGGAGGCGACGAAGGACGTGTTAAGCTGCGATAAGCTTCGGGGAGGTGCACAAGACCCTTAATCCGAAGATTTCCGAATGGGGCAACCCACTAGATTGAAGATCTAGTATTCTATTTAAATAGAAGGCAAACCTGCT
>NZ_JBPXKD010000029.1:0-255 GCF_054558475.1 Aquirufa sp. Wall-65K1 | reverse complement strand
GTGGACGTCACTGTCACATTTGTAGTGGCAGCACTAAAGGTTGTTACCGTATTCCCAAAAGCATCTTGTGCCGTTAAGGTATTCGTTCCTGTAAAGTTGCTTCCATTAATTTGTGGACTAGCCAAACTTACTGCCAATTTATTAAAGGCAGCTGCGCTGACCGTCACATTCAAAGTTCCACCCGTATTCGAATTGATTGCTCCTTCTGTCGCATTCACCGTAGCCGATTCCGCTCGATATAAAATCATCGAACCT
>NZ_JBPXKD010000028.1:0-255 GCF_054558475.1 Aquirufa sp. Wall-65K1 | reverse complement strand
CAGAAGTAATGGTACCTGTAAGTGTACCACCTAAAGTACCAGTACCTGTCTTACGAGTAAGAGTAACTGTTCCATCAGCGGTGGCATTGACCGCATTGCCGTTTACGTCGGTTAATGTAACTGTAACAGCAAACCCTGTACCAGCTGTTTGTTGCGAGATAGAAGAAACGACTAATTTATTCGCTGTACCAGCAGTGTAAGTAATGGTAGATTGAGTTTGGGAACCAGTACCACTTTTCACAGGAGCTGCGCCTA
>NZ_JBPXKD010000027.1:0-257 GCF_054558475.1 Aquirufa sp. Wall-65K1 | reverse complement strand
AAACCGCCAGTTAGGGTAGAACAGGTAATTGGGGCTAAGTCGTAACAAGGTAGCCGTACCGGAAGGTGTGGCTGGAACACCTCCTTTCTGGAGAAGCTATTTAACTTAAGTATATAAGGTTTCTTATTTACTTCCCGAGTACTTTTATCACACGCCTAAAGGAAAATCTAGCAAGATAGGTTTTCAAGATATTAATAGAGAAAGAGAAGAATAAGCGGGCTTGTAGCTCAGGTGGTTAGAGCGCTACACTGATAATG
>NZ_JBPXKD010000026.1:0-259 GCF_054558475.1 Aquirufa sp. Wall-65K1 | reverse complement strand
ATAGAAGAAACGACTAATTTATTCGCTGTACCAGCAGTGTAAGTAATGGTAGATTGAGTTTGGGAACCAGTACCACTTTTCACAGGAGCTGCGCCTAATGTGGCCACGAAAACGCCTGAACCAGCCGCAGTAGGAGAAGTGACAGTAGCGGTATATGTACCATTGCTATTATCTGTAACCGAACCAATGGTACCTGAACCAGATGAGTTGGTGATGGTGACAGTAGCACCGCCAGCAGTTAAATTATTTCCATTGGCAT
>NZ_JBPXKD010000025.1:0-265 GCF_054558475.1 Aquirufa sp. Wall-65K1 | reverse complement strand
ACGTCGTAGCTGTATTACCACTCGCATCTTGTGCCGTTATAGTCACCGTTTGAGCTACTCCTGCTACCTGTGTGCCTGAACCAGTTACTACAAATTTAGTTGCAGCACCTGGACTTACCGTCACACTTGAACTAGTCGCCGCAGTTCCTGAAGCGGGAGTGAAAGTGAAAGTTCCTGCTCCAGAAGTTCCTGTGAACCTCATACCTAAGCTTGTCAAGTTCGCTACTCCACTATTGAAATTACCTGCCTGATTTAATATATTATT
>NZ_JBPXKD010000024.1:0-279 GCF_054558475.1 Aquirufa sp. Wall-65K1 | reverse complement strand
TGAGTTTTCTCGATTGGAAAATAAGGTAGTCTAACATCTTCAAGAACTTGAAAACGCCTTTGAGATAGGGAGGATAGTAATTGATTTTTCCGCTGCCTTCGAGTACCTCAGGCACCTATTTTTGTCATAGCTCTTGTAGTTTTTTTGCTGCCTTCGAGTACCTCTGGTACTGGTTTTTGTCATTACTTTCATAATCTTTTTCGGTGACTGAGGTTCTCGAAGTCACCTATACATTTGCTAAGTACTTTATTCTTTCAAAATAGACTACATTATATTTAA
>NZ_JBPXKD010000009.1:0-122327 GCF_054558475.1 Aquirufa sp. Wall-65K1 | reverse complement strand
CAGTAGCACCGCCAGCAGTTAAATTATTTCCATTGGCATCTTTAGCAGTTACGGTTAAAACTTGAGTAGTAGAACCGTCCGCCACGATACTAGCCGAAGTAGGAGTTAAGGTAGAAATGGCAGCATCCGCAGCACCAGCCACAACAGTGAATGCATTAGAATCACCAACTTTGGCTGCTACATTACTACCAGCACCTGTTCCTGTTGCAGTTAAAACTACACCCGTTTCAGCTTTGGTATAAGTAACACCTGAGATGGTAACTGCACTTGATCCAGAAGTAATGGTACCTGTAAGTGTACCACCTAAAGTACCAGTACCTGTCTTACGAGTAAGAGTAACTGTTCCATCAGCAGTCGCATTGACCGCATTGCCGTTTACGTCGGTTAATGTAACTGTAACGGCAAACCCTGTACCAGCTGTTTGTTGTCCAATTGTAGTTACAACTAATTTAGATGCAACAGCCGTGTAGGTGATTGTAGATTGAGTTTGAGAACCTGTTCCACTTTGAATAGGAGCTGCGCCTAATGTGGCCACGAAAACGCCTGAACCAGCCGTAGTCGGAGAAGTGACAGTAGCAGTATATGTACCATTGCTATTATCTGTAACCGAACCAATGGTACCTGAACCAGATGATTTGGTGATGGTGACAGTAGAACCGCCAGCAGTTAAATTATTTCCATTGGCATCTTTAGCAGTTACGGTTAAAACTTGAGTAGTAGAACCGTCCGCCACGATACTAGCCGAAGTTGGAGTTAAAGTAGAGGCCGCAGCATTGGCACTACCCGCCACAACAGTAAACGCATTTGAATCGCCAGTTTTACCATTGACATTACCTGCTACAGATCCGGTAGCTGTTAATACCACGCCTGTTTCAGCTTTTGTATAGGTTACCCCTGAGATGGTCACGGAACTAGATCCCGAAGTAATGGTACCTGTAAGCGTACCACCTAAAGTACCAGTACCTGTCTTACGAGTAAGAGTAACTGTTCCGTTGGCCGTTGCATTAACTGGATTGCCGTATAAATCTGTTAGGGTTACTGTTACGGCAAAACCAGTACTAGCTGTTTGTTGTGCAATATTTGTAATAACCAATTTATTAGCAGTGCCTGCAGTAACCAAAGTAGAAGAACCCGTATTTGGAGTAAGCGGACTGCCTGCTTGATCGGTGGCTGTAACTGTTTGATTTCCCGCAGTACGGAATGAAACTGTGAAGGTTCCTGTTCCAGATACTAAGGCAGCATTGGCTGGATGTGTGTCATTGGCATCACTAGTTGTAATGGCTACTGTGGGTGTCGAGGAGGTAACTTTATTCCACCAGGCATCCACGGCATTAACGGTAACAGTGGTATTAGATCCTGCTACTTGGTCGGTAGGTATACCCGTTTTACCGGTCGCTGATCCGGGATCAGCAGTTTCTCCTGGCATTAAGACTTGAAGTTTGGTTACTGGCCCAACGACGAAACCCACAGATGTGTTATTGGATAAAATCGTTTCGAAGCCAGATGCTACGACTGTTGCACGGTAATAGATAGTTTGAGGAGCCACTGTACTGGTTACAGTAAACGTGGCCACACCTGAGGCATCAGTCGTTGCACTCGCTGGGCTAATGATTGATTTGCTAGTTGGAACTAGTAAACCCGAATCAGAAAATTGACTTAAAGTTACTGTGGCACCAACGATGGCTGCATTACTCGAGTTTTTGGCAGTCACAGTTAATGTCGATGTTGTGGTATTATTGGCAACTACTCCAGTGGAAGGACTCGCTGCGATGGTTGAGTTACCTGTTGTTGGAGTATTTGTTAGAGCAAAGTCATCTAAAGTGGATCCAACAGGACCACTGTTTCCTGATATTTCGTTTGCCTTTGTGTTTCCTGGTCCTGGTATATTGGTATAAGCGTTAGTAGTAGAATTAACAAGTAAAACAACTACATATCCACTATTTGATAAGGTTGAACCACTACTGTATTGATTAAAATACACCGAATTTGGATTACTGCTTTGATCTCTCCATGATAGTTCACCATTTACAGGAGAAGTGATGCTTCCTCCTGTGGTTTTGTAGCTAAAACTTACTACTGTATTATTCCCTCCACCAGTTGTTCCATTAAATGCGCAGTTAGTTCCTCCACCAGTACAAATTGTTTCGAAACGAAAATTACTCCCGCTTACAGCTACATCGGTGATAGTTACTTTATTTGCGCTGATGGTGGCAGGCCATATTTTTTGAACTACCAAGGCAGCTTCTTCAACCTGTAGCGTTTTTCCATAAACTAGTATACGGTTATAGTCATCTCGTATTTTTGCTCCTTCAATTTCTATTTTGGACAAATTATAGCCCATTTCTTGAGCAGCAAATAAAGCTCCTTCATCTCCAGGGCTATCTATTTCACCATTCAAATAATGGTCAATACCATGTCCATATTCTTGTAATAGTAGCCCTACTATTTGGTTATCATCTGCTTTGGGGTAGTAAAATGGCGCTAATTTGGCAACATATTCTTGGTTAAAGAAGATGATGGGTTTTCCTGTAGGACCGTGGTTAGCATAGGCTGCCATGGCACCGTTTATGACTGACCAGTTCAATAATTGGACTGGTATATTAAAACCTTTATTTAAAACGGCATTACGTAGTTCTTCGGCTTTGGCGGCAAAAGCTAAATCAGCTTTGGTACGATTTCCTGGAAAATAAGAAAACAATAATTCTTGATAATTGGCTTTTTGGAAAAGCTGAATCAATATTTTGTTTACTTCTTTATTGGCTTGGATAATGCGTAGCTCTTCTGGGCTAATGGCTTCACCTGGGGCTTTATCAAAAAAGACCAGCCCTTCCTGATTTTCTATCGCTTTGCTTACAGTAGGCTTATCTCGGAAGTCAGGGTATTTAAGTAATTCAGATGAGGGGTTCGCAAAGGACGTGTTGGCTGCCAATACAGACAGGCAAACTAGCACCATCACGTTAAGTTGGGAAATTAACTGTTTCAATGTGGGGAAATAAGTAGTGTGAAATACTTTCATGATTTTTTGGAGAACACAGATTGTTTAATCTAATAAATTGAATAGCTCTTGTTCCAAGGGGTTTTATTCCTCAGAAAAATTAACAGAAGTCAAAAAATAAGTTGAATTCGTATGATTTTCCTTACCAGATATGGTCAGTGCATCACAAAGACTTTGCAGCCAAGTAGAAGATTTTTTCATATATAATTTAGGAACAGGATACAACTTCTCAAAGAAGTTATTTTTCTCTTTGAGATTATAATTCAAACAAAACTAATAATTCCATTTGGAATGTAGAAATAATCTGAAATCACATTTGTACTCAATTTTAAATTCTGAACAAATGAAATGCTCTAGAAGCCCCATGAGCGGATTTTGAAAAATGGCCTAAAAATGGCCACTGAGACAATCTTAGAAAAATTCAATTTTTGAGAAAACCTGAAAAATTGCCCTAATTTAAATTTGGAAACAGGATTTGCTTTGTTTGTTATGAAATTAAGCCCCAAGAAGAGGTGAATTATGGCCAATATTGGTTCAGAATGGTCTATTTTTCAGATTTAATTCATTAAATAATGAAGCTATTTTAGCCAATTATACCAATTAATGCATCAAAATTAAGCCATTTTTAGGTAGAATGACTTTGCTATAAGGGTGGAATGATACAATATTGCCTATTTTTTTTCAGGCTTTTTAATGGCAATACTGAGTGTATCTACTGGCCATTTCCCACTCCATCCTTGGTCTATCAAGAGCTTAGGTAATTTTATTTGAAGCAATTTGAAGCCTTTATCGCTGACCTTACTTTGCCACAAGTAAATTTTTCGTAAAGATCGCATTTTTGATAAATCCCCAATGGCGGCATCATTGATGGAAGTACCTACTAGGTTCAAAGTTTCTAAATGAGGAATTGAGCTTAGGTAAGCCATACCTCTTGGGCTAATCTGTGTACGATCTATCTGTAAATGAATTAGCCGGGGATAAGAACTTATTTGTTGGAGAAATGCATCGGTAATTTTGGTTCCTCCTAATTTTAGTGAAACTACTTGTTCTTTGATTCCTTCCAGGTCCTGTAATTCTTTATCACCAATTTGTTTGGCATTGATGGCATTGACCTCCAAGAATGATTTTTCAGCACTGAGTGCCATGACCAGTAAATGATGCTTTCTTAATTTTTCTATGTCGGCATCAGAAGCTGCTGGGATATTTTCTTGTAAGACAGGAGAAACATAGGTCTCTTGACTTTTATTTGCTTGGGTATATTTGCTTAATATAGTTTTGATTCGAGCATCAAAAGGAATCTCTGCTATCTTTTTATTGAAATGTGCTCCTTCCTTAACCCACCATTGTAATAAACTAATTTCATCTTCAGTTAGGTTAACTTTCCCTTTCGGAGGCATGTGGTCCTCATGAGAAGGATCCAATAAGACTCGCTTAATCAGATCACTCTCTTCTGGTTTTCCTGCTAGTAATATGGCGCCATTCGCTCCTCCTTTTAAAAGGTATTCAGGACTATCCATCCGTAGCTTCCCTTTTTGCTTTTCGGCATTATGGCATGACCAGCATTTCTGTTTGAGGGTAGGTTGAATTAAATCTTGATAGATCAATGCTTCCTGTAGGTTCTTGATTTTAATAGGCTGTTCATTACTGGGCTTTGCTTTTTCCTCCTTGGGAGCTATGCCAAACCACGCCCGCATGGGTTGAGGTAAGTAGGTACTCAAATAATCCGAACCATGGGTTAGATTTCCTCCTAAGTGACCAGTAGCCACGACTAAGATAAATGCAATCATTAATCCAGGTTTGAAAAAGCGAGACATTACTGCATCCTGAGACCAATACTGTGCCATGTAGGCAAGTGCTACTGAGCTAACAGCTAGACTTATTCCTAGCCATTGATGTAAAAACAGGGTATCCACATCGTATTCGCCGGCCAAAGAGAGGCTCCAGCCCATGGCACATGAAATACTTGCGGTGATTCCAGTACTCAATAAAATCGGGGCGATGGACTTTTGTCTGGAAACTTCCTCTTTTTTGGAAAATACATATAAAATCATTCCCATGAGGAGCATACCGATAGGTAAATGCACCAACATGGGATGAAAATGACCAAAAAATAGAATCCAATCTGGAGTTAGCTCCGAGTCCAACACAAGCACCATATTAGCCGATACGTTCCAATTTAATAGGGTAAGTCTTTTGAGATGCCCATTGTGCTACATAGATATTATGATCAGAATCGGCATAAACATCATGAGGATGGATGAATACCTTATTCTCGTCATCTTTGTGCTGTCTTTGTAAAACACCATTTTTATAAATAGGCTCTGAACCTCCAGGGGTAGAGACTACTTTCATGTCTTTATCCAAAATCTGTACATAACCAGATCCCGGCCAATTGCCATCTCCACTGCGGAAACATGCGGCTACGATATGATCTCCATGTAAGTTAGGGCGACAAACAAATGAACCCGGTAAATGGTAACGAGTAATGAATTTTCCATCTAAGGTGAATCGTTTAAAACTATTATTCACACGGTCTGTTACTAAGAGCGTCCAATTTTTAGGATCTCGTGTATCCACTAAAACACCATGGCAACAATTGAATAAATTATCATCATAGTCGTTTGTCTTTCCTCCAAAATGACGAATGTATTTTCCCTTTGCATCATATTGAATAATATAATTTGCTCCATAACCATCAGCTACGTAGATATCCCCATTCTTAGGATTAACCGCCGTTTCCGTTGGAACGAATTGATGCGGATGGTCATAGACCCCAGTTTCTTTAGGATATTCGATTTTGAAAATTTCCTTACCTTTTAAATCTGTTTTGATGACCTGATGGCGAGTGTTATCGCAAATCAATAAAAACTGTTCTCCACCTTCATTTAAAATAGTTAAACCATGTGCTCCCGGATAGGTATGTCCCCAAGAGTCTAATAACTTTCCTGATTTATCATAAATCAAAACATTGTTTTTGGTTTCATTGGTTAATAAAAACAAACGACCCTTGGCGTCTTCCACCATTTCATGGCAGTCGTTGACAGGGTTTTTGCCAGCATCTAGGATTCCCCAATTTGGGATGACCTTAAATTTAAAATTGTTGTGACCTATCACGATTTCGCCTGGTTTTGGGGCAATTTTTTTCATAGTATTTGAGGTTGATAAGAGGCTACCGCCAACTAAAACGGAGCTAGTTTTTAAAAAATCTCTGCGTTGAATGGACTTGTTCATAGGTATTTTAAGAGGTTGATTAGTATTAAGGTTTATTGACACTTTCATCTAGGTTAAATAATACATTGCTGACAAGGGTTCGAGCAATTAAAGCAGGAGCCTCTTGCGGCATGGTATTATCTGGACAAAGATGTAAAAATTCTCGACACTTACCTTGGTCTTTTTGGTAGATAGGAAGTACCTGTTGATAAAAATTCACCAAATATTTCTTTTTTGCCGAACTGATTTCCTTACCAAAAAGTTGATAAAATGCCTTCTCAATGAATTTCTCCTCATCTTGTTTCGGAAATTTTCTAGCAAAGAATAAAGCACATTCCATAAAAACAGGGTCATTTAAGGTGTTCAGTGCCTGCATCGGGGTATTGGTTCGGATTCGTCTAGATAAACAAATATCACGAGTTCCTGCATCAAAAGTAACCTGTGTGGGATAAGGACTGCTACGTCGCCAATAGGTATACAGGGAACGTCGCCATTGATCTTCCCCATCACTTTTAGTCCATTTCATGCCACTGTATGGAGCATTCCATATTCCTTCTGGTTGCTCCGGCATGACACTTGGGCCACCTACTTTAGAGGATAATAATCCTGACCACAATAAGGCCTGATCGCGAAGCTGCTCAGGGCTCAAGCGGATTCTCGGTCCATGGCTCAAATAGCGGTTGTTCGGATCCTTTTCTATGGACTCTTTAGTATGTTCGGAACTTTGCTGGTACGTAGCTGACATGACCACGTATTTGATAAATTCTTTGGGCTTATATTGAAAGGTAAATTGAAATTGGTAAGCTAAAAAATCCAATAGGTCTTGGTGACTGGCAGAAAGGCCCTGACTTCCTAAATCCTCTAAAGTTTCCACTAGGCCCGTGCCAAACAGTTGTTCCCAAAAACGATTTGCCGCCACTCGCGCGGTGAGAGGATTCTGTGGGCTGCTCATCCAGTGAGCTAATTCCAATCGATTTCGTACAGGTTTATTGTATTGCTTGGCAAATAAATGAGGGATAGATCGCTCTACGTATTTACCGGGTACCAACCAGCTTCCCCTTTCGAATACGGGGGTCTTGCGACTATATTCCTCTGGATTTTCTAATAAGATAGGCGTTGTGCCCTCTGGCTGCGTACTGATTAATCGTTTAACTGTTGATAAAAAGTTCGTGTTTTTTAAAGCTTCCGGTGTTTTGGGTAATAACATCCAATATGCAATGACGGCCGTATTTTGATCTGCTTGGCAGGTTTTATTGCTAAATGACCAATATAAATCTTGTTTTCCTTCCAAGGCAGGTAGGGTGAAAAAGGCATAAGTCCAGCCATGTGCCCAGTTACCTTTTTTTAGGCCCTCCTTTTCGGATAAAGTGGTATCTAGTTTTATTTGGCTGATCACCTTACCCTGTAATGAGCCCTGCCGAATCACTAATTGAGTAGGAGCCTCATTGGTATTTTTATAGGCAATTAACATTTCTGTTTTGCCATTCATCGGAACGGCTTTAAATCGGACTGATCCACCCGGACGGACAGCTAAATACTTATTGTCTTGTAGGGCTCCATTGACAAATTCATCGGCCCAATGAGGATGTATTTTGGGTTCAACAAATTGAATACTTCGTTTCCAAGCTTGATGGTCTTTTGGATATTTGATTTGGATAAATTGTAATAGGGAATCAACACGTTGTTGATCGGATGATTTGAAATGTCGATAATAGGGAGATTCGTCGGGAACATCTTCATCTCTGGTATTATTGAAATAAGCCATGTATTGGTAATATTCCTCATGGCGGATTGGGTCATAAGGGTGGGAATGGCATTGAACGCAAGAAAAACTCGTTCCTTGAAGTGCCTCCCAGGTGGTATTTACCCGGTCTAGGATGGCCGCCACCCTGAATTCTTCATCCTCTGTTCCACCTTCATCATTATTCGCTGTATTTCGATGAAAGGCAGTTGCAACGTATTGACTTTCTTTGGGATTGGGTAATAAATCACCAGCTAATTGTTCTGTAATGAATTGTTCATAAGCTTTGTTCTGATTAAAGGATTCAATGACATAATCACGGTATCTCCAGATACTTCGTTTGTCGTCTTTTTCATATCCTTTGGTATCCGCATATCTGGCCAAATCCATCCACATACTGGCCCATTTTTCTCCAAATCTGGGGGAATTCAATAATTCATCCACCTTTTTTTCATAAGCATCTTTGGAATCATTTTTTTCGAATGCCCTGTATTCTGCTTCTGTGGGGCTAAGTCCAGTTAAATCTAAACTTAACCGCCTTAGTAAGTCGGCCTTCTCAGCCTTAGACTGATGGCCCAGTCCCATTTCTGATTGCTTAGCTCCTACAAAATGGTCTATTTCATTTTCCTCCCATCCGGCATTGATGCCTATCCATGAAAGAGCTTGTTTCCACCAAGAGCTGTAAGGGACGGATGGTTTTTTTATGGGTTGATAGGCCCAATGTTCCCCCCATTGAGCACCTTCTTTGACCCATTGGGTTAAAATATCGATTTCTTTTTGAGACAAAGCAGGCCTTTTATAAGGCATTTTTTCTTCTGGATCCTTCAAGGTCAAACGACGAATGAAGCTCGATTTTTCAGGATGCCCAGGGATAATAGCCGCAGCATTGTATTTTGTTTTCCCTAAAGCCTCTTCTCTGAACAAAAGACTGAAACCGCCTTGTTTTTTGACTCCACCATGGCAGCTTATGCAGTTTTTATTTAAGATGGGTTTTACTTGTGTATTATAATCAATGCGTGTATCATTTCCCCAAAATGGCTTGACGACAAAAAAGCCTACAATACTTAAAATGGAGATAATGATGAGGTTTTTCATGCCAAAATAGGATCAATTACTTTGCCAAAAACATCGGTTAACCGGAAATTACGACCTTGGAATGGATAGGTGAATTCCTCATGGTTAAAACCTAAACATTGGAGTATGGTAGCCTGTAAATCATAGACCGAAGTTTTTCCCGAAATGGTTGAATAGCCTAAATCATCCGTTTCACCATAAGAAACGCCAGGTTTGATCCCTCCTCCTGCTAACCACATAGTAAAGGCTTCTGTATGATGGTCTCTTCCAAAGTAAGCGAGTTGTTTTCCCTCTCTATTTTCTTGCATGGGTGTTCGACCAAACTCTCCTCCCCAAACAACTAAGGTTTCATCCAATAAACCACGCTGCTCCAAATCCAATAAAAGTGCAGTGGATGCTTTATCTATTTGTCGGCATTTTTGATGTAAGCCATAATCTACAGAACCATCTAATCCCGTTCCATGGGTATCCCAACCCCAGTCGAACAGTTGCACAAAGCGTACCCCTTGCTCCACCAGCTTTCTAGCCAATAAACAGTTATTGGCAAAAGATTCTTTACCTGGTTCGGTGCCATACATTTCATGGATATACGCAGGTTCTTTATTAATATCCATCACCTCGGGTACGGAGCTTTGCATTTTATAGGCCATTTCGTACTGGGCAATGCGGGCTACGGTTTCAGGGTCACCAAATTCTTGGTAAGTTTCTTGGTTGATTTGGTTGATGGTTTCAATACTTGCTTTTCGAACATCAGCATTGATACCTTGAGGGTTTTGAATAAATAGGATGGGTTCACCCTCTGAGCGACATTGCACGCCTTGGTAAATGGAGGGTAAAAATCCACTTCCCCAGGCTGATTTTCCAGCGTCCGGATTTTTTCCACCGGAGGCCAATACCACGAATCCAGGTAGATTTTGATTTTCTGTTCCAAGGCCATAACTCACCCATGAACCCATGCTGGGTCTGCCTAGGCGAGCTGATCCTGTATGCATTAAAAGTTGTGCTGGGGCATGGTTAAACTGGTCAGTATGCATCCCTTTTAGGAAGCTTACACGATCTGCTTGACTAGCTAAATGTGGAAGGTAATCTGAAATCCAGTGCCCAGCTTGTCCTCTTTGTTCGAAATGAGCTTTGGGGCCAAGTAAATTAGGCACTCCGCGAATGAAGGCGAATTTCTTGCCAGCCAATAATTCTTGCGGACATTCTTTACCATCAAATTTGGCCAAACTTGGCTTGTAATCAAATAACTCAAGCTGGGACGGAGCCCCTGCCATGTGTAAAAAAATGACCGACTTGGCTTTACCTAGTTTTGGGGAACTTTTTGCGGCCAAGGGAGAAGCAAATTGCTTACCTGTATCGGAACTACAATTGGTCAAAAAACTACCAAGAGCCAAAGAGCCAAGTCCTGTACCCAGACTACTTAAAAAGTGCCTTCTTGTAGCTAGTTGGGCCTCTCGTTGGAGAGCTTCTTGTATAATTTTGTTCATGACCTTAATCCATTATAGCTCGTCCTTTTGTTTCTGGTAAATAAATAGCCCCAATGATAACTGTAAGTGCAGCTAGCGTGATGGGATAAAATATACCAGAGAAATTGGAATGTGTTATGGCACCTAACCAAGTAGCCACAAAGGGAGCACAACCCCCAAATACCCCGTTGGCAAAATGGTAAGGAATTGATAGAGAAGTATAGCGAATTTTAGTAGGGAATAATTCCACTAAAAAAGCGGCAATAGGTCCATAGGCCATAGCCGCAAAGGTGACCAACAAGATGCATATGAATGCTAATTTGACTGTTCCTGTGGTAGTTAATAAATAGACTCCATCCACCAAGGTTCCTTCTTGCGCCACGATATCAGACATCCAAGCAAACAAAGGATAATAGCTTATGGCTGCTAAGGCCATTCCGCCTAGCATGATTTTTTTTCTACCAATTCGGTCAGATAAACTTCCAAAAACAACAAAGAGGGGAGTCCCTACGACCAAAGATGCCGCAATAATTAAATTGGTGGTCGTGAAATCGACCATCAAAATTTTATTAATGAAAATTTGAGCATAGAATTGACCCGTATGCCAAACGACCCCCTGTCCAACAATAGCCCCAAACATAGCAATTAGCATCAATCGACGATTGGACTTGCTAGCAAATGCTTCTCTTAATGGGTTTTCAGATAGACGGCCTTCTTTTTTCAGTCGTGCAAAAAGAGGGGATTCATGCATATTTCTACGAATGAAGTAGGAAACGATGACCAAAATTCCTGATAGAGCAAAGGGAATACGCCAGCCCCAAGCTTTGAATTCTACATCTCCCATGATTTTTTGGCAAATCAAAATAACGATGATGGAAACAAAGAAACCTAAAGTAGCCGTAGTTTGAATATAGGCCGTGTATTTACCTCGATGCGCATCAGGGGCATATTCGGCTACATAGGTAGCAGCACCTCCGTATTCTCCACCTAGTGCTAGCCCTTGAATAATCCTTAATAAAAGTAATATGGCCGGTGCTATGATTCCAATATCTGAATAACTTGGAATAAAGGCTATGGCAAAGGTAGAACCACCCATTAAAACCAGGGTTAATAAAAATGTATATTTTCTGCCTATCCGATCGCCTAGTCGACCGAATATGATACCACCAAACGGCCGGGCTACAAAACCTGCCCCAAAGGCAGCCAATGTGGAGATAAAGGCAGCAGTAGGATCATCTTTTGGGAAAAAGGAAAGAGAGATGATGGCTGAAAGGCTACCAAAAATATAGAAATCATACCATTCAATGACGGTTCCAACGGAGGAGGCGATGATTACTTGCCAAAGTTTCTTTACGGGAATCTTATTATTATCGAATTCAGGATTCGAAGTAGTCATATAACTAAAGGTTTAGAAAATATGAAATTAACAACATTGCCTTGAAAATCCTAATCTAAAAAGAACTCTCCGCCTAAGGCTGGCAAGGTTTCAAACCTTGACAGCCTTTAGGCTTGAAAACGATTTTTCACACAAAAAAATTATATATTTGAAATACTTACCAATATACTGATAACTTGAATAATTCTGTTTCTATAAAAGATATAGCTAAGAAGTTTAAATGTGCGCCATCTACTATCTCGCGGGCATTGAATGATCATCCTGCTATTAATATTGAAACGAGGAAAACCATTCAAGAATATGCCCTAAAGGTCGGTTATCAAAAAAATACCCTTTCGCTTAGTTTGTTGAATAATTGTTCCATGACCTTGGGACTTGTTTTGCCATCAATTACCCACTATCATGAGTCTTCCATATTGGAAGGAATGGAAGAAATTCTACTGAAATCAGGTTATTTGTTGAATATCTGCGTAAGTAACGAGTCGCACACTATTGAAAAAGAATATATAGATCGATTATTGGCCAATCGGGTAGATGGCTTGTTTATTTCCATGGCCCAGGAAAGTTATGACCAACAATTGGGTGAGCATATTGATCGGGTCATTCAAAGGTCATTGCCTGTGATTTTTATTGATCGCCCTAATCATGGTGTGGCTTCGGACCGCGTAGTGACAGATGACTACCAAGGGGCTTATATGGCCACCCAACATTTGATTGACATGGGCTGTCAGCGCATTGCTCATTTGCATGGTCCTTCAGGAATTAGTGTGTCTCAACAGCGTTTTATGGGGTACCAAGATTGTTTGAAGGCGCATGGACGACAAGTGGATGTAGACCTGATTGAATATGTTCACTTTTCGGCAGAAAGTGCCATTGAGGCAACCCGATATTTAATGCAGGGGCCAATCAAGCCGGATGCCATTTTTGGGGTGAATGATGAAGTATGTATAGCGGCGATGTATGTATTGAGGGAAATGGGTATAGCTGTTCCAGAAGAAGTAGCCATTGTTGGATTTGATGATATTCCACTTGCTTCCTTTGGTCATCCTCCTCTGAGTTCTGTTTCCAGACAAAGTAGAAAGATAGGAGAAGAAGCTGCCAAATTGTTTTTATCCAAAAAAGATCAAAAGCTAGATCCGGTTACTATTTCTCTGGATCCCAAGTTAATCATTCGGGAATCCTCCCTTCGATCCTAGTTTTTGTTAACAATACCTTAATATGGTATTTATGGAGTAATCACCATTGCATTCTACTTTTACGGGATTGTAATAGCCATATGGCCTCAAATGCAAACGTTTGCGTAAAAATTTGTGAAGATATTACAATTATTAATCGGTAAATTTCAAAAATTTTTAAACCCAAAAATTACCATTTCAAAAAATCAATTCATGAAAAAACAATTACACGATCCATTATGGTGTGCTTTGTTACGAAATGCAAGTACTCGGATAGTACTATTTTTTGTAGCCAGTATCATCATGCTTGGGACATTCGATTTGAATGCACAAGCGGGTAAACAAATTAAAGGTCGATTGTTTGATGCCACTACCAAAGAGGCACTCATCGGCGGTAACGTAATTCTTAAGGGTACAACCAAAGGAGTAAGCACGGATGTAAATGGTGCATTTACTATTTCAATACCAAATGACAACGCGGTATTGGTAGTTCGCTACCTTGGTTATGCTACTCAAGAAGTAAGCGTAGGTTCTAAATCATCATTAGAAATTGCCATGGTGGCCAATGCCGCTGACTTGGCACAGGTAGTTGTGGTAGGTTATGGTACACAAAACAAGCGTGATGTAACTGGTTCTGTTAAGTCGGTTCAAAGTGCGGCCTTTAATAAAGGTATCATTAACTCTCCAGAGCAATTATTACAGGGTAAAGTGGCTGGTGTTAATGTTACCTCTGCCACGGGTGAGCCAGGTGGTAATCAAGGGATTACGATTCGTGGACCAGGAGGTATTCGTACAGGAAGCACACCATTATTTGTCATTGATGGTTTAGCTTTGGATAATTCAAGTACAGGTGGAGGAAATCCATTGAACTTCTTGAATCCTCAGGACATTGAAACCATTGACGTGTTAAAAGATGCATCTGCCACTGCTATTTATGGTGCTCGTGGTGCCAATGGTGTAGTTTTAATTACTACTAAAAAGGGTAAGGCGGGTGTTTCAACTTTGAATTTCAGCTCTAGTTTAGCTGTTTCAAACATCGCTCGTGCATTACCTGTTTTATCAGCATCTGAATTCCGTAAACAAGTAGTAGCCAATGGCGGTAACTTGGAAGATTTCGGAGGAAATACAGATTGGCAAAAAGAAGTTACACGTCAGGCTTTAACTCAAAACTATAACTTGAGTTTGGGTGGTGGAGCCAATAAGCTTTCTTACTATGCTTCTTTTGGAGCACAAACTCAAGAAGGTATATTGAAAAATAACCAATTAGATCGTTACACAGGTCGTATCAATGTGACTCAGAAGTTTTGGGAGGATCGTTTGGTTGTTGATGCTAATTTAAATGTAACCAATACTAATAATGAGCGTCCATCCATTGAAGGATTGTTAGGAACAGCCATTGCGAACAACCCGACACTCCCTGCTTATGCGGCAGATGGATCTTTGGCTCGTTATGCCACAGCTTCTAACCCTTTGTTAGGATTGACGTTGTTTAAAGACATTACAACCATCAACCGTACGATTGCTAGCATTTCACCATCCTTGAAAATTGTGAAAGGCTTAGTGTATCGTTTGAACTTTGGTTTGGATAATTCAACCTCAACGCGTGATATTCAATCATTAGGTAGTAACATTCCAAAACAAGATGGTCGTTTAGATTCATATTTAGCTAATAATAACAACCGTTTGGTTGAGAACTATTTGACGTATACCTATGACAATGGAGATCATAATTTCTCTGCTTTGGTAGGTCATTCATATCAAAAAATTAAAGTTCAATACCGTAACTGGAGTATCAATAAATTCCCTGCGGATTTGCCAATTGACCCAATCTATAACCCAGGTGTAGGTCAAGAATTAACGATGGCAACGAATAAACCAGGTGGTTCAGCATTTATCAATGAGTTACAATCTTATTTTGGTCGTTTTAACTACCAATATAAAGATAAGTACTTGGTGACAGCCACTGTTCGTGCTGACGGTTCATCTAAATTTGGTGCTAATAACAAATACGGTGTGTTTCCTTCCTTCTCTTTAGGATGGAGAATTTCTGAAGAAGCTTTCTTGAAGAATACCGATATCAGCAACTTGAAATTACGTGCAGGTTGGGGACAAACAGGTAACCAAGAGATACCTTCGAAAATTACACAGCCTTTGTTTACTTCGACCATCTCTGGAACAACTTCTTATCCTTTGGATAATACTTCAACTTTCCCATCAGGAATTACCTATTCTCGTTTAGCTAATCCAGATATTCAATGGGAGGTTTCAACGCAAAGTAACATTGGTTTGGATTTTGCATTCGGAAATGGAGCATTCTCTGGATCGATAGATTATTTCAACAAAGTTTCTAACAACATGTTATTGGAAGTAATTCCTTCAGATCCTGTTCAACCTGCTTCATCAGTTTGGGCAAACGTGAAAGATATGAAAATCAATAACAGTGGTTTAGAATTGGATTTGGAATATAAAGGAACAACTGAAACTGGTTGGAAATATAGTTTAGGTGGTAACTTGACTTTGATTAAAAACGAAGTTGTAGGCTCACCTTACACAGTAATACCTTCAGGTTCTGCCTCTGGTTCAGGTTTGACATCAGCTACCATCAATGGTTATATCAATGGACAGCCTATCGGTACATTCTTCTTGAAAGAATTTACTGGATATGATGACAAAGGTATGAGTGTTTACCGTGATGTGGATGGTGATGGAATTGTAACAGATAAAGATCGTATTGCAGCAGGAACAGCCTTGCCATCAACACAGTATAACTTCTTTGGAAATTTAGCTTACAAAGGATTTGACTTGTCTTTACAATTCAACGGAGTTGCTGGAAATAAAATTTATGATAATACAGCCAACTCGAATTTCTATAAGTTGAAAATTGCGAAAAACTCCAATACAACGCCGGCAGCATTTGCTGATTCAAGAGAATCGAACAGTAATGCAGCTCCTGTGTCTACTCGTTTCTTAAAAGATGGCGGTTTCTTACGTTTGAACAACGCTACTTTGGGATACACGTTTGACACACAAAAACTAGGAATTAGTAAGTGGGTTTCAACTTTACGCTTATCTGTAACAGGACAAAACTTATGGATTGCTACCAATTACGATGGATTTGATCCAGAGGTAAATAAAGATAGCTCTATGAACGGAGTATTATCTTATGGAATTGACTACTTAAGCTATCCAAAAGCTAAATCTGTCATCTTCGGCTTAAATCTTACATTTTAATCGTTAAACAAAAATGAAAAAGATAGGAAAAATAACCATAGTTCTTTTTGGTATGATGGCTTTTTATAGCTGTACCAATTTGAATGAAATCATTTTAGATGAGTATAATGCTACTAAAGTGACCGATAAACAGGCGGCTGATGGAATTTTGGCGCCAGCTTATGCTTTATTGCCTAGTATTTACCAGCATACCAATTTGTTTGCCTTAACTGAAATTTCAACAGATGAGGCTATCCTTCCATATCGTGGAGGTACAGACTGGGGTGATAATGGTATCTATTTGTCATTGCACCGTCACCAAACGACGAGTACAGACCCTAACGTAAGAAATACTTGGAACCTTATTTTACAAGGAATTTCTCGTTCGGTTACGGCCATTAATTCCTTAAAGGTGAACAAAGATGCCTCATCTACGCTTTACATTGCTGAAGCTCGTGGTATGCGTGCATTCTACAATTTATTGATGTTGGATTTATTTGGTGTTGCTTTTCAAAAGGAAGATTTGGGAGATGTTTCTACCATTTTGAGAACGGATAAGGCCGTAGAATATATTCGTACCGAATTATTAGCTATTGAGCCAATTGTAGAAACCACTACAGGTCCGGGTCGTATTACTAAAGGAGCTGTTTGGGGTTTATTAGCCAAATTGCACCTAAATGCAGCTGCTTACCGTGATCCTTATGGAGCTACGTTAAACCATTCAGCAGCTGATATGGATAAAGTGATTGAATATACAACCAAGATTATTAGTTCTGGTCAGTATGCCTTATCAGCAGATTATTTTGCAATTTTTGGTAATGATAATCACTCCAATAAGGAATTGGTTTTTGCAGTAGATCAACGTGCTGAATTGAATGGTCATAACCGTATGGCTTATTTCTCTTTAGCTAATGACCAGCGTCCTCTACCTGCTTATCCAGCAGCTAATGGTACAGATGGTCCTGCCATTACTCCAGATTTTTATCGTTCATGGGTAAATGCTTATGGAAATGTTGATCCAGCTGATGCAGATCCTCGTTTTTATAGAAGAAATGTAGACCCTAAAGTTGAGTGTGTGGATGGTAATTCATATAATATTGACCGTGGTATTTTAAGAGGTCAACAATATGGCTTGGTTTTTCAAAGCGGAGCCTTTGTGAAATGTCCAGATGGTAAATTTAAAGTAGGTCCATTGTATAATACGCGTGGTAAAGCACCTTATCCTTTAGTTATTCATACAGAGACAGTGAACTTTACCACTGCAGGTAGTGATTACAGCACAGGCTATCGCGTGGAGAAATATGAATTCTCCAAGAAGTCTTCTTCTGGACGTAACTTTGGTGAGGCAGATATCGTGATTATTCGTTTAGCTGATGCTTACTTAATGCGTGCAGAAGCTAAATTACGTAAGTCAGATGCAGCAGGTGCCTTGGTAGATGTTAATGCTGTTCGTGCAGCACGTACCAAGCCAGCTCCAGCTTTAACAAGTATTGATTTAAATACTTTACTTCGTGAGCGTGGTTTTGAATTCTATTGGGAGAATCAACGTAGAACGGATTTAATTCGTTTTGGTAAATATGAAGATTCTTGGACAGAGAAAAATAATACGGATAAAAACATGCGTTTGTTCCCTATTCCTCAAACTGCGATTGATGGAGCATCTAACTTAACGGGTTATTTAAAACAAAATCCGGGATACTAAATCTGTTTTTTTACCAACGCTGTCAAGGTTTTAAACCTTGACAGCGTTGGTAAAAATCCCCCAAAATCCCCTCTAAACCTATTCAACTACTTGATAAAAAATGAATAGGTTCTCTTTTTTGAGAATACATTCGTTGATTTAATTATTTATAAAGGGACTGAATCAAATCAGCCCCTTTTTTTTGTATTTCTTCTTGAAAAATCAATATTCTGATTAATTTTGTTTTCGTATCATTTTGATTGAGTAAACGGATACTTTAAAGAACTTATTAACCCATAAAATTATGCTTACAAGAAGAGATGCTATCTCACAAATAGCTGTGATGTTAGGGGGTGCAATTACCGCTCCGACATTAATGGCTATGGAAGCGAAACACCTTGGCAAGGCTAACTTGGCTGAATCATTTAGCTTGTCGGAGACTCAAAGGAAAATAGTGGCTGCCGTATCAGAACACATTATTCCTAAAACGTCCACCCCAGGAGCTATTGAAGCTGGAGTTCCTGCATTTATTGAATTAATGTTAACTGATTGCTATAAATTGGCTGAGCAAAGAAGCTTTCTAAAAGGGGTTTCTGATTTAGACAAGGCTGGTTTTTTAAGTCAAAACGCAAGTGGTCAAATAGCCATGCTGAAATTGTTGGAAAGCAACACCAAAGAGCTCATGAGTTCTTATCGTTTGAAACAACAAAAAGTGGGCGATAATGTTGATAAAGAAACCTTGGAAGGAAATAATGGAGTACCATTCTGGAGATTAATCAAAGAGCTAACGCTTTTGGGTTACTTTACTTCTGAAAAAGGAATTACCTCTTCTTTTGAATATGTAACAGTTCCAGGCAAATTTGAACCAACCAAATTGAAGCCGGGCCAAAAAGCATATCAATATTAATCTGATCAAATATCATTACTTATATGAATCTTAACATAGATGCAATAAAAAGTCAGACCTTCGATGCTATTGTCGTAGGCTCTGGTATATCAGGTGGCTGGGCTGCCAAAGAATTAACTGAAAAAGGATTAAAAGTAGCTGTGCTAGAGCGTGGCCGTGAAATTAAGCACGTAGAAGGCTATGAGACCGCATTGAAAGATCCTTGGGATTTCCCTCACCGTGGTCGTCCAACCAATATGGCGGCGGAAGAATATTGGGCAGGTATGCGTACCGGTTATACACCGAATGAAGAGCATCGTTACCTATTTGAAAACGATAAGCAAAATCCCTACATCGAGAAAAAGGGTGGTTTCGACTGGATTCGTGCTTATCATACTGGTGGTAAATCATTACTTTGGGGACGTCAATCTTATCGTTGGAATAAAGAAGATTTTGAAGCAAATGCCAAGGATGGTATTGGGACAGATTGGCCTATTCGCTACGAGGATTTAGCTCCATGGTATTCTTATGTAGAAAAATTTGCTGGTATATCAGGTCAAAGAGAAGGGTTGGACGTATTACCTGATTCCGAATTCTTACCGGCTATGGCTTTAACGGCCCCAGAGGTATATTTCAAAGAGCAATTAAATAAGAAATTAGGTCGTCCGGTTACTATCGGTCGCGTAGCTCACTTAACCCAGCCTGGTGCTCACCACACGGCTTTGGGTAGAGGTGCATGCCAGTATCGTAACAAATGTATGCGTGGATGTCCATATGGTGGTTATTTTAGTTCACTTTCGGCTACTTTACCCGCTGCCATGCGTACTAAGCGCTTGACCATGATTCACAATGCCATCGTTTCTGAAATTATTTATGACGAGGCTACTCAAAAGGCAAAAGGGGTTCGCGTGATTGACCAAAACACGATGGCAGTGACAGAATATTTTGCTAAAATCATTTTTGTTAATGCAGGGGCCATAGGTTCTACCTCCATTTTGATGAACTCTAAGTCGAGCCGCTTCACCAATGGTTTAGGAAATGATAGCGATCAATTAGGCCGCAACATCATGGACCACCATTTAGGTGTAGGGGCATCTGCTCAAATTGAAGGATTTAACGACGATTACATGTTTGGAAGCCGTCCAAATGGTCTATATATCCCTCGTTTCCGTAACTGGGGTAATGATAAGCGTAGCTATATTCGTGGTTTCGGTTACCAAGGTGGAGCTAGCCGTGCAGGCTGGGGACGTGGTACCAACATGGATGGATTTGGAGCTGAGTTTAAAGAGAGTTTAACTCAGCCAGGTTCATGGACTATTGGTTTCGGTGGTTTTGGAGAAATTCTTCCAAATCCTAATAACCGTTTTGTTTTAAGTCAAACACAAAAAGATAAGTGGGGCCTTCCAGTTTTAGAGTTTGAAGCAGAATTTGGTGAAAATGAAATTAGAATGCGTCAGGATATGATGAATGACGCGGCTGAAATGTTAGAAGCAGCTGGTTTTAAAAATATCAATGCCTACAATAATTCTAATACACATATCGGTTTAGGTATTCACGAAATGGGTACTGCTCGTATGGGTCGTGATCCTAAGACCTCGGTATTGAATAAGCATAACCAGATTCACAACGTTAAAAACGTATTTGTTACTGATGGTGCTGCAATGGCTTCGGCTTCTTGCGTGAACCCATCATTGACTTACATGGCATTAACTGCTCGTGCAGCTGATTTTGCCGTGAGTGAATTGAAGAAGCGTAATTTATAATGAATTAATCTTAGTAGAAAGGGGCTCATCGAGCCCCTTTTTTTATTTATTAGTTTTTTGTACTAAGGTATACGTACAACTTTATATATTAAATCTGAGGGCCATTGCTCGTTTTGTATTTGAATGAAATAGCTGCCTTCTGGGTAATCTGCCAAAGAAATCTCTAAGGAATTTTGATGAAAAATCCCCCATTGTTTTAAGTGCATTCCATTCATATTAACTAGGAAAACTTGACCTGAAATATGCTCCCCAAATTCTAAGGTCATTTGATTTTTACTCGGGTTAGGGAAAATGCGAATACCATTTTTAGCTTCATTTTCGGTACCTAAGGTTAATTCTGTTTTGGCTTTTAAATAACTAGTTTGAGATATTCCTGTCTCCGTAAAGTATTGCATTTTGTACACATAACTTATTCCAGCAGTAATTTCTTTATCTTCAAATTGTATCTCGTTTCCTTGATAAATAGTCTTAAAAGGTTCTCCTGGCCCTTGTCTTGATAAGACATATTTACTAGCATCAGCGACTTTAGGCCAGATTAATGGAATACTTAGTTTTTCTTGCTTGACTAAACTCAACGGAATACTATTTAACGAGTCAGGTACACTTATGGTAATCATGGCTGGATCAGATTCTGTGGAATCATTTTGGGCAATCAATTGGTATTCATACGACGTGTTGAGCTTTGCTGGAATCTCACTAAATGAATTCGTTGATGGCGTAAATTGACCCATTACCTGGAAATTAGTTTCACCTGATTTTTTTCTTAGAAGTTGGTAGGATGAGGCCTGAGGTAAATTCTCCCATTGAATGGAAATCAAATCCCATTTTTTCTGCTTTTCTAGTATTTTGGGCGCACTTAGAGCTTTTTGAATCTTAACTTGGTAAAATGAAAAGGCATTTTTCCCTTTAGAATTTTGGATATATGGGCCTAAATAGGGGAAAAAATAGTAATTGCTACTTACGAAAGAAGGTAAATATGAGATCGTATTTTTGGGGGTATTAGAGACTAAATCCAATTCAATTTTATGACCATTGACTGTGGCTTTTTTAATTTGAAAGGCAAAATTATCCACATTGATAAATTCATTGATTTCCAATTTTTTGCCAGAGGGATGAGTGAAGGTACCTGGAAACTGAATGTTTTGCCCTTTTTCAAATTCTAAGGTCAATTTTTCTGGATTCGCGCGTGATTGGTATACCTTTTTTAAATTGGGTGCTCCGTTTTCAACATCAGAATTTCCTAGCTGATAGACTTGCAGGAGTAATAGTTGGGCAATTTCTCTACCATTACTTTGGTATCCTTCTTTGGAATAAATGGAACCTGTAAAGCCCTTAGTTCCCAGCGTACTGAAAGGGATTACCATGGGGAATTTTCGGGTAATTGTCCTTTGAAATTCTCGTAAAATAGCGCCATTTTCACTAGGGTGGTCGCCAATGTCATTTTGACAAAGTACGATTTTCTCTAAGCCCGGGAAATCATCTTTTAAATCCTGAATTAGCTGATTTACAGAAGTGATGGTCGACTGAGCTATCTTATCCGAATCGATTTCACCATGTCGGAAAATATAGGCTTTAACCTGATTCTTTAGTCCAGCTTTTTCGATTCGATAGAGCATTTTGCCATAGTTTGTTCTAAGCGAAGAAGGGTCCATGGCCGATTTCAATAAACCTTCCGTGGTGGAGTGATGGTCGCTAAGATTCAATAGGGCAATAGGAATTTGAAGGGATTCTGTTATTGTTTTTTGAAATGAAAAAGCGAAAGTGCCAACATTATTTTTGTACCCCAATGAATTGCTTACAGACCATAGTGTATCTGAATTGGAATAGTCTCCTATATTATTGTTAAGGGTATTCCCTCCAAAGGTTCTCGCAAACTCATCTTTATCACTTTCATTCAATGCAGCACTCGCATTAATTCCACCGTTCATTAGGAAAATATCTCCGGCGACTAAATGATCTCTCGATAAAATTTTGATAGAATCCTCCGAGCTTGTTATTAAATAAATATCAACCGAATAATTAATTCTTTCTGCTTTTATAGGAAGTTTAAATAACCATTCCGCCTTTTTATTTTCATATTGAAGTGTAGATTTAATGTACTTTTTGATGACATTATTTGCAGTTAAAATAGCTGATATTTGTTTATAATTTTCACTTTTTTCATCCCCACTAATTACTATTTCACCAAGATTTGTTTGTGGGTTCCTTGGATATAGTTGGTAGTTTTGAGGAATAGCGTAAAAAGTACTTTTATGGTCCAGATTTACAAAAGGTTCAATAGAAATATTTTCAAAAGAAAAAGCTCTCATTCCAGCTTTATTCTTAAGGTATGGACCTGGGAAAACATCAAGATTTTCTTTGGGAAAATAACTTGGTAAATAAGATATTTTTTTTTCTTCAGGGGCTTTTGAAAGACTTAAAATGACTCTGTTTTTATAGGCTTGAACAGTTGTTATTTCATTATATCTAAGTTGGGGGTATGCAATGGCGTTCAAATAAAAATTTTCCTGAATTTTTCTGGTATAATTTTGGCCACTTTTGTTTATCAGAGTCGTATCGTTTTGAACAACCATTTCTTGCATATCATCGAACTCTAAAATGATACTTTTTTTGTCTTCAGTACCGAAAAAGGCTCTTTTTATATTTGGACTCTCATAACTTTTATTGATTTTTTTACTGTAAAAATCACGGTCTAATAATCGGTACATTTCCCATGCACTTTGAAAGTAACCTTCAGGGGTATAATGAATGCCATCATGTCCTTTAGTACCTACTGTGGCAAATCCTTGTATAAAAGGATTTTCTTGTAAAATTTTTCTTTGGTCATTTCTCAATAGACTTTGGAGAATAAAATCGCCATTTATTACATTGATTTGAGGCAAATAAATTTTTTCAATAGTAGGATACTCTTGCTTAAGTAATTCAACATGCTTTTTGAAATTTGATAACCAACCTTGCGCATTACCATTGGCATCATTTTCTCCTTGACGATATAGAAAAGCTTTAACTGAATTTAATAAACCTGCCTTCATCACTCGATAGTATAAACGGCCGCTCGACTGAGTTAAATCTGTTTTTTCTGTCCCTCTGGCTAAATTATATTCCATGGATGAACCTCCAGAGCCTCCATTGATGATGCAGACTGGGATTTTTTGTTCCTCTATGATATGTTTTTGGATTTGAGAAGCCCATAAACCTACGTCTGCGGGACTATTGGAAATAGACCATAAGGTGTCTGCAGGATTATAAGTTGAGGTGTTGGTATATTCTGGATATTTCCCAAAACTTCGTGCAAACTCCCCTTTATAAACTTGTGAATTCTCTTTACCATTATATGAATTAGATTGCCCACTAACTAAAAATACGTCTCCTGAAACAATATTTCTTTTATTGACCACTAAGAACGAATCCAAGTTTTTTATGGCATAAACTCTTACTTCATAGTTGGCCAATTCAGCTTTGATAGTAACCTCTGTCTGAAAAAAACCTCTCCCTTGCTTTGGACTAGTTGGGGTTTTTACATAACTAAATTTTTGATTATTTCTGTAAACCCAGATTGATACAGCGTTATAATCTGAAGAATTACAAGAACCCGAAATGGTTATTTTGCTAACATTATCGCTATTGCGTGGGTATAACTGATAATCTTGAGGTAATTTATCAAATAGAATTCCATTAATTGACTGAGCCAGCACGGGATAACTTCCTATAACCAGAAAGGCGCATGCTATAAATCTGAAATGAATTAATGCTTTTAAAATATACACGGAGCTCACAAAAAAGTAAAAATAAATAATTAATACTTAAATTTACCTCCTCATGGCTGAGGTAAATACAAAAAGATTATCAATTTTTGACTCCATTGATGACGGTCATCATGCGGATTATCTAGCATACTTGATACATCAATTTAGCCAAAAGCCTGATGTAGAGCTTTTACTTATTGTTCCAGAAAACTTTATTCAAAGTTTCAAAAATCATCGTGAAAATTGGGGTTTTGATTTAGGGAATAATATCCATTTTCATCCCTTAGATGCCTCTACAATTGAGCGCTTGCATGGACAATCCATCTATAAAAGGTCCATAGCTGAATGGAATTTATATGTGGACATAAGTGAAGCTTGGCAAGCATCTCATGGTTTGTTAATGTATTTTGATTATTTCCAGTTGGGGATTTTGTTTGGCAAAAAAGCTCATTTCCAGTTGGGAGGAATTTATTTTAGACCCAATTTTTACTATCGTAAAGCTTCTTGGAAAAGTGCCTTGATTAAAAAATGGATGTTGCGATTCTCCACTTGGAGATCTTCCATGAAAGTCTTATTTAGTTTAGATCATAAGGCTGTCAAACATATTCGTCCATGGGTTGGGAAAACCCAAGTCCTAAGAATTTCAGATCCAGTAAGAGCTTATGAGCTGAGTTCGGCGGACGTAGAGGATTTTAAAGAGAAGTGGAAATTACCTGCCAACAAAAAGCTATGCTTAATTTTCGGTTACCTAGATCCTAGAAAAGGAATAGAAGCATTTCTGCAGTCGACCCAACATTTAAATCAAGAAGAGTTAAATCAAATTTGTCTCTTGGTGGCAGGGGCAATAAGCCCAGCCTATCAAAAACATTTGGAAGAATTATTCCCCCAATATCCCGAGCTAGAGGTCATTTCCATCTTTCAAGAATTGAAAGGCAAAGAAATTCAGTTGTGTTTTGAAGCAGCCGATTTAGTGTTGATGTTATATCAAAATCACGTGGGAATGAGTTCAGTCTTGGTGCGTGCAAGTATTTCCCAAAAAGTAGTTTTGGGTACTAACTTTGGCCTTCTTGGAAAATTAATTCAAAGCATGCATTTGGGAATTGTAGTAGATGCCCAATCCCCCGTTCAAATAGCTGAGCAGTTGGAGCAATTTTTGAATCTAGGCATAGGTTTTTCCAAAGAGCAAATGGAAAAAATGGCGCATGAAAACTCTGAACAGGCCTTTGCCGAAACCTTATACCAAGGCCTATTTTTATAAGGCCAAGTACTTAATTTCGCCTTGAAGGTTTTTGAGTAGTGATTTGGTTCTTTCAGGTCTAGCATCCGTAATGAATACTTGTCCAAAATGATCCTCCGCCATCATTTGTACCAATCGTTGAATCCTTCGGTCATCCAGCTTATCAAAAATATCATCCAATAATAGGAGCGGTTTTCTAGGGTGGGCTTGTGCCAAAGTATCAAATTGAGCAAGTTTTAAGGCCACCACAAAGCTTTTTTGCTGTCCTTGAGAGCCGAATTTTTTCAAGGGAAATCCATTGATTTCAAAGCTAAAATCATCTCGATGTATACCCAAGGTACTTCTTTGTGCAGCTAGATCTTGGGCTTCCGCTTTTCTTAATGAATTATCTAGCTCTCCTAAAGGGAAGGTGTTTTCTATTTGAATGTTGACCTGTTCTCGGTCATCGGATAATTTGGCATAGTGCGATTGAAAATTGGGGAGGTATTTAGTTAGAAATTCGGCGCGAGCAAGCGCGATACTTTCTCCAAGTTGCACCATCGGATCATGGTAACTGTCGAGCTGTATTCGATCTATGCTTCCTCGCTCAGCAAAGTGTTTTAATAAGGTATTTCTTTGTTGGACGATTCGATTGTATCGAAGTAAATTATCTAAAAAACCACGGTCCATTTGAGCCATCATTCCATCGAAAAATCGTCGACGTTCTTCACTCCCCTCACGGATTAAGTCGGTGTCATACGGATCCATCAGCACAACCGGGAAATTACCTATGTGGTCAGCCAAACGAGGGTAGGCTTTTTGGTCTCGAAGAAAAGTCTTCTTCTGCCCTCGTTGGTAGGCACAGGTTATCTGTGTTTCACTGGCTGGGATCTTTGTATCATCTTGTTTTTTGTAAACAAAATTTCCCTGAATCATGAAATAATCTTCTCCATGTTGTATACAAAGAGGATCTCCTAAGCCCCGTGCACTTTTAGTCATGGATAGAAAATGTATGGCATCCAACAGATTGGTTTTACCGATTCCATTTTCACCTACGATACAATTGATGTTGGAGATAAAATCAAATTGAGCTTCCGCATAGGACTTAAATTGTTTGACCTGTAATGATTTAAGGTACATGCGGGCTTAGAAATAAGGCTTGAATCGTAAAAATAAGGAATAATCATGGATTTTACGGATTGATTTTGGCTAAATCCATTCATTTTTTGGCAGCTTAATGCTTTTGTTTTAATTTCGTAGCTGATTCGGTCAATGGGTATTTCCCCATTCGACTAACCAAATGAATTTTTGAATAAAATCATGGCAAAGAAAGAAACAAAAGCTCCTAAGTATTCGAAAGAGACCTACCGCTATTGGTATGAGTCGATGCAGTTGCAACGTAAGTTTGAAGAGAAGTGCGGTCAATTGTATGGAATGCAAAAAATTAAAGGCTTTTGCCACTTATACATTGGACAGGAAGCATGTTCTTCTGGTTCAAAATCAGCTTTAAGAGAAGGAGATAAATACATCACTGCTTACCGTGATCATGGTATCCCATTAGCTTTAGGAACATCACCTAACGCTATTATGGCGGAGTTATATGGAAAAATCACGGGAGCATCCAAAGGTAAAGGTGGATCGATGCACATCTTTGACAAGAGTGTAGGATTTGTAGGAGGACATGGTATCGTAGGTGCACAGATTCCTTTGGGAGCAGGTTTAGGATTTGCTGAGAAATATAATAAAACAGGAAACTTAGCTATCTGTTATTTTGGTGATGGTGCGGTTCGTCAAGGTGCTTTGCATGAGACATTCAACATTGCGATGACTTGGAAAATTCCTGTAATTTTTGTGGTAGAGAACAATGGTTATGCCATGGGAACTTCGGTTGCTAGAACTTCCAATGTAACTGATTTATACACCATTGGTGAGGCTTATGATATGCCATCTGAGCCAGTAGATGCGATGGACGTGGAAGCAGTACATGAGGCAGTTTCTCGCGCTGCGGCAAGAGCACGTGCAGGAGAAGGGCCTACTTTCTTAGAATTTAGAACCTATCGTTATCGTGGACACTCGATGTCAGATCCTCAAAAATACCGTTCTAAGGAAGAGGTAGAAGCCTACAAAGAACGTGATCCAATCGAGCAAGTTAAAATGACCATTTTGGAAAATAATATTATGACTCAAGCGGAATTGGACGAGATAGACGCTAAGATCAAAATTCAAGTACAAGAATCAGTGGAATTTGCAGAAAACTCTCCATTCCCATCGAAAGATGAAGCTTACAAAGATGTTTATGTTCAGGAGGATTATCCTTTTATTGAAGAATAAGAGTTCAAGATAAATCGAAGGAATGCCCGAAGAAATTCGGGCATTTTTTATTTTGTCCCTGAGGAAAATGAATTATTTACTTTTCGGAAATAAGTTTTTCTACTGCCAATAATTCATCCCTAAATTTAGCAGCCAATGGGAAGTCCATCTCTTTGGCGGCCTTTTCCATCTCTTTTCGAATGCTGTCGCGTTGTTTGACCAAGTCGCCTTTCGACATATAGGCCAACAATGGATCGGCGGCGGCTAGTTTTTCTTCTGGTTGAATCAAATAGTTTTTAGTAGGCTTAGCCATACGATCTGCAATGGAGGTTTGTTCCAAAATCTCATCATGGCTACGCCAAATGGTTTTAGGAGTAATGCCATGTGCTTCATTGTATTCCATTTGAATCGCTCTTCTTCGATTTGTTTCAGATATGGCTTTTTCCATGGATCCTGTGATACGGTCGGCATACATCAATACCTTCCCATTTTCATTTCTGGCCGCTCTTCCTATGGTTTGAATCAGTGATCGGATATCACGCAAGAATCCTTCTTTATCGGCATCCATGATGGCCACGAGCGACACTTCTGGCAAATCTAGACCCTCTCGCAAGAGATTAACCCCTACCAACACATCAAAAACCCCGAGTCGGAGTTCACGTAATATCTCTACACGCTCTAAGGATTTAATTTCCGAGTGAATATACCGTCCTTTTACTCCCACGCGGTCTAAGTATTTGGAAAGTTCTTCCGCCATTCTTTTGGTTAAGGTGGTAATAAGAACTCTTTCTTTCTTCTTGACGCGATCATATATTTCATCCAGTAAATCATCAATTTGATTTTTAGTTGGACGAACCTCAATTTTGGGATCTAGCAAGCCTGTTGGACGAATGATTTGTTCCACAACTACACCTTCAGATCGTCGTAATTCATAGTCGGAGGGAGTAGCAGAAACAAAAATGGTTTGCCCAATGATATCCTCGAATTCTTGAAAAGTAAGTGGTCGATTATCCATGGCAGATGGAAGCCTGAAGCCATATTCCACCAGAGATTCCTTGCGCGAGCGGTCGCCACCCCACATGGCCCTAATTTGAGGCATGGTAGCATGACTTTCGTCTACTACCATGAGGAAGTCTTCTGGGAAGAAGTCAAGTAAACAGAATGGCCTTTGGCCTGCCTTCCTTTGATCAAAGTACCTAGAATAATTCTCAATTCCCGAACAATAACCCAATTCCCGCATCATTTCTAGGTCAAATTCCGTTCTTTGCTTGATACGCTCCGCCTCTAATAATCGGCCTTCTGATTCAAAGTGTTTGATTTGGGCAACTAAATCAGCTTGAATGAAGGAGATGGCTTGGTTTAAAGTTTCTCTCCCTGTGACAAATAAGTTGGCAGGGAATATTGCCACCATTTTTTCGGTAGAAATTTTCTTCCCCGTCCATGGGTCTATCCGATGGATTTCTTCGATTTCATCCCCAAAAAAGATGAATCGGTAACCAAAGTCCGCATAGGCCAAAAAGATGTCAACCGTATCTCCTTTTACGCGAAAAGTACCTCGTAAAAATTCACCTTCCGTACGCGCATACAATATTTCCACTAATCGGAATAAGAATTGATTTCTTGAAATGGTTTCTCCCACCCCAATTCTTAAAATGGAATTTCGGTATTCATCAGGATTTCCCATTCCATAAATGCAGGAAACCGAAGCAATCACAATGATATCCCTCCTGCCCGACATGAGCGAAGAGGTGGTGGCTAATCTCAGTTTTTCTATTTCCTGATTAATAGAAAGATCTTTTTCTATGTAAGTCCCAGTGGTAGGTATAAAAGCTTCAGGCTGGTAATAGTCATAATAGGAAATGAAATATTCAACCGCATTTTCAGGGAAGAAAGATTTAAATTCTCCGTACAACTGGGCGGCTAAAGTTTTATTATGGCTCAAAATAAGCGTTGGCCTATTGATTTGTTGAATGACATTGGCAATGGTAAAGGTTTTACCAGAGCCGGTTACTCCCAAAAGCGTTTGAGCGGCTTCATTTTTTTGAACCCCTTCTACCAGCTGTTGTATAGCAGTAGGTTGGTCACCCGTAGGTTGATAAGAAGATACTAATTGGAAGTCCATGTGTAGGCGGGTAAAATCGCGAATCAAATTAGGAATTTTGAGCTGATTCTCCTTAATTTAATATTAAAATAGTCAAAAATGAAAAAGCAAATATCCTTATTGGGGGGACTTATTTTACTAATTTTTTTAGCCTGTAAACAAGGTTCAGATGTTCCAGAGCCTTTGAATATTCAAAATATTCAAAGCGTAGCGGCCAAAGAGTATAGTTTTACTCAAAACCCGGTTTGGTCAGATGAATTTGAGCAATCAGGATTGCCTGACGAAAAAATCTGGTCTTATGATGTGGGAGGTTCAGGTTGGGGAAATAATGAACTTCAGTTTTATACCAAAGCGGATTTGGACAATGCTTATGTGAAAAATGGGTATTTAACTATTGAAGCTAGAAAAGAGAGCTTCGAAAATAGAAATTTTACATCTGCTAGGTTGGTGACAAAGGGTAAAAAAGATTTTTTATATGGTCGCATTGAAGTAAGAGCCAAATTGCCCTCGGGTCGAGGAACTTGGCCCGCTATTTGGACTTTAGCCAGTCAATCGGAATATGGCAGTACTTATTGGCCAGATAACGGCGAAATAGATATCATGGAGCATGTGGGATATGATCCCGGAGTGGTTCATGCTACCGTGCATACCAAAGCTTTTAATCATGTGATCAACACGCAAAAAGCGGCTACGCAACTGGTGTCAGATTTTGATCAATCATTTCACGAATATCGAATTGATTGGACTCCAGACTACATCAAGGCCTTTATTGATGGTAAGTTATATTTTACCTTTCAAAACACCAGCAAAGGGTGGGAAGAGTGGCCATTTGATAAAAAGCAACATTTACTTTTAAATATAGCTGTTGGGGGAAATTGGGGAGGACAAAAAGGGGTAGATGATGCTATTTTCCCAGCCAAGATGCTGGTTGATTATGTGCGGGTGTATGGGTTAAATAATTAAATTTTTTCTCAACGCTGGCAAGGTTCTAAACCTTGACAGCGTTAAGGCTACAACGTTTTTTTCTTCAAAATAATTGCATCATTTTAATCAAGTAATTGATATTAATCATGTAGCATTTTTTCGACTTAACAAAGCATTCAATGCAAGAGGTGTTTATTGCTGTTATTGCCTTTGACGGAAACGGTAAAGATTTTATGGGAGTAGATGATTTAGGTTTACCAGCTTAAATTGATTGATTATTTTGGAATATTTGCTTACAAACAACAATACTATGAGATATCCTGAGGCTGCAGAAGCATTTGACAGACTTTTATGTATCATGGATGATTTAAGGGAAAAATGCCCATGGGATAAGAAACAAACCATGGATTCTTTACGTCATCTGACCATTGAAGAAACCTATGAATTATCAGATGCTATCTTAGATGGCGATCAAATGGAGGTTAAAAAAGAGATTGGAGATCTTTTTTTGCATCTGATTTTTTACAGTAAAATCGGGTCAGAAAACCATGCTTTTAATGTTAAAGATGTACTTGATAGCATAGCCGAAAAGTTGATTTCACGACATCCGCATATTTATGGAGATGCTAAAGCAGATACAGAGGAAGAAGTTAAGGCCAATTGGGAGGCATTAAAACTCAAAGAGGGGAACGAATCTGTTTTATCAGGAGTGCCTGGGTCATTGCCTGCATTGGTGAAGGCAATGAGAATTCAAGAAAAGGCACGCGGAGCAGGTTTTGATTGGGAAGAAAAAGAGCAGGTTTGGGCCAAGGTAGAAGAAGAATTAGGAGAATTTAAGGAGACATTTGTAGGCAAGAAGCTATCTGATGAAGAAAAAGAGATGGCAGAAGGGGAATTGGGTGATTTGATTTTCAGTTTAGTTAATTTTGCTCGCTTTATTGATATTAATCCAGAAACGGCTGTTGAGCGAACCAATCGTAAATTCATTTATCGATTTCAGTACTTGGAAAAGAAAGCAAAAGAAGCGGGGAAAATTCTCTCTGAAATGACTTTAGCTGAGATGGATGTATATTGGGAGGAGGCTAAAAAAAGCAACGCTGGCAAGGTTTAAAACCTTGACAGCGTTAAGTTACAGGGTAAATTTGACATTAAGGTTATTTTTTAATGAGCAAACTGATAAACTGTTTTACTCGAATATGTTTCACCCGGACGTAATACGGTGCTAGGGAAACTTGGGTGGTTAGGGGAATCTGGGAAATGTTCCGTTTCTAGGCAAAATCCCATTCTTTTGGTATAACTAACCCCGTATTTGCCAGAGTAGGTGCCATTTAAAAAGTTACCGGTATAAAACTGGGTAGCTGGTTCAGAAGTTGATAATTCTACACTTCTTCCTGATACTGGATCAACAACCTTACCAACTTTGGCAAAAACTCCTGGAGCTTTATCAAAAACGACACAGTGGTCATATCCGCCACCCCGTTTGATTTGAATATCATCTGCGTCAACTCGCTCTGAAATCAAGTGTGGTTGAAGAAAATCAAATGCTCCACCTTTTACATCAATGAGCTCACCTGTAGGGATCAAGGTTTCATCGACAGCTACTAATTTATTGGCATTTAGTTGAACTTGATGTCCAGTTATATCCCTTTTGGCATTTCCTGATAAGTTAAAATAGGTATGATTGCTTAAGTTTAGTACGGTTGCCTTGTCAGTCGTGGCTTTATATTCAATGCCCAATTCATTAGAAGGGCTCAGCGTGTAGGTTACTTGAACTTGTAGATTACCAGGATAACCTTCTTCACCATCTTTTGATAGGTAGGATAATACTAATTTGGATCCTTTGTCGTCACCTTCTGCGGCTAAGACTTTCCAGACAACTTTATCAAAGCCTACTTTGCCACCATGCAGGTGGTTTCCCATATTTTGGGTATACAATTCATAGGTTTTGCCATCTAAAGTAAATTTTCCTTTGGCAATACGGTTGCCATATCTTCCGATGATGGCCCCAAAATATGGGGATCCTTTTTCGTATTCTTGAAGAGTTTCATAGCCTAATACAACATCTTCAATTTTGTTGTTTTTATCTGGGCATAAAATTTTGGTAATAATACCACCGTAGTTCATAATCTGAACTTCCATGCCAGATTTGTTTTTCAGGGTATATAAAGTAACAGGTTCTCCGGCTTGGGTTTTGCCAAATGGTTTGGATGTAAGGGACATAGGGCCTTGAATAGGTTTTGCTAATAAAGAAATTGATAAAATTTGAGTACAAAGGAAGGCAATTGGTAGCCAAATGGCGATTTTTTTCATGTTGTCATGGTCTTGAGGCTTCTAATTTAAGGAATTCAGTTGAATTTGAAATTATTTTATTTATCTTTGCACCCCATTTAAAAATTAATTATTAATCTAAATTTCAGCATGTTAGCCCAGCATGTTGATGTAGCAAGGGCAAAAATTATGTCTAATAAACAAAAAGATTTCGACTGGGATCAGATCGATGGTAAAGGTTTCGGCGGTAATTACACTGCTGAGCAAAAGAAACAAATGGAAGCAGCCATTGAGGCTACTTTGAATTCGGTTACAGAGAAGGAAGTGGTGAAAGGTATTGTAGTGAGCAAAACTGACCGTGAAGTTATTGTAAACATTGGATTCAAATCTGACGGTTTGGTATCTGCTTCAGAGTTTCGTGATATGCCTGATTTAAAGGCAGGTGACGAGGTAGAAGTGTATATTGAAAACCAAGAAGATTCAAACGGCCAATTGATTCTTTCTCGTAAGCTTGCGAAAGTAATGGGAGCATGGATCAATATTGAGCGTGCTTTAGAAGAAGATACCATTATCAATGGTTTCGTTAAGCGTCGTACTAAAGGTGGTTTGATCGTAGATATTTTTGGAATCGAGGCATTCTTGCCAGGTTCTCAAATTGATGTTAAGCCAATCCGTGATTTCGACATTTTTGTTGGAAAGAACATGGAGGTTAAAGTAGTTAAGATTAACCATACGAATGATAACGTAGTTGTTTCTCATAAGGTATTGATTGAGAAAGATCTAGAGGAGCAACGTCAGTTGATCTTGAACAACTTAGACAAAGGTCAAGTATTAGAAGGTGTGATCAAAAACATGACTAATTTCGGTGTGTTCATCGACTTAGGTGGTGTAGATGGTTTATTGCACATTACAGATATCTCATGGGGTCGTATCAACCACCCACAAGAGGTGTTGAAATTAGATCAGAAGATCCAAGTTGTAGTATTAGATTTCGACGAAAACAAGAAGCGTATTTCTTTAGGTATGAAGCAATTACAAGCTCATCCTTGGGAAGCTTTAGCGGCTGACGTAGAAGTAGGATCTAAGGTAAAAGGTAAGATTGTTAACGTAGCAGATTACGGTGCATTCTTAGAGGTTTTACCAGGTGTTGAAGGGTTAATCCACGTGTCAGAAATGTCATGGTCTCAGCACTTACGTAATCCACAAGATTTCTTGAAAGTAGGTGATGAAATGGAAGCCGTTGTGTTAACATTAGATCGTGCTGAGCGCAAGATGTCTTTAGGTATTAAGCAATTGACAGAAGATCCTTGGACTAAAACTGACTTGTTGTCTAAATATGCAGTAGGTACAAAGCACAAAGGAACTGTTCGCAACTTAACTAACTTTGGTTTATTCCTTGAGTTAGAAGAAGGTATCGATGGTCTTGTTCACGTATCAGACTTATCTTGGACTAAGAAAATCAAACATCCATCTGAGTTTGTAAAAGTTGGAGATTCATTAGATGTTATCGTAATCGAATTAGATGCTGATAACCGTCGTTTGGCTCTTGGACACAAACAATTAGAAGAGAATCCTTGGGATACATTTGAAAGTGTATTTACAGTAGGTTCTTCTCACAAAGCTACTATCATCTCGAAAAATGATAAAATGGCTGTGTTAGAATTGCCATACGGTATCGAAGGATTAGCACCATTGAAGCAATTGACTAAATCAGATGATTCAGTAGCGGAAGTGGGTGAGGCTTTGGATTTCATTGTAACTGAATTCCAAAAAGATGATCGTAAGATTATTCTTTCTCACACACGTACTTTCACTGCACCAACTGCAGAGGAAACCGCAGCAGCTGCTAAGCCTGAAAAGAAAAAGGCAGCCGCTAAGTCTTCTGAGAAGACAACGGTAACAGCAGAAAAATCAACGATGGGTGATATCGGAGCTTTATCTGCCTTGAAAGAGCAGATGGAAGGTGCTGAGCGTGCTCAAGCGATCAAAAAATTGGAGAAAAAATCCAAGAAAGCTGAATAAGTAAATTAAGGTTTGCTGGAAGGGGTTTGCGAGAGCAAGCCCCTTTTTTTATGTCTTATCGGTTTTGATGGGCAAATATTAATTACTTGATTCATAATTCGCAATTGGTAAAATATCAAGAAATAGATTTGTCATTTGAAGATTTTTTGACAATTTTACTAAGATAAATGTAGATTTGTCAACGTTGTCAACGTTGACAAATCTTTGATAAGTAATAACCTTTTAAAACTAGCAAATACTATGAGTAATCATTCAAGGCGAGATTTTATTAAAAATGCGTCCGTCGCAGCTGCCTCGTTTTACATTGTCCCTCGCCATGTACTTGGAAAAGGATATCAAGCCCCTTCTGATAAATTAAATATCATGGGTATTGGTGGAGGAGGAAAAGGATATAGTGATATCATGAATTCCTATAACAAAGGAGCTGAAAATATTGTAGCGGTTGTGGATGTAGATGACCGCCAAGTAGCTAGAATTAAGAAAGACTTACCTAAAGCAAATTTTTATAAAGACTTTCGTGCTGCTTTAGACAAAGAAGGAAACAATGTAGACGCAGTCATCGTGTCTACTCCTGACCACACCCACGCAACCATCGCCATGGAGGCTATGCGTCGTAAGAAACACGTATATGTTCAAAAGCCTTTGGCTCACGACATTTATGAGGCTCGTGTGATCGCTGAAAAAGCTCGTGAAATGCAAGTGGTTACTCAAATGGGAAATCAAGGCTCTTCAGGAGATGGTGTTAGAACTATGATCGAATGGTTTGACGGTGGTGTTATTGGTAAAGTTCATACGGTACAAGTGTGGACAAACCGTCCTGTTTGGCCACAAGGGATTAAATACCCTTCTGCAGGCTTTGAAGTACCTAAAGAATTAGATTGGGATTTATGGTTGGGACCAGCTAAATATAGAGAGTATAATCCTGCCTTATTGCCATTTAAATGGAGAGGTTGGTGGGACTATGGTACAGGTGCTTTAGGAGATATGGGTTGTCACCTTTTAGATCCTCCGTTTAAAGTATTGGGTATCCGAGACGCTATTGACGTGGAATGTTCTGTTGGATCCGTATTTTTGAATGATTGGGTACCTGAGTGGATTCCTGAAGGATGTCCTCCATCATCCATGGTTACGCTACATTATGCGGCCACGAAACGTAATCCTTCACCTGTTACCTTAACTTGGTATGATGGTGGTTTACGTGCCCCTCATCCAGATGGAATTCCATCCACAGAGACCATTGGTGACCCAGATGGATCAAATGGAGTTATTTTGATAGGTTCAAAAGGTATTATGACTTGTGGAACTTATGGTATGTATCCAAAAGTTTTCAAAAATGGAAAACAAGTTCCTGCAGAAGAACTTCCAAAAGCTAAATTACCACGAGTAGTTGGCGGAGACGGTGGCCATAATACACAATGGGTAGAAGCTTGTAAAGCAGGTTTTGGAAAAATGGAGGTTAGTTCTCCGTTTGACTATGCAGGTCCATTTACGGAATCCGTTTTGATGGGTAACTTAGCTATTCGTTCCTATATGTTACGTGAAGGAGAAGGTCGTACTGCCAAGTACATTGGCCGTCAAAAGTTAAATTGGGATGCAACGAATATGCGTATTACCAATTTTGACCCTGCTAACCAATTTGTCAGAAGAGAATACCGCGCAGGCTGGACTTTGTAATATCTTTTACCAGGTAAATAATGAAAGGACGGGTAAATCCCCGTCCTTTTTCTATTTTTGCCTAATTAATTTCTACGTATGCATTTTGACTCAAATTTGCCTAAAGCAGCTATTTTTCAAGAAGTCCAAGCCTATATTGAAAAGGCAGGATTCCACATCATCGATCAAGATTTCACTAGACCCTGGGGTGGATTTTTTGTTCTGGATGAAAGCCAAGTGGCAAAATTTGTATCTCAGTATTTCCCTCAATTAAGCCTGGATGATATTCAAATCACCCAGAAGCTCAGCCCCAAATTCTTAGTAGTGGCCCCACATCAGCGACTTTCTTGGCAATATCACTTCCGACGCGCTGAAATATGGACAGTTGTCCGTGGACCTATCGGCGTTGCCATTTCTTCCACGGATGTACAAGGCGATTATGGGATATATCAAGAACAGGATGTCATTGAATTACCCAAAGGGCAAAGACATCGCCTTATTGGTTTGGATCAATGGGGCTTAGTAGCAGAAATTTGGCAACATACTGATTTGGAGCATCCATCCGATGAATCTGATATCGTTCGTTTACAGGATGATTTTGGTCGCTAATTCCATTACCATTCATCATTTCTTCAAGCCGATAATCTAAAAATAATACAAAAAACTTTGTAGTACTTAAAAGTTTCCTTAGTTTTACGCTCTCGAATTTAAATTAATTTTAGAGCATGAAATGTAGAATACTTGAAAAGGGGGCAGAATTGTACTTCCGATACGGGGTAAGATCCGTAACGATGGATACAATTGCTTCAGAATTGGGCATTTCTAAAAAAACGATTTATCAACATTTTCCAGATAAAGATGCCATGGTATACCAGGTATTGGAATCATTCATTCAAAATGACTTATCTAAATGGGAAGAGTTGGATAAAACCTCCAAGGATGTGATTCATAAAACCTTGCAATCCTTGGAAATTATGAAGTCTACTTTATCTGAAATGAACCCGCGTTTATTGTATGAGGTAAAGAAATATTTTCCGAAAGCGTATGAATTATTTTCCAAGTATAAGGAAGATTGTATTTTGAATACCCTCCAAGTGGATTTAAGAACGGGAATTGAGCAGGGCTATTTTCGCCCTGAATTGGAAGTGGAATTAATAGCTCGACTACGTATGGGAGAAGTGGATTTATCCTTTGATCCTAATTTTTATTCCCATAGTAAACTTTCATTTTTTGATACACAACAAATTTTACTAGATCATTTCATGCGAGGCATTCTCACAGAAGAAGGTCTATCTCTCTACTTATCTTACCAAAATAACAACTAACATGATTCGCCAAAAACTCAATTTTATCGGGCTATTTTGTTTCTTGTCATGGTCGGGATTGGCACAAAGTTTCAGTCTAAAAGAGGCTGTTGATTATGCTATTAGCCATCATGTTCAAGTAAAAAATAGCCATTTGGATTTGCAGAATGCAAGTGCCAAAATTAATGAAATCAAGGCTATAGGATTGCCTCAAGTCAATGCTGGGGTGAATTACACCAATAACTTGATCATTCAAAGAATGTTTATTCCTGCCAAAACCTTTAATCCTGCTGCAGCAGAAGGAGAAATCATTGCGGCTGAATTTGGTGTAAGGAACTCAGCCATGGCTAATGTCGGACTAAGTCAATTGGTTTTTGACGGAACCTATTTATTAGGGCTAAAAGCTTCTGAGGTTTATAAGGAGTTGTCTACAAAAAATTTACTTCAGACTAAGCAACAAGTTGCCGAAGGCGTAATGAAAGCTTATTACGGTATTTTGGTTAACGAGAAACGCTTACAGATCTTACAAGCCAATGTGGGCCGCTTGGATTCTTTATTGAAAGAAACTAGAGCTTTGAATAAGCAGGGATTTGTTGAAAAAATTGATGTGCAGCGATTAGAAGTTCAGTCCAATAACTTGAAAACAGAATTGGAAAATGTGATTCGTATTCAAGATTTGGGATATTCTTTATTGAAATTCCAAATGGGTTATCCTATGGATGAGCCTATTCGATTATCCTTGACTTTGGAGCAAGTAGACTTAAAATTCAATGCCATTGATGAAAATTTGCCCTTTAATTATGGCAACCGCATTGAGTATTCGATTCTTAAAACCCAAGAAGGATTAGCTGAGCTTGATGTGCGTAGTCAGAAAGCCGGTTATCTTCCTCGATTATTGTTCAACCTCAATTATGGTTTTACCAATGGACGTAAAACTTTTAGTG
Source organism: Aquirufa sp. Wall-65K1 (assembly GCF_054558475.1). Lineage (NCBI taxonomy): Bacteria > Pseudomonadati > Bacteroidota > Cytophagia > Cytophagales > Flectobacillaceae > Aquirufa > Aquirufa sp. Wall-65K1. The sequence goes on along the minus strand of NZ_JBPXKD010000009.1, from coordinate 83,242 downwards.
ATTTGGTTAGTCAATCTTGGTTTGATAATTCGACTTTAGGTTTTTCACTTCAGATTCCCATATTTGATGGTTTCTCGAAGAAATATAAAACCATTCAATCGCAAAATAACCTTCAAAAGGTTCGTCAAAGCTATGATTTAGTGAAATCTTCCATTGACTTACAACGCAGCCAATCTTTAATTACCTTGAAAAACTCATTGGAATCATTGAAGGAGCAAAAGGCTAATTTGGATTTAGCCAATGAAATTTCCAGAGTGACTCGCGTGAAATACCAGCAAGGTGTGGGGTCTAACTTGGAAGTATTAAATGCAGAAACTTCCATCAAAGAATCTCAAGCAAATTATTTCACCTCCCTTTATAATGCCTTGATTGCCAAGGTGGAATTAGAAAAGGCCAACGGTACCCTATACTCAGAATAACACGATTTTAACAAACATCTCATGAAAAATCTTACCATATTATTAGCCGCCGTATTGCTTGTTGCAGCTTGCGCCAAGTCAGTAGATAAAAAACAAGAGTTAGCTGATTTGAAGAAGCAAGCTCAAGAAATTAATGCAAAAATTACTGCTATCGAAAAGGAGATTGGCAAGGAAAATCCTAAAGCTGCTGAAAAAGTAGTGGCTGTTGGGGTAAGTCCAATTCAAGCTCAAAATTTCAACCATTTTGTAGAAGCCCAAGGATCCGTATTAGCTGAAAATACGGTTTTAGTTAGCCCGCAAACTGCTGGAGCCATCCTTACTTTGCCGGTTGTGGCAGGTCAAGCGATTAAAAAAGGACAATTGATTGCAACGCTTGATAATAATATTTTAAAGGAGTCAATGGAAGAAGTGAAACACCAATTGTCTTTAGCCAAAATCCTTTTTGATAAACAAAAGTCACTTTGGGATCAACAAATTGGTACAGAAGTACAGTATTTGAGTGCTAAGTCAAACAAAGAATCCTTAGAAAAACGTTTGGTTACCTTACAAGCTCAATTGGCCATGTCGAAAGTCATTGCGCCTATTTCTGGAACGATAGAAATTGTTCGTCAAAAAGCTGGTGAAATGGCTTCTCCAGGTTTACCCATCGTTCAGATTGTGAATTTAGGAAACTTAAAAGTAGCGGCTAAGATTTCGGATACCTATGTTGGTTCTGTTAAAGTTGGCGATCCAATCGTGATTAAATTCCCAGATATCAACAAGGAGCTGAAAGCAAAAATTACCTTGGTTTCCCAATTGGTAAATCCTTTGTCTCGTACATTTGATATCGAGGCTCGTATACCAAATGTAGGCAATGAGTTAAAGCCAAATCAATTAGCTGTTATCAATATCAATGATGTTTCCAAAGCGAATGCCATTGTATTGGATGAGAACCTAATTCAAAAAACTGAAAAAGGGAATTTGATTTATGTAGCAGTAGACGAAGCTGGCAAGAAAGTGGCCCGTGCTCGTCAAGTAACCATTGGCTTATCTTACAATGGTCAAGCCGAGATTACTTCGGGTATTAAAGTGGGAGATCAAGTGATTACCCAAGGATACCAAGACTTAGTTGACGGTCAAGCCATTTCATTCTAATCTGAAAGAATCCACAACATGGAAAAAAATATAAAAAACGAGCAATTGCCCGAAGGAAAAGGACTTATCTATCACATGATAGATTGGTTGGGGCAAAATCGTACCACCATATACATCTTTACCTTCATCATTTTTGTGGCGGGTATGGGTATCTACAAGCAATTGCCCAAGGAGCAATTCCCGGATATTGTCGTTCCACAAATGGTCATTCAAACAGTCTATGCTGGTACTACGCCAACAGACATTGAAAATGTTATTAACAAGCCCATTGAAAAGCAGTTAAAAGCTATTACTGGGGTAAAAAGTGTGAAGTCGAATGCCTTGCAAGATGTTTCTGTGATCATCGTTGAGTTTAATACCGATGTAACAGTTCCAGTGGCCAAACAACGTGTACAGGATGCGGTAGATAAGTCTGTCACGGACTTACCTAAGGATCTAACAAGACAACCTTCGGTAGCGGAAGTGAACTTTTCGGAGTTCCCCATCATGAACATCAATATTGCCGGGGATTACCCATTGGATAAATTGAAGAAATATGCCGAAGACTTGCAGGATGAAATCGAAGGAATGCCTGAAATTAATCGGGTGGACATCATTGGTGCCCTCAAGCGTGAGATTCAAATAAACTTGGATCTGGCGAAAATGCAGAGCTATGGTTTAACCTTTTACGACATTCAATCCGTTGTGCAAGGGGAAAACGTGAACATATCAGGTGGGGAACTTCCTGTCAATGGTGTTAGACGGGCCTTGCGAGTAACTGGAGAATTTAAAAGCATGGAGCAATTGTCTAATATCATCATTCGCTCTAGTACAGGTGCGGTAGTGAGACTAAAAGACGTAGCGGATGTACAAGATAGCTTTGAGGAAAAACAAGATTTTGCTCGTTTAAATAATAAGTCGGTAATTACCCTAAACGTTATCAAGAGGGCTGGTTCCAACTTAATTGATGCAGCTGATAGAATTGAAAAAACCATTGATGAATATAAAGAAACACGTTTCCCAAGTGGTTTGACCGTGTCTATTACAGCGGATCAGTCGGAAAGAACCCGTGGAGATATTGCTGATTTAATTAATACAGTTATTCTTGGTTTCGTTTTCGTGGTGATTGTATTGATGTTCTTTATGGGTGTTCGTGATGCTGCTTTTGTAGGATTATCTGTGCCTTTATCGGCTTTATTGACATTCTTGTTCATGCCGAGTTTCGACTTCACCTTGAACACCATTGTGTTATTTGCTTTTTTACTTAGTTTAGGTATTGTGGTGGACGATGCAATTGTGGTTATAGAAAATGCCCACCGTTTATTTAATAACTTCAAAAAGTTGACCATTGTAGAAGCGGTTAAATTAGCAGCTTCTGAAGTATTTGTTCCGGTATTATCAGGAACCCTAACGACCATCTCGCCTTTTTTACCTTTATTATTTTGGCCTGGTATTGTTGGGGAATTCATGAAATTCTTGCCAATCACCTTGATTATCACCTTGTTTGCTTCTTTATTCGTTGCCTATGTGATGAATCCTGTTTTTGCTATGTCATTCATGAAACGTCATGATGAAGAGGTGAATGATGTCAAGAATCCTAAATTCTCTGATATCCGTAAAACGGTCGTGATTTTATTGAGTCTTACCTTAGGAGGATATTTGATAGGTTTTCAATTAGGTCATTTTGGCTTTGGTAATTTCTTCCTTTTTGCCATCATCATTTATGTCTTTAATCACTTTGTGGTTACGCCTAAATGGATTGTTCCATTCCAAGATAAAACCTTACCAGCGTTTAAAAATGCATACCGTCGGGTTATTTCATGGGTATTGGAAGGTCGCAGACCGGTTTATGCTGTCTTGGCTTCTTTCGGCCTATTGGTTTTCTCTTTCGTTTTATTTGGAATCGTTAAACCAAAAGTGATATTCTTCCCTTCTGGAGATCCGGATTATGTTTATATCTATGCCAAAATGCCTATTGGAACAGATGCCGTTGTGACGGATTCCATGACCAAGGTCATCGAAGGACGCGTGTTTACTTTCTTGAAAAAAGAAAAAGCCATGGGTATTGTCAATTCGGTTATTTCCAACGTAGGAAAGAACGCAGGCGATCCAATGAATCCAGATCGTAGTGCTACTCCGCATAAAAGTAAGGTGACGATTGCCTTTGAGAAAGTTCAAATGCGAGGAGGCTTATCGACACAAGATTTATTGACTAAACTACAAAATTCGTTTAAGTCTAGTCCAATTCCAGGTGTTGAGATGGCTATCGAGCGTGAAAGAAATGGACCACCTACTGGTAAGCCAATCTCGATCGAAATTTCCGGTGATGATTTCGGTGTGTTGTTGGATTTGGAGAAAAAAGTATTGAATTCAATTCAAAAGGCGGGTATCCAAGGTATCCAAGAATTGAAATCGGATTTGGTGACAAATAAGCCCGAAATTATCGTGGATGTCAATCGCGAGAAGGCTAGTCGGGAAGGAATTTCTTCAGCTCAAGTAGCTATGGCCATACGTGGCGCCTTATTTGGCGTTGAAATATCTAAATACCGTGATGTTAAAGATGAGTATCCTATTCAATTGCGTTTAAAAGGTAATTCTAGAAATCAGATTGAAAAATTACTTTCAATGAATATTACCTACCGTGATATGAATTCTGGAGGTATGCTTCGTCAAGTTCCTTTAAGCTCGGTGGCTGATATTCGTTATGCCTCTTCTTTTAGCCAAATTAACCGTAAAAATCAAGAGCGTGTTGTGACATTGGGATCAGATGTGATTGAAGGATATAATGCCAACGAGATTGTGGCGGAATTGAATGGTCTATTTGAAACGATGGAATTGCCTCAGGGATATAAAATTAAAATGGGAGGAGAACAAGAGCAGCAGCAAGAAACAGGTGCATTCTTAGGAATTGCCTTTATTTCTGCCTTGATTTTGATCTACTTAATTTTAGTAACCCAATTTAACTCTGCAGTGAAACCTATCATTATTTTCGCCACTATTTTGCTTTCATTGGTGGGAGTAATTTTAGGATTCTTAGCTTTTGGCATGACGTTCTCTGTATTGATGTCAGGTGTGGGAGTGATTGCTCTAGCAGGTATTGTGGTGAAAAATGGTATTTTGTTAATTGAGTTTATCGAGGAACTTCGTTTCAAGCGTGGTTATGATTTAAAAGAAGCCATCATTGAAGGAGGTGGAATTCGTTTAACGCCTGTGTTATTAACAGCATCGGCTGCCGTGCTTGGTTTGATTCCTTTGGCATTAGGTTTGAGTATTGACTTTGCCGCTATGTTTACAGAATTGAACCCACACATTTTCTTTGGGTCTGATTCAGCCGTATTCTGGGGGATTTTAGCTTGGACCATCATTTTTGGATTAACATTTTCAACGGCTTTGACCTTGATTATCGTTCCATGTATGTATTATTTGTCGGAACGTATCAAGCAAAAAATCCGTAAAACAGCATAGTACACTTATTTTATATTTTGGGGATTAAACGAAAGACCTCGGGCGCTGTCCGAGGTCTTTTTGTATAGCAGGAAACTCCTACAAATAGGATATTTGACCCAATCCTCATGGTTTTTTTACGCTAAATGATTATCAATTTGCTGGACAATATATTTGAAAATTTAATCGTTAAAACGCAACGCTGTCAAGGTTTTGAACCTTGCCAGCGTTAAGGCTTGGTACATCCGCATAAATAATCAAATTAATCTCATTAAATTCAAGGCCTTAACTTACATTCATCATGAAAAAACTACTCTTATTATTGTTATTTCCTGTGAGCCTTTGGGCTCAAGATAGGCCATATGGAAAATTATGGGCTACCCGTTCTGAGGTTATAGCCCAAAACGGAATGGCTGCTACTTCCCATCCATTATCTACCCAAGCGGCCTTGGATGTTTTAAAGGCTGGTGGGAACGCCATCGATGCCGCCATTGCTGCCAATGCCATGGAAGGTGTTGTGGAGCCCCATGTAAATGGAATTGGTGGCGACTTGTTTGCGATCGTTTGGGATGCGAAAACCAAAAAATTATACGGATTAAATGGTTCTGGTAGATCACCTAAATCCTTGACCCTTGCTGAATTGAAGAAAAGAGGATTGAAACATATTCCAAGCACAGGTCCCTTACCTGTTAGTGTACCGGGCTGCGTCGATGCATGGTTTGAATTACATAAAAAATTTGGATCCATGCCTATGTCAAAGGTCTTGGAAAAGGCTGTTTCCTATGCTAAAAATGGATTTCCTGTGCATGGGGAATTTGCCTCAGCCTTGCAACGGGTAGAAGCGAATTATGGAAGGTTTCCCAATGTAGCACAACACTATTATCCTTCTGGAAAAGCTCCTGTTGTGGGGGATGTGTTTAAAAACCCTAACTTGGCAAATACCTTAGAAAGAATCGGAAAGGAAGGCCGAGATGTGTTTTATAAAGGCGATATGGCAAGAACCATGGATGCATTTATGAAAAAGAATGGTGGATTTTTAAGCTATGAGGATTTAGCGACCCATACCTCCACTTGGATTGATCCTGTGTCGGTTAATTACCGTGGTTATGACGTTTGGGAATTGCCACCCAATGGTCAGGGAATTGCAGCTTTACAAATGTTAAATATTTTAGAAGGTTACGATTTTTCCAAAATAAAGCATGGTAGTGCAGAGCACATTCACTTATTTACAGAGGCCAAAAAATTGGTGTTTGAAGATCGAGCTAAATACTATGCCGACCCTGAATTTGCCAAAATTCCAGTGGCTAATTTAATCTCAAAATCCTATGCAGCTGAGCGAAGAAAACTAATTCAAGCGAACCGTGCTGCTAGGCATTATGACGCAGGAAATCCAGCTTTAAAAGAGGGAGATACCATCTATTTGACAGTAGCCGATAAAGATGGCAACATGGTCTCATTGATTCAAAGTAATTACCGTGGATTTGGTTCTGGTATGATGCCGGATGGACTCGGATTTATGTTCCAAGATCGTGGGGAAATGTATAGTTTGAATGAAGGAGAAAATAATACCTATGCCCCTGGAAAACGTCCATTTCATACCATCATTCCGGCTTTTGTTACCAAGGATGGTCAGCCTTTTTTAAGCTTTGGTGTTATGGGTGGAGCTTTTCAGCCGATGGGCCACGTGCAGATTGTGATGAATGTAGTGGACTTTGGTATGAATATTCAAGAAGCTGGAGATGCGCCAAGGTTAAATCACGAAGGGTCTTCTGAACCTACTGGGGAGGCGATGGAATTGACGGGTGGAACAATTACGCTGGAAAGCGGATACCCTTATGAAGTCATTCGAGAATTATTACAAAAAGGTCATCAAGTTGGTTTTATGAATGGAATTTATGGTGGTTATCAAGCCATCAAATGGGATCCCGTTCGAAAAGTTTATTTTGGCGCGTCTGAGTCTAGAAAAGACGGACAAGCAGCTGGTTATTAATAAAGGTCAATGGTTATATTAGCAAAACGCGTTTTTACGGGACATGAATGGTTGATCGATCAACAAATTCATGTGCATCAAGGTCGTATTCAGGAGATTAAATCAGTGGAAGGTGATTTAGAGGGATCTGGTTTTATCTGTGCCGGTTTTATTGATTTGCAAGTGTATGGTGGAGGCGAAATTTTATTTTCCAACCATCCTACTGAAGCGGCTATAGCCAAAACTTTTGAAGAGCATCAGCAAACAGGGACAAGCCATTTTCAGATTACCTTGAACTGCTCCCCTAAGGAAACCATGTGGAAGGCTATTGATGCTTGTAAAGCCTATCTGGCAAAGGGAGGCAAAGGTTTGATTGGTTTACATTTAGAAGGGCCCTTTTTCAACCCTATACGAAAGGGGGCTCATAAAGAAGAATTTGTACAAAAGCCTTCCATTGACTACATCCAAGAAATTGTGCATCGTGCTGGTGATTTGCCTATCTACATGACCATCGCTCCGGAAATGTTTTCGGAAGAGGAATTAGATTATATCATCAAAAGCCCCATCATGGTTTCTTTGGGGCATTCAGATGCAACTATTGACCAAGCAAATAATGCTTTATCCAAGGGGGCTCATCGGATTACACATTTATTTAATGCCATGTCACAGTGGCAAAGCCGAGCATTGGGGCTTGTGGGAGCTAGTTTGTCGAGCGATGCCTGGACTAGTATTATCGTGGACGGCTTACACTGTGATTTTCGTTCTGTGAAGTTGGCCAAAGAATTGAAGAAACATCGTTTATTTTTGATTACCGATGCCGTGACTCATGATGTGTCTGGCCCTTATTTATTTGAAAAAAAGGATGGAAAGTTTTCTAATGAATCGGGTACGCTTTCGGGCTCTGCTTTAACGATGGAACAGGCCGTTCAAAATTGCGTGCATCAGGTGGGGATAGATGTGGAAGAAGCCATTCGTATGGCTACCCTTTATCCAGCCCAAGTGGCCAATTTAGATCGAGAAATAGGATCGGTCGAAGTAGGGAAAAAGGCCTGCTTGATACATATGAGTGACGATTTAAAAGTTCAACAAGTATGGTTGGACGGTGAACCTTTGATGGATTAATATGATTAGTTTTCCTTCCAAACAAGCGCAAGTACAAACCACTATCTTCACTAAAATGTCGGCTCTAGCAGCCGAGCACAATGCCTTAAATTTGTCGCAAGGCTTTCCTGGGTTTGACTGTTCGGAAGAACTTCAATCTTTGTTGGCATTCTATTCCAAAGGCCATAATCAATATGCTCCTATGGCTGGAGTGCCCGTTTTTAAACAAAGCATAGCGGATAAAACTAGTTTGTTTTATGGTATTGACGTCGATGCTAATAAGGAAGTAACAGTTGTTTCCGGGGCTACAGAAGCTTTATTTTGTGCCATTCATTGTTGCGTTTTTCCGGGTGATGAAGTCATCATGTTTGACCCCAGTTATGATGCTTATGACCCTGCTGTTCGTTTGGCAGGCGGCATACCCATTCATTTATCCATGGATGCGCAGCGGGGCTTTCAAATAGATTGGGAAGAGCTGGCTCGTACCATTGGTCCCAAGACACGGGCCATCATGGTGAATAGTCCGCATAATCCAACGGGCTCCATTTGGACTGAAAATGATTTAAATGCCTTGGCTGAAATAGTGAAAGGGACCAATATCCTGATTATTTCCGATGAGGTATATGAACACATAGTTTTTGACGGTCAAAAGCATTATTCCGTATTGTTGCACCCAGGGCTTCGTCAACGAAGTTTTGTTTGTGGTTCTTTTGGTAAAACCTATCACATAACGGGTTGGAAAATTGGTTACTGTTTGGCGCCCGCCTATTTGACCAAGGAGTTTCAAAAACTACACCAATGGGTGACTTTTTCCAGTGCCACTCCATTGCAATATGCCCTTGCGGATTACCTTAAAGAACCTGCACATTATTTGGGACTTTCTGAATTTTACCAAAGAAAAAGGGATTTATTTGCTTCGGCTTTTGAAGGAAGTAAATGGAAATTATTACCAAGTCATGGCAGTTTTTTCCAATGCATGGATTATAGTGCAATCAGCCAAGAACGAGATGTAGATTTAGCAGAAAGGTTAACTAAAGAAATCCAAGTGGCGTCTATTCCTATTTCTGTTTTTTATGAAAAGGCTCCCGGTGATACAATTTTGCGTTTTTGCTTCGCCAAATCGGATGAGGTTTTATTGGAAGCGGCTGCAAGACTCGTTCAATTATAAGATTAATTTTTGCCCTATTTGGCTTAGATAGTCTGCGGCATGAGTCATGGCATCCTCTAATCGAATGGGAGGCACCAAAATGGGATAAACAGGTATGTGTTGCATCGATGCAGGAATTTTCCCTACATCTTGTAGTCCACCACAAATTAGGATGATGGGCTTTTGGCAGGCTTGACTATGTTGAATTAGGGTAGATATTAATTTCCCTTCCCAAGATTGGACATCAATTTTTCCTTCACCACTGATGATGACATCTGCTTGGGCAGCATGCTGGTCAAATGACACTAATTCTAATATCCACTCAGAAGCGAGGTGAATACTAGCTTGAAGAAAAAACAAGGCTCCTGCTCCTAAACCTCCTGCTGCTCCTGCTCCAGGTGTATGTGCCATGCTAGCATTTGGAAAGAATTTTGCTAGATGTATTAAACCTTCATTTAATTGCTCAATCATGATTTCGTCAGCTCCTTTTTGCTTGGCAAAAACGTATGCTGCACCCTGAGGCCCATGCAAAACATTTCGAACATCTGTGGCTACTTGAAACTGAATCTGACTTAATTGATCCTGCAAATTACTAGGCAATATTCGATGAATATGTATCAAATTTTCTCCAATCGGAGCTAATTCATTTCCTTGTTCATCTAAAAAACGGAATCCTAAAGCGGCCGCCATACCCATTCCTGCATCATTCGTGGCAGATCCACCCACGGTTAAGGTGATTTTTTTAGCCCCTAATTCTAAGGCATGTCGGATTAGCTCTCCTGTGCCATAGGTACTCGTTAATGCAGGATTACGATCTTTGGGTGCTAATAATTCTATCCCCGAGGCTCTTGACATCTCGATAAATGCCTGTTTTTTTTCTTTTACCCAAAGGTAGGGGGCATGAATAGGTTGAAAGAGTGGGTTATTGACCTTGAGATGCATCCATTCTCCTCCAAAAATTTCGTGAATGACATCCAATGTCCCTTCTCCACCATCTGCTAATGGCAGCGATTGGATGATAGCATCTGGATAGGATTTTTTAATCCCTTTGGCTAAAGCCTGGCAAACCTCGGCGGCACTAAGGGAATCTTTAAATTTATCAGGACAAAGTAATATGCGCATCACGTGAATTTGACCTGAATTTACCAACAATTTGTTTAAATCCATGAATTTATCCTCGAGTGCTTTCCTGACGGGAATCCTTTTGGTATTTTTGAATAAATAAATAAAGCCCTATGTCGTTTTCATTTCGAATATCCTGCTTTTTGTTACTAATATGGCTTTTGTCCTCTTGTACCAAACAGCCCGATTTAAGTGGTTTTGATGTCAATAAATTTGTACAAGATGAAGCTGGATGTCAAGGTAGCAGAGGCTCTCAAGTTGATTGGTTGAAATCCCACAAAGAGAATTTAAAGGGGGTTAGTTCCAATGATATTGAGGATATTTTTGGCAAACCGGATATCCAACAATTGGCAGATCGAAATCAAGAATACTATGTGTATTTTTTGGAAAAAGGTCCTCATTGTGATAAAATGACAAATCCATCACAAGCTTATTCCATGGCATTTCGTTTTAGTGCCATTGGTTTAGCTACTGAAATCACCTTTCAACGTGGTTTGCCATGATTATTTGGTAAACCAGCCCACCACGGTGCTAGAAAAACTTACGAGAAAACTAAAGATTAAGGGAGCCACAAAACCACTTACTTGAAAACCTGGAACATATAATTCTGTCAAGTAAACCATGGCCACATTGATGACCAAAGAAAACAACCCCAAGGTCATAAAGGTGATAGGAAAGCTGATGATTTGCAAAAAGGGTTTTACAAATGAGTTTAAAAAGCCCATGGCTAAGGCTACTAAAAGAGCAGTGGTGAATCCGTCAACGACAATTCCCTTTAAATAGCGCGGGATGACTAAAATGACCCCTGCAATGATGATGTATCGAATGATGAACCCTATCATGTTATTTCGCGTGTCTTTGCTGTAATAATTTTATGATTTCTTCCAATCCAATTCCTCGGTCTTCTAATAAAACCAATAAGTGAAAAACTAAGTCCGCCGCCTCACCTTTAAATAATTCATCGTTAGTTGACATAGCTTCTATCACGAGTTCTACGGCTTCTTCTCCTACTTTTTGAGCTACCTTATTGGTTCCTTTTTGGAATAAAGATGCGGTATATGAAGTATCGGCAGAAGCTCCTTTTCTAGAGCGAATGATGTGTTTTAAATAGTCAAGCCAAGCGGCATTGTCTTGGTTAGAGGTATTAAAGCAGGTATCTGCACCTGTATGGCAAGCAGGGCCTACCGGGTTAACTTGGATTAACAGGGTATCTTGGTCACAATCTAAATGAATATTTTTAACATGAAAGAAATTTCCGGAAGTTTCTCCCTTGGTCCATAATCGCTCTTTTGATCGAGAATAGAAAGTGACAATATTTTCTGACTGTGTTTTTACATAGGCTTCCTCATTCATATAGCCAAGCATTAATACTTGTAGAGTGGAGGCATCCTGAATAACAGCAGGTATTAATCCTTTAGAAAAGTCGGGGCTTGAGTTCATTTTGTCAAAAATACTGGTGAATTTATTAAATACGCATCGGAATTCCTTTGCTGGCTAGGTAATTCTTTAAATCTAAAATATCGATTTCTTTGAAGTGGAAAATGCTGGCCGCCAATCCGGCATCGGCTTTCCCTTCCGTAAATACTTCATAAAAATGTTCCATGCTACCCGCTCCACCCGAGGCGATGATCGGTATGGAGGAATTAAGGGAGATTGTAGATGTCAATTTATTGGCAAATCCAGCTTTCGTTCCATCAGCATCCATGCTAGTCAATAGAATTTCTCCAGCACCTCGATTCTCAACTTCTTTGGCCCATGGAATGGTTTGGATATCCGTAATTTTTCTTCCTCCATGAGTATGTACCCAATCTGTTCCATCAACCCAACGGGTGTCAATGGCCACAATGATACATTGTGAGCCAAATTGTAAGGCTAATTCATCAATTAAATCAGGATTTCTAACAGCTGAGGAGTTGATCGAAACTTTATCTGCCCCAGCGTTTAATAAGGCTGAAACATCCTGTATAGAAGATATTCCCCCTCCCACGGTGAAAGGAATATTCACATGTCTTGCCACTTCTCGTACCAAATTAACCAAGGTCTTCCTGTCATCTACGGTAGCAGTGATATCCAAGAAAACCAATTCATCGGCTCCTTCTTGAGCATATAAAGCTCCAAGCTCTACAGGATCTCCTGCATCACGTAAATCCACAAAATTGGTTCCTTTGACGGTCCTCCCATCTTTGATGTCCAAACAAGGAATGATTCTTTTGGTTAACATGCAGATTCTTTGGCAAAGGTGGCTAATTCAGCTAAACTAATTCGTCCTTCATAAAAGGCTTTTCCAACTATCACACCAAAAATGTTCATGTCGCGCAGTCGGTATAAATCATCTAAACAAGCCACCCCGCCACTTGCAATGAGCTGTAAGTCAGGCTCTTGAGCTTGTATTTTTTCGTACAAATCAAAACTAGGTCCTTGCAATAAGCCATCTTTGGCCACATCCGTTGATATCACATATTTTACTCCTGCAGCACAATAGTCTCTTAGGAAATCAAAGATGGAAATTTGGGAATTTTCCTGCCAGCCTGAAACGGCAATTTGCTCATTGTGGGCATCAGCGCCTAAAATGATTTTGTCAGCACCGTATTTTTTCAACCAACTTCTTACTAATTCTGGCTGACTAACGGCAATGCTACCAGCCGTAATCTGTTGGGCTCCTGCTGAAAAGGCGATATCAATCATTTCGTCGGATTGTACACCTCCACCAAAATCAATGTGAAGGTTCGTTCCTTTGGCAATTCTTTCCAAAACATGCGCATTGACAATTTTTTTAGCCTTTGCCCCGTCCAAATCTACCAAATGCAATCGTTGGATACCTGCCCCCTCAAATTCCTTTGCAATCTCCAATGGGTCCGAATGATATACCTTTTTTTGAGCATAATCACCCTGGGTCAAGCGAACACATTGGCCTCCAATTAAATCTATAGCGGGGATAAGTTGAAACATGATTTATAATGCGAGAAAATTTTCTATAATTCGTTGGCCTGCCATTCCACTAATTTCTGCGTGAAACTGGGCAGCATAAAAGTTGTCTTGGTGAAGCATGGCTGAAAATGGCTGTACATAATCACATATGGCTGTGGTCAGAGGGTTTACAGGCACATAATACGAGTGAACAAAATAAACGTATTCTTCATTTTTTAAGCCTTCCATCAAAGGATTCGCTTGATTGGCCTGGATGGAATTCCATCCTACATGCGGGATTTTTAAGTCCTGCGACTGAAAACGTTTTACTTCCACATCAAATACTCCCATGCAAGTTGTATCGTTTTCTTCTGAGTGTTTACAAAGAAGTTGCATACCAATGCAAGTAGCTAAAACGGGTTGCTTTAACTGAGGAATAAGTAAATCTAAGCCCTTCTCTTTTAAATGCGCCATGGCCGTACTAGCTTCTCCTACGCCAGGAAAAATCACCTTATCTGCTTGGCGTAAAATCGTCTCATCGTCTGTCCAGCGATACGGCACTCCGATTCGATCAAGTGCGTACATCACGGAGGCAACATTCCCGGCATTGTATTTAACGATGGCAATTTCCATGGGCTTTCTTTCTGGGTAAACAGCCTTGCAAAGGTAGGCAAATAGGCTGGATTATGAAATTCCCCTATCTTTGTTGTTCTATCTCATACCACATGCGCTTTCGTAAAAAACTTTTTTTAGAAATGGCTTACCTTTTGTGGATGGGTCTATTACCTTTTATTTCAAGTTTAGCCTTAGGTTATTTTGCCGTATCTAATCCAAGCTTTTTTTTAGACTTTAGTTTAAGTCAACAAATATTATTTTGGTTAGCTACTGTATTTGTGATGGGTTTGGCCTTGTGCCCAACTACTTTTTTGGCCTTATTTGTAGGCTATATTTGGGGTTTTCAAGGTATTTGGCCTTTGATTTTTGCCTATAGTTTAGCGTCAATGTTGGGTTTTGGTATGGCCAAATTATGGAAAGGTCAAGCCATGATTCGCTGGATAAAACGTACGAAAAAAGGTGCACAATTTTTGTCCAATGTGCAGGCGCAATCATTTTCATGGGTATTTTTAGCTCGCCTTTCGCCTATATTTCCTTTTGCTATCACCAATGCCATGATGTCGTTTTTAGGAGTAAGTTTCCTGGATTTTTGTTTGGCAGGAATGATAGGTATGTTACCAAGAACCGCTTTGGCTGTTTGGACAGGGACTCAAGCAAAGAGTTGGAAATATCTTTTGCATCATCCAGAATCGTTTACCTGGCAAGACGGAGCAAGTGTGGTTTTACTAGTATTTTCCGGCTTAGGAATGTACTTCCTGGCTAAAAGACAGGTCAAAGCCTAGTCTGTAGGGTGTCCAAAGGTAAAGTGAAAGAAATGTGAGATATAAGGCGTAAATTTGTCTTTCCAATTCCATCTTCGGAAGAGGCATCATTTTAATCAAACGATTTTGACATTTAAAGAATTAGGTCTGGCCGACAGCCTTTTAGCAGGAATTGATTCCATGGGCTATAAGACCGCAACTCCCGTACAGTCTCAAGTTATTCAACCGATTTTGGAGGGGAGAGATATTATTGCATCAGCACAAACAGGTACGGGTAAAACTGCTGCTTTTTTGCTGCCTATTGTAAATAAAATCATCACTGAGCCACATGCTGAAAATAAAATCAATGCTCTAATCATTGTTCCTACCCGTGAATTGGCCATACAAATTGCGGATAATATGGAAGGTTTAGGGTATTTTACTAATGTATCGTGCATCGCCGTTTATGGTGGTGGGGATGGCCAGTCTTTTACGACGGAGAAAACCGCTTTAACCAGTGGTTGCGATATTGTAGTTTGTACGCCTGGTCGTATGATTGCCCACTTAAATATGGGTTATGTTAATCTCAAAGAGGTCAAATACTTGGTGTTGGATGAGGCTGATCGGATGTTGGATATGGGCTTCCAAGATGATCTAATCAAAATCACCTCTTTTTTAAGTCCAGAGCGTCAAAACCTCTTATTTTCAGCTACTATGCCGCATAAAATGCGGGAATTGGCCAGAAAGTTATTGAAAAATCCTGTAGAGATAAATATTGCTGTTTCAAAACCCCCTGAGCAAATTGTTCAAGAAGCTTTTGTAGTTTTTGAGGAGCAAAAATCACCTTTGATTAAGCACCTATTGCGATTAAAAGAGTATAGTCGTGTGATTATTTTTTGTTCCAGAAAGCAAAACGTAAAAACACTTACTAACGATTTAAAGAGGGCCAAATTCAAAGTAGAGGAAATCCATTCGGATTTGGAACAAGATGTTCGTGAACAAGTATTACAGGATTTTAGAAATAAAAAGACGACTATTTTAGTAGCCACAGATATTTTAAGTCGAGGCATTGACATCGACGAAATTGAGTTGGTCATCAATTACGACGTCCCTAATGATGGAGAGGATTATATTCACCGCATTGGTCGTACGGCAAGGGCAGAAAGTCAAGGTACCGCCTATACTTTAATCAGTCCTGCCGAACAGAGAAAATTTGCGAGTATTGAAAAGTTGTTAGAAAAAGAAGTGACAAAATCACCTATTCCAGAAGAGTTTGGAGCTGGCCCCGCTTATGAGCCAGCCTTACAAAAGGCTGGCGATAAGGGGCGAAATTTTTCTGGACCTAAAAAAGGTGGTAAGAAGTTTTGGGGGAAAAAGAAAAAGTAAAGCTTATTTTTGGGCTTTTACTCCCGTAGTTCCTCCTTGTGCTAAAGTGATATCCACCGGGGTATTGGATTTCCAACTTCCGCGGGTAAAATCAGGGACGTTCATGGATCTAGATCTGTTTTTAACGGACATTTCACTTAATGGTCCTATCGAGCTCCAAGCGGCGGCATCGTAAACATTTTGATCCAAAGGCAATCCATTGCGTAGGCAATCAATTAATCGCCAGTCCATCATGAAGTCCATGCCTCCATGTCCGCCTATTTGCTTGGCTAATTCACCTATCTTGGCTACAATCGGTGGCGCATATTTTTTCTCCAATTCTGCCATCTCAGCGGCTGAAATCCAGTTATGGTGGTGATCAGAAATTTTAGGATCAGGATATTTTACAGCCATACCTTTAGTTCCACTTAACAAATGGATTCGGGAATAGGGGCGAGGTGTAGAAACATCATGTTGAACCATCATGGTTTTACCTTTCACGGTACGAATCGTGGTGGTATTCATATTCCCACGGAAACTCTTATTGGTGAATTGTTGGTAGAAAGGGTCTTTTTGGGCTAACTCTACCGCTCGTTGGTGCATAGAGAAATCATTGGTAGAGGTAGATACCAAATAATCCATTTGATCACCTCGGTTAATATCCAATAATTGACAAATAGGTCCTAGGCCGTGGGTTGGGTATAAATTGCCGTTGCGTAGGTTTTCTTTTAAGCGCCAGCTTTGGTAATAGGTACTTTGCGTGAAATTATGGTCTAATAAATCATGCAAATAAGCACCTTCCGCATGGATAATTTCTCCAAAGTATCCCTGGCGAGCCATGTTGAGAGTTAATAACTCAAAGAAGTCATAGCAGCAATTTTCCAGCATCATACAATGCTTTTTAGTCTTCTCAGAAGTCTCAACCAATTGCCAGCATTCTTCTAAGGTGGTGGCTGCCGGTACTTCTACCGCCACATGCTTGCCTTGTTTCATGGCATATACAGCCATAGGGGTGTGTAAATGCCAAGGGGTGGCAATGTAGATCAAATCAATGTCCGGTCGATCACACATCGCTTTCCAAGCTTCCTCTTTCTCGGTGTAAACGATAGGTTGAATACCCATTTTACCCAAGGCTTTCAAAGCGGCATCCGTTTTTTCTTTTCGGATATCACAAACCGCAACCGTCTTTACTCCATCAATGCGATTGACGCGGGTAATAGCACCAGAACCACGGTTTCCCAAACCGATAAATCCAATACGTACGGTTTCAATTTTTGGCGCGGCATAGCCCGACATGTTAAAAGTTTGCTTGCCTTGTTCTACTTGCATGCTCGTAGCCAAGTCCTTAATTTCCCATTTAGCGGATCCACCTAATGCGGCTAATCCACTAAGTTTGAGAAAGTCTCTTCGATTATTATTCATAGTTTTTAATAGGTTTTATTCAAATTATATAGCTTGAGAGTCAATTACTTGAACCTTCCCCCACAAATGCTTGTTGTCATCTATGAACTTTTTATGTAAAGGGTGATATAAATATTCTTTTTCCTTTTCTGCATCGGCAAAAGTCAATACGACAGAAAAAGTATAACTTCCCTCAGTAACTGGTTTGTCAAACTCCGTAATGATCGGTTTGCCCACATGAGCAGATTGGATCATTGGAAGGCCTCCTAGCGCTTTGAGCGCTTTGAAAAGTTGGGTTTTTTCGGCTTCGTTACTTGGATTTTTGGCCCAAAATAAAACGTGGTGGATGAAATTCATAGAAGGAGTAGCTGCTGAACCTGTTAGTGCTGAACCTGCGGCTAATAGGCCAGATTGTTGTAAAAATTCGCGACGATTGTTCATGTGTTCATTTAAATTTAAACTCAAATTATTTTAATTCAATTCTACCATGAAAAATTCAAAAATCAAAGTAATCGTAACGGGGGTTACCGGTATGGTGGGGGAAGGAGTCTTGCAGGAATGTTTGCTATCACCTCATGTAGAAGAAGTATTGGTCATAAGTCGCCGTCCTTCAGGTAAATCCCACCCCAAATTAAAGGAGATTATTTTGAAAGATTTTTATCAAACGGAGGAATTGCAAGACCAAGTAAAGGGATATGATGCATGCTATTTTTGTTTGGGAGTTACGTCCATCGGTAAAAATGAAGCAGTGTACACGCGGTTGACTTACGATTTGACTTTGGGATTTGCGAAGTCTATTGAAAAAAATAATCCCGAGCTCACGTTTATCTATGTTTCGGGGAAAAGTACCGATTCAACTGAGAAAGGGAGTTTAATGTGGGCAAGGGTCAAAGGAAAAACGGAAAATGACCTAAGAAAATTACGTTTTAAAGCGGCTTATGCATTTAGACCTGGAATGCTTCATCCTACGGAGGGTTTACAACACGCTTTACCATTTTATAAATACATCAATTGGATGTACCCATTTTTACGTTGGGCGGCCCCCAATATGGTTTGTACCTTGAAGGAGTTAGGGCAAGCGATGATTGCTGTTACCATTCATGGTTATGACAAAACTGCCATAGAAGTAGCAGATATTGTTCGCTTATCGAAAGTTCTGAAGGATGAATAGCCGATTTTTTCCCTGAATTTGGCTAATTTTATAGGAAATAAATGAAATACTGTGAATAAGAAAGTTGTACTAATGATATTAGATGGTTGGGGAATTGCTACCAACCCAAAGGTTTCTGCCATAGATGCAGCCAATATCCCATTTGTTAAGTCCTTATATACCCAATACCCACATGCTAAATTAGAGGCCTCAGGATTGGCCGTTGGTCTTCCTGAAGGTCAAATGGGTAATTCAGAAGTAGGTCACATGAACCTAGGTGCTGGTCGAATCGTTTACCAAAATTTGGTTAGGATTAATAAAGCGGTGACTGAAAATACCTTAGGACAAGAACCCGAATTGGCAAAAGCATTTGACTATGCCAAAAAAGAGGGCAAGGCGGTTCATTTTATGGGTCTTGTTTCTGATGGCGGAGTTCATGCCCATATTGAACATTTAAAGTCTTTATTAAGTACGGCTCAAGAAGCAGAATTGCCTAAGGTCTTTGTACATGCATTTACAGATGGACGTGATACGGACCCTAAGTCAGGATTGAAGTTCATGACTGATTTAGTTCAGCATTGTGAAAAAACGGGAGCCCATGTTGCCTCGGTAACGGGTCGTTACTTTGCCATGGACAGAGATAATCGTTGGGAGCGTGTGGCTTTAGCCTACCATGCCATGGTGGATGCAGAAGGTCATTTGACACAAGATGTTATTCAATCTATCAAGGATAGTTATGCTGCCGATGTGACGGACGAATTTATTAAGCCCATCATAGCCACAGATGCCAATGGGGTGCCTTTAGCCAAGATTACAGAAGGAGATGTGGTGATATGTTTCAATTTCCGTACGGATCGTGGGCGAGAAATCACCCAAGCTTTGACGCAAAAGGATTTCCATGAGGAAAACATGCATAAGTTGAATTTGTATTATTTGACTATGACGGAGTACGACAAAGAGTTTACGAATGTTCATGTCATTTTCAATGATTCTAATTTACCGATGACTTTAGGAGAGGTTTTGGAAGGAGCAGGTAAAAAGCAGATTCGAATTGCGGAAACAGAGAAATACCCACACGTAACATTCTTCTTTTCAGGAGGTCGCGAGACGCCTTTTATTGGCCAAACCAACATCCTAAGAAATTCACCGAAAGTGGCTACTTATGATTTGCAACCTGAAATGTCTGCGGCTGATTTAAGAGATGCTTTGATTCCGGAATTGGAGAAAGGAGAAGTGGATTTTGTGTGTTTAAATTTTGCAAATCCTGACATGGTGGGTCATACGGGTGTGTTTTCTGCGGTAGTGAAAGCGGTAGAAACAGTTGATCGCTGTGCCGAGGCAGTGGTTAAAGCAGGTTTAGCTCATGGTTATACTTTCATCATCATTGCTGATCACGGTAATGCGGATGTCATGATAAATGAAGATGGTTCACCTAATACAGCTCACTCCACCAACTTAGTACCTTGCATTTTAGTGGATGCTCATGATCACCCAAGCTTGTCCAATGGAAAATTAGGAGATATTGCCCCGACCATCTTAAAATTGATGGGAGTAGAGCAACCTAAAGAGATGACAGGCTTTGCGTTATTTTAAACAATTTCTGCCACATTTACGTTTTGTGTTTGAGTCATTCTATCGATTGAATATATGGGAAAGGTTATCATTTTTGGAAATACACAGTCTGCCGAATTAGCATTATATTACTTAAAGAACGATAGTGAACATGAAGTAGCTGGTTTTACTGTGGAGGAGCAGTATATCAAAGAGAATGAATTTCATGGTTTGCCTTTGGTTCCGTTTGAAACGGTGGAACAGCGTTTTCCTCCTGCGGAATACCTATTTTTTGCGCCTATGACGGCGGCAGGAATGAATCAAGTTCGAGCCAGAGTTTATGAGCAAGGTCTTGAAAAAGGCTATAAATACATTTCATACATCAGTTCACATGCGACTGTCCTAACCGATAAAATAGGAGAAAACTGTTTTATTTTGGAAGACAATACCATTCAACCATACGTTCAGATTGGAAATAACTGCGTATTATGGTCAGGAAATCACATTGGTCATCATAGCAAAATTGGGAACCATGTATTTTTCACCTCACAAATTGTTCTTTCGGGAAATTGCCAGGTGAATGATTATTGTTTCTTTGGCGTAAATGCCACCATCCGAGATAGCTCAGTGATTGGCGAAGGAACTTTTGTGAGTATGGGCGCTACGGTCATGAAGCAAAGAACAGAGCCTTGGAGTGTTTGGAAAGGAAATGCGGCAGAGAAATCAACTATTTCCAGTAAGGACTTGAAGTTTTAGTTAATGAAATTGATTTTTTCCCTTAACGCTGGCAAGGTTCCAAACCTTGACAGCGTTGTGGAAAACGTTTAAGATTTTACCATATTGTCCAATTTCTTGATAAAGAAATTGATTCAAAGCAATAAAAAAAGCTCCCATTCAAAGGGAGCTTTTTTATTAAGGTTCCAAGGGCTTATTTTCCTCATCAACGATGACAAAAATATCCTCATTGGGTCGTTTCATCAGATATTTTTCTCGCGCATATTTTTCCAACAAGGCTGGGTTTCCAATCACCATTCGGCGCTCTTTTTCCAGTTCTTTTAATTTTTGTTGGTAAAAAGCTTTTTCATTTTTCATCACCCTAAGTTCGTTCCAAAGTCGATACTGGACTCTAAGGTCATTCGTATCTAAAAAGAACATCCAAACCAACAAGATGCTGGTTGAAATTACGTAGAAACGATATTGTCCAAGAAAAAGCCCTTTAATGCGGTCCATATTCTTAGAAATTTAAACCTGGGAAATATGCATTTGCACCTAATTCCTCCTCAATACGAAGTAATTGGTTGTATTTAGCCATACGGTCAGAACGAGAAGCAGAACCAGTTTTGATTTGACCCGTATTTAAAGCTACAGCCAAGTCAGCGATGGTGGCATCTTCTGTTTCACCAGAACGGTGCGACATAATGTTTTTGTATGAATTGCGTTTCGCTAAGTTAACCGTATCGATGGTTTCTGTTAAAGAACCAATTTGATTTACCTTAACCAAAACAGCATTAGCAACACCTTGCTCAATACCTTGCTGTAAACGCTTCACATTGGTTACAAATAAATCGTCACCAACTAATTGACATTTGGAACCAATCAATTTAGTTTGCTCAGCCCAACCTGCCCAATCATCTTCAGCCATACCGTCCTCAATAGAAATGATAGGGTATTTATTTACCCAAGTCTGCCAATAAGCAGCCATTTCCATATTGTTCAATTGCTTGCCATCCGATTTTTTGAAAGTATACAATCCTGTTTTCTCATCAAAGAATTCAGAAGATGCAGCATCCATGGCGATGAAGATTTCTTCACCTGGTTTGTAACCTGCTTTTTCAATCGATTGT
Source organism: Aquirufa sp. Wall-65K1 (assembly GCF_054558475.1). Classification (NCBI taxonomy): domain Bacteria; kingdom Pseudomonadati; phylum Bacteroidota; class Cytophagia; order Cytophagales; family Flectobacillaceae; genus Aquirufa; species Aquirufa sp. Wall-65K1. Next base: position 61,354 of record NZ_JBPXKD010000009.1, on the reverse strand, counting down.
AAAACGATTTCGATAGCTTCTTCGTTCGACTTGATATTTGGAGCAAAACCTCCTTCATCACCTACGTTGGTTGAATAACCTTTGCTTTTTAATACACCTTTTAGGGCATGGAAAACTTCTGTTCCCATACGTAAAGCATGAGAGAAACTTTCCGCTTTTGCAGGCATTACCATAAACTCTTGGAAGTCGATGCTGTTATCCGCATGAGAACCACCATTTAAGATGTTCATCATAGGAACAGGAAGAGTATTAGCGTTTACTCCACCGATATAACGGTATAATGGAAGACCTGCTTCTTGTGCAGCCGCTTTAGCAACAGCCATAGAAACACCTAAAATAGCGTTAGCACCTAATTTTCCTTTGTTATGTGTACCGTCTAATTCGATCATCAAACGGTCGATCATGTTCTGCTCAGATACCTCTAGGCCCCATAATTCCTCTGCGATAGTTGTGTTTACGTTTTCTACGGCTTTTAAAACACCTTTTCCTACATAAACAGATTTGTCTTCATCGCGTAATTCCACTGCTTCGTGGATACCTGTAGAGGCTCCAGAAGGAACGGCTGCACGACCGAAAGCGCCATCTTCAGTTTTGATGTCTACCTCGATTGTGGGATTTCCACGTGAATCTAAAATTTGTCTTGCGTGAACGTACTGTATTGCACTCATCGTATAATTATTATTGTGAATAAATGGATTACGTTGTAATTGATTAAATTGCCCTGCAAAATAACGTAATTTTTAGATAATATCACTGATTTACCGAAAGTCAGCTACTTAAATCGCTGATAATTAATGAAATAATAATGAAAGCTAAAATACTTTTTCCTACTCTTTTCGCCTTTGCTCTTTTATTAACTTCTTCGCTTCATGCTCAGTCTGCTGAGGTTGAGGTTTTTGAAAAAAAGATTCAAGAAACTCCCAATGCTATTTTACTTGACGTTAGAACATCCGGTGAATTTGGAGGAGGCCATTTGCCAAAGGCATTAAACATTGATTTCAGGTCAGCTGATTTTTCGGAGCAAATCAAAAAATTGCCGAAGGATAAGCCGGTTTTAATATACTGTTTGTCTGGAGGACGTTCGGCACAAGCTGCGGAATTGATGCGAAAGGAAGGCTTTCAAGTGACGGAGCTGAAAGGCGGTTATTTGAAATGGACAACTAAGTTAAAACCTTTGGAGGGTGTTCCTCAAGTAGCCCATGATAAAGGCTGGGATTTAGCAGAATTTACCAAGAAAGTCCAACAAGAAAAAGCAGTGGTCGTTGATTTTTATGCCAAATGGTGTGCCCCATGTTTAAAAATGATGCCCACCGTCGATAAATTGACTCAAGATTACGCAGGAAAGGTGACAGTCTTGAAAGTGGAGGCTGATGGGAATCAGGCGATCTTACAGTCATTCGGAATTGATGAAATCCCGAGCTTTTTGGTTTTCCAAGGAGGAAAATTACTCCAAAAAACATCGGGATTCCGTGAAGAGGCTCAGTTAAAGGAACTATTTGATCAATCTATTGAGACCACTCGGTAGGCTGTCTTTCCCAGCGGTGTTTTTTCAATTCTTCCAATAGGCTTGGGCTTAATCCATGTCCATCTGAAGTTCCGATATTACTTTTCACGTGTTTGATTTTTCTCATTCCTGGAATAATCGTTCCCACATCAGGATTCGACAATATAAATCGAAGTGCCATTTCAGGCATATCCATATTGGCAGGAACCAGTGGTTTCAATGCATTTGCATGATCTACACTTGATATCAAATTTTCAGGAACAAAATAGGTTGAACGCCAGTCGTCCGCAGGAAAAGTGGTATTATAATCCAATAAACCGGTTAAACTACCCTCGTCTAAGGGTACACGTGCAATGATGCCGATGTCTAATTTTTGACATAGTGGAAACAATTGGTCTTCTGGGTTTTGGTCAAAGATATTGTAAATCACCTGTACCGCTGAAAATAAATTGGTTTCTAATGAACGCAAACAATTAGCAGGTTCCCAACGATTAACAGAGATTCCCCAATGTGTTACTTTTCCTTCTTGGGTTAATTTTTGGACAGCTTCTTTCCAATCATCGTTGTCCGCCCAAGCATCTTCCCAAACATGGAATTGTTGAAGATCAATTTGCTCTACACCTAAGTTTTTCAAACTTTTTTCGGTGTATTCAATGATGTGTTGAGCAGGAAAACAATCCTTTAATTCAAAATGTGATTTCGAGGGCCAAATAAAATTTTTTGGTGGAATTTTAGTGGCAGCATACAATTGCTTATCTGCATGTTTTTTGAGCAAGGCACCTAAAATTTGTTCGGATAATCCTTCACCATAGCCCCAGGCAGTGTCGAAGAAATTGCAACCTAATTCTACCGATAATTCGAGGGATTTTTGTACTTCATTATCATCGGAGCCCGTCCAACCAGCTAGGCCCCACATGCCATAGCCTACTTCACTTATTTGCCAATTTGTTTTGCCAAAACGTCTGTATTTCATAGTTGTTTTTTTTCTTAAAGGTAGGGATTTTCTAAAAGGACTTTGACCTGTTAAATAAGTATTTGGGTATATTGTAAGAACTTATTTTTCTCAATATGATTGAAATTATAAAAAGAATTATGTTTGTACAGATTATTTTTTTGAGATTAAATATGGAATTTTATTCGCCTTAATGGGCTTTAAATGCGTTAATAACACAAATAACGCGAATGGTTAGATTTTATTTGAGAACATTGCCTAGCTTTACATCGTATTAGTTCCATGTGTTACACTAATCTACTCAAATTTATGAATAATGTTAAACCTGTTAATCAAGACGAAAAGTTATTAATTAATTTAGGAACTTTTAAAGTTTGCCCATCTTGTATCTTGTTCATCCGCGGAGAGGGCAATTATTCCAATATTTTTCTGAATGACGGTCGTAAAGTTCTTTCCTGCCGTACCTTAAAATTTTACGAAACTTTATTACAAGGGTATGGATTCATTCGTCCTTCCAAATCTGCATTAGTTAACCCTAAAAGTATTTCTTCAGTTGATTTGAAACATGGAAAGGTCATCAAGTTGACAAATGACGTGAATATTTCTATATCTCGGCGACAAGTTAGACCACTGCGCGACTTCATGACTGCCCAAGCCTTGATCGTGGCCTCATAAATTCATTTTTTGTATTCCTTTGTTCTTTTAATTTATAGAAGTCTGTTTTTCGATGAAATCTTGTCGAAAAGCAAGACTTTGAAATCTGCGTATCTCCTGAAATCTTGAGGATAGTAAAACTAATTACCCAATTAATTTCATTTATTTATGCGAATAGTTAAATTCGTAGATATCTATTTTATCATATTAATACAATGGAAAGAAGAATATTTTTAAAAGGCTTAGCCTTAGGAGTTTCTGGCTTATATGCTCACTCCAGCTTAGCATCCAATCCCTATTTAGGACCTTTGGGTGTACAATTATACACGGTACGTGATGCTGTTGCCAGGGATCTTGAAGGGTCTTTAGAAAAATTAGCAGGCCTAGGATATAAAAACTTAGAAATCTACGGATACAATGGTACATTTTTTGGGAAAACCGCACATGAATTTAAAGGTATTTTAGACCGTGTAGGTTTAAAAGTGGTTAGTTCTCACCATACCTCAGGTATTGCCATTAAGTCCAAAGGTACTTTGTCTGACGGTTGGCAAAAAGCAGTAGAAGATTTACATCATGTAGGTGCAGAGTACATGGTTTGTGCTTTCTTATTCCCCAATGAGCGTAGCGCTGATCATTATAAAGCCCTTCCTAGTTTATTGACGAGTTCAGGCGAAGCAACAAAATCGGCAGGTATTCAATTTGCCTACCATAACCATGATTTTGAATTTGTGAAGTCGGCAGATTTTGTGCCTTATGACTTCATTTTACAAAATACATCAGCAGACTTGGTAAAAATGGAAGCTGATTTATATTGGTTTGGTCGGGCTGGAGTAGATCCTGTAGCTTATTTTGAAAAGCATCCAGGTCGTTTCCCACTTTGGCATGTAAAAGACATGGAAGCAGGAACTAAAGTGTTTACCGAAGTAGGAAATGGCACCATTGATTTTGATCGAATTTTTGCTGCTAGAAAAGCTGCAGGCTTGAAATACTGGTTTGTAGAGCAAGACGTTAGTAAGCGCGATCCATTTGAAAGTTTAAAGATCAGTCGTGATTATTTAGCGAAGAAAAATTTCTAAGATTCTTTTTCTTCCATGTAAGGTTTCCAAAATTGGGGATTGTATTTTTCCCAAGCATGACAACCAAATGGTAATTTTCCCTCATTGAGTTGAAGGCTAATTTGGGGGTTTTGTTCAAAGGCAAAGGCTAGGGCCTCTTTCCAATTAGGTAATTTGAGTAAAAATCGAAGGGGGAAAGCTCTTTTATGGTAAACAGAAAAAAGCGAATCTTCATTGGCAGGCCAAGTGCCAAATAGTCGATGATACCAATTCAAGAATTTAATGATGGGGGCCACTTTTCGTAAGGATAGGCCCCCATTCATCATAATAGGCTCAATCAAGGGCCATTGAAAGGCATTCTTGTTCTCCCAATGCTTTTTTTTCAGTTTGGGGGCACCTATATAGTCAAAGTCTTTTTGGCACCAAGCGATTAAATCGTCTTGGAATACATAGGCATCCAATTGGTAGATTAAAATGAACTCATGCTGAATAAATCGCTCGTAGAAAGCTGGATCTATCAATAGATGATTGTATGATTTGGTACTTGTAAAGAATGTCGGCGCAAAATATTCTATACTAGCTGTTGGGAAATATTCCTTAACATAAGGAGCATGTAGGCCTTCAGGTAATACAAAATGAATGGGGTAATGACCTAAAATTTTTTTACATTGAAGCAAAGACTTTTGCTCCAATTCAGAAATGGATTCTTTGTAAATAGGAATAACGATTCCCACTAATGTTTGCATCTTATTCAACGATATCTCCTAATACAGGATGCCACCACTTGCCTCCGTCATGCAATTTATAATCTCCTTGCAAAACTCCTTTCATGACTGGCCAAATTCTTAGTAATCGGTTATCAGCTAGACTAGCGCGCATTTGGTAATGAGACATTCGGCTGGCTACTTTTTTTAAGGCACCCTCAGGTGCTTTCCCATGAGATGACAAATAGGTGAATAGGGCAGCAGAATCTGTGGCTTTTTTTTCTATTTGTGCCAATTTGGTCTTCCTAGAGCGCTTAAGTCTATCCAGAAGAGATACGGCTTTTTTCTCGCTTTTAAGCCCCACCTGCTGGCTTTCATGTTCACGGTATTGAATCAAGGCTTCTTTTACAAAGGCAATCCGATTCGTCATGGCCAAATACAAGGCTATCCAGCCATCGTGAATGAGTTCTGGAATAATGTGTGGTGTAGGGAAAACTTCAGCTTTTACCTGGGAACGAATAGCCAAGGTTGCTCCAGTGACTACGTAGCCTTTCAATAAAATATCAAAAGCATGCCCCGATTTCCAAAGTTCCTGTAAAGGTTCTATGAATTCAATTTGTTCAAAACTGGTTTTGCCGGTAGGCTTTCCAGATCGGTCAATCATGATGGCATTGGAAAAAACAGCATCTATTTCAGGATAGTTTTTGAAATATCGAACCAAGGTTTCTACCTTATGAGGAAGCCAAAGGTCATCTTGATCACTAAAAAAGATTAAATCACCTTGGCATGCTTGAACGCAAAGTTCAAAGTTCTTACTACTTCCCACATTCTTTTCATTCTGATGTATGTGGACGTCAAAAGGGACTTTTTGTTTGAAAGCTTCTAAAATTTCAATGCTTTTGTCGCTGGAGCCATCGTCAAAGACCACAAGTTCATCAATGGCTTGAGTTTGTGAAGCTATACTCTCCAGTTGATATGGTAGGTATTTTTCGCCGTTATAGGTACAAAGAGCAACTGAAATATGGGGCATTCAAACAGATTAAAAATTCAATATATGGAATAAACCTTGTTTACATAGGAACGTAAACCACTTTTTTAGTTTCAAAAAATTCTTCTTGGAAGATTTCTCCCAACTCAAATATTTTATGCTTTTTCCCAAACTCGGCTAATTCTTCCGTTAAATCTCCGCCTTTTAGGCAAAGAATACCGTTTCTTTGGGTGTGAAAGTGGTTTGGACTAATCTTATTTTTGACCCAATAATAAAAGGGTGTAATGCGTGTCACAGCTCTACTAACAACGAACTCAAAGTCTTGATCTAAATCTTCGGCCCGGGTATGTAAGGCAGTTACATTTTCTAGCCCTAAAGCACTAGCTACACCTTCTACTACTTTGATTTTTTTACCTATACTATCTACCAAAGTAAAAGTACACTGCGGAAATAATATGGCCAATGGGATACCAGGGAATCCTCCCCCTGTACCTACATCTAGAATCTCCGTACCAGGTCTAAAGTTAATAATTTTGGCTATTCCTAAAGAATGAAGCACATGATGTAGCATCAGATTATCGATATCCTTCCTAGAAATTACATTGATTTTTTCATTCCATTCTTGATACAATGGATACAGCATTTCCAATTGTTCCAATTGTTTTGGATTCAATTCTGGAAAGTAATTTTTGATGATATCTGATTTCATTTTTTTTCAAAGTGCAAAGATACGCAAATGCCTTGTTTAAAAGAATGTTTCCAGATTTGATATGTGGAGATTCACTGGGATCGGGAGATGGATTTCTATAAAATCTATTCCCAAGAATTAGATAAAAAAAAGGGAAGCCATATTTGCTTCCCTTTCATGGAGTATGTTTAGCCCGTTATCCAGCGGAAAAAGACAAATAAACCTGCGGCCAATATGATGGTAACTGGTAGGGTTAATACCCAAGCCATCACAATATTTTTGACGGTTCCGCCTTGTAAATTTTTGATTCCTTTCGAGGCTACCATGGTTCCTGCAATACCCGAACTCAATACATGCGTAGTACTAACGGGCCATTTGTAAGCAGTGGCTAGTCCGATGGTTACCGAGGCAATTAATTCGGCAGAAGCACCCTGAGCATAGGTTAAATGGTGTTTACCGATTTTTTCTCCAATGGTTACTACGATTCGCTTCCAGCCTACCATGGTTCCTAATCCTAAGGATAAAGCTACCATCCACATCACCCAGTTTGGAGCAAAGTCTGTTACGGCGGCAATCCCTGTACCCGAAGTAGCACCAAATGCAAAAAATGCAGCCTTATCCCCTGCGGTAGCTTTTTTGAATGCTTTTTTATCAGCTTCCGATAACGCTACAGCCTCACTTTCAATCAGCTTTTTGGCATGCTTATTGATGTTCAAGGCGGCTTTTCTGATTTCAAATTTCTGCTTGGTACTTAAATTACTAGTTTGAATGTTTTTTGTTAAAAGTAGTTCGTGCAATGCTTTAGAAGAGACCATTACGGTGCGGTAACTTTCCTGCTCTTTGATGGATAAGGTAGTGGTATCGATTTTGGCTGAAATAATTTCAACTTGATTCAAATCTTTTTGTAATCGCTGTAAATCCAAGGTAGAATTGATGGCAAAATAGCCTGGTAAAAAGGCGATTAGAATAACCATTACTAAACCGATTCCCTTTTGACCATCGTTACGTCCATGGAAAAAAGAAACTAAAGTACAGGTAGTAATCAGTATAGCACGAATCCAAAGGGGAGGAGGGGAATTCTTTTTAGGCTCCTTAAATATTTCTTTATTCTTAATGGTTTTTTTTAAGATATACATCAATACAATAGCTAATGCAAAACCAAATAGCGGCGAAAGCAATAAGGCTTGCCCAATTTCCTGAGCTTTATCCCAGTTTACCGCACTGACATTTGTTTGATTTTCTGGTAAAATGGCGTGTCCCACGCCAATACCAATAATGGAACCGATTAAGGTATGTGAACTGGATGCCGGAATACCAAAATACCAAGTACCAAGATTCCACAAAATAGCGGAAAATAATAAGGAGAGTGCCATGGCCATGGAATGGTAGACATTGGTGTCAATGAGCAACTCGGTCGGAAGTAAGCCGATGATACTCATGGTTACACCTACTCCACCAGTTAAAAGGCCAACAAAATTCATGAATCCAGACCAAACAACAGCTTGAGTTGGTTTTAATGAATGGGTATAGATGACAGTTGCTACGGCATTGGCAGTATCGTGAAAACCATTCACGAATTCAAATGCACAAGCAGCAAACAGACAGAAAAAAAGTAAGAAAAATAAGGTAGGATCTAACCCAAACATAGGATGTTATTTAAGGTATATTGGTGCAAATATGGATGCAAAAGTACATGATACCTACGATGCCAATATTAAGTAATTGTTAAATTCTTTATTTCTTTTTTCTTCTAGCTTTTTTTGCCTCAGAAAGTAGTTTTTTAGCTTCGGTATATTGGCTTGTTTTTTTATCTGCTTTGTCCATCACCTCTTTACAAAGGTCAACGGCCTTATCGAAATCGCTTGCTTGAAAGGCAATTCGCGCTAATCCTAAAACAGAGGCCCAATAATATCCTGACTCTAAGGAACCAGTTTGAATGGAGAAATCCATGCATTTTTGGAAATATATTTTAGCCTCAGAGGGGTTTTTAAAAATATATAATTGATAATAGCCCAAAATATAACTGGCATATCGGCCGGATACTCCTTCATAACCCACCTGATGGTTATCTATTTTTTGGAGAATACTCTTAGAAATTTCCATGGCTTCATCCAATTTGCCTAACATAAAAGCAGATCGGGCATGGTAACGTTCAAAAAATGGATTATCAGGATAATTTTGGTGGGTATATTTGGCCAGTTCGTAGCTCTTGTCCGACATATTTTCCATGGCATAGATTTGCAATAGGAAATACCGTGCTTCCGTACGCGTGTAGAAAGCTTGGTAGCTAACCTTTTCCAATTGTTCTATTCCTTGTTGTTTATTAGCTTTTGGGAAAAGCCATAATACCGGTCGCAATAGTTTGAAATTTTGTTTAATGAAGTGGTAATAGTAATTGTATAAACCATCTCCAAACATCAGTTCAGGACTAAAATCGGCAAATTCTCGGGAGTTTTCTAAGTATTTAAGCGCATTTTTAGCGGCTAAAGTAGCCCTTGCCCAATGTTTACGCTCAGCATGTAAACGCCCTTTAAAACCATAAGCGGCTGCCATAAAAAAGGCGGCTTCTGGATTTTCTGTTTCATCCCAAATTTTCTCTGCTTTCGAAATACTCCGATCCATGTATTCCAACAATCGGTCGTCATAGACTTCGTTTTGCGTATTGGGAACCATTTTCCACCATTGAACAAGGCCCAAAAGGAAGTCGGGTAGTGGATGATCTGGATGTTTGACTTTGAGGTAGTTAAATTCCCGCTCGGCTTCCGGGAATTTGAAGTTGTACATTTGATTGATGGCATTGGTGGCCTCAATCTGTACTTCTGATGTGAACAAAAGCATCCCTTTGGAACGCTCTTTTTCTGCTTCTTCGGTTTTCTTCCACCATTGACCTAAGCTTAGGAAAGACAGTGAAAGAAAACTTAGAAGTAATATATATGATCTAAGACGATATCTCGATCTCATCTCCATTATGGTTCAAAAACTTAAAGTCAGTAATACCTAGGGAGGAATCTTCTGTGATGTGAATCCAAGACTTAAACGTCATAAACCACTTCATTCGTATGGAAGGGAATCCCTTAGTAAAGTAAGCACTTAAGAATGGATGAACCAATAAAGTGAGCTTTTTCTCATTTTGTTTGGTAACCAAATGTTCTACATGCTGGGCAATAATCTCTGAAACAGCAATACTAGCCGTGATGGTACCTGTACCTCCACAACTTGGGCATGTTTCATGCGTAGCCACGTTCATTTCTGGTCGAACACGCTGACGGGTGATTTGCATTAAACCGAATTTGGTCAGCGGCAAGATGGTATACTTGGAGCGGTCCGTTCTCATTTCATCACGCATGATGTCCTGAATCAACTTACGGTTATCCGCTTTTTTCATGTCGATGAAATCGATCACGATGATACCACCCATATCACGAAGGCGTAATTGACGAGCAATTTCCTTAGCGGCTTCTCGGTTTACACTTAATGCCGTAGCTTCTTGATCATCTTCGGAATTGGATTTATTTCCAGAGTTTACGTCAATGACGTGCAATGCTTCTGTATGCTCAATAATCAGGTAACCACCCGCTGGTAAAGAAACGGATCTTCCGAATAGCATTTTTAACTGCTTTTCGATGCCCACCTGTTCAAACAACTTGGTTTTACCCGTATGTAATTTGACAATTTTTTCTTTTTCCGGAGCTACCTGGTGCACATAACCTTTAGCCTCATTGTATAAATCTTGGTTATCGACAATGACATTATCGAAGTCATTGTTCAATAAATCCCTCAACATCGATGTAGCTCGGCTCATTTCACCGATAACCCGATCTCTAGGCTTGGCATCTATCAACTTAGCGATACCATCTTCCCATTTGGATATGGAATCGCGAAGGTCGCGCTCCATTTCTTCTACTGCCTTACCTTCCGCTACTGTCCTAACAATGACCCCAAAGTTTTTTGGTTTGATGGATGACATCAATTTCATCAATCGACTTCTTTCGGCTTTGGACGTAATTTTCTTAGAAATATTGACCCCATTAGAAAAAGGAACCAATACCAAGAATCTGCCTGCTATGGAAATGTCACAGGATAAACGAGGGCCTTTAGTAGAAATAGGTTCTTTAACTACTTGCACTAAGATGAGTTGATTGCGGGTTAAAACCTTGTCGATTTTACCTAGCTTATCAATTTCTTCTTCTATTTTGAAGTTCTCTAACTTAATGTTCTTACCCTTTTTATTCATCACATCTCGTGAGAATTTCTGGAGCGAGTTCAAGTTAGGGCCTAGATCATGGTAGTGAAGGAATGCATCCTTTTCATAACCAATATCAATGAAGGCAGCGTTTAGACCAGAGACTAATTTTTTGACAGTACCGAGATAGATATCACCCACAGAGAATTGAGGTTCCGACTGTTCGATATGATATTCTACAATCCTTTTGTCTTGCAAAAGGGCAATTCTATCCCCTTTGGGGGTAGAATTGATGATTAATTCATTACTCACAATATATTACGAGAAGAATGTTAGACGGGACAGACTTATCCCTATGCTAATATATATAACAAACACCAAAAACAGGCCATTTGTGATGGTCTGTTTTTGGGTTACCTAATTACGCTACCAAAAGGAGGTAATTATACTAACTATTTCTTCTTATGACGATTCTTACGAAGACGTTTCTTTCTTTTGTGTGTTGAAATCTTGTGACGTTTTCTTTTCTTTCCGCAAGGCATACCTGTTAGCGTTTAAATTTTTAAATAATGTAAGAAGTTGATTTTCAACCTCAATGTTTTTGCATTTCTGCGAGCAACTCTTGGGCAGCTTTGGTTTCTTCTGGATCTTTGCTCTTGTCAAGCACCATCCGAAGCACTTTCTTTGCCTCATCTAATTTATCTAACTGGGCCAAGCAAAAGCCGAGGTTTAAGGCAGCTTTGTAATTGTTTGGTTCCAGCTTCAATATCTGTGTGAATCGTTCCTGGCCTTTGCCATATTGATTCGATTTAATGGATAAAATTCCTAAGTTGAATAAAGCAGGCACGAATGTCGGCTCTTGTTCAATCACTTCCCTCAGTAAGGTAATACCTTTCATGGGAGTGGGCGTATCCACGTAAGTCATCGCTAAATTCGTTTTCACCAATAGGTTAGACGGATCTTTCGATAATACTTGTTCAAAATATACACGTGCTTTTTCTCCCATGGCTTTACCTTTACTTGGGTTCAGCGCATAAGTTTGGGCCTCAAAATACAATTGGCCTGCACGTAAGAGATTATTCATACCGGGGTGCTGCTCTGCGAATTGCCCTGCATAATATGCAGCACTATCGTAATGATTAGCTCCCACAAATGTGTTGATTAATTTATCTAACACACCGGATTGAGAAACCTCTGTTTTAGCTTGACTCAATTCAACTTTTAATTTTGAAACGGCTGCTTGTTGAGCTTTTGTCAACGGTGCGGCATGCATTTCTTCTGATTTTGTCGCGCTTTCTTCTTTATGCTCATCCTGGTGATCATCGCCTTTCGCATCGCGATTGGCACCTCCAGCAGGAGCGTTACTCGTGGTATTACTCACATTTCCTTTAGGTAATTGAAATATGAGGGCTGTTAACCCAAGGCCAATAACAAGAATGATCACATAGGATTTCTTCATCTTTCTAGACCTGAGGTATTATACCTTATTTAGCAGGGTCAGTGCTCGTTTTAACTTGTTCAATGAACACTTTGGCAGGCTTAAAGCTTGGCACATAGTGCTCGTCAATCGTAATTGCCGTGTTTTTTGAAATATTTCTAGCAATTTTTTTAGCTCTCTTTTTGTTAATAAAACTTCCAAAACCACGAACATAAATGTTCTCTTGTTTGGACAAATTATCTTTTACAACTTCGAAAAACTTTTCTAACGTTTCAGAAACATCTTTTTTGTCAATCCCTGTTTTGCTGGAAATCTCAGCAATTACATCTGCCTTGGTCACGGTAATTAATGCTTTAAATGATCTATTTTGTTCTAATCGCTTTCCCTTTCTTTAAAAGGGACACAAAAGTAATGTTTTTCTCGAAGAATAGAAATGCTTCTCAATGATTTAATTGATTTTTTTAGCAATTGCTTGTCAAATAGCTCCCTTCTTTCTTCGTATCTTTGATTCATCCCATGCAATCTAAAAATCATCACCCTTTTACTGAAGGCCTTTTAAGCTGGTATCGACAACATGCTCGTGAATTACCTTGGCGACAAACCCAAGATCCTTATGCTATATGGTTATCAGAAATAGTCTTACAGCAAACTCGAGTAGCCCAAGGGCTGCCATATTATTTAAAATTGCTGGAGGTTTTCCCTACGGTAAAATCCTTGGCTGATTCAGATGAGTCAGTTCTGTTTCGACATTGGCAAGGTTTAGGGTATTATTCCAGAGCCAGAAATTTACATAAAACGGCCAAATTAGTAGTTTCAAAATATCAAGGGAATTTCCCCACTACCTATGATTCTTTAATTCAATTGCCGGGTGTTGGGCCATATACAGCTGCCGCCATTGCTTCTTTTGCTTTTGGGGAAGCCAAGCCAGTGGTGGATGGAAATGTTTTTCGAATTTTGGCTCGGTATTTTGGGATTGAAACGGATATTTTACACAGTTCAGCTAGGAAAGAATTTACCGAAGTGGCCCAAGAATTAATTCCACCCGATCAAGCCGCAGAATTCAATCAGGCCATCATGGATTTTGGTTCCTTGCAATGCAGTCCGGCCCCCTTATGTGCTAGCTGCCCACTGAGTGTGACCTGTTTTGCATTTCAAGAAAAACGTGTTCAAGATTTTCCTGTCAAACAAAAGAAAGTTAAGCAACGGAATCGCTACTTTAACTATTTTATTATTGAGCAGGGAAACAAAATTTTAGTTAGAGAAAGAAAAGAAAAGGATATTTGGTCTGGTTTGTGGGAGTTTTATTTGGTCGAATCTCAACAGGAGGAAGACTTAGAAAACCTATTGGAAATAGATGAAAACCTTAGTCTATTCCTGCAAGGGAGTTCTGTTCAGAGCTTGAAATCACCTAAAATACACTTGCTTAGTCACCAAAAGATTCATTGCCGGGCTTGGCATATCCAAGTTCCTGATAATCTTGATATTAAGGTTCAGGAGGGATTTCAATGGATGCGACCTGTGGACTTCGAAAAGCTGGGAAAATCGGTCTTGCTTTTGAATCTGATAACTGATAATTTGCAGATGCAGATTTTTAATGATTCAATGCCACGATAATTTTGTTTTGGCAAAGGGTTTGCCGATAATCAAATAAAACAAACACATTATGGCAGGAGTAAACAAAGTGATTTTATTAGGCAATTTGGGGGGAGACCCAGAAGTAAGAGCCTTACCAAGCGGGATTAAAGTAGCCAATATCAATATTGCTACTTCAGAATCCTATCCAGGAAAAGACGGACAACGCGTAGAGCAAACGGAATGGCATCGCGTAGAACTTTGGGATAATTTGGCCAATATTGCAGAGCAATATTTGCGAAAAGGAAACCAAGTGTACATCGAAGGTAAAATCAAGTCAGAAGAATGGCAAGATAAAAATGGTGCTACGGTACGTGGGTATCGAATTCGGGCCACATCCATCAATTTGATTGGAGGAAGAAATGATCGACCAGCCAATGAATCTCCAGAAGCAAGACCCCGTCCTGAGGCATTGCCAACAGCAGAGAAATCGGCATCTCCTGCACCAAGTTTTCCACAAGTAGTAGACTCTGGAGATGATGATCTTCCATTTTAATATTCTGGGCTAGAAGGGAATAGTTAAAAAAGCTATTCCCTTTTTTATAAATTTGTATAAATTTTGATTTTACCCTATGGAGGCCGATCCCTTTTCGAATGTCTTATTGATTGCTTTTGAACCCAACATCAGCGCGCCCTCCATCATTTTTATTAGCCTTATTTTATTTGCTCTAATATTACTTTCTGCTTTGCTTTCCGGCTCAGAAGTTGCCTTTTTTTCGCTCAATGCAGAGCAAAGAATATCGCTAAAAGAAAGTGTCATTAAAAGGGAGAAAACATTAAGTAAATTATTGGATCAACCTCAACTTTTACTGGCCACGCTTCTCATTGCCATCAATTTTGTCAATATTATTTTCATTACACTAGCAAATTACCTAACCCAATTATTGATCGGGGAGGAGTCCGTTAACTCTTTGCTGGTTACCTTATTCCTCTTGTTTGGCGTCACCTTCATCATTGCTTTTTTCGGGGAATTGATTCCAAAAGTTTGGGCCCAACAGAATAACTTGATTTTTGCAAGGTATACAGCTCCATTGATTGACTTCTTTACCTTGGTATTTAAGCCACTTTCTCGTGTTTTATTGGGGATTTCTAATTTGATTGAAAGTAGGATTGAAAAGAAATCCTATTATTTAACTACCCATGAATTAAACCAGGCTTTGGAGATTACCACGGATGAAAATACCTCTGAAAGGGAAAAGGATATTTTACGTGGGATTTTGAATTTTGGAAATACCTCTGTCAAAGGGGTCATGAAAGCCAGGAGAGATATCGTGGCATTTGATACGGAAATGGACTTCCATGAATTAATGGATAAAATCAATAAAAATGGATACTCCCGTGTACCTGTATATGCCGAGACAATTGACAAAATAGAAGGTATTTTATACATAAAAGACCTCTTGGAACATATAGATAACGATGAAAATTTTGATTGGTTGTCCTTATTGCATCAACCATTCTTTGTCCCAGAGAATAAGAAAATTGATGATTTACTGTATGATTTTCAAGAAAAACGGGTTCACATGGCTATTGTGGTCAATGAATATGGTGAGACAGAAGGCTTAGTGACCATGGAAGATATCATTGAAGAAATTGTCGGGGATATCAACGACGAATTTGATGAAGAAGAATTAGACTACAAAAAACTAGATGAGCATACCTATTTGTTTGAGGCTAAAATTTCTTTAAACGATTTTTGCCGTGTTTTTGATGTTGATGTTTCCATTTTTGAAAAGGTAAAAGGTGAAAGCGAAACATTAGCGGGTCTTTGTATTGAATTATTTTCACGTATTCCACATGCTGGAGAGGAGATTGTTTGCGACCCATTTGTGTTCAAAATACAGTCGGTAGATACCCGCCGAATTAAAAAAATTAAGGTTAGCTTGAATGCCACGCCTATGCCCACAGAATCTGATGAAAAAACTGCCTAGTAATTATAAACGATTTCTTTTTTTAATTCCATTAAGCTTTTTGCTGACGGCATGTCCTGGTCCAGCACCCACGCCAGAACCTGGCTTGACTGAGTCTAGTTATGAGGAAGGTGTAGATCGCGGAATCATTGAAAATCCGGAATTAGATGAGGCATCAGGCTTGGTGGCTAGTAAGAAAAATGAAGGTTTTTTATGGGCACATAATGATTCTGGAGACAGTAATCGCTTGTTTTTGATTGATACCTTTGGAAAGGGGATGAAACAATTTGTGATTCAAGGAGCAGAAAATAGGGATTGGGAGGATATTGCTTTGATCTCTGATAGTAATGGTAGTGCGGTGGTCTATATAGCCGATTTTGGAGATAATAATGCCAATCAAGCTTCCTATGCAATTTATTGGTTTAATGAACCAAATGTTTCCTCCATCAATAATGCCAGCATAACGGGCGTTCAGAAATTGACATTCACCTTGCCCGATGGCTCTCGAGATATGGAATGTTTGTTGGTAGATCAAAAATCCAAGGATGTTTTTATCATATCAAAAAGAGAAAATAGAAAAAGACTCTATAAAATTCCGGCGGGTAGTTTTACCAATCAAGCGAATGTCAAGGCAGAATTTGTTCAGGAACTGGGCGTTTCGGTACCCTTTTCCACCATAGATAAAATCGTAACAGCCTATTACATTACCGCAGGGGATGTTTCTCCCGATAACTCGGAGATTTTAATTAAAAATTACATTGAATGCTATTATTGGAAAAGAAAAGCCAATGAAACGATCCCAGAAGCTTTAGCTAGAGCTCATAAAACTGTTCCTTATGTAGGAAACCCTACGGAATATCAAGGAGAAGGAATAGCTTTTGCTGCAGATGGAGGAGGGTATTATACCATTTCAGAAAAAGGAAGTTCACCTGTTCGTCTTTATTTTTATAAACGAAAGTGAAATTAATTAACTGGATTCGTTTAGTGGTTCTTGCCTTAATCGTTTGGGCATGCCAGTCGCTCTATATCATCGATGCGCAAATGGCTAAAACCAATTTTTCAGCGACTGTCGATGAGGGGGTATTAGAGAATATCGAAATTGATGAGGCATCTGGAATGGTTGCTAGTCGTCTGAATCTAGAATTATTCTGGGTAGTCAATGATTCCCAAGATTTAAATCGGATTTTCTTAATTGACAGATACGGTACGGGTAAGGTTGAATTTCTACTGCAAGGAGCCCATAACCGTGATTGGGAAGATTTGGCTTATTGGTATAAAAATCCGCGTGAATCATACATCTATGTAGCCGATACGGGCGACAATAAGCAGGAGTACGACTCTTATTTTATTTATCGGTTCAAGGAATTTGATATTCGAGGCTCCAATATGGTGACAAGAATCATTAAGAAAGTAGAGAAATTGGAATTTAAATTACCTGATGGATCTAAGGATATGGAGTGCCTTTTGGTGGATCAGTTGAATGGAGATATGTATTTAATTAGCAAGCAAGAGGATCGTAAAAGCTTGTTTCGTATCCGTGCCAATAGTTTTAAAAGTTCTGGGATTGTGGAGGCAGATTTTGTTAGAAAGTTGAACTTTTCGGAACCAAGTTCAGACCTTGCTATCTTGAAACAATTGTATAATATCACCGCTGGAGATGTGGCTAGCAATAATCAGGAGGTAATTATCCGTAATTATTTGGAGGTTTACTATTGGAAAAAGGGAAAGCATGAAAGTTTAGGCGAAGCCTTAAAGCGTCCACCAAAAATTGTTCCAAGCAAATTAGAACCTCAAGGGGAAGCCCTGGCTTTTTCCCATCAAGCCGATGGTTTTTACACCATTTCTGAGGTTGCTAGCTCTCCAGGACCTGTACATGTGTATTTCACCCCCAAGAAATAAGTTAGGCTTTCACCATTAATTTGGCGAAACTTAACAGTAAGGTCTTTTCTCCTACCCCTTTTTCAAAATTAATAATCGCCTTTCTTTCGGCGCCATTTATTTCGATTTTTTTGATTAGCCCAAAGCCAAATTTTTGATGCTCTACTTGTTGGCCCGCCTCTAATTTTAAAGGGTCAGTGGGCACGAAATTACTAGAAGCCACATGCTGGTAATTGGAGTTTTGCTTAGGCTTTTGAATCAATTGGGCTGCTGATGGGCTAGTTGAACTGGAAACAAATCCTGTTTTTTGAACGGGTCTGAAAGCCTGAACTTCCTTTTTGCCTGGCGTTTTAGCCATTTTCAAATAGGCGCTATCGATCTCATCTAGGAATCTACTCGGCTCACAGGATTTTAGTCGACCAAATTGATACCGCGATTCTGCATAGGAAATCATCAATTTCTTTTCTGCTCGGGTAACAGCTACATAGAAAAGTCGACGTTCCTCTTCCAAATCAGCTTGACTTTGTAACATCATTTGGCTGGGGAACAAATCCTCTTCTAAACCCACCAAAAAAACGTGTTTAAATTCTAGGCCTTTGGCAGAGTGTACTGTCATCAAAGTCACCTTATCGCGGTCATTGGGGTCTTCTTGCGTGTCGGCATTCGTTAATAATGACACAGATTGAAGAAAAGTAGCCAATGATTTATCCTCATTTTCAGGGTCATCGACAAACTGTTTGATGGCATTGAGTAATTCTTGTAAGTTTTGATATCGAGCTAGGCCTTCTACGGTTTTATCTTCATAAAGTTCACGAAGGAGTCCAGATGCCTTGGCCACGTGATTGGCTATTTCATAGGCATCTTTATGCTCTACTTCCGCCATTATTTTAAATGATTTAATCAAATCCGCGAAGTTTTCAATGGCGGCAGTACCTCTAGCACCTTGGAACGTTTGGATATTTGAAATGACGTCCCAAATGGAGCAACTGTTTTCTGCGGCAGTCACAGCAATTTTGGCTATGGTGGTATCACCAATCCCTCTTTTAGGAAGATTGATAATGCGTTTGAAAGCCTCTTCATCTTGTTGATTGACAACAAAACGTAGGTATCCAAGCACATCCTTGATTTCCTTTCTTTGGTAGAAAGAAAGACCTCCTACAATGCGGTATTTGATATTTAGCCGACGCAGGGATTCCTCAAAAGAACGTGATTGAGCGTTTGTACGGTATAAAATGGCAAAATCAGACCAATGTAAACCTTCTTTTTGTTTAGTTTCAAAAATGGTGGAGGCAATCATTCGACCTTCTTCATTATCGCTTCCGGCTCGGATAATTTCTATTTGATCCCCAATCTCATTGGAAGTAAAAACATTCTTTTCAAGTTGGTTTTTATTTCGAGAAATAATGGAATTTGCGACAGCCACAATATTTTTGGTTGATCGGTAATTCTCCTCCAATTTAATGGTAGTTAGGTCTGAATAGTCCCTTTCAAAATTCAAGATATTTTGGATATTGGCTCCACGAAATGCATATATGCTTTGAGCATCATCACCCACCACGCAAATATTACGGTGTACGGCAGCTAGTTTCTTCGTTAATAGGTACTGAGAAACGTTGGTATCTTGAAACTCATCTACCATCACATGTTTGAATTTATGCTGGTATTTATTTAATACATCTAAATGATCCCTAAAAAGAATATTGGTTTGATATAATAAATCATCAAAATCCATGGCATTGGCTTGAAAGCAACGAATGCAATAGGTTCGATAAATTTCGCCCATTTTGGGGATTCTAGCCATGCGATCCTCCTCATTCAGGATGGCACTGTTTAAGTATTGTTCAGGGCTAATTAATCTGTTTTTAGCCCCAGAAATACGATTCAAAACTAAATTGACTTTATATACCTTGTCGTCTAGATTTTGTTCTTTGATGATAGTGCGCAATAAGGATTTGGAATCATCGGTATCGTAAATGGAGAAATTGGAGGTATAGCCCAATTTTTCCCCTTCAAAACGTAAGATTTTGGCAAATACGGAGTGAAAAGTTCCCATCCAAATATTTTTGGCATCTTTACCAATCACAGTTTCAATACGATGGCGCATTTCGCCAGCGGCCTTATTCGTAAAGGTTAGGAGTAATATTTGGAATGGATCTACCCCTTGTTGAATCAGGTGAGCCGTGCGGTAGGTTAATACGCGGGTTTTACCAGAGCCAGCTCCAGCGATTATCATTAATGGGCCTTCCGTGTGTAAAACAGCTTGTCGTTGGGGCTCATTCAAGCCAGCCAAATAATCCATAAGGGAAATTTAATTGATGGGAAAAAACAGAAATTAAATTTACGAATTTTTGAGCAGGGCCTTGGTATTATAACTTATTTTTTGGGAGGGTATTTTGGATGAAAACAAAAAAAGGCGCCGCAGCGCCTTTTTCGGTTTGGGATGATTTTGCTTACTGGATGGCAATCAAATCTCTTCGGGTTTCAGTTAAAATATTGAAGGTCTTGGATTTGATGATGTTTTTACGTGAATCAAGAATAACCATTTTATAGAGGCCGTCATTTAGGTTGGAAAAATTAAATAATTTCTTGGCACTAAGTGATTCTCGGCTTATTTGGTTATTGTCCTCATCATAGATGACAACGAACAAGGGCGAATTATTTTCTGAACTAACTAGGAATTTTAATTTACCTACTTGGTCAATACTGACAGGAAGTGCAAATTCTGCGGCATTGGCAGACGAAACAGACAGAATCGCGGCTACGACGAAAGCGGCTAAGGCGTTTTTGGTGATGAAATTTTTCATAATGTTGATTAATGTTAAATGCTTGATTAATAAATTCTTAGGCGGAGTATTTCCGTTTGTTGGGTCAAAACTAGACTTTTCATGTTAACTCCAAATTAATAGGGCAAAAAATTTCACTTTTTTTAGAAAATTCCTATTAAAAAAATTATATTTCTCTGAATAGTTATATTTTATTTTCAATGTTACGAAATCGTTAAATTTTTTGGAATTATTTAACAATAAGGAAACATATAGATAATACCGTGTTAACCATGAGCCTATTGAATGCAGGTAATTTTGTGCCGTAATCAATATAAATGCAAATGAATACGCACCAATTATTTAGAAGTTTATTAATCGTTTTTGTATCGTTGGCGTCTTTTGGCCATACTTTTGGCCAAGTAGGAAAGATTAAAGGGACTATTTCAGACCCTGTTTCTAAGGAGCCGGTTATTGGAGCAACCATTCGTCTAGAAGGGTTGACCATAGGAGCTAGTACGGGTATTGAAGGAAATTTTGAATTAACATCAGTTCCTGCGGGAATTTATAAATTGGTGGTTAGTTCGGTGGGATACCAATCTCAACAAATTCCTAATGTTCGTGTTGAGTCAGGAAAAGAGACCATCATTACGGTTTCCTTACAAGAGGACAATAAAACCCTAGCCAACGTCGTGGTTAAGGCTCAAAAAATTACTACATCGGAAGTAGCAGTATTAACTGAAACGAGACAATTGCAGCAAATTGCGGTGGGTATTTCAGGACAGCAGATTCAAAAAACACAAGATAGAGATGCCTCTGCGGTGGTTCGTAGAATTCCTGGTGTTTCAATATTCGATGAAAGATTTGTGGTGGTTAGAGGTTTAAATGAACGTTATAACACGGTACTGGTAAATGATATCATTACTCCATCCACGGAGGTAGATTCGAAGGCTTTTTCATTTGATTTAATTCCTAGTTCAATCATCGATCGTATGTTGATTTTTAAATCAGCATCTTCTGATTTGCCGGGTGATTTAGGTGGAGGAGCCATCAAGATTTATACCAAAACGGTTCCAGATGGTAATTCATTTTCGGCTAGCTTTTCTACGAGTTATCGCTCAGGAACAACAGCACAAAAGGCCATGTCTTATGTAGGAGGTAAAACAGATTGGTTAGGATATGATGATGGCGGACGTCAGTTGCCAGCGGGATTCCCATCCAGAAATAGTATTGCTACAGCGGGAAATACGGAAGCCGTTATTTCGCACTTTAGAAATTTACCTGCCTTTTATCAAGTAGAAGATAAAAACGTATTACCTGATTTTAGGGGAAATTTAAATTTTGCTCACCGCTGGTTTATGGGAGATAAGGAGCTGACGAACTTTTCGTATGTGAATTATTCCAATACCAATCAGGCCTTCCAGATGCAGCAGAGAAGATTTACTTTCTTGGGAGATACAGAGAAATATTACCAGGATCAATCTTTGTCGCAAAATGTTCGAATTGGTATGATGTCCAATTGGGCCTTGATTTTAAATCCGAACAATAAGTTAGAGTTCCGCAATTTATTCAACCAAATAGGAATTAAAGAAACAGTTTTCCGTAATGGTTATAATGAGAACGTTGATTTGAATAATGCCTCATTCCGCTACGAGCAACGATCCATCTATTCTGGCCAGTTGAGTGGAACACATGAATTGTCGGCAACTAGTAAATTGAAATGGATCACAGGTTTAGGATATACTTATAGAACAGAGCCTGATTACAGAAGATATACGAGAAGTAGAGAGAGAAATTCTACGGGTCCATTTACCTTTGATTTACAGCAATCAGACAGCCCTACTTTACAGCAATCAGCTCGTTCATTCTCTCAGGTAGAGGAGTTTATTTACACCACAAGGGTAGATTTTGAACGTATTCTGAAGGAAAATGAAGACGAAAAATTAAGAACGACTTTCCGTGCGGGTATTTATACCGAATACAAAGAGAGAGCATTTTCAAACCGTTGGTATGGTATTACTAATCCCAATCGTTTGTCCTCAGATAATTCATTATTGAAACAAGATCCTGCTAGCTTCTTTAACCCAAGTAATTTAGGAGGGAACTCCATCTACTATGGAGTAGGAACTAACTTTGAAGATAAATATACTGCGCAAAATACTTTTGGAGCTGCTTATACTCAATTGTATTTACCGATTGGGGATAAATTAAATGCAACTATCGGTTTAAGAGGAGAGTATAATAACCAAGAATTGCAAAGTAAAGAAAGAGGTTCAGGGGTGCCAATTAAAGTAACAAATCCGGTATTTAGTCCACTTCCATCGTTGAACGTGGCCTATAACTTTACTACAAAAAACTTATTACGTTTTGCTTATAGCTCTACGGTAAACCGCCCGGAATTTCGCGAGTTAGCGCCATTTACTTACTATGACTTCGTGTACGATGTTACTCGTACTGGATTTATCCCAAGAGCTGATAAGACAAAATTATTAAATGCGACTATCAATAATTTTGATGTAAGATATGAACTATATCCGTCTAAATCAGAACTGATTTCAGTAGCGGTATTTTACAAAAAGTTCTTGAATCCTATTGAGTCAAAGGTATTCTACAATGGTAGTACAGTGGCCTTTACAGTAGATAATGCGACAGAGGCTACTAGTACTGGAGTGGAATTAGAAATTAGAAAGCAATTAGCACCGAATTGGGTAGCATTATTCAACGCAGCATTGATCAATAGTAATGTTCGTGCGGGACAGTCTGACAATATGTTGAACCGTAATCTTCAGGGCCAGTCGCCTTATTTAATTAATGCAGGTATATTTTATGAGAATGCGGATAAAGGATGGCAGGCCAATGTATTATATAATGTGATTGGTAAGCGAATCTTCGTCATTGGTGATAGTCAATTGTCGGCGGACATTTATGAAATGCCTAGAAATGTGGTTGATATCAATATTACGAAAGCATTGACACAAAAGATTGATTTTAAATTGGCGATTCAAGATTTATTAAACCAGAAGTTTTCTTTAGTGCAGGATACTAACCGCGATGGTGAAATTTCTGACAAGGATGGTGTATACCAAGAGTATCACCGTGGTAGCTATTTTACCATGGGAATTACCATGAAGTTTTAGTGAGGGCACAAGGAAAAATGATAAGTAGTAACAATTAAAAACATATAATAAACAAATTCATGCAAAAATTACGTGTCATTTTCGCTTGTTTGCTTACAGCTGCCATAGGATTGTCGGCTTGTACAAAAAACGATTCAGAGGTAGAAATTACAGTCCCTGCCCCTACAAACCGCAAGGTAGTGGAGGTTACAGGAAAAATCACAGCTAATACTACTTGGAAAGAGTCTGAAAAATATTTGTTAAAAGGATTCGTATATGTAGAATCTGGTGCGATTTTAACGGTAGAGCCAGGTACCATTATCTTGGGGGATAAAATCACTAAAGGTACCTTAATTATTAAACCAGGAGCTAAATTAATTGCTAGAGGAACGGCAGCTAAGCCTATCGTATTTACTTCGGCACAGGCAAAAGGTTCTAGAAATTATGGTGATTGGGGTGGTTTAATTATGTTGGGCAATGCACGTGTGAATAAAACGCCAGCAACGATTGAGGGAGAAAACGTGTCTACATTTGGAGGAACAGTTGATACGGATAATTCAGGTGTTTTAAAATATGTACGTATTGAATTTGCTGGAATTGCCTTTGAAACAGATAAGGAAATCAATGGATTGACTTTAGGCGGAGTAGGATCAGGAACGGAGATAGATTATGTACAGGTTTCATACAATGGAGATGATGCATTTGAGTGGTTTGGCGGTAATGTAAACGCAAAGCACTTGGTGTCCTATAGAAATTTAGATGATGATTTTGATACGGACTGGGGATATAGTGGTAATGTTCAATATGCTTTATCCATTCGTGACCCACAAGTAGCGGATCAATGTTCTTGCTCAGATAGTAATGCATTTGAATCAGATAATGATGCGGCAGGATCAGATGCTACGCCTCAGACAAGTGCCAAGTTTGCCAATGTGAGTGCGTTTATTGCTGATGGAACGGTTGA
Source organism: Aquirufa sp. Wall-65K1 (assembly GCF_054558475.1). Taxonomy (NCBI): domain Bacteria; kingdom Pseudomonadati; phylum Bacteroidota; class Cytophagia; order Cytophagales; family Flectobacillaceae; genus Aquirufa; species Aquirufa sp. Wall-65K1. The sequence goes on along the minus strand of NZ_JBPXKD010000009.1, from coordinate 36,926 downwards.
TAAAAAATATCGTTCAGCTATGCGAATTAGAAGAAATTCAGCTATTTCAGTTATTAATAGTTTGTTTGTAGGTGGATGGGTAGCTAAAGGTGGTTTAGAGTTAGAGGGTACTGCGTCTCAAAATAATTTTGTAACTGGTAAGAATGTTCTTTCAGGATTAGTAGTAACAGGCATGTTGAAGCCTATCGTAACTGGTGATGAAACTTTGTTGAAAGATGCATCACGCAAAAACCAGTTTGGTGTAGCAGCAGAAACCTTAGGTTTAACAGCGGGCTATAATCGTCTACAAGGAAAGCCAAGTTTAGCCTTGACATCCACTTCTAAATTATTGGGAGCGGGAGTTAGCTTACCTGCTGGTTTTGAGGCAAATACTAATATTGGAGCCTTTGGAACTACAGATTGGACTGAGGGTTGGACAAATTGGGATCCACAAAATACAGATTACTAAGATTTTATATTGGTGTAATTCAGAAAATGCCGAAAGGATTCCTTTCGGCATTTCTTGTTTATTGGAGTAATAGGGAATTATAGAAAAACTGCCTGCGCTTTCTTAACGCTGGCAAGGTTTGGAACCTTGACAGCGTTGCGTAGCTGGGCGCAGACAGAACGATTTATTATTTAGACTATTGTATCAATTTCTTGGTAAACTGTACCTTTCTGAGTGGGGATTCTGAAAATTAAAAGTCTTAATTAATTGAAGATTAGTATGTTTACAAAAATTGTAAACATATGAAAGGAGAATTTCTAATTAGGAGAGGTACATTGGAGGATGCGAGGGAAATTTTATCATTGTTAGAGGAATTAGAGAATAGGCAATTTAATCCAATTGTATTTCAACAAATTTTAGAAGGATATTTAATCAACAGTAATATTATTTTATTAGTTATTGAAAATTCAACTAAATCTGTTTTAGGATTTTTAAGCGCAATAGGACAAAACCTATTGCATCATGAGGGAATGGTGTATGAAATTCAAGAATTGATAGTTACTGCCAGTTATCAAGGTAGAGGATTGGGGAGCTTGTTAATTGAGGCGCTTCAATCTGAGCTGAAGGACAAGGACGTGAAATCGATTGAAGTGACCTCGAATAAACGAAGAAAAAAAGCCCATGCTTTTTATGAAGCAATGGGCTTTAAAAATTCACATGAAAAGTTTACGATCTATTTTTGAGATAGGCGTAAAGCGGCTTTCATTTTGTCAAAAATGGCTGTATTCTGGTAAATACCTTGAAAAACCTCTGAACCTGGACCAAAAGCAAATACTGGCACCATTTGTCCGGTATGTCCTTTCGTAATAAAAGAGGCTTTTACCTCGCCAGTTGTCATGTCCCCACCGAGTAGTGCCATGCCTCCAGTTTCATGATCCGCAGTTATGACTACCAAGGTTTCTTTATCTTTTTCCGCAAAATCTAAGGCTGCTGCAATACTCTTATTGAAATCGACCATTTCTGTGACAGCATAATTGGCATCATTGGCATGGCCACCCCAATCAATTTGCCCACCTTCAATCATCACAAAAAATCCTTTTTTGTTCTTAGAAAGCAATTCCAAGGATTTTTTAGTCGCATCCAATAAGACCTCACCTCTACCTTCACTGAATTTAATAGGATCTCCAGGTGCATAGAGGTAGTAAAACTTCCCTTTTTTAATCTGATTCATTTCAGCTATAGTTTCCACGATTTGGTATTTTTTAGCTTTGAGTGAATCCAGTAAATTTTGTCCATCTTTTCTTTGGTCAAAGCTTTTTCTACCGCCTCCTACGACTATTTCCACATCGGTTTTTAGAAAATCTTTGGCAATTTCATCATGCATGTTCCGCTTGATTTGATGTGCTATGAAGGCGGCTGGGGTAGCATCGGTAATATCTGCCGTACTGACCAAACCGGTGGCGAGCCCTTTTTTCTCTGCCAATTCCAAAAGCGTTACCTGAGGAGTTTGAGTGGCATCCACACCAATAGCGCCATTATAGGTTTTTTTTCCCGTTGAAAAGGCCGATGCTCCAGCTGCTGAATCCGTCACATAATTATCACTAGCTTGGTTTTTATGAAATCCAATATGTCGAATTCTTTCTAATGCCAGATGACCTTTATTAGCGGTTAGGCCAGCATAAATTTGACTAACGCCCATTCCATCTCCAATTAAAAAAATAATGTTTTTAATACGAGGTTTTTGCCCCAATAATGTAGTTGAGAGAAAAATTAAGGAGAAAAGGAAATATATTTTTTTCATACGCTAAATAGGGTAAAAATTTAAAATAATTTAAATGTAGATCAACTGGCCGCAAATTTTTTTAAGCCAATGATGCCTATTACAATTAAACTCATGAAAAATACCTCCGTGAGGTTGGTAGGAGTTTTAAAATAAAACACATCAAACAGCTTGACTAAAATCAGGGAACATGCCGTCCAAACGGCTAAGGCAGTTGCGGTTGGAATATCTTTAAATGCTACCGACAAGCAATAAATGTTGGCTACACCAAAAAATATATAACCAAGTAAAGGGAAGAACTCAACTCCAAAGCCTTTAGACCAAAGGGGATACTGTTGAAAAGCATCTTTCAACCTTCCAAAGCTCATGTACTTTAATGAAAAAGTCCATCCTGTTTCAAAAATGGAAGCGATTAATAGGTAAATCCAAGGTTTAATCATATGGGATGTAGACAATAGGGTAAAGTTCCTAAAATCGAATACCAATAACTAAGCTTTAGCCTAGAAATTCTATTTTTAAGCAGAAGAGTTGCCTGATTTTAGGCCCTAGGAAAGGAAAGCCCACCATTATTTTTAGGCAAAGTCCAATTGATTCGCTTCGAAAAAATAGACTTCCAATCACCTTTTTGAACTGGGCTAGATTGAATAAGTTCTCTCAAATGAAAGTCCATTAATCGGGGAGATTCTTGAATCCAATTTTGATAGTTGGTGTAATCGGTATGATGCTTTTGTTGATAATTTTTGAATTGATTTAAGTCGAATGTTTTAGTGGCTATTCCAGCTCCTGCATTAGATGCGTCAAAGGCATTGATCATCTGTTCGATATGGTTGGGAACAGGAACCATCATGGTTGGTTTGGTTAAATACATAGCCTCAGCAATCGATTCGAAGCCCGCAGTAGAAATTAGACCAGCGCATTCGGACATTTTTTCTAGATACTTTTCCGCATTGATGGGATGAAAGGTTAAATTTTCCGAAAATTGATATACTTCTTTGTGTTTTGGATGATCCCAAAAACAATCTAACCTAATAGCTGGATTTTGTATAGACCAAGACATGATATCTTCGGCTAATCGATAGTGTGTCAGATATGCTAACCAATTTCCCCCTTGTTTTGCCTGCAAATCTTTTACTTCTTTCCTTAGCAGTGGGGGTATAACTTCGATATTTCTTTGTGGGTCATTTTCTAAAGGAAGAAAGGAAAGACCTAGTTTTTTCTTGGAACCAATCGCTGTAATTTGAGTATTTAAATTCAGGAAAAATTGGTCTAATTTTTTTTCAGGGATACTCTCAAAATGGCGATTTAATAATAAATATTGATGCCCAATGGACATACAGGGCATTTTAGACCTGTTTCTCCATTGATATAATCCGGTAATGGATTCGTAAAAGTTGACAATGCCATCTGGTTGGTATTGCTCAATAAATGCGGCTAATTCACTGGCACTTTTCCAATAAGTTCTAAATTTAAGAAATGCTTGTAGGGCTGTTTTTCCCACTTGAACCGCTTTCCCATTTCCATAACAAAGCGAAGGGCTTTCATATTGCAAAAGGGGTTTGTCCCCAATGAAATCCGTAAAAAAACGGGGGATAGTACGCATGTTAGTAGATCCCACCGCGTAAGCAATGATTTCGTGACCCGCCTCTTGAGCGATTTGACTTAGTGAAATGGCTTGGGTCAGATGACCTCTTCCTTCCCCTTGAACCGTAAATATAAACTTTCCCATATTAGAGGGTCATTTGATCATGTAAGATTTCTTTTAATTCTGATTTTAAATCAAAATCAGGATACTGAAGTAGAAGCCATTCTCCTTGATGTGTCTCTACCAAGGCGCTTAATGATTCAACCCAATCCCCGGAATTCATATAGGAAATCCCGTTGATTTGTTTGATTTCTGCTTTATGAATATGCCCACAGATAATACCATCTGCCTCTTGGGCAATGGCTAGTTCGACGAGTTTTTCCTCAAAATCGGAGATGAAATTGACGGCTGCTTTAACCTTTTGTTTGATGGTCTGTGACAATGAATAATAGGGCTTGCCTTGTCTTTGACGGTGGTAATTGTACCATTTATTTACCCATAATAAAAAAGTATATCCAATGTCTCCTAAATAGGCAAGCCACTTCATTTGGCTAGTGATACTATCAAATATGTCGCCATGTGTGATAAAGTATTTTTTCCCAAATGATTTTAGGGTATAGTCTCGGCGAATGGAAAACTGTTTTCCAATTTTTAAGGGAATTATTTGGTCTAAAAAATCATCATGATTACCTCTAAGATATATTACCTCCGTATCCCACTTATCCATCATTTTCAATACGGCCCGGAAGAACCCGGTATGTTTTTTCTTCCATTCGCCTCCTTTTTTTAATTGCCAGCCATCTATGATATCCCCATTAAGAATGAGTTGGTGGCAGGAATAGGCCTTTAAGAATTCGTTAACCTCTTTGGCCTTGGCACCCTTACTTCCTAAATGTAAATCGGAAATAACGATGGTCTTGTAAGTGGGTTGGTAGGAAACGCTCATATTGCGTAGTTTTTCTGTATCAAAACTACGTGGATTGGCAGAGGCTTATGTTAGGAGGGAGTTAAGCTTTGGTTAAATGTTAGCTTAAAATTCTTAACGCTGTCAAGGTTTTAAACCTTGACAGCGTTGGTTCCCTCAAGCCAATTTTGCTTTTTTAAACATCTAATCCAATCTGTTTATTGGTAATTTTTTAATAAAATAAACTACCGGTTTAATAGTTGATTTTATCAACAAACTGGAGTGAATATGAATTGAAAAATAGTAGATTTGCCTAACGCTGTCAAGGTTTTAAACCTTGACAGCGTTGCTGGAAAGCCCTAAATTTAATTTCCCCAATCCCGCTAAACCTTTCCAAATTAGGTTAGCCTCATATTGAACACCTAATCCTTTAAGTCGTTCAATAAAGTAAGGGGCATCGCCGCCACAAAGGAGAATTTTAGCGGAAGGTTTGATTTTTCTTATTTCTGTAATATAACCTTGAATTTCTAATAACATCCCAAACATCGTACCAGCCAATAAATTCCCGTAGGTCGAGTTAGCCAATAGGGGGAAGTCCATTTGAGGGCTAATCATAGGTAAATGAGCCGTATAATCATGCATGGATTTTGCCCTCATCATCAGCCCAGGACTTATTGCCCCTGATGTAAAAAAACCATCAAGGACCCAATTATAAGTGATGCAGGTTCCCAAACAAATTGTCATATGTGCCTGATCTGGATAAAGCATGTGGGCCCCTTCTGCCAATGCTATACGGTCCACCCCCAAGGTCGACTTATCATATTTAGAATAATTAACCAAACTAGATGAAGAAGCATTAAGCTGGTGAAATGGAGCGATCCTCTTTAAGAAATTAACTAGGTCAGCAGGAACATCTATGACGCTACTTAAAATGATGGACTCGATTTTGTGGCCTTGGCAAATATTTGATATTGATTCCTTATTAGCTACTGCTATGGTTCCCGTGTGCCTTATTTTCTCAGCCTCAAACCACACATATTTTAAAGAAGAATTACCGAAATCCAAGCAAAGTACCATCATTCATTTGATTAGTTAACAAAGTTAAATATTTCTTTTTCGTAAATTTGCACACTCTCAAAAACCAACAAGGTGTATCAAATACAAATATTAAAATCAAAGGTGCATCGTGCCACCGTTACAGAAGCCAATATTGACTATGTAGGAAGTTTAACCATGGATGCAGACCTAATGGATGCTGCTAACATGCTGGAACATGAAAAAATTCAAGTAGTCAATGTCAATAATGGAGAACGAATTGAAACCTATTTGATAAAAGGGGAACGAGGCTCCGGTATCATTTGCCTTAATGGTCCTGCAGCCAGAAAAGCGGTTGTGGGGGATATAGTCATCATTATTTCATATGCCTTGATGGACTTTGAAGCCGCAAAAACCTTTCAGCCAACCGTTGTGTTTCCTAACGCCCAAAATCGTTTAGCTTAATAGGACTCTGCCTCATTCGGGAAATCTTGGTTTTTTACATCCGCGACATAGTTTTTCACAGCTTGGGGGATTAATTCTCCCAAATTTAAATAACGGCGCAAAAACCTGGGTTTAAACTCGGTGTTGATTCCCAACATATCATGCATAACCAATACTTGCCCATCGCAATGTTTTCCAGCCCCTATGCCTATGGTGGGGATATGTAAACTTTCACTCACTTGCCTCGCTAATGCAGCTGGTATTTTTTCTAATACAAGGCCAAAACAACCTGCTTCTTCTAGCATTTTGGCTTCTTCTATTAATAAATTTGCTTCATCTTCTTCCTTGGCCCTAACCCCATAAGAACCAAATTGATAGATACTTTGTGGCGTTAAACCAAGGTGCCCCATGACAGGTATTCCGGCCTTCACAATTTTTTTGATGCTTTCAATCACTTCTTGACCCCCTTCTAACTTTATGGCATGTGCTCCCGTTTCTTTCATGATTCGAATAGCTGAGGACAATGCAATTTCACTATTGGATTGATAGGAACCAAAGGGCAAATCCACCAACACCAATGCCCTATCTGTACCTCTAACTACACATTGAGCATGATAAATCATTTGTTCCAATGTAATGGGTAAAGTTGTTTCATGTCCAGCCATTACATTGCTGGCACTGTCGCCCACCAGTAAAACATCCACCCCTGATTGATCCAAAAGTTTGGCCATAGAAAAATCATAACAGGTCAGCATGGAGATTTTCTCTCCTTGCTTTTTCATGATTTGAAGACTTTGTGTGGTGATTTTTTTAAACTCTTTTAAATAGCTCATGAGTAAATAGTTGATTGTCGATTAGGCGAACACCCCCGATAAAGGCAGCTACTAAAACAACAAAGGTTTGAGAGAGATCAGTAATTGGTTCTAATGTGTTAGGGTCAGCAAAAGCAATATAATCTACCGAGTCAAATCCCGCATCAAGTAGTTGTTGCTCAAAGTTTTTCTCCAAGGTAGCGATACTTACTTGCGCTTGCTTTGCCAAAGCGGTTCGAATAATATCAAAGCCTTGATAAATAGCTAGTGCCTGTTTTTTTTGTTCCTCACTAAGTCGGACATTTCTACTACTCATGGCTAATCCACTGGCCTCACGAATGGTTTCGCAGGAGATCAATTTTATTGGCGGTTCAAATGAATAGTTTGCTATTAAGTGTTGGATGACTGCTACTTGTTGAAAATCCTTACTTCCCATAAACAGAATATCCGGACGAACCGCTTCTAACAGGCGATGAACAATCACACAAACTCCTTGAAAATGTCCTGGACGATGAGCTCCTTCCCACAGTTCCTCCAATCGACCTAATGGATATTGGGGCAATTGATTCATTCCTTGTGGATACATCTCGGCTACGCTAGGGAGAAAAACAAGCTCACAACCCGCTATTTCAAGCTTTTCTAAGTCTTCTTGAATCGTTTTGGGATATTTTTCAAAATCCTTTGGGTCATTGAATTGGGTTGGATTTACAAAAATACTGCACACCGTAATAGCTCCGCTTTCTTTGGATTTTTTGATAAGTGACATATGCCCCTCATGCAATGCTCCCATGGTAGGAACGAATCCAATGCTAGCGTTTTTCGACCGACATTCATCGATGAAATCTTGCAGGGCTAGTTTTGTTTCAAATATCTTCATGGTCAAATTTGGGCTTAAAATTACCTTATTTTGAGCAAATTTCGTTACTTGCCGACCTTTTCCAATGCTATGTTACAGGGTAAAAAAATCATTGTAGGAATTAGTGCCAGTATTGCTGCCTATAAAGCCATACTGTTAGTTCGTCTTTTGAAAAAAAATGGGGCTGAGGTACGTGTAGTAATGTCGCAATCTGCTAAAGATTTTGTTTCACCTTTGGTCTTATCTACCTTTTCCAATCATCCCGTTTGGATTGATTTTCATGAAAATAATGTTTGGAATAATCATGTGGAATTAGGCCTTTGGGCAGATGCTTATGTCATTGCCCCTGCTACATGTCATACCATAGGTAAAATGGCCAATGGCCTTTGTGACAACATCGTTTTGGCTACTTATTTATCTGCCCGTTGTCCTATCTTCATTGCGCCTGCCATGGATGAGGACATGTATAAACATCCTTCCACCCAGCAAAATCTGGCGAAGCTACAATCCTTTGGGAATCAAATTCTATCTGTAAATACAGGTTTTTTAGCCAGTGGTTTACATGGAGAAGGTCGAATGGCTGAACCGGAAGAGATAGTAGCTGCTTTAATTGAAAATATAGGTAGGGGTAGGGGATGGCAAGGGAAAAAGGTATTGATAAGTGCAGGGCCTACCCAAGAGGCCATTGATCCTGTTCGGTATATATCCAACCACTCTTCTGGGAAAATGGGTATTGCCTTGGCGGAGGCTTTTTATTTACAAGGCGCGGAGGTGACCGTCATTGCGGGTCCAATGGCTTTGAAACCAACCTTTTCAGGTATTCAATGGATTCCTGTTACTTCTGCCAAGGAAATGGAAGAGGCTTGCTTACGAGAATTTCCTTCTTCTGATTGGACTGTCATGGCAGCTGCGGTAGCAGACTATCGACCAGCAAACAGGGCTGAGGAGAAAATCAAGAAAAAGGAAAATACCTTAACGATAAATTTAGAAAAGACCCATGATATTTTGGCAACTTTGGGATCCCAAAAACGGCCCGATCAGCATTTGATAGGTTTTGCTCTGGAAACAGAAAATGAGGAGGCAAACGCCCTAGAAAAACTTCATCGTAAAAAAATAGATGCCATCGTATTAAATTCCTTAAAGGTGCCTGGTGCAGGATTTGGCACAAATACGAATCAAGTTACTGTTTATACAGCCTTAGGAGAGACCTATTCCTTTGGCTTAAAACACAAGGATGAACTGGCTCATGACCTAGTGGATTTGTTCCAAAAATGGACATAAAAAAAGCGTGCCGATAAGCTCAGCACGCTTGATGAAATTTATTTTGGATTAGTCTATATTAGCCGTTTCCAATTTAGGGGCCAATGAATAAATGATTAACCAAGCCAATACATAGGCGCTTCCACAAAGTAAGAAGATGATATTATAACCATCATTGATATTACCTAATAACTTATATTTATCTAATAAGGATCCGACAATCATTGGGAAGAAAATACCCCCCACGGATCCAGCCATTCCACCTATTCCAATCACTGAGCTAACAGCTTTCTTTGGGAACATGTCTGTGGCGATCGAATAAATATTGGCACTCCAAGCCTGATGAGAAGCTGCAGCCAAGGATATTAAGGCCACGGCCTGCCAAATATTATCGCAATAGCGGGCTAACATAATAGGTACTACGGCTAAGGCAAAACCAAGCATGGTGATTTTTCTTGCACGAAATGAAGGCCAGCCTAGGTTAATTAATTTTCCGGATAACCATCCACCCCCAATACTACCTACCGTGGTAGCTGTATAAACGATGATCAATTCCAAACTTGGTTTTTTTAAGTCTAATTGGAAACGCTCGGAGAAATAAGAAGGTAACCAGAAAAGGAAAAACCACCAGATTGGATCTGTTAACATTTTCCCAAAGAAAAATGCCCAAGTTTGGCGGAAGCCAAATAACCTTGCCCATTTAACTGGCTCTTGATTCTCGTCTTTCTCTTCTTTATCTGCGTGTATATAATCAAATTCTGCTTTTGATAATTCTTTGTGCTTGGACGGAACTTCATAGTATAACCACCAAAAAATCAACCAGATAAATCCAATTGCTCCTGTCGCGATAAATGCCATCTCCCAACCATAAACGCCTAAAATCCAAGGCACTAAAATGGGGGCTGCTACTGCACCGATGTTGGCACCCGAATTAAATATTCCCGTGGCCAAAGCTCTTTCATTTTTAGGAAACCATTCCGCTACGGTTTTGATTGCGGCAGGAAAGTTACCTGCTTCTCCCAAACCTAATAATCCGCGCATGAAGGCAAAGCTCATGGTCCCAGTTGCCAATGCATGTAACATGGCCGCTATACTCCAAACTACAATGGAAATCGAATAGCCTAATTTTGTTCCGATACGGTCAATAATACCACCAAAACCGAGTAAGCTGATAGCATAAGCCGCTTGGAATGTAATGACAATGTTGGAATAATCGGTCTCTGACCAATTGAATTGATCTTCCAGAACCGGCTTTAATAAACCAATCACCTGCCTATCGAGGTAGTTGATGGTCGTGGCAAAGAAAAGCAATGCGCAAATTTTCCAACGGTATTTTCCTATTTCCATAAGTATGAGGTTTTGTTTGGGTTACAGTTCCCGGTAAGTTGTTATTAATTGGGCAATCATTTGTTCTATAGCTTGATAATCTTTTTTAGCAATCAAATCTGCCGGGAATAATTGAGATCCCATACCTACCGCAGCAGCACCTGCATTAAACCACGTGCTCAAGCTCTCTTTATTTGGCTCTACTCCACCAGTTACCATGATTTGGGTATTAGGCATAGGGCCTTTCAACGCCTTCACAAAAGCTGGACCCACCACATTACCTGGGAATATTTTAACAATTTTGGCTCCCCATATTTCAGCTTGACGAATTTCAGTTAGGGTCATAGCTCCAGGCATCCATGGAATATCATGTTTACCACAAACCTCACCAACCGCTTCTGTCGTGAAAGGCTGTAACATAAAATCAGCTCCCATTTGAATGAATTCATTCGCCTGCTTGGCATCGTAAATTGTTCCAATTCCCAAGACTAAATCAGGGCATTCCTTTTCCACATATTCCATGGCTTTCGCAAAAATATAAGGAGCCTCTTTACCACGATTGGTAAATTCAAAAACACGGATTCCTCCATCATAACAAGCCTTTAATACGCTAGTTGCGATGGATAAATCAGCATTAAAAAATAATGGGACAATGGGTGTCTCTTGAATGCGTTGGTATACAACTTCGGAAGAATTTCTTGCCATGGTTATCGTTTTAGTCGTCCTGTCAGGTCTCCCTTCATGACGGTTTCTATTTCATCTAGGTTGGCTAAATTAATATCCCCCTCAATGGTGTGTTTTAATGCGGAAGCAGCTACGGCAAAGGACAATGACTTAGCTTCATCTTTTAGGATTAAATTCCCATAAATGTACCCAGCCATAAAAGCATCTCCCCCGCCAATTCTATCTACAATTTGACTAATTTCTACTGTTTCTGATTTTAATACTTGTTTCCCGTTGTATGAAGCGGCCGACAAGGTATTTTGAGAGGCAGAAATTTGACCTCTTTTTGTATTGATAATCTTTTTAATTCGAGGAAAATTGGCCATGATTTGCTTACAAATGGACTCCCAACCACTTTTGGTACTGCCATCCGGAACAATGTTCAAAATGTCTTCGGCATCCCCTTTTCCACAAACAATGATATCACATCCTGCAATTAAATCAGGCATCACTTCTTGTACTGTTTTGCCATATTGCCATAAGTTTTTACGGTAATTGACGTCGGCAGAAACCGTAATACCTAAATCGTTTGCCGTCTTGATAGCTTCCCGACAAGCCTGTGCAGCTGATTCAGATATAGCAGGACTAATGCCCGTCCAATGGAACCATTGGGCTTCTTTTAGTATTTCTTTCCAATTAAATTCTTTAGGATCAAGGTGAGCGAAGGAGGAATCTGCTCGGTCATAAACCACTTTACTTGGGCGCATCGCTGCTCCAAATTCCGTGAAATACAATCCCAAACGATTACCACCATATTGAACATACTGCATATCAACCCCTACTTTTCTGAAATAGGAAGTGGCAGCGTGGCCCATTTCGTGATCTGGAAATCTGGTCACATGGGCAGCGGGTATTCCCAAATGCGCCAAAGCCGCAGAAACATTTGCCTCTCCACCGCCAAAGGTTAAGTTCAGCGATTGCGCCTGTACTATTCTCCCATATCCTGGAGGACTTAGTCGCCCCATGATTTCTCCAAACGTAACTACTTTTTTCATGCTTTATTCAAAATTAAAAAACTGGGAGGCATTGATATAAGAAATGTCTTTCACCAATTTGCCTAACCAATCCATATCTGCTGGCAATTCGCCATTTTCTACATCTTGACCTAACAAATTACAAAGTATTCTTCTAAAATACTCATGTCTTGGGAATGAAAGGAAACTGCGAGAATCCGTAAGCATACCTACAAAATGACTTAACAATCCCATATTCGACAAAGCATTGATTTGCTTTTCCATGCCGTCTTTTTGATCTAAAAACCACCAACCTGAACCGAATTGGATCTTCCCGACAATCGTTCCATCTTGGAAATTCCCCGTCATGGTCGCAAACAATTCATTATCTCTTGGATTCAAGTTGTATAAAATAGTTTTGGCCAGTTGATTGGTGGTATCCAGGGTATTTAAAAATTTCGACAAAGATTTAGCTTGTTCAAAATCCCCGATGGAATCAAAACCTGTATCAGGCCCTAAACTACTTAAAAGTCGGTTATTATTATTTCGTAAGGCACCCAAATGAAACTGCTGTGTCCATCCTTTGGCATGATCTAAATGTGCAAAAAACACCAGCATGGCTGACTTAAACTGCCATTTCTCTTTTTTATTGATGGTTTTACCCGAATGCAGGCGGGTAAATATCAATTCTATTTCTTCTTCTGTATAGTCTTCTGCATAGATATGTTCTAGGCCATGATCACTCAAACGGCAGCCTACTGAATGGAAGAAATCGTGGCGTTCTTGAATTGCATCTTTGAAATCTTGTAGGTGATTAATTGCTTTGCCGGTGACCTCACTTAGGGCATTGATGTATTCAATGAAACTTAATTCATCATCCACTGCCATGGCTTTATCTGGGCGGAAAGTAGGTAATACTTTAATTTCGAAACCACTCGCCGCAATGGCTTGATGATAGGCTAAATTATCGATGGGATCATCAGTCGTACAAAGTGCCTTCACATTCATTTTTCTCAAGAGATTGCGAACCGAATATTCTTTACTGCGTAACAGGGCAGAACAATGATCATAAATACGCTTTCCCGATTCAGCATTCAAGACTTCCGTCACACCAAAATAGCGTTGTAGTTCCAAGTGAGTCCAATGATATAGAGGGTTACGCATGGTATAGGGAACTGTTTCAGCCCATTTCATGAATTTTTCTTCATCACTTGCGTCTCCCGTGATGTAGCGTTCATTTACCCCATGTGCCCGCATGGCTCTCCATTTATAATGGTCACCATATAGCCAGATTTGCGTGATATTATCAAATTGCTTGTCTTCTGCTATTTGCTGCGGAACCAAATGGTTATGGTAATCAATGATGGGCATTTGTGCCGCATATTGATGGTATAATGTTTGCGCCGTGCTCGACTGCAATAAAAAATCTTCGTTTAAAAAAGCTTTCATACTAATTAATTATGGTAGAATGTAGAATGTAGAATGTAGAATTTTTTGGGTGGAACTTTACTTTCGTAGAAGCATTTTTCTAGTAACCCAACCGAATTCCCCAATCCCAGATACCTTAATCCTTCATTCTACATTCTACATTCTACATTCTACATTCTACATTCTACATTCTTCATTCTACATTCTACATTCTTCATTCTTCATTCTTCATTCTACATTCTTCCTTATAAATATTTCTTCACCGCATCTTCAAAGCCTGGCAAAGCACTTAAATTATGCCCCCAGATTTTCTCATCTGCCAATAATGTTGTTAGATTTAAGTCCTTCCATGCCTCGAAAAAATAAGCGGCATAGTCGCATTGGATCGGATAAAACTCCCCATTACATTCTCCAAAATATTTACCATCCTCTACTTTTACTGCATGCATGAACTGTAAATAGGCAGCAAAACCCATGGCAAAAAGTTCAGGTGCTTTGCCAAATATTTGGTAATAATTGACCAATAATGGAATATTACGCATTCTCATTTTGGTGGTATACTGAACCGTAATATCAATCAACTTATGGTTGATGAACGGATTCTTAAAACGGTCCAAAACAGAACGCCCAAAGCGATCGGCTATTTTAAAATCCATTTTGTAGGGAATGGAGTGTGCCAATTCGGTCAGCATTAGGTTCATGACCAATTTGCTCAAATAGGAATTGCTCATTACATCTTTCACCAAACGGAATCCTAAGAGGTAAGACATTCCACACATGAGGGTATGGGTACCGTTCAACAGGCGAAGTTTTAATTCGCGGTAAATTTCTATGTCCTCAGCAATTACCACTCCTGCATCTGCCGAAGCAAAACCTAAGATTTTTTTAACTTCTGCTCCACCTTGAATAGCCCATAAACGATACACCTCAGAGATAATAACTAAGGAATCTTGATAGCCTAATTGTTCACAGATAGCTGAGCTTGTAGCTGCATCAGGAGCTCCAGGCACAATGCGATCGACTAATGAATTACAAAAATGGTTGGCACTTTGAATCCATTGCATGAATTCTTCAGGAAGCTGATGGTCCTGGGCTAGTTTTAGGACAATATCTTTCAATACATCACCATTGTTGATGATTAATTCAGTGGGAATAATCACCATGCCTGATTCTTTAGTGCCGCCAAAATGCTGCCAACGAGCATAAAGGAAGGCTAATAATTTAGCAGGGAAAGAGCTAGGACAGCCACCTGAGATAGCATCACCGGCAACATATTGTATACCAACTTCCGTGGTATTGGAAATGATAATTTGCATATCAGGACTGCTAGCGCAGGCCACAATGGCATCCCATTCTTTAGAGGCGGTCAATGTTCGGGAAATAGAAGAATTAATCAAATATTCTTCCACTTCTTTCCCTTCATCAATTCCTTTGATACAATGTGTAAACAATCCATCTTGTGCTTCGAAAGCATCCGCTCCTCCTTTTGAGGTTGATTTTACCAAAACAACACGCCCTTTAAAAACGCCATTTCGATTGGCTTTATCAACGAAGTAATCGCATAGACCACGCAACAGAACACCTGTTCCAAATTGAAGAATTTTCTCTGGATAGCTAAATACTTCCGGAGAGGGATATTGCAGGGGAAGCTGTGTACTAATTGCTCCTTGACTGACTAATTGTTGGTTGAGAATGGGCATGGCCATTAATATAAAAAAGGTTAATATACCTTTCTAAAGCAGAAAAGTAGGGGTATTTACCCAATAGATGTAGAAAATTTAAGCTCTATTTTAAAGGAATGATTCCGCAAACGTTTACGCTTCGCCTATGGGGCCATTATAGTTCATCGGAAATTGAAAACCAGGGTTATCTAAATCCTTAGCAATGGGACCAAATGCCTCTTCATAGCGTTGAATATTTTCCTGAAGAGCCATCAATAAACGTTGAGCATGATCAGGGGACATGACGATCCGGGACTTCACCTTTCCTTTCGGAATACCAGGCAAAATACGAATAAAGTCCATGACAAATTCTGAAGGAGAATGAGCTATCAGCGCCAGGTTAACATAAGCTCCTTCAGCAATTTCTTCTGGTAATTCAATGTTCAACTGATTTTCTTCTGGATTGGGATTTTTCATAGCATTAAAATAGGAAGCTTAAATTTAAAGAATTATTAGGAATAATGTGCGTATAAGCATCTTTTACCTAGTATAATTTGATTGATATATGCCAATGTAATTTAAGTTTAAAAAGCTAAGCAAGTGCCTTCCTATTTATATCATATAATTGATATTCGTTCATGTAAATCTCATTTCTTGCTTTTTCGCAAGAAACTTTCATCAGCAAATAGACAAATTTGTTCAACTATTTAATGCAGAATTTTTTTAAGCAGTTTTTTGATTTACAGCCTAACCTTTAATCACATGAAAAATTTCATTGGAAAATTACTTATCGTCGCATTTACGTGCATGGCACTCTTGATTGCCCTCAAATACAAAGAGATAAAAAAAGAGTTGATGGAAGGTAAGATTTACGTGTTTACAAGCAACAGATAATGGGAAAGAATACTTTTGGGGTTTTGGATATAATCATCATTACGCTAGTCCTGTTTTTTTATTTTTCGGATAGTACAGCTCATTCAAGAAAGTTGCTGCTCCCAAGCCCCTTGATGAATTTTAAAATCAATAAAAGGGAGGAAAGACTTGATTTTATTAATCCAATCATACACCAGTCTGGATATTTAATTATTGGTAAAAAATCCAATAAGGTTAAAGGAAATGAACAGAAGCGATGGAAAAGAATTCATTACACTTGGCGGGAATAGTGCTGAGTTTACTTTAAAAGGAAAACTTATGGAAAATTTACTTCGCTTTCGTTGGACCTCTTGGTACATGAATTTCTTTATCGTGTTGGTGTCTTGCATGGGCACCTTAGTAGATTTTATCAAGACTTTGGATTGGATACCCTTCACTTATTTTTGGGTAGATACGCGCTATGTCTTAGTAGCCTTGGCGATTTTATTCTCCATTTAATTATCATCATGGTGGTAGAAAATGATCGCTACCCGCTGATTTTTCAAAAGTCCCGCTGGGCTACGGTAGTGATTATATGCTATGGGATATTTCTTTGGTTTTCAAGGCCATTTGGGTTTTTGTGGTGGTATTTTTTATATTTTACTATAGAAAATTAAATTTTCTCCCACTAAAATTTCATTATCATAAAAAAAGCCCCCTCAGTTTCCTGAAGGGGCTTTTGATTAATTCTAAATTAGACTAGTTTTCAACTGAAACCTTAGTGGCAACTTCCGCTTCGCTAGCTGCTACTTTGGCTTCTAATTGTTTTAACTCATCTACTGGAGTAACAATGAAGTCCTTGTATCTGCGAACTCCCGTTCCCGCAGGAATCAAGTGTCCAACAATCACATTCTCCTTCAAGCCATCCAATGTATCTTGTTTCGCACGAATCGAAGCCTCAGACAATACCTTCGTAGTTTCCTGGAAGGAAGCCGCCGAGATGAATGATTCAGTTCCCAAGGATGCTTGCGTAATACCTTGCAAATTAGCAGAAGATACTGCCGCGTGAGCATCACGTACTTTCATCACTTTCATGTCTCTACGCTTCAATGAAGAGTTTTCATCGCGTAAAGCACGAGCAGAGATAATCATACCTGGCTTATACTTATCTGAATCACCTGCATCCGTAATGACTTTCTTGTCCATAATCTGGTCATTCTCCTCACGGAATGCAAAACGATCTACGTTTTGGCCCTGTAAGAACTGGGTATCACCTGGATCAAGAATTTCAACTTTCTGCATCATTTGACGAACGATACACTCAATATGCTTATCGTTGATTTTTACCCCTTGTAAGCGGTATACATCTTGGATTTCATTTACTAAGTATTCTTGTACCGCTGTTGGTCCTTTGATTGATAAGATATCCGATGGCGTTATAGCTCCGTCAGATAATGGCGTTCCAGCACGTACGAAGTCATTGTTTTGTACCAAGATAAACTTAGTCAATGGCACCAAGTACTTACGCTCTGTTCCTTCTTTTGGAGTAACAATAATCTCACGGTTACCACGCTTGATGATACCATATGAAATAACACCGTCAATCTCCGAAACTACCGCCGGGTTAGATGGGTTACGCGCCTCAAATAACTCAGTAACACGTGGAAGACCTCCCGTAATGTCACGAGTTTTACCCGCTGCACGTGGAATCTTCGCGATGATCTGTCCAGCTTTGATTTTGTCTCCTTCATCAATCGCCAAACGAGCACCTACTGGAACGTTATATACCAAGTCTTCTTTGCCTTTAGCCACAACCAATACGGATGGGTTCTTCGTCTTATCTTTCGATTCGATAATTACCTTCTCACGTAAGCCTGTTTGCTCATCAGCTTCTTCTTTGTACGTATTGTTCTCCTCAATCGATTCAAACACCACTTTACCTTCAGCTTCAGATAAGATTACCGCATTGTAAGGATCCCATGCACAAATCTCTTCACCTTTCTTGATGGTTTGACCATCTTTCACGCGAATCACAGAACCGTAAGGGATATTGCTAGAAATCAACAACTGCTTGTTAGCCGGGTTGATAATCTGAACCTCACCTGAACGACCCATAACGATTTCTACTGGATTTCCTTCTGAATCAGTTGAACTTACTGTACGAACCTCTTCAAAATTAATCACCCCGTCAAACTTAGCTTTTACGCTAGCATCTAAGGAAACGTTTTGAGCAGTACCACCCACGTGGAATGTACGTAATGTTAATTGTGTACCTGGCTCACCGATCGACTGAGATGCAATCACACCAACAGCTTCACCTTGACCCACCATGTGGCCTGTAGCTAAGTTACGTCCGTAACATTTCGCACAAACCCCATTTCTAGTTTCACAAGTTAATACCGAACGAATCTCAACGGATTCAATCGCTGTTTCATCTATTTTGTTAGCTGCAATTTCCGTGATTTCATCACCAGAAGCTACAATCAATTCATTGCTGATAGGATCATATACATCATGTACTGACACACGACCCAAGATACGCTCTGATAATGGCTCAATGATCTCCTCATTATCTTTCAATGGGAATACCTGAATACCACGTAAGGTACCGCAATCTTCTTCATTCACAATCACATCTTGTGCTACGTCATGTAAACGACGAGTCAAATAACCCGCATCGGCTGTTTTCAAGGCAGTATCTGCCAAACCTTTACGCGCACCGTGAGTTGAAATGAAGTACTCTAATACGTCTAGACCTTCTTTAAAGTTAGAAAGGATTGGGTTTTCGATGATTTCACCTACCGAACCTTGTAAGTTCTTCTGTGGCTTAGCCATCAAACCACGCATACCACCCAACTGACGGATTTGCTCACGAGAACCACGGGCTCCAGAGTGCATCATCATATAGATCGCATTGAATCCTTGGTTATCCTCTTCCATCTGCTTCATCAATGTCTCGGTAATTTTCGAGTTCACTTTTGTCCAGATATCAATAACAGCATTGTAACGCTCGTTATCCGTGATTAAACCCATTAAGTAGTTATCCCAAACTGCTTGTACATCTTCCTGAGCTTTCTTCACTAAATGTGCTTTCTCCTCTGGAATTTGAACGTCACCAATACCCATCGACAATCCGCCGTGGAAGGCTTGTTGGAATCCTAAATCTTTGATATCATCCAAGAACTGCGCAGTACGAGCCATTCCACAAATCTTGTGAACTTGAGAAATGATTTGCTGCAATTTCTTCTTAGTCAACAATTCATTAATGTAACCTACTTGCTCTGGTACGCAAAGGTTGAACAATACGCGACCCGCTACTGTCTCAACCATTTCACTTACTAAAGAACCATCTTCCTTACGTACATTCGCTTTTACCACGATGTTCGCATGTTTAGATAATTTCTTTTCGTTCAAAGCAATCACCACTTCTTCAAAACCATAGAAACGACGGCCTTCACCATCTACTTTATGCGTTTCGGTCGATTTTCTTCCCTTCGTTACATAATATAATCCAAGAACCATATCTTGTGAAGGTACCGTGATAGGTGCTCCATTCGCAGGGTTAAGGATGTTATGAGAGGCTAACATCAACAAAGAGGCTTCCAAAATCGCTTCATGTCCTAGTGGAACGTGAACCGCCATCTGGTCACCATCAAAGTCGGCGTTAAATGCCGTACAGGTCAATGGGTGTAATTGAATCGCTTTTCCTTCAATTAATTTAGGTTGGAACGCTTGGATACCCAAACGGTGCAAAGTAGGAGCACGGTTTAATAATACCGGGTGACCCTTCATGACATTTTCCAAAATATCCCAAACCACTGGATCTTTGCGATCAACGATTTTCTTCGCAGATTTAACTGTTTTAACAATACCACGTTCGATCAACTTACGGATAACAAATGGCTTGAATAACTCAGCTGCCATGTCTTTTGGAAGACCACACTCATGCATTTTTAATTCTGGTCCAACCACAATTACCGAACGACCTGAGTAGTCAACACGCTTTCCTAATAAGTTTTGACGGAAACGACCTTGCTTTCCTTTCAACATATCTGAAAGGGATTTCAAAGCACGGTTACCTTCTGAACGAACCGCATTGACTTTACGAGAGTTGTCAAACAAGGAGTCAACAGCCTCTTGTAACATACGCTTCTCATTACGTAAAATAACTTCTGGAGCTTTGATCTCGATCAAACGCTTCAAACGGTTATTACGGATGATTACACGACGGTATAAATCGTTCAAATCTGAAGTCGCGAAACGACCTCCATCCAATGGCACTAATGGACGCAATTCTGGTGGAATAACTGGAACCATTTTGATGATCATCCATTCTGGACGGTTATCAATACGGCCAACTGATTCACGGAATGCTTCAACAACCTTCAAACGCTTTAAAGCTTCCGCCTTACGCTGTTGTGAAGATTCAGTATCTGCCGAGTGACGTAAGTCTGCTGATAATTCGTCTAAGTTGATGCGTGATAACAACATGTTCAAGGCATCAGCACCCATCTTCGCGATGAATTTCTGCGGATCTTCATCCGGCAAATGTTGATTCTCACGAGGTAACTTATCCAAGATATCCAGGTATTCGTCTTCAGTTAAGAAATCAAGGTATTGAGAACCTATCTTTCCTTCTTCAGCATACATACCGGCTTGAACAACCACGTATCTTTCATAATAGATAACTTGATCTAATTTCTTAGTTGATAATCCAAGCATGTAACCAATTTTGTTGGGTAAGCTACGGAAGTACCAAATATGCGCTACTGGAACCACCAATTCGATGTGGCCCATACGCTCACGACGTACTTTTTTCTCAGTTACCTCAACACCACAGCGGTCGCAAATGATGCCCTTGTAACGAATACGCTTATATTTTCCACAGTGACATTCCCAATCTTTGGTAGGTCCAAAGATTCTCTCACAGAACAATCCACCCATTTCAGGCTTGTACGTTCTATAGTTGATGGTTTCCGGTTGGGTTACTTCACCATTTGAACCTTCTAAGATCGACTCAGGGGAGGCCAATGAAATGGTCACCTTTTGGAAGTCGCTATTCAGCTTTCTAGTCTTTTTAAATGACATTTTCGTTTAATTTTTTTGGAAAATGATGTTAGTTAAGGGCTGTTGTCAGCCCTATGTATGTTTACTCTAGGGTGATTTCTAATGCTAAACCACGTAATTCATGAATCAATACATTGAATGACTCTGGAATATTTGGTTTTGGCATATTTTCACCTTTTACGATGGCTTCGTATGCTTTAGCACGGCCGATAACGTCATCGGATTTAACAGTCAAAATCTCTTGCAAGATATTCGCTGCTCCGAAGGCCTCAAGCGCCCATACCTCCATCTCACCGAAACGCTGACCTCCGAATTGAGCTTTACCACCCAATGGTTGTTGCGTAATCAATGAGTATGGTCCAATCGAACGAGCGTGCATCTTATCATCCACTAAGTGGCCCAATTTCAGCATGTAAATGATACCTACTGTTACTGGTTGATCAAATTTATCACCCGTCAAACCATTGTATAAATACGTACGGCCCCAATCTGGTAAACCAGCTAGAGTCAACTCAGCAGCTACTTCAGCCTCAGTTCCACCGTCAAAGATTGGTGTCGCATAGCGCTTACCTAATTTTTGTCCAGCCCAACCTAATACCGTTTCGTAAATCTGACCTAAGTTCATACGAGAAGGTACTCCTAGTGGATTCAATACGATATCTACTGGCGTTCCATCTTCCAAGAATGGCATGTCTTCCTCACGTACAATACGAGCTACAACACCCTTATTACCGTGACGACCCGCCATTTTATCTCCTACTTTCAACTTACGTTTCTTAGCTACATATACTTTCGCCAATTTCACGATACCTGCAGGTAATTCATCACCTACTTCTAACACGAAACGCTCACGCTTGAATCGACCAGCGATTTCATTACGACGAATGTTATAGTTCTTGATCAATTGTAAGAAGCGAGCATTTAATTCTGCATCAGCAGTAGCTTCTTCTACGATCAAATCAGACAGTAAATTAGCTTCCTCTGGTACTGCATATGTGCTCTCATCGCGATACAAGTTCTTGTCAGGGAATAATAATTCTTCAATGTTTTTAGCACTGAATTTAACACCCTTCTCAACAATCACTGTTCCGAATTTGTGCTTGATTCCATTAGATGTTTTACCATTTAACAAGGCTACTGTCTTGTCAATCATGATACGACGAATGTCTAATAAATCTTTGCCGTACTGCTTCATCACTTTTTTCAACTCCGCTTTCGACTTCTCACGCTCTTCTTTATCCTTCTTAGGACGAGAGAATAACTTCGTGTCGATTACCACACCTTTTAATGATGGAGGTGCTTTCTTAGAAGCATCTTTCACATCACCTGCTTTGTCACCAAAGATGGCACGTAATAATTTTTCCTCTGGAGTTGGGTCTGATTCTCCTTTAGGAGTAATCTTACCAATTAAAATATCACCTTCTTTAACTTCAGATCCTACACGAACAACGCCGTTTTCATCCAAGTTACGAACAGTCTCTTCCGATACGTTCGGGATTTCAGAAGTTAATTCTTCTTCACCACGTTTTGTATCACGTACCTCTAATTCAAACTCTTCAATGTGAATCGAAGTAAAGATATCATCACGAACTACTTTCTCTGAGATTACGATCGCATCTTCAAAGTTGTAACCTTGCCATGGCATAAATGCCACTTTCATGTTACGTCCTAAAGCTAATTCTCCTCCTTGAGTCGCATATCCTTCGCAAAGTGCTTGTCCTTTCGTAACGCGCTCTCCTTTGAAAACAATTGGCTTCAAGTTGATCGTGGTATCTTGGTTCGTTCTACGGAACTTGATCAATTTGTAGGTTTTAGAAGAACCATCAAAACTGATGACTTTTTCATCTTCCGTTTGATCATAATTTACTACAATCTTCAATGCATCTACATATTCAATAACACCATCTCCTTCAGCTACTACTAAAGTTCTTGAGTCAATGGCCACACGGTGCTCTAAACCAGTTCCTACAATCGGAGCTTCTGGTCTTAATAAAGGTACCGCTTGACGTTGCATGTTAGATCCCATCAAGGCACGGTTAGCATCATCATGCTCCAAGAATGGAATCATAGAAGCAGCTACCGAAACAATCTGGTTAGGAGCTACGTCCATGAATTGTGCTTCGGATGGATTAACCAATGGGAAGTCACCCTCAAAACGAGCCTTAACACGATCAGATAAGAATTTACCTGACTTAATATCAATAGGAGCATTAGCTTGAACAATGTTCTTGCCATCTTCCTCCTCAGCAGTCAAATACTGAACATGGCTACTTACATCCACTTTTCCGCCATCAATGACACGGTAAGGAGTTTCAATAAAGCCCATGGAATTCACTTTAGCGTGAACGCAAAGTGAGGAAATCAAACCAATGTTAGGTCCCTCGGGAGTTTCAATGGTACACAAACGACCGTAGTGCGTGTAGTGAACGTCACGAACCTCAAAACCAGCTCTTTCACGAGAAAGACCGCCTGGCCCTAGGGCAGACATACGTCTTTTGTGCGTAATCTCAGCCAATGGATTTGTTTGATCCATGAACTGAGAAAGCTGATTGGTTCCAAAGAATGAGTTGATAACCGAAGATAAAGTACGAGCGTTGATCAAATCAACAGGTTTGAAATCTTCGTTATCACGTACGTTCATACGCTCCTTGATGGTACGAGCCATACGAGCAAGACCCACTCCGAACTGAGCATATAATTGCTCACCTACGGTACGAACACGACGGTTTGATAAGTGGTCAATATCATCGACTACCGCACGAGAGTTGATCAATCCGATCAAATACTTCACGATAGAAATAATATCTTCCTTCGTTAATACCTTCACATCCATTGGGATGTCATGGCCTAACTTTTTATTGATACGGTAACGACCAACCTCTCCTAAATCATAACGCTTGTCAGAGAAGAATAAGTTTTGGATGATGTCACGAGCAGTTTGCTCATCCGGTGCATCCGTGTTACGTAATTGCTTATAAATAACCTCTACAGCCTCTTTTTCAGAGTTGGAAGTATCTTTTTGTAATGTGTTATAAATGATGTTATAGTCTGAAACGTTCACATCATCTTTATGTAGAATAACGGTAGAAGAACCTGATTCTAAAATCGTTTCTACTTCATTCTCCGTAATAACCGTATCACGCTCGATCAAGATTTCATTACGGTCAATTGAAACTACTTCACCTGTATCCTCATCTACGAAGTCTTCTTGCCAAGTTTTTAGAACCCTTGCAGCCAAACGACGACCGACGATACCTTTGATGATTTTTTTATCAACTTTGATTTCTTCAGCTAAACCAAATAAATCTAAGATGTCTTTGTCATTTCCGTAACCAATGGCACGAAGCAATACTGTTACAGGAAACTTTTTCTTACGGTCAATGTAAGCATACATGACGTTGTTTACGTCCGTAGCAAATTCAATCCAAGAACCCTTGAATGGAATAATACGAGCCGAATACAACTTCGTTCCATTCGTATGCTTCGATTGCGCGAAGAATACCCCTGGTGAACGGTGTAATTGCGATACAATAACACGCTCAGCTCCGTTGATCACAAAGGACCCACGTTCTGTCATGTACGGAATATTTCCCAAGAAAACCTCTTGTTCGATGGTTTGGAAATCTTCGTTGTCTGTGTCATTACAGATCAATCGCAACTTGGCTTTTAAAGGCACTGAATAGGTTAATCCACGGTCAATACACTCATCTACCGAATATTTCGGTGGATCTACTGAGTAATCAACAAAGGAAAGAACGAAATTTTCACGCGAATCCGCGATTGGAAAATTTTCAGCAAATACTTTAAATAAACCCTCGTCCGTGCGATTTTCAGCTGCAGTTTCAAGCTGGAAGAAATCTTGGAAGGATTGGATTTGGATATCCAGAAAATCTGGATAATTGATCACACTCTGCGTTTTCGCAAAGCTGTGTCTTCCGGTGGCAGTGATGTTACTCAAGGCTTTATACGTTTTAATTAATGTGAATAATGGCCCTAGGGGCACAAATTCTCCTCCATTTGGAAGAGATTAATCAAGCTGAACGCCTCGTAGATGAAAAGAAGTGGTGTCCCTTGACCATTTCCCTACGAAAAGAAAAGTTGTTTCGGAACCACTCTTCGGATTTGCCCAGAGGGCTTTAATCCTAAAATAGCCTGCAAAATTACTGATAATTTTCTAATAAACAATAGCTTAGCTAGAAGCCTCCACAAAAAAATACTATTCTTGCCAAAATGATGATCAGTTTCATGTGGAAAAATAAAGTTCATTACTACCTACGCTTCATATTAGGCATGACTAGGTCCGAAATGCTAGGAACGCTATGTCTATTCATTTGTTTAGTCCTGGCGGATTTGACCGCTCGCTGGATTGAATATGCTAGTCGGCAACAAGTCATGGCAACCTTTCAACCGACCTATTGGACAAAAACCTTGATTGAAATGGAAAAAGCAAATCAAGTATCCTATTCTAAAAAGAAGCAATTCTCCACTTTTCCAATAAATAAATTTTCTAGCTTTTCAAATATGGATTACCCTCATGAATTCAAAAAAGAAAAAAAACAAAATTGGCAAATCGATATCAACGAAGCGGATTCTTTAGCATGGATTGCCTTGCCAGGGATAGGTCCGGCCTTTGCCAAAAGAATCATTGCTTACCGGGAAAAATTGGGGGGATTTTATCAAGTTTCCCAATTGAAGGAAATTTATGGCTTGGATAGTAGCTGGGTCAATGAGCATCAAAAGCACTTTCAACTAGGGAAAGGTGTTTATCGATATTTGCTGATTAATAGGGCGGAATGGAAGGAATTTAGACATCCTTATTTACCGTACCGGCAAGCGAATTTGGTTTTGAACTACCGCAAGCAACATGGACCTTTTCAAAATTGGGCAGATTTGAAAAAGGTTCAACAACTAGATGAAGTCGTATGGCAAAAGCTTAGTCCTTATCTTTCATTTGAACCTTGAAAAATATGCTGTACTTTTGTTTGAAATTTACACTTCACTATATAAAGATATGTCAACTGGTTTTTTTAGAGTCCCCCAGCCTACAAATGAGCCCATATACGCCTACGCAGTAGGTAGTGCTGAGCGTCAAAGATTACAAGATACGCTTCAAAATCTGCGTAATACGCAAGTTGAGGTTCCGATGCGTATTCATGGGAAGTCGGTTCAAGGAGCTAAGAAAGTAGCCATGACTTGTCCACATGATCACCAGCATATTTTAGGATATTTTTACGAAGGAGGAAAAAAGGAAATTTCAGATGCCATTGAATCAGCTTTATCTGCTAAAAAAGCATGGGCAGCATTGACTTGGCAAGAGCGCGTTTCCATCTTTTTAAAGGCCGCTGATTTGTCGGCCAACAAATACCGCATGGAATTGAATGCCAGAACCATGTTGGGTCAATCAAAAAATGCTTACCAGGCAGAAATAGATGCTGCTTGTGAATGGGTAGATTTTCTACGCTTTAATGCCCATTATGCAGCTCAAATTTATGCAGATCAACCGATTTCTTCACCAGGAGTTTGGAACCGATTAGAATATAGACCTTTAGAGGGTTTTGTATATGCCTTGACGCCCTTCAATTTTACGGCTATTGCGGGTAATTTACCAGCAGCTCCAGCCATGATGGGGAATACAGTAGTTTGGAAACCAGCCCCTCAGCAAATTTATTCTGCAGCCTTATTGATGCAAATATTAGAAGAAGCAGGATTGCCGGCGGGTGTTATTAATTTAGTTTTTGCCGATGGACCCGAAGCAGGGGAGGTTGTATTTTCCCACCGGGAATTTGCGGGTATCCACTTTACAGGTTCTACGAAAGTGTTTCAGACCATTTGGCAGAATATAGGAAATAATATCGCTAAATATAAATCATATCCGAGGATTGTGGGAGAAACGGGAGGCAAAGATTTTGTAGTGGCTCATCCTTCAGCAGATGTAAAGGCCTTAGTGACAGGATTGATTCGTGGAGCATTTGAATATCAAGGTCAAAAATGCTCAGCTGCTTCTAGAGCTTATGTGCCAGCATCCTTATGGTCAGCCGTGAAAAGCGAGTTGCAATCTGAACTAGCCCAGATTAAAGTAGGAGGGACAGAGGATTTTGGCAATTTTGTGAATGCAGTCATTGATCAAAAAGCATTTGATAAGATTACATCCTATATCATTGAAGCTAAAAAATCATCGGAAGTAGAATTGATTGCAGGAGGAGGCTTTGATGCTAGTCGGGGGTATTTTGTGGAGCCGACCGTCCTATTGACGAGTAATCCACGTTATCGCACCATGGAAGAGGAGATTTTCGGGCCAGTATTGACGATTTATGTTTATCCAGATGAAAAATGGAAAGATACCTTAGAGTTGGTTGATCAAACTTCGGCTTATGCATTAACAGGTGCAATATTCTCGCAAGATGCCTATGCTTTGTCAGAGGCAGCTAAAGTCTTGGAGCATGCAGCAGGAAATTTATATTTGAATGATAAATGTACGGGAGCGGTAGTTGGTCAGCAGCCGTTTGGTGGGGCTAGAGCCTCTGGAACAAATGATAAAGCAGGTTCTTATTTGAACTTATTGCGTTGGGTTTCTCCAAGAACAGTGAAAGAAGTGTTTTCTTCCCCGACGGATTTTCGATATCCGTTTTTGGGGTAGGTGTTTTTAGTTCAAAATAAAAATCGAAGTCAAATTGGTAAATCTATTTGGCTTCGATTTTTTGTTTAGGATTCAATATCAATTAGTTGATGATTTACATGGATAGATGAGTGAATTGAAAATTCAGTTTTTAAATGGTCTTGAATTTTCGTTTAACTTCATCAGCTGTACTACTTTCTGGTACATTGTTCTGTTTTTTTCCAAATGATTTTTGGATGGAAATAGAAACATAACGATAATTCGTAATTATGCTTGAGTTTGATATGTAATTCTGTTGAGACGTATGTGTTTTTTCTAAATTTGCATTCGCAAATATGGTATTCCAAACCATTGAAAAATTCCAATCTCTCCCCATTGAACCATTAAATGTCAAACCTGCATTAGGTAAAAAATATTGTTTGGTTTCAAAGAATTCATATGAATAATTATCAAAATACATATTTAGCGAAGCACTAAATCTACTTGATATTTGATAGTCCCACGAATTTGAAATAGAAAAAATAGGTAACCAATTAGAATTAAAATTTGAATAATCCCAAATTGGATTCAAATAGAATTGAGCAAATTTTTGTGCCAAATTTACCTGACAAGTTATGGATTTGCTTAATGCTAGACTTGAACTTATTTGGAAAGACATATTTTTAGATTTTCCTAGATTGGTATAACTATAAATGAGTTGATTTTTTTCAATTCTGTAAGGAGAATAGCCTAATTGGTTATCAGATTCTTGATATCCTAATTCGGTAGACAGTTCAAGTTGATTTATATTGATCATATGTGTTAGACTTAGATCAATATTATTCTCAGTATCTAACATATTATTGCCCATTATACTTTTAAATGGATCTATTCTTCTAGAAAAGCTAGCCAGTTGGCTGATATCTGGCAAAATATAGTCAGAGTTTATACTGAAATTAAAGTTTCCAATCTTTTCAGATTCATATTGAAGTGATAAAGTTGGCAAAAATCTCACCTTATTTTTGTGACGGTATTTAGCCGAATTTGACTCAAATTCTTGGTTAATCAAATCTAATCGCCCTCCTATTAATATTGAAATATTTTTAAGTGAAGTGGCGAATATGGATCTTAGGCCAATAAAATTTGAATTAAAATATGATGCTACCGAATTGTCATTTTGGAAATTATACTGGGTATTAGAATTCTTATTTTCCCAAGAAAGTGTCGTATTTAGTTTAGTGAGTTTAGATAATTGTAATCTATTTGCATAATTGATATAGGTTGAATTTGATTTTTCATAGGTGGCCTGATTTAATTCATTAGGATCAAGATATTGATTTTTGATATTAGAATTGCCGTAATCATATCTGATAAATAATTTATGATTTTGACGTTTTAACAATATCAAATTACTAATTTTTGATTTATTATACAGTCTATTGCTTTCGGATTGTAATTGGTCTAAGCTTTCTGAAATCAAAGGGCTGAAAGTGAAATTACTATTTTGGGAATTGTGAATATTTTGATATCCAAAGTGGAATGAAATGGTAGTCAAGCTATCAAGGTTATAGTTGAAAATGAATGTATTGAAATTTGGAGTAGTTGTAGTCTCAAGCAGTTGTTTAGAATGTGATTTAATTTGGTTAATTTCTTGATTTAAGTTATTCTGAACATTTTGACCATAGGAATAAAGGAGTGTAGAAACTCTAAAACTAGATCTTTTCCCCAAATAGTAAATGCCTAGATTTTGACTTGAATAAGGAAAAAGAATTGCTAATTCAGTATTTGTTTGTATACCTAAAGTAGGGGTTTTAGGTTTTTTCGATATGAAATTAAAGATTACTTCAGAAGGTTTCATCCAATATTCTCCATCTGAAGCACTAATTATTTCAAGTTTTTCAAAAGATTCTATCGCAGATTCCTTAATTATTTTTGATTCGATTTTTATTCCATCTAAGTAAAAGACAATGATTTTACCAAGATATTTATCATCGCTTGATTGTAGGCTTATTCCATTTATTGTTTTAAGAAAATTCTGTATTATGGGAGCTTGCGATTTGTGGATTTTCTTAACACGAAATTCTATTTTATTTACACCATAGAGTGGTCGATCGTTAACTACAATTTCTTTAAGTTCATTTTTAAGTGGAATTAGTAAGATATTATTTACAATTCCAGTCTTTAAGTCATTAGTTAAAACACTGTGTTTTGAATATAAAATGCTTTCAAAATAGATTTTCGAGGAATTTGTAATTGATATTTGGGCAAAACCGGCTTCATTTGTTATGCCAGTTTTTCGTAAAGAATCTCCTATGGGGTTAAATTCCTTAATCAAAAACTGCATAAATGGAATCGGATGCATATTAAGTGAGTCAAGTATTCGGAACTCCAATTCTTGGTGCTTTTTTTGAATTGAAATTTGTCCAAAAATTTCTTGACAAGTTAATTGGAGAAAGCAAAGAGTTAGAAAAATACATTTAATTGTTTTCGTGGATAATTGCTGCATAAAATGAACTAGCGGTTAGGTATATTGTTAGTACTAGGTGTTCGTTCCAATTTAGAAAACTCACAATTCCTCCACATGAGCAGGGAAGGGAAGGAGAGTAAGTTATCATAAGTAAGATGTAGATGGTGAATATCAACGATAAGCCGGCTAAAAAAAATAAAGTTATTTTTCGAGCTCTTTTTATAAATAGCAACATTGATAATCCTATTTCAATTATGACAACAATGGCTCCAGTTTCAGATAAGAACTTGGTTGGTGCAAATGGAGACCTTCCAAAATTTATAATAAACTGATCAAAATGAACAAG
Organism: Aquirufa sp. Wall-65K1; assembly: GCF_054558475.1. Lineage (NCBI taxonomy): Bacteria > Pseudomonadati > Bacteroidota > Cytophagia > Cytophagales > Flectobacillaceae > Aquirufa > Aquirufa sp. Wall-65K1. The sequence goes on along the minus strand of NZ_JBPXKD010000009.1, from coordinate 6,408 downwards.
TTTATCTACTCCTGAATAGAAGTAAATTGAAAAATCAAAAAAAATGGTAATTGTCTGGAATATAGAGCTATATCGTGATGTTAAATACTTCGATTCTGTTTTCATATAGAAGTAGTAAATTGTTATTATTTAGTAGATGCATGTCTGTTGGATAATCTTCATTCTCGTGCTTAAGGAAAAAAGAGCCGATATACTTGAATCTTTTATTGATATCATAAATATCAAAAACTATTTTTTTCTTAAAATCTGATTCTTGGTTTGACTTGACGATAGATCGAACAAATAACTGTTTTTTCGAAATGAAGAAATCATAATTTGTGACTCTTGGAGGAGATGAAAATATCAAGCTATTGTTGATCTCCTTAGCTTTGGGTTTTAATTTAATAGTATCAATTGTTTTTGCTTGGCGAATTAGATTGAATGTTGAATCAAATTCAATTATTTCATTTGTGAATAAAGAAACGTAAATAAATGTGTTGTTAGAGGGGAAATGTTTAATTGATCCTTGATCAATTAGCTTAAAAAAGTTCAAATTATTTTCGACTGGATTTCTGATATTTTGAAATCGGAATTGCCATTTCCCTTTTGGAAATCTCGCACATATTATTTCATTGTTTCTGAAAATTACCGGTTCAATGCCTTTTTCAAGTTGCTCTTTTTTACTTATTATCCGTTTATCAAACCCATGGAATAGTTTTACACTTGTAGTAATTACATTATTTACATTTTGAACGTATATATTCTCGTTTATGTCATCGCCAAAGTATTCACAATTGGAGAATATAGGAAGATTGTTAATTGGAGTGAATTTTAAAAGACCATTTTCAAAAGTGATTTTAACTAATGATTTGTCGCAATATCCAATAGCGAAGTTAGTATTGCTTGAATGGCTAAATCGGTATAATGTTTCTAATGATGGTGCAACTAATTTCAATTCAGATTGAATTGGCAAATAGTTTCTATTGAAGCCTCCATTGGACAGGAAGTCTGTTTTTTTAGTTTTTAAATAATGATGTAAACTATAACCTAATATAATTACAATGACAGATACAATAGCGGCTAAAATTCGTTTAAACTTCATTGGGATTTATTTTGGAAAAGAATGCTAGTTCATTTGAGACTAGCATTCTTATTTATTTAATCTAGTACAATAACAAGTATCCCATTAGGGTCAGGATATGGAAATGGTAAATCCATGCAAACTTGATTTGCTTTTTTGCAACTAGCATTAGGTGTTTCTTTACCTCGAACATCATTTGTAAATATGCATCCTAGAATAATTACACTCAGAATTGGAAGTGATAGTTTTAGAAATTTAGAATTGTTCATTGTTATAAGATTTAAAAGATTAGGTATTTTTTGAAGAATTTAAATTGTTAATAATCCAGGGTATTTAGTTTCTTCTCCATGGCTAATCGTTATCATACAAGTTTGATTTGCCTTTTTGCATGTTGCAACGGTCTCTTCGTGGCCTTTTAGTGTTATTGACATACCTAATGTCAGGGTCATTAGGGAAAGAATGGCAACGATTTTTTTTTCATGTATTTCCATTTTTTTAAAAAAATTAATTTTTCCCCTACTCTTTTCTGGTTTTTCGGGAGACACCAAGGCTTGCAAACTTGATGTAAAGCTAATGGACCTCAAAAAGTATTTTATAGGGAAAGAAGTCCTATTTTATCCAAGAAGTTGATAATTATGATCTATTGAATTAGGCTTGATTTGACTTTGAAATAAGCTTTATGTCTTAAGCCTGCTTTATTTTTTTTCTAGTTTATAGGCTGTATGCTATCGAGAGTAGAATCGACCTGCCCAATAGTGGATTACTATATGAAGAAGTGGCGTAGTCCGACAAGGTGACGAATGTTTTTTGAGTATAGTTCAATAAGTTATTTCCTCTAAGCGTGATTGACCAAGGTAATTTTTCTGGACGGTAGAGAATTGAAAAATCCAAAAAATGCAATGGATCTGCATTAGTGCTGTATTGCAAAGATTGCCAATCAAATCGATAGGCTAGTTTTTTTAATCGAAAGAATAATTGGAATTGGTTTCGGTAAGTAAAATTTTCAAACAAAGAGCTATTGTTCTCAATTACATTATAATAGGAATGAAAAATATTTTGGATGGAAAAACCTTTTAAAAAACCAGTGGAGAACCCCATTCCAAGATGAAAAGTTGAAGATTGATTGATTCTTGGTTGGGAATTGTTAATGATATTAGGAAATCGATAGGCGGAGACCTCAACTATACTTTTCAAATTAATGGTAAGAGGTTGGACAAAATAGTTTACCTCAAGCTTAGTATTGGTCATTTCATTTGCAAGATCTAGCCAAATGTTTTTTTGTATAATATTCAAATCAGAAATTTCTTGTGACTGGTAATAATCTCCGTTCAGCTTGGAATGACTATAACTGAAATTATAGTATAGATTATGTTGAATGTTATTCCCTAAGCTAATGGACTGAGTATGTAAAATTGGGATATTGGTTAGATTTGAATCAAGCCGAATAAATCGACTATTTAAAAAAACACTATCGGTTAAAATGTAATTACGGTAGTTTGATTTATTAGATTTTGAGTTTCTATATTCTATAAATTGACCTAAAAACGGAAAACTTGTTTTAAATGAGTAGTTGAACCTTGAGGAATTATTTACGTGCTCATTATTTTCTATTCTATTTTCTTCATGATTGACGGAGAAATTATATTCCAGATTGGAAAGCTTACCTTTTAAGGTTTGAGACAGATTAATGGATTTTTCGAAATAATTGGATGGTCTGAAATTGAGTATAGTCTGCTTAAGTTGATTTACATCTAATTTAGTTTCAGCAATTAAAATTTTAGGAATAAAAACGTGTATCAACTGAATTGTGTTTTTTGTCAAATGGTTCCGATGATTGATAAGTTGAAATTTATCTACTGGGTTTGATAACTTATATAAGTAATTCAAATCATAATCATTGGTATTAATGAGGCTTTGAAAGGTATATATGAAAGCAGAATTTTGGCCTATTTTGGAAGTGATAATAACATCAGCTAATTGGTCCCTCTGTTGAAAATTTTGATTTGAGTTAAAGTCTATAGCTGAATTAATCACTTGTTCCGTTGAATTCAGAAGTGTTGCATCGGTATATTGGTATTTCCACTCAATAATTAAACTTGTAGAAGCTTGATATTTGGAATAAATAGAATTTAACCAATAATCCGATAAGGTTTTTTCAAGGCGATTATCAGATATGCTAAAGGATTGATTTGGCAAGTTAATCGAACTAACGTTTTCTTGGATAATGGAATATTTATCTTTTAACCTAGCGCTGTTTACCTTAATTTTAAACTTATTATGAAGTTTAAAGATTGAATTGAAGTCTAATTGAAGTTGATTATTTCGATTCGTTTTTTGTAAATCCGAATTTAAAAAGGATGAACTAAAGGGAATTAATTTTTCAGGTAGAAAAGAGTAGGCGGGGTTATCAGAATTAACATTAGAAAATTCTATGCTAGTGTTATTATTTCCGATATTGTTAAATGAGCCATTGAAGATACTTTTGATTTTGGGGGTACTAATCAATGTGTTATTTTTAATTTGAAGTGCATTGACTGAGCTTTCCATGATTCCTGCATCCATACTACTGGAATTTGAAAAGGTAAATTTTTTCTTAAATTTTAAATTTATGGCGACCTCCTCAGAGCTCCCCAAGCTATTAATGATTGAATTCTCGGTAAAATGTTCAATGGCTTGAACTTCATCAATATCATCAATGGCAATGTTTTTAGTGGCTAGGCTATAATTTTGATCTAACAAGTTTTCCCCATCTAATAGCACCGTCTGTATTCTTTTGTTTTTGTATTTTATTTTGCCTGAATATTCATCCACCGTAATTCCAGGCAACCTCTTAAGTAAATCTTCAATTTTTTGATCACCGGGAAGTTTGAGTGCTTGAACCTTGTATGTTAATGTGTCTTGATTTTGATAAATAGGTTTTGCTTTTACAAAAACCTCTTCCAACAGATACGTAGTGTCTGCTTGTAGGTAAATCACATGGGTGTTCATGATTACCTCAGTAGGTTGGAAATATTGTCGATAGCTTTGATATCCTATGGAATTAACCGTCAACCACATACTTATATTCCTAGGAATTTCAATAGAAAGAAATCCATTTTCTATTTGAGTGAAAGTAATGTGGTTTTCAAGTGAATCCTCAACGATAGCGATACCCTGATGTATCATTTTACCTGTTCTACCATCCAAAACTTTAGCATTTATTTTCGGATTTTGTGCAGGACAAGTGAATGATATACCTATAAATACAATTCCGAGGAACCCCAAAAATGTTGTGGATGAATTACCCATGTTAGGCATTTTAGTCAGGTTGATTATCCGATTATAATGACCTATTCGTTTAAATTTATTCCCCTTCCCAACTGTAATGCGGGATATTTGATTTCAATTTCATGGCTTTTGATGTAGTCTTCATCTCCAGGAACATGCTCTTCAGCCCTTGATTTGAGCTTGGCAATAATGTTTTTCCAAGTAGTTATATATGTTGAAACAAAATCTTGGTGAGAAATGTATTTACCATAATACTTTGTATATGAGGGAACATGGGTAATTGTGTTTTTCGAAAAATTGATGCTTTTCGTCAAAAATTTAATTTCTCCATCTGTTGAATATACTTCAAGAATTAATCCAGGTAATCCCCCAAACTTATATGGACCATTATTTACGGGTATTTTTTTTGTAAAATAGGCAATGTAGTCTCTACCTCTGAAATGTGTTTGAGCCTTTTGACAAGGATAGCCAAGAATTGATTTTATTTCCTTATTTATTCTCCATTTCATCGGATGTAATGAATCAACTACATAAAAGCGTTTTGTCATGATTGGCTCAGAATAATAGAGTTTATTTTCTTTTTTAATTTTTTCAAAGATGTAACTTCCTGGAGTCGTGACTTTCATTACAAAATCATTTGGGGTATTTTCTTTTGTTTCTTGAACTTTATAAGTTGAAAAATCATCCAATATTTTTACATCGAAATGGATAATATCACCGTTTTTGAATAGTTGATAAACTATATTTATTTCTGAATTTTGTGCTAGACATTTTATTCCAATTAGAATGGTGAAAAATAGAGTTATGACTAATGTTCTCATTTTCATTTAGAATTAAAATATTATTTGTTCATTAACATTATCAGGATAATCATCAAAAAGGATTACCCTGATAATCATCATTTTCGTAAATTATTCCCCCAGAGCTATTGCGGCTTTTCGTGCTTCTCTATAAGCAGCATCACAAGCATCAATAAGTGTAGTTCTACATTTTGTAACAGATATTGTACTCTCCCTATTTTCAAGCTTTATGGTGGCAGTACAACATTTAGTAAAATGTAAACTAGTACCATTGGATTTGGCGGATATGCCTGTAAGCCCAATAAGAATTGTAGCAGCCAATACTTTTGAAAGTTTTGTGTAATTTCTTGTCAAGTTCATTTGAATGGATATAAATTTTTCAATCCCTACTCTTTTCTGGTTTTTCGGGCAATACCAATGTTTGCAAACATGGTGTAAAGCTGCTGGAAAAATAAAAGAGAATAGTAGGGAAAGAAGTCCTACTTTAATCAAGAAGTTGATAATTTACTTTAAGGCCTGGGGTAGAACCTCTGCCAAGCTACATTTTGATATTTCGAATGATTTTTCTGAATTCTATTTTGCCATGACTACCGATCTTTCGGGCAATGTTTTCTCGATGTTTTTTAGTGGTATGAAGAGAGATGTCTAGATCTTGAGCAATCTCTTGAGATGTTAGTCCTTGTTGAATCAGGGTAATAATAGCTTGTTCACGGAGAGTAAAAATCTCTTGTTGGATATTCTTTGACATGATGAATGATAGATTAGGGTTAGTGTATTTTCTGGAGTCAATATTATTAAAAATTACGGAATAGGTCTAGAGGGATAAATTTTCTTTGGATTTTTTCGACTTGATTTTCAGTGAATTATCGGGGCTTTGACAATAAAAGTGAATTTTTTTTGAATCTAGATTTGGAATAAGGAAAATAAACCTACATCTTTGCACTCCGATTTAGCGACTACAACGGCAGTCGTTCGAAGTATGAAAGGCCAAAGGCTTATAAAGTAGATGATAAAAAAAGAGGCGAACTTAAAAGAGTTCAAATTTTTTTGTCTAAGTTTTTTTAAGCGAGTAGGTAACTTGAGTACAAAGAGTTCTTTGACGTGTTGATAAAAGGAAAAAGTTCATAATCATTTAAAGTGGTTATGAAGAGAAAAATAGCATTCAAGACAAGGATAATGACAATTCTTATTTTAATAGTAAGAGCAAAGTCAAACATCCAAAGATTATTTACAATGGAGAGTTTGATCCTGGCTCAGGATGAACGCTAGCGGCAGGCCTAA